>NZ_JAHONA010000004.1 GCF_019131995.1 Collinsella aerofaciens | reverse complement strand
TAGCCCATGTCCTTGGCGTTCTTGAGCAGGACGGACGCCGGCGTGTAGTAGATCGGCGCAAAGATCATGGTAGCGCCGGCCTGCTTGGCCTTGGTGAGCTGGTTGGTAAAGCTCGTGGCGGAGTCGTCCTTAAAGGTCTCCTCGTCAACAATCTCGAGCTTGGATTTAGCGGCCTGAACCTTAAAGGAATCTGCGATGCCCGAAGAATAGGCGTCGCCGGAGTTATAGAACAGCACGAACTTCTCGTCCGCATACTTCTGCGCCAGGAACTTGGCAGCGTTGACGCCCTGGTTGGGATCGGTAAAGCAAACCTGGAAGACGCAATCCTTGCCCTTGGTGACGTCCTCGGAGGACGCGGACGGAGTGATCATGAACGTCTCGGGGTCGTTACCGCACTCGGCGGCAACGGCAACCGACGCACCCGTGGTGGTCGGGCCGACGAGGGCCTGCATGCCCCAGTCGAGCAGGGTGTTAAAGGCGTTGACGGCCTTCTCGCCGTCGGCCTGGTCATCCTCGGCCTTGCTGGCAAGCGGCAGCTCCTTGGTCGAGAAATCCTTGCAGCCAAGCTCGACACCCTGGGTAACGGACTTGCCGTAGGACGCGTTGGCGCCGGTCAGCGGGCCGATGGTGCCGATCTTAAACGAAGCGTCGCCCGAAGCGGAACCGCTGTCGCCGCCGTTGGAGGAGCAGCCAGCTAGAATAGACATCGCCCCCAGACCTGCTGCGCTCGCGATAACGCTCCTGCGATTCATAACAGGGTTCAATGACTTACCGGTGAGGCTCGACATGCGGCTCTCCTCTCAAATCTCGTCGGGTTTCGGTTACCCAACAGGCCATCCTTCGCCGTGTTCGGCGTTCGCAAAATAGTAGACGCTTTAGTTGAGAAAAGTGGCGATTATTTCAACTTTTCTTTTGTTTTGTCCGTTTATCCATAATTATGCGTATTTCTATTGGTTTATGCAGTTTAGCCACTTTATTGTGTGAAAGTAATGTTTCCATTCTGTTACAAGCGTCCCTGCCCTGATTAAAACAGCCTCACCGGTAGCGCTTTATGCGCACTTAGGCGGCGATGTACTTGCCGTCCTGGATCACATAGGCTGTAGCGGGCTTCTCGACTTGGCCCTCGTCGTTCCACGTGAGCTCGCCCGTCAGGCCCTCGATCTTGATCTTGCGCATGGCCTTGGCAAGATCGCCGGCAATGTCGGCGCCGTCGGCCGTGATGTCGATGTCTGCCTTATCGATAGCCTCGACAATCGCATGGACGCAGTCATAGGCATCGGCGGCAAACTGGTTGGGCGTCTCGTCGTAGGCGTCCTTATATGCCTTGACGAAGTCGGCGTTCTTCTCGTCGTCAGCGGAGAACGGCGTCATGAGCAGCACGCCCTCGGCAAGCGAGGTGTCGAAGCCCTCCACAGAGAGCAGACCGTCCATGCCGTCGGTGCCCATGAGCGTCATGTCATAGCCCATGTCCTTGGCGTTCTTGAGCAGGACGGACGCCGGCGTGTAGTAGATCGGCGCGAAGATGAGCGTGGCGCTGGCCTCCTTGGCCTTGGTCAGCTGGTTGGTAAAGCTCGTGGAGGAGTCGTCCTTAAAGGTCTCGGTATCGACGATATCGAGCTTGGACTCCTTGGCCTGCTCGGCGAAGGCATCGGCGACGCCCGAGCTGTACGTATCGCCGGAGTTGTAGAACAGGGCGATCTTGGCGTCTGCGTACTTCTCGGCCAAGAACTTCGCAGCGCTCGTGCCCATGGTGGGGTCGGTGAAGCAGACCTGGAAGACCGTGGTCTTGTCCTTGGTGACGTCGAGCGACGATGCAGAAGGCGTGACCATGAGCATGTCGTCGGCAATCTCGCCCGAGACGGCAACGGCGGCACCGGTGGTGACGGGGCCGACGAGCGCCTGCATGCCCCAGTCGCACAGGGTATTGAAGGCGTTGATGGCCTTCTCGCCGTCGGCGACGTCGTCCTCGGACTTAAGCGAGAGCTTGAGGTCCTTGGTCGAGAAATCCTTGGCAGCGAGCTTAGCGCCCTTCTCGGCCGAGACGCCATAGGTTGCCGCGGCGCCGGTCAGAGGGCCGATGACACCGATCTTGAAAGACTTGCCGTCATCAGCGGAGCCGCCATCCGAGCCACCCGAGGAGCAGCCGGCAAGCGCGACGGTGCTGCCGAGCGCGGCGGCGCCGGCAAGGAAGTTCCTACGGCTGAGTGTGCTGTTGATGCTAAACATGGTGTCCCCCTTTTTCGCTGGCCGCGGTGCGGCCGTCTTGCGGTACAGGGCAAACCTTATGGCGCAAACGTTGACAGTTTGTTACGGAGTTCCGTTTGTAGCGAGCATGTTTCCAATGTTTCCGCAGCGTTTCGGGGGTGCCGTTTTGTGCGACTCCTGTTGCCTGGCGAGCACGCGCCCTCGGTTCACGCTAGAATGCACTCAACCTTTAAGCGGTTAATCCATCCATAAGATGCACGAAGGAGCTATCTATGAGCGAACCCCTGCGCACCGTGAACGTCGGCCTCATCGGTCTGGGAACCGTCGGCGGCGGCGTGGCCCGCCTGATTAAGAGCCACCACGATGAGTACCTGGCCGCCTACGGCATCGACCTTAAGCTGACCCGCGCCTGCGCGCTTGCCTGGGAGCAGGCCGAAGCAGCCGGTATTGAGCGCGAGGCCTTTACGAGTGACTGGCATGATGTCGTCACCGACCCAGCCGTCGATATCGTCGTCGAGCTCATCGGAGGCGAGCACCCCGCGACCGAGATCTTCACCACCGCCTTCGAGAACGGCAAGCACGTCGTCTCTGCCAACAAGGCCCTGCTGGGCCGTCATGTCGAGACGCTCGCCGAGAAGGCGCGTGAGTGCGGCGTGCAGATTAAGTGCGAGGCCAGCTGCGGTGGCGGCATCCCCATCGTCAGCACGCTCGAGCACGACCTGGTGGGCAACAAGATCCTGACCATCGCCGGCATCCTCAACGGCACCACCAACTATATCCTGTCGCGCATGGACGCCGAGGGCGCCGATTACGCTGACGTGCTCGCCGACGCCCAGGCCAAGGGCTATGCCGAGGCCGACCCGTCCGCAGACGTCGACGGCTTCGACGCCGCCAGCAAGACGGCCATCCTCGCCTCCATCGGCTTTGGCACCCGCGTTACCACCGACGATGTGTACCAGCAGGGTATCCGTACCATCGGCGCCGAGGACATCGCCCAGGCCCGCGAGCTCGGCTACACCATCAAGCTGCTGGGCATCGCCCGCAACACCGACGCCGGCGTCGACGTTCGCGTGCATCCCACGCTCATCCCGGCAGACCATATGCTTGCCAAGGTCAACGGCGCCATGAACGCCGTCTACGTGGTAGGCGACGCCGTGGGCGAGACCATGTTCTACGGCGCGGGCGCAGGCTCCTTCCCCACCGCGAGCGCCGTCGTGGGCGATATCTTGTCGCTCTCCGAGCAGATCAGCCGTGGCGTGGCTCCGCTGCCCGAGATTGAGCCCTATGGCCACAACCTCACCTTTAAGCCCATGGACGAGCTCCAGACCAAGTACTATGTGCGCCTGAAGGTCGCCGACCGCGTGGGCGCCCTGTCCGAGACGGTCGACATCTTTGCCAAGCACAACATCTCGATCTCGCTCATCAACCAGGTCGAGGACGGCAAGTCGGGCGTCAGCGATGCCTGCTCGGTCATCTTCCTGACGCACCGCGCGCTCGAGAAGGACGTCCAGGCTGCCGCCGCCGAGCTTGCCAGCGTCGACTGCGTGGCCGAAGTCGCCAACGTCCTGCGTATCGAGGACGTCGAGGCCTGGACCGAAGGCGTTATGGCCAACTAACCCAACGCTCGCCTAGCAATACGCGCCTTGAGGGCTCCCGTCCGATGTGGGACGGGAGCCCTTTTGTCACCCGCCCTAAGCACAACGGCAGAGCATATTTGCGCGAGCCGCTCATCGGTAACGCGGGCTACCGTTCACCGATATGCAAACGCGACCGATTCCGGCTACCGCTACGCTGTGCTGCGAATGTCCGCCCGCGATGAGAGGAAGCACCATGTTGCTCGAGGGCAAGAAAGCAATCATCACCGGAGGCACGCGCGGTATCGGCTATGCCATCGCCTGCCGTTTTATCGAGGAAGGCGCTGCCGTCACTGTCTTTGGCTCGCGCCAGGAGACTGCCGACGCGGCCGTTGAGAAGCTGGCAGCCGCCTATCCCGACGCCAAGGTCTGGGGCCGCTCCTGCGACATCACCTCGCTCGAAGCCGTGACCGAGGCCTTTACCCAGGCTGCCGCCGACATGGGCGGCTTGGACACGGTCGTCAACAATGCCGGCATCTCCCAGCGCTCGCCGCTCCTTAACTATACGGCCGAGGAGTTCGCAAAGGTCATGGACCTCAACGTCGTCGCCGTCTTTAACGGTCACCAAGCTGCCGCCAAGATCATGACCGAGGCCGGCCACGGCGGCACCATCACTACCACAAGCTCGATGGTCGCCAAGTACGGCCAGCCCTCCGGCGTCGGTTACCCCACGTCCAAGTTTGCCGTCAACGGCATGGTCCAGTCGCTCTCGCGCGAACTCGCCCCCATGGGCATCCGCGTCAACGCCGTTGCCCCAGGCGTAACCAAGACCGATATGGTCGCCAACCTGCCCGAAGAGGTCATCAAGCCCATCATCGCCACTATTCCGCTCGGTCGCATGGGCGAGCCCGAGGATGTCGCCAACGCCTTTGTTTTCCTGGCGAGCGACATGTCCTCCTATGTCACGGGCGCCATCCTCCCCGTCGACGGAGCAGCCCGCTCCTAAAGGTCGAAAGTTTCGGCTTCGAACCTCAACAGAGCTCAACGCAAAAGGCGCGCTGCCTGCATCAACCGCAGGCAGCGCGCCTTCTTCTATTCGAAAAGGAAACTGCGTCTCATAATTCCGGCTCAGAATGGGATGCGCTTTCCCTAACGAGCCTCTCGCGGAAACTGCATCCCGCTCTGAGCGCCCATTCCGGGACACAGTTTCCCAACGGCCCCCGTTTCGGAAACTGCATCCCGTTTCGGGTCTTTAAAGTGGGACGCGCCTTCCCCTAGGGAAGCATCTCGTTATTTGCCGTCGTCGTCCTGGGCTTCATCGCTCGCATAGAGCTCCAGCATGCGGCGGCGGTATTCGCGTACGGCGAGCTTGGCGCGCTCCAGGCGGCGACGCTCGCGCTGGGTCAGCTCGGACGGGTCGACCTCGTCTCCATAGGTCTTATCGGCAAGCAGGTGCGCCGCGTCCACGATGCGGGCATCGATGTGGCCGCTCGCCGCCTCGGCAGAAAGACGCTCGGCAATCGTATCGAGCGTAGGCAGGCCCTCGAATACGCGACCATGGCCATGCGAAGTCAGCAGCTCGTGCTCGCGTGCGAGCAGGCTCGCCAAATCGTGGTGAGCGCGCAAGATGTCGAGCGCATCGGATGGATGCTCGGCAACCTCTGCCACGGCGGCGACCGGTGCGGCGTCGACCACGCGGTAGAAGAGCTGCGCGAGCAATGGCATCAAGAACACCGTGATGGCGCCGGCAGCAACCATAACCGACGCGATGTCTTGCGACAGCGCACCCGCGTTGACGGCAACGCTCGTCACGGCAACGATGATCGGCAGCGCCGTGGTGCAGTAGAGCGCCACGGTGATGCGGCCATACGCCGAGACATCGCGCGTCGCAGGACAAATGCTCATAGAGATAAGAATGGGCACGGCACGAATAATCAACAACGCCACGATAAAGCCCGCGAGCAAGCCCGGGCGCGACGCCACGGCCGTCAGGTCGATCTTTGCGCCCGATACGGTAAAGAACACCGGAATCAAAAAGCCGTAGGCCAGGCCGTCGAGCTTGGTCTCGAGCGTATGGTTGCCCTCGGGGATGATATAGCGCAGGACAAAGCCGGCGGCAAAAGAACCCAACACGATGTCGAGATCAAAGACGGCCGAGAACGCCACGAGCGTGACCAGGATGAGCACCGTCAGGCGCACGAAGGTCTGCGACGTGGTATCGGCACGTTCCTCGACAAACGCAAAGAAGCGGCTGCCGACGCGCTTGGAGCGGCTTGGAACCACGGCCAGCAACACGCAAACCACTGCAAACAAGCCAAGGATTACGAGCGTTTGGATGCCAGTGCGGGCAGACAGCAACACCGACATAGCAAGCACGGGTCCAAGTTCGCCCCAGGTGCCATACGCGAGAATCGAGTCGCCCACACGCGTGCCAGTGAGCGAGCGCTCACGCATGATGGGCACGAGCGTGCCGAGCGCCGTCGAAGTAAGGGCAAGCGTCACGGCGATACCGTCGAAATGACTGACCGAGAACCACGGGGTAAAGCGTACGGCAAGCCAGGCGATACAAAATGTCACAACCCACGTGGCCATACCGTAGCGTCCCTCGACGCCGGTGATGTTCTTGGGATCGATCTCAAAGCCGGCAAGCAGGAACAAAAATGCCAGGCCGAGCTCCGACACGAGCGAGACCTCGGCATCTACATGGATGACGCCGAGCATATGAGGTCCCAGCACCGCGCCGAACACGAGCAAAAAGACCGTCTCGGGAACAGGTTTTCCAGGAATCGCCGAGGCGATAAAAGGGCTCGCAAAGGCCACGAGTGCAATGACGGCGAGTGAAACGAATGCCATGTGATGCCTTTCTCTTGTTTGCGCTTCACTGTAGCACCCTCGCCGTCCTCAACGCGCCGCGAGCTGTCGTATCATAGTGAGGTTTACAAACATGTGGCTCAAGGCGACCGCAGGGCAGACCCCGCAAACCGACCGCTGCCGCATACCGTACCGTACGCCCAACCGATCAGGAAGGCAGGAACCAATGGTCTCTCGTATCTACGTGGAGAAGAAACCCGGGTTCGACGTCGAGGCTCAGCAGCTCAAGGGCGAGCTGACCGAAATTCTCGGCATCAAGGGCATCGAGGCCCTGAGGATCATCAACCGCTACGACGTCGAGGGCATCGACGAGGAGCTTTTCCGCTCCTGCGTGCCGACCGTCTTTAGCGAGCCCCAGGTCGATGTGACCTACGACGAGCTCCCCGCAAGCGATGACGCCGTCTTTGCCGTCGAATTCCTGCCTGGCCAGTTTGACCAGCGCGCCGACTCCGCCAGCGAGTGCGTGCAGCTCATCAGCCAGGGCGAGCGCCCTGCCGTGCGCTCCGCCAAGGTCTATATGATCTTGGGCGCCCTGGACGAGGCCGCCATCGAAGCCATCAAGCACTACGTGGTGAACCCCGTCGAAGCGCGCATCGCCTCGCTCGACCTGCCCGAAACGCTGTACATGGAGACACCCGAGCCGCAGCCTGTCGAAGTGCTCGACGGTTTCCGCGAGCTCGACGAGGCCGGCCTTGCCGCCTTTATCGCCGAGCGCGGCCTTGCCATGGACGAGGCGGACATCGCCTTCTGCCAGCAGTACTTCCGCGATGAGGACCGCGACCCCACCATCACCGAAATCCGCGTGATCGACACCTACTGGTCCGACCACTGCCGTCACACCACCTTCGGCACCGTCCTGGATGACGTGACGATCGATGACGCCGTGGTGCAGCAGGCCTTCGACCGCTACATGGAGATGCGCCACGAGCTCGGTCGCGACGCCAAGCCCGTCTGCCTCATGGACATGGGCACCATCGGCGCCAAGTACCTTAAGAAGACCGGAGTCATGACCGATGTCGATGAGTCCGAGGAGATCAACGCCTGCACCGTCAAGGTGAAGGTCGATGTCGATGGCGAGGACCAGGACTGGCTGTTCCTCTTTAAGAACGAGACCCACAACCACCCGACCGAGATCGAGCCCTTCGGCGGTGCCGCCACCTGCGTGGGCGGCGCCATCCGCGACCCGCTCTCGGGCCGCAGCTACGTGTACCAGGCCATGCGTGTCACCGGCGCCGGCGACCCCACCGTCTCGGTTTCCGAGACGCTCGAGGGCAAGTTGCCGCAGCGCAAGCTCGTAACCACCGCTGCCGCCGGCTACTCCAGCTACGGCAACCAGATCGGCCTTGCCACCGGTCAGGTTAATGAACTCTATCACCCCGGTTACGTGGCCAAGCGCATGGAAGTTGGCGCCGTCGTGGGCGCCACCCCGGCAAACCACGTTCGTCGCGAGTGCCCCGCCCCCACCGACAAGATCATCCTGCTGGGCGGCCGCACCGGCCGTGACGGCATCGGTGGCGCTACCGGCTCCTCAAAGACCCAGAACACCGAGTCCATCGAGACCTCGGGTGCCGAGGTCCAGAAGGGCAACGCCCCGGTCGAGCGCAAGCTGCAGCGTCTGTTCCGCCGCGGCGACGCCTGCCGTCTGATCAAGCGCTGCAACGACTTTGGCGCCGGCGGCGTCTCGGTCGCCGTGGGTGAGCTTGCCGACGGCCTGTATGTCGACCTTGACACCGTGACCAAGAAGTACGACGGCCTGGATGGCACCGAGCTCGCCATTTCCGAGTCCCAGGAGCGCATGGCTTGCGCCGTCGCCGACGGTGACGTCGAGGAGTTCATGGGCTACGCCGCCGAGGAGAACCTGGAGGCAACCGTTATCGCCGAGGTTACCGCCGAGCCGCGCATGCGCATGGCCTGGAACGGCGTCGCCATCGTCGACCTGTCCCGCGAGTTCCTCAACTCCAACGGCGCACCCAAGCACCAGGTCGCCCACGTGTGCGCCCGTAGCGTGTGGCAGCCCAGCTGGGCCGGCACCACGCTCGCCGAGCGCATGACCTCGCTTGTCACCGACCTCAACGTCGCCTCCAACAAGGGCCTTTCCGAGCGCTTCGACTCCACCATCGGTGCCGCAACCGTGCTCATGCCCTTTGGCGGCAAGACGCAGCTCACCCCGAGCTCGGCCATGGTCGCCAAGTTCCCCGTGGACGGCGAGACCACCACGGCGAGCGCCATGGCATGGGGCTTCAACCCCTACCTGATGGAAGCCGACCAGTTTGCGGGCGCCTACCTGTCCGTGGTCGAGTCCATCGCCAAGCTCGTGGCTGCCGGCTTTGAGCACAAGCGCGCCTACCTCTCCTTCCAGGAGTACTTCGAGCGCCTGCGCACCGAGGCCGAGCGCTGGGGCAAGCCCATGGCGGCCGTCCTGGGTGCCCTCATGGCTCAGGTCGACCTGGGCGCCGGTGCCATCGGCGGCAAGGATTCCATGAGCGGCTCGTTTGAGGACGAGGCCGGCGAGCTCAACGTTCCGCCGACTCTGATCAGCTTCGCCGTGGCCGTGGGCCGCGCGGCGCGCGCCGTCTCCCCTGAGTTCAAGGGCCTGACACACCGCGTCGTCCGCATCGCCCCCGCCACCTATGGCGAGGACTACCGCCCCGACGCCCAGCAGCTGCTCGCGGCGTTTGACGCCGTCGAGGCGCTCACTGCTACCGGCAACGCCCTGGCCATCTCCACGCCCGGCTACGGCTGCGGCGCCGAGAGCCTCTTTAAGATGTGCGTCGGTAACCAGATCGGTATCGAGCTTGCCGAGGATGTAGACGTAGAGAGCCTCTTCACCCCGCTCTACGGCAGCTTTATCGTCGAGCTCGCCGAGGACGCCGAGCTGCCCGAGGTCGCCGACGGCGTTGTCGTCGAGCCCCTGGGTACCACCGTCGAGGGCTATGTCATCGACACCGGCTCCGAGGTCATCGAGCTCGCCAAGCTCCAGGAGGCCTGGGAGAGCGGCATCGAGGGCGTCTTCGCCTACCGCAGCGCCGGCGAGACCCCCGAGGTCGAGACCATCGACTTCCGCGCCAAGGATATCCACGTGTAC
This sequence comes from Collinsella aerofaciens, assembly GCF_019131995.1. Classification (GTDB taxonomy): domain Bacteria; phylum Actinomycetota; class Coriobacteriia; order Coriobacteriales; family Coriobacteriaceae; genus Collinsella; species Collinsella aerofaciens_S. Next base: position 116,467 of record NZ_JAHONA010000004.1, on the reverse strand, counting down.
GGCGGCGCCAAGATCGCCCGCCCGCGCGTGATCATCCCCGTGTTCCCCGGTAACAACTGCGAGTACGACAGCGCCCGCGCCTTCCGTGCCGCCGGTGCCGAGGCCGACACCTTCGTGATCAACAACCTCACGCCCGAGGCCGTCGCCGAGAGCACCCACGAGCTCGCCCGCCGTATTCGCCAGAGCCAGATCGTCATGATCCCCGGCGGCTTCTCGGGCGGCGACGAGCCCGATGGCTCCGCCAAGTTCATCACGGCGTTCTTCCGCGCTCCCGAGGTCACCGAGGCAGTCCGCGACCTGCTCAAGGCCCGCGACGGCCTGATGCTGGGCATCTGCAACGGCTTCCAGGCTCTGGTCAAGCTCGGCCTGGTGCCCTACGGTGACATCGTCGACGCCACGCCCGATGCGCCCACGCTGACGTTCAACACCATCGGCCGCCACCAGAGCCGTCTGGTGCGCACCCGCATCTCGTCCAACTTGTCCCCGTGGCTGTCGCAGTGCAGCCTGGACGACCCCTACACCGTCGCCATCAGCCACGGCGAGGGCCGCTTTGTCGCCAATGACGAAGTGCTCGCCCAGCTGATCGCCAACGGCCAGGTCGCCACGCAGTACGTGGGCGAGAACGGCAAGCCCAGCATGGATCTCTCCGTCAACCCCAACGGCTCCGCACTCGCCATCGAGGGCATCACGAGCCCCGACGGCCGCGTCCTGGGCAAGATGGGCCATGCCGAGCGTCGCGGCGACAACCTGTACCGCAACGTGCCCGAGCATGTCCCCGGCGATAAGTTCATGCCGATCTTTGAGAGCGGCGTGGCCTACTTCGCTTAAACCTTTCCCATCGGGTACAATCCCCTCGGGTAACAACACCCGCCACCGACACATCCGGTGGCGGGTTCTTTTTTGCTTCGCGCATACAGGAAGGACATCATGGAAAGCCGCAAGCCGTATCTCGCCACCCTGCCCGGACTCATCCTGGGCTGCCTCGTCTGCTGCGCGCTCTGGGGATCGGCTTTTCCCTGCATCAAGATCGGCTACGGCCTCTTTGGCATTCCCGCACACGACAGCGCCTCGCAGCTGCTCTTCGCGGGTCTGCGCTTCACCCTTGCCGGCATGCTGGTCATTGTTGGCATGAGCGCAGCCCAGCGCCGTCCGCTCGTTCCGCAAGCGCGCGACATCAAGCCCATCCTCACGTTGTCGCTCTTCCAGACTATCGGGCAGTACTTCTTTTTCTATCTGGGCCTCTCGTGCGCCAGCGCCATGTCGAGCTCCATCATCGAGGCCAGCGCCAACTTCCTCGCAATCCTCTTTGCCGCCCTGGCTTTTCACACCGAGAAGCTCAATACGGCCAAGGTGCTTGGCTGTGCGCTGGGCTTTGCCGGCGTCGCGCTCGTCAACCTCTCGGGCGCAGATGGCACCTTTGGCTTCAGGCTCGATGGCGAGTGCTTTATCCTAGCCTCCACTGTCGCGGGTGCTCTTTCGACCTGCCTGATCGGCATCTTCTCGCGCAAGCACGACGGCGTCTTGCTTGCCGGGTGGCAGTTCTTGGTCGGCGGCCTGGTCCTCACCGCCATCGGCTTTTTGATGGGTGGCGCGCTCTCCCCCACCGCAATCATCCCCGCCATCGCACTCATTATCTATATGGCACTCATTTCCGCCGTCGCGTACTCGCTATGGTCGCGTCTGCTTGCCGTCAACCCCGTCAGCCGTGTGTCGGTCTTTGGCTTTATGAATCCAGTCTTTGGCGTACTGTTGAGCGCTCTGCTGCTCGGCGAGGGCGCTGGCACGAGCCCTGTTACCGTACTTGTTGCCCTGCTGTTGGTCTGCGGCGGCATCATCATCGTCAACAGGCCCAAAAAGGTCTAACGAACTACCCCTATTTAGCAGAGGGGGTTCACATGCTTTAGCTTAATGGAGTACATCGGAGAGCCGAGGGCCGCCACGCCCGTCAGCGTGCGCCCTTTTTCTAGCGTATCTGGGCGCCGGCTTTCTTCTTCTCGCGCTTTACGCGGTAGAGCTCCGCGTCGGCAGCACGAAGCAAGTCTTGCCAGGTATCGACGCCATCACCGACCCGTGCGTAGCCGATGGACATCCGCAACAGATACGGAACCTCGGCGCGCGCGAGCTCATCGTTGATTGTCGCACACAGATGCATGATATCCTGTTCCGCCACTGCCTTTTGGAGCACCGCGAACTCATCGCCACCATAACGTGCGATAAAGCCGCCAGACGCCGAGCAGACTTCTTTGAGCGCAGCGGATATGACCTGAAGAGCGTGGTCGCCCTCCACATGCCCATAGCGATCGTTAATCTGCTTAAAGCCGTCGGCGTCCATCATAAGCAGATATACATCTTCGGCCTGATCCACATTTGAAAAGAGCGACAGCATATAGGTCTCAAAACGGTTGCGGTTGTTGAGTCCAGTCAACGGGTCAGTCGAGATCAGTTGCTCCTGGCAGATGATATAGAGCAGCAACATGCTAATCATTATGCCGACACAAAGGCCAGGCACCGAGTATACGATCTGAAAGGTACCGCCCACCAGAGCGGGAACCGCAAAAAAGGCGAGGGTGCGATAAATGGCCTTCTTTTGCAGGCTTTCGACTTTTCGAGCCTGAATAAAGGCATGCAAGGACGTATATATGACGTAGCAGTAGCTAACGATAGGCTGAATCATATAAAGCGCTCCGCGACGATATACGCCCCGCGCATCGATATAGAACATAGCGTGCGTCCAGTAGCTGGTAAATGCCAGAACGACCACCAATGCGGTTGGCAACGTTAAAAGTACCACCCTATAGGGCGTGGTCAGGAGCCGTGAGCCCTGCATCGTCTCGGAATAGAAAAACCAAATGAGGCACGCGATGGCGAACAGCGAAAACGAAACCGCGTTGGAAATCCAGTTGGCCGTGATGCCTACAGGAGTGCTCACGCCGTCCGAGAGCGTCCAGATCATATCGAAGAAAATGTAGGCAGCAGACGTGTAGCCCAGCATGCTAAACAAAAGCTGCTGGGTGCTCGAGAACAGGGAGCGACGGCTTCGTACGGCAAGTCCGATAAGAATAATCATGCATAGCAGGAATATCTCGATCTTGAGTGCCTTTACCACTAGACGCCCTCCCTTCAATATCCAAGTGGCCAGAATCGCCCAATTCGAATCTGGGCAACAAACACCCCCTACTCCGCAGGGGTAAGGGGAATAATAGCAGAGCGACCGAACGTCACTGCAAGACAGCTCTCGTTCGGGCGCTCAAACGGCGCGAGTTGCACGCCGGAATCATTGATGGGTATCGATTGCTACTCGCCATCGATGTCGGTCGCGACGGCCTCCTCGATGGCCTCGACACCGACAGGCGACAGATCCTCCTTGCCTTGGCAGAACTTCTTGTCGACCCAGCCAGTCAGAATCGGAGCCATGATCGCCGTGATGATAACGGCGGTGGCGATCTGAGCGTACGCGGTGGGCGCAAGCTCGGCGTAACGCGGTGCGACCTCGGCGAGGGCAACCGGTGTGGTCATAGCCGTGCCGGCAATGGTGGAGCAAGCCACAGCGGCCTTGCCATTGCCGCCGCACAGACGCTCGAACGCAAAGGTGATGGGACCGACGACAAACAGCGTGACAAGGCCCAGCAAGATGCCGGAAATACCGCCGGTGATAAAGCTCGACAGGCTCATGGACGCACCGAGCTGAAATCCGATGACGGCAATCGCGGGATTGGCACCGGGAACCAGCAGGTTCTTGATAAACGGGAACAGGTTGCCCAGAACCATGCCGATAACGAGTGGCAAGATGGAGCCGACAATGGTGCCAATGGGAATGTTGGCGAGGCCGGAAACACCGAGGATGATCATCGTGACGGCGGGGCCGGCCGTAAAGAACAGGATACCGACGGCGCCCTGCTCAGACTCATCACCGAACTCGCCCATGATGCCCGTATAGAGCGCCATGTTGCAAAACGTGATGCCGCCGATGATAGACACGGAGCTCAGACCCAGGAAGTTGTCGTTAAAGCAATATGCCACGCCCAGGCCGAGAGCCGCTGCGACGACCAGCTTGGGAATCAGCACGACGATGCCGGTCTTGATAGCGCCCGGCGTGGACTTAAAGCTGATGCCGGCGCCCACAAACAGCAGGATCGCGGCGACGATGGTATTAGAGCCACCGCGGCAGGCAGCCGTAAAGAATCCGCCGATCTCAAAAACCTGCGGGCAGAAGGTGTTGAGCAAAAGGCCGACGATCATCGGATAAATCATGATGTCGCCCGGGATGCGCGGGACCTTGAATTTCTTTTGCTCGTTGGTGGTTGCTTCCTGTGCCATGAAACCCCCATTTCCGCTGACGGGATACAAAAGCCCACGTCACGCTTTGCTACAGTAAAGTTTGACCATGGTACCAGAAGAAATAGACCAGCTCGGTGAAAAATTGGATTCGTTGGCCGGGATGCTAAACGTGTCCCGCTCTTATACGAGGCTCAAAACGATATAGAGCACGATGCCCGAAACACAGCACCACAACATCGACTTTGTCCTGATTGCCACCACCACGACGCCGGCAGCCGCAATCCAGGGAACCAAGGCAGGCCAGAGCCCCGCGTCGAACGCCCCGGGGCTCACCAAGTCGTTGGCGACCAGCGCGGCAAAGGCAGCGGGCGGGATATAACCCAGGGCCTCGGTAATGCGGGGCGACAGCGTTCTCCCGCGCAAGGCAAACGCCGGCGCGATGCGAAAGAACGCGATAGCAGCCCACGACGACAGCCACAGAACCAAGAACTCGTTAACGGGCATCGCGGGCACCTCTTCCGTCTAATACAGCATCGCACGCCAGCGCAATGGCAATGCCGACCACGACGCTTGCCGGCACGGCAATATTCGCGAGGCCCAAGAACTTGCATACGGCGACGGACACCGCGCCCGAAACCGCCGCGACAACGTTGCCGCGCGACAGCCGCTGCGAAAAGAGTAGACAGATAAAGAGCGACGTGCAGACAAAACTCGCAATAGCGGTGGGAACATCGACAACGGCACCGACGATGGCACCCATCGTGCACGAAGCGCCCCATGTCGCGATGAGGATCACGTTGAGCACGAAGGATTCGCGCGGGCCCCAATCCTCCCCCTCAACCAGCTTGGCAAGCGAGATGCCGTATGCCTCCTCGGTAAGCGTCGCGGCAACAGCCAGCGTCTGACGCTTCGAGGCACCCGTCAGATGCGGAGCGATCGATGCCGAGTAAAGCGCAAAGCGCGAGGAGATTGCGGCGACGCTCGCGACGATCGACGCCGCAGGCACACCTGCCAGCCACAGATTGCAGATCATAAACTGCCCGCTGCCCGTCACGAACGTGCTGCTCAGAGCAAAGACCATCCAGGGTTCCATTCCCGTCTGCCCCATGATCATTCCGCACGGCGCGCCTATTGCAACATAGGTAAGCATCACTGGCCAGACGGTTCTAACGATTTTGAGCACCATACGCTTCTCATCCTGATAAAGTCTCCGAGCCGCATGTAGCGACACGGCAGAATCATCATCCGACAGCAACCGAGTTCACCTACAATTGCCACCGGATCGAAAGACACAACTTTTTAGGAAGTCATTATGACAGCTATCGATCGAGACCGGGCGCGCGCGGCCTTCAAAAGCTACACCGATGCCTACGACGCCACCAACCCACGCATCGCGCTCAAAATCGAGCATACGTACCACGTGGCCGAGGCATGCGATGCCGTAGCGCGCGAGCAGGGCTGGTCGTCAGAAGATATTGACCTGGCATGGCTTTGCGGCCTGCTACACGATATGGGCCGCTTTGAGCAGCTGCGACGCTGGGACACCTTTAAGGACGCCGAGAGCATGGGCCATGCGGCGCTGGGCATCGAGGTCCTCTTTGGCGAGAATCCCGCCGATGCACCCGCCGTAACAAGCATCCGCGACTTTATCGATGACCCGGCAGAAGATGAGCTCATCCGAGCGAGCATTGCCTATCACAGCGATTTCCGTCTACCCGCGCAGCTCGACGTGCGCACGCGAAGCTTCTGCGATATCGTGCGCGATGGTGACAAGATCGACATTATGCGCACCATCGCCGACAGCACCGTCGACACCATCCTCAAGGTGGATGAGGACGCGTTTCTAGCCAGTCGCTTCTCGGCACCGACGCTTGCCGCCTTTGACGAGCACCGTTGCGTCGCACGCGATGAACGCGACGAGCCCGCAGACTACTTGGTGGGACTCATCTGCTTTATGTTTGAGCTCGTCTATCCAGCGAGCCGCGCGCTGGCGCGCGAACAGGGCGATATCCACCGCCTGCTCGACGCGCCCTTTGGCATTACGCGGCCCTTTACCGACCCCGCCACGCAGGCAACCTGGAGCCGCCTAAAGGACGAGATGCGCGACTGGCTGACGCGCGCCTAGCGCTCAAGCTGGGCCAGCAGCTCCTCGACGACCTCGACGGCGTCCCCAACAACCTTGTACTGGGCGGCACCAAAGATGGGGGCATCCGGGTCCTCATTGATGGCGACAATGCACTCCGCCCCACCGATGCCGGCGAGATGCTGGATAGCGCCCGAGACACCGATGCTCACGAGGAGCTTGGGCGAGACCGATACACCCGTCTGGCCAATTTGGTGGCGATACTCCAGCCAGCCGGCCTCCACCACGGGGCGCGTGCAGCCAAGCTCGGCACCCAGAGCCTCGGCAAGCTTTCGCATCAGCGGTAGGTTTTTCTTGGAGCCGATGCCGCGGCCCACCACGACTAGACGCTCGGCATCGGCAATTGAGGCCTGCTGTCCCCACTCCTCGGCGGGAATCGAGATCTCGACACGGGCCTTAACGTCATCCGCTAGCACTACCTGGGCAATCGTGCCGGAGCGACTATAGTCAAACTCGGGCGCCTTAAAGATGCCGGGGCGCACCGTTGCCATCTGAGGACGGTGGTTGGGGCAGATAATGGTGGCCATCAGGTTGCCGCCAAACGCCGGGCGCGTCTGCTGCAGCAGACCCGTCTCCGTATCCATCGAAAGCACCGTGCAATCGGCCGTAAGGCCCGTCTGCAAGCGCACGGCCACACCGGGCGCCAGCTCGCGACCAAAGGCGGTCGCGCCGTACAGAATGGCCTCGGGCTTGCGCTCGGCTACCAAATCGCAGATCAAGCGGGCGTAGACCTCCGCGTCGTTCTGACGCAGGCGCTCGTCACGACAGACCAGAACTTCGTCCGCACCGGCGCAAATCAGATGCTCCAGGTCCCCGAGTGAGCCCTCGGGGCTCATGCCGACCAGTGCCACCAGACGGCAGCCGCGGGCATCGGCAAGCTCGCGCCCCCTGCCCATGAGCTCGAAGGCCACGGATGCAACGGCATCGTGCTCGTCAGTCTGCACGAAGATCCAGATGTCTCGATATGCGTCAAGGTCTGCCGCGCCGGCGGCCTCGTCGCGCTCAATCGAGATGGCGTTGACGGGGCAGGCGTCGACGCACCCGCCGCACAGGATACAGCCGTCGGTTACGCGGGCACAGCGATTGGGGCGCTCGCCCTCCACCACAATGCCGCCCGAGGCGCAGGCGCGAACGCAGCGACCACAGCCGATGCAGGCTTCGCTATCGATAATCAGCCCGCTCATCTATGCCATCCCCTCGATAATCTTGGCAAGTTTTACCGCCTGCTCGGACGCCGTTCCCTCAACGGCCTCGCACGTTTGGTCACGGTCGGGCACAAACGAGCGCACGACCTGCGTCGGTGATCCGGCAAGGCCGCAACGCGAAGGATCGGCGTTTACGTCGGCAGCGCTGGCCACGCGCACGTCTGCATCCTCGGCCGCGCGAATACCGGCAATACTCGGCATGCGCAGCTGGCCAATCTCCTTGGCGGTCGTCATCGCGCACGGCATCTCCAGGTACACCGTCTCCTCGCCGGCATCGCAGCCGTGGACGAGCGCCAGCGAGCCACACGTCGTAAATCCCGCGCTCTGCACACAGCTCACGTCGGTCACGCAGGGGACCCCAAAGGCGCCGGCCAGCTCGGGGCCGATCTGGGCCGTATCGCCGTCCACTGCCATCTTGCCGCAGATGAGCAGGTCAAAGTCCTCATCGAGTGCCTCGATGCCGCATTTGAGGGCATAGGTGGTGGCTAGGGTATCGGCGCCCGCAAAGGCTCGGTCGGTCAGCAGCAGCGCGTCGTCGGCACCGCGGGCGATGCAGTCGCGCAGCAGCGATTCGGTCGCGGGGATGCCCATCGACACCACCGTCACACGCACGTCCATGCCAAAGCCGATAAAGTCGTCCTTCAGCGCTAGCGCACATTCGAGGGCACTTGCATCGAAGGGATTAATGACCGCCTGCTTGCCATCACGCACGATAGTATTGGTCTTGGGGTCCATCTTGACCTCGGTGCTTCCGGGCACCGCCTTGACGCACACCACCATATGGAAATCACTCATCTTCACGCGCCCCCTTTCTGGACGAGTTCATCCAAGAGCTTCTCCGTAAACAGGTTGCCGCGACCCAGCTGGCCGGCAGGATCGAGCTGGAGTTTGAGACGCGCCGACTCGACCATGGCCTCGTAGCCGTACATCGTCTCCAAGAAGCCCGCCTTGATCTTGCCGACGCCGTGTTCGGCAGAAACGGCACCGCCCATGGCCGTGACCTCGGAAGCCCACTGGGCAAAGAGCTCTCCACCACGACGGTAGTCTTGCGCATCACGCGGCAGAATGTTCACATGCAGATGGTTGTTCCCGATGTGTCCCCAGGCAGCAGATTCAAGCCCGCTTTCGGCCAGCGTGCGGCGATAGAGGGCCACGACATCGGCAAGGCGTGCATTGGGCACCGACATATCCGATCCCAGCTTGGTAATGGTGGGGTCGGTGCGGCGACGCTCGTCAATGAGCATGTTGACGCTCTCGGGCACCGCGTGGCGGAAGAACCGCTGGCACTCGCGATCGACTTCGGTGCGGGCGACCCATGTCGCATCGTCGCGGCCGCCCGCAAGCTCCAGCACCCATCCCAGGTGGTACAGCTCCTCGGTCGCCTGCGCCTCGTCATCGCAGTCGAGCTCCACGTAGACACATACCTTGGCCTCTTTGTCGAGCGCCGGCAGCGAGGCAAACGCCGTCGACTGCTCGCGCTGGCGACGTAGAATATCCAGGGCGCCAGCATCGAAGTACTCGATGGCAGCCGCATGGGACAGGACAGGGCGCACGGAATCGGTAAAGGACACCGCCTTGTCCTCGCTATCGAAAAAGCAACTCACACCCCAAACGACCGCAGGCGCCGCCTGCAGGGCAATCTCGAGCTCGGTGATAACGCCGAGCGTGCCGCACGCGCCGATAAAGAGGTCGATGGCGTCCATATCGTCCGCAACGAAATAGCCTGAGGCATTTTTTGTCTCGGGCATGGTATAGCCGGGAAGATCGAGCTCGAGCGTACGGCCCTCTGCCGTCACGAGCGACAGGTGGCGGCCCTGGGCAAAAGCCTCGCCGCGCTGAAGCTCAAGCAAATCGCCATCAGCCAGCGCGACGTGGAGTCCCGTGATATGCGGGCGCATGGGGCCGTAAGCGTAGCTGCGGGCGCCGGAGGCGTTGCATGCCGCCATGCCACCCAGACAGGCAGATGCCTCGGTGGGATCGGTGGGAAAGAACTGCTCGGGGGACTCTTGGAACTCCTCGTAGGCCTCAAGCGATGCCTGGTCCCAACCAGCGGTCGGCAGTACCTTCTTGCTCAGCTGCTTACGCAGCTCCGAGAGCACAACGCCCGGCTCCACGCGCAGCAGAAATTGGCCTTGTTCATCGCGGCGAAGGCCCAAGTAGCGATTCATACGGGAAGTATTGAGGATATGCCCACCGTGGGGCACGGCACCGGCGGCAAGGCCGGTTCGGGCGCCCTGAACCGTTACCGGGACACGCTCGGCATGGAGCGTTTCCAAAATGGCACGGACCTCGTCTTCCGTTGTCGGAAACGAGATGCTCGATGCTTCGCCCGATGCACGAGATTCATCGCGGCCATACTCTTCGAACTCATCGGTGAAGGGTTTAATGGTTGCAGACACGCGAACTCCCCCTTTAGCTAACTACAGTGTTTGCAGGGAGATGTTACCGCATCGTTTCGTCGACGTGTTCGAGACCGTCTCCATAATTGGCGATTTTTACGTTTGTGCAATTCGGCGAACGGCAAGGCTTCCTCGGCAGACGATGCTTTTGACACATATCGCCCCGCCGTCGCCGACCGCTCGATTGTCGCTCGAAAAAAGTTGAAGTAATTTTTTCCACCTTTTACCTGCGGAGATGTCAATCCGTCAAGCATTTGGTCAGAAATTGGTCAAGTAGCGGCTGATACGGTCGGCGTCGACAGCCAAAACCGATAGAAGTTTTGGCCCCAGAAGCAGGGAGGTTCCCATGGCATATTACTGGCCCCAGTACGGCGTCGCCATCGAGGTCGACGACGATCCCTATCTCCTGCCTTTCGACGAAGAGGCGTTCCCCGATACGGCGGTCTACCACGTCACCACCGATGTTATCTGCGACCCCGAGTCGTTCTCGGCGCTCGCCCACCACATCGCGCGTATCCACGACATCGAGCTCCCTCACGACTTTGACGAGCTCATCTACTCGCGCCGCCTGATGCTTCACATGCTCTTTGGAGCGGACCCGTCCACGTTCGCACGTGTCTACACCACCAAGGACGCCGCATGAGTGCGAAGAAGCCGCCCCGCCTCGCAGGACTGGGGCGTCGCAAGAAACTCGTCGTTGTCTGTCTGGCTATCGTCTGCGCCCTCATCGCCGTAGGGCTATACGCCTGGCAGTCGCAGCCCGTGCCCGAAGCGGGCGCCTCAGTCACGACGGCAGAGGGTAAATCGCGACAAGAAATCCAAGATGAGCTCGATGCCATCGTCCGCGACAACATGATGACGATTTCGGTCGCGCCGGTCGCTCAGCTACAGGAGGACGGCAAGCTGCGCGTCAACGTGCAAAACGTCCAAGACAATAAATTTCCCCAGCGATTCCGCGTCATCCAAAACGACGAGACCATGTACGAATCCGGTGTGGTCGAGACCGGCAAGACAATCGAGACGTGCCCCGCCGGCGACATCAAAGAAGGCGAGGCATACATCGAAATCCAGGCACTCGATGCCAAGACCCTCGACAGCCACGGCAATCCGACACGTGTCAGGGTACGGGTTGAGCAAGCCGAGAACTAGCTTTTTCGGCCGACGCGGCACCGCACGCAATTCACCAGCATTCGTCCAATCATCGCGGGGACGGCCCGCGGCGAATAGAAAGGAACGACCATGGACATCACCAGGAACATGAACGGAGCCAGAGCGCTCGTCGTGGGCGCAGGGCTCGCGCTCGCGCTCGCAATGGGCGCCGCCCCGACGCCAGCTCTGGCAGCCGGGCGCGTTGGAACCACGAAAGTAATGGTCAGGACCGAGATCGACAACGTAGAGTTCAAAGTTCCGACGGTTATTCCCTTCGTCGCCAAGGCCGACGGCACGCTTCAGGGCCCCTCAGAAGACGCGACCACCATCGACAATCATTCAGCCTACGGCATCCATGTCACCAACATGAAGATCGACGCCATGAACACCTGGACCATTGCCGCCGACGCCAAGGCCGGAACCGCGCAGAATTCCATCGACTTTAAGGTCGGCCCCGACGGCGCACTCCAGAACGCCAGCGCCGCAATGCAGGAGACGGGCCTCGATCTTTCCAAGAATGCAGCCTTCGACATGGGCTACCAGGGCATTGCCGGCGGCACGGACAAAATTAAGCTCAAGACAAGCGGAAACGTCGCCCGCGTCACGCGCGACATCTTCCGCGTAACCGGCGAAGGCGATCAGGTTGCAACGATCACCTGGACGGTCGAGCCCGGTGCGCACACGGCATAAGGCCGTCGCCCTGGCCGCCGCCGTCAGTATCCTATCGTTTGGGCCAGCCATGGCCTTTGCCCAGCAAGAACAGGCGCAGGCCGCCACGCAAGTGACGGTCGACCTCTCGGAGCTCGACCGCGGCAACTGCAAGGAACCGTTGGCACAGACAGACGACAGACGATGGCTCTTGGCAGCAGGCGCCACGGCAGCAGGCGCGGGAACCGCCGGCCTCGGTCTGCACATCAAACGCAGCCAGAAACGAAACACGGACAGGCCGCACTAAATTAGCTAAGGAGACCCCATGGCATCGAAGAACCTTTTGCCCGTCGTCGCACTCTGCGGCGCGCTCGCAACCGGAACGCCTGTCGCCGCTTGGGCGACTCCCGTCATGGCAGACTCCTTACCAGCAGCCCTAAGCTCCGCACCAAATCCGTCGAGCGCCATTGCGTGCAAGCGTTTTTCGTTCGCACAGGCCGCAATCTCAACCTCGGGATGCCTTCGTCGTAATACGGACGGCTCGATAGTCGTGGATATCAATCGTTCGAACAAGGCAAACGGCTCCCAGGCGGGGTGCGCCGTCTGCACGTGGCGCTCGATTGTGCTCGATGCAGATGGCGATCCGTGCGATTTGGGGTTGCGCATCGATATCGCTTCGGTCGATGACTCGGCGAACGGAGCGAAGGTCGCCTTCGACGGTGCGTTTTTCGAGAAAGGAGGCGGTATATGTCTGGGCTGCGCCGCCGCGAATGCAGACGATGTGCAGCCCACCCTCTCATTCACGGCATCGCTGCGGCTGACCAAGGCGGGCACCGACGCCATCGCGGCGGGAGAAGCATCCCTGCTGTTCTACGCCGCCAGTACCGAAGACACAGACATTCATTTCGAGAAGCCGGCCGGATCGCTCAGCCTTACGCGCGGGACGGAGGCAGGCCCTATTGCGATCGATTCCCACGCGCAAAGCAGGCAACGCATTCTTGCCGACCCGGCGCTTCTCGAAATGGAGTGGAACGGATCCGGAGCTATCGGAATTCTCCCCTCCGCGTTTGACGCCAAGACGCTCCCCCCAAACGACGAACCCATCAACGCAACCATACAAGAAGAGAGCGCGGACAAAGAAGCAGGTGCGGGCGACACGCCGTCGCCGACAAACAGCGTCCCAGCTTCTCTCGAAGCACCGAATGAACCCGCTACCGATCCAAACGATTCCGAACTCGCGGACAGTCTGGGGCTTGCTGATCCTCAAGAGATCGATGAAGGTAACTGCTGCGTGCTTACCGCGCTCGACCACACAGAGGTCATCGACGCTGCGAACATCGAAGTTGCCGCCGCCAATCAACCCGTCCGCAAGTCGGCCATCATCGCATTTCCCGAATCCATCGAAGTCGTCTTTTTGCCATCGGGCGAGGTCGTGGCCCCAACACTGCTCACCTTGTTGGGCGCCAAGAATACTCGAAACGAAATTAAAAAGGTCACGGTTGTCGACCCTGCAACCACCGCCAAGCTGCGTCTATACGCCGTTGCTCCAGATGGAGGCAAGACCTTGGAATTCGATGGCGACACACTCCTAGCCTGGCGGCGTCTGGACATTATGCAAGACGTCTCGTATCAGATCGAACTCGAAGGGTTTGATCGTGCCCGCGATGCCAATATCATCGCCGCGGCTATTGAATTCCCGCAGCGGCTTATGACACTGCGCTTTGAATACTATCCCTATGTCCCGACAACCACCTGAGGCTTAAATGCTGCGCATCATTCCTAACACCACTTATATAACGTATTAGATGAGTCGCGATGTGCCTCGCATTTCGTTCTGCTACGATTGCCACGTTGGCATCAATACAGGAGGGCTCATGCCGGGCTTGGGAACAATCATCAACGTTGTGCTTTTAGTTGCGGGCGGTCTTTTGGGATTAGCGGGCGGCCGCTTCATTACACCGCGCATCCAAGACACGCTCATGAAAGCATCGGGGCTGTGCGTCCTGTTTATCGGCCTGGGCGGCACCATGCAAAAGATGCTCATCATCGATGGAAAGGCGCTAGCGACCACCGGTACCACCATGCTCATCGTCTCATTTGCGCTCGGTTCGCTCATCGGCGAGGCCATCAACTTGGAGGCCGCCATCGAGAACCTTGGCGAATGGCTCAAGCGCAAGACTGGCAGTGAGGGCGATAACGAGTTCACCAACGCTTTTGTCTCGACATCGCTGACCGTCTGCATCGGTGCCATGGCTATCGTGGGATCGATCCAGGACGGTCTGCTCGGTGACTGGTCAACGCTTGCCTTGAAAGGCGCATTGGACTGCATCATCGTCTGCACCATGACGGCGTCGCTTGGCCGCGGCTGCATTTTCTCCGCCCTGCCCGTCGCCGTGTTCCAGGGGACGATCACGTTGTTTGCCGGCGCGCTCTCCCCCATCATGACCACGGCAGCCCTCGACAGCCTTTCGCTCGTAGGCTCCATGCTCATCTTCTGCGTCGGCGTCAACCTCATCCGTCCTCAGACCTTCCGCACGGCCAATATGCCCCCCTCCGTCGTCATCGCCGTCATCTACGCCCTCCTGTTCTAAATCTATCAACGCAGCGGTATCTCGAACATCTGTTTGATGCTGTGCTATGATATGAGGTCACCGTAGCTGCGTTAGGAGAGGAGAAGCGGTGGCCGACCAGGACATCAAGATGCTCATCGAGCGCATTATGGCCGAGGCCCGGACCCATCAGTCCACCCGCTTCTCAAACGAAATCTACGCAGACGAGCCGATTCTCAAAACCGGCCGACAGATGCAGAATTTCCTCCCCGACCAGTACCGTAAAATGCGCGAGATATCGCGCTGGCAGGATGACCCCAAGGGCGGTGCGGGCCGCTGGCTTTCGGAAGCCGAGCTTTTTTACCGCCAGGGCCTGCTGATGGCCGACTTTGAGGACGACTGTCCCTACAACGGCACCTTTAAGTCGTACTTTCCCACCTACAACGCCATGAGCGACCGGCAGCTGCGCGGCTACTTTACCTGGCGTGCCCAAGTGCGCCGCGGAACCGTCGAGGAAACGTCTACGTCCTTTGCCTTTCTGTATCTCTATGAGCTGATTTGCGGCATTGGCGTAGATGACCCGCTCGACGGTTTTAACAAGATCAAGGCCTTTTGGGATGTCTATCGCGCCTTCGAGCCCGGCATTGATCGGTTTGCACGCGTGTGGTTGCAGGATTACGCCGTATTCCATGGGCTCGACCCCAAGCTGCTCCGCGACTCTAAAACCGTCATGTTCGATAACGCCCTTATCGAGCTGCGGCGCGCGGCACGAGACCTTGTACCGGCACCGGCACCGTCCGACCAGACCCCCAAACGTCGCAAAACCTCCGAGCCCACGCTCCCCCTTCCGCCCGATGAGGTGCGCGAGGAGCGACTCATGGCCGCCATCAACGCCCTCTCCACGTACAACCTAAGTAACTCGCGGCTCGACCGCAGCCACCACCGCGATCTGCGCCACGTGGCATGCGCCGCGTATGTCCGCATGGCGCGCTACTATGACACGCATCGAAAGACCGGCATCGTAGCGAGCTTGTTTGGGGAGGAGACGGCCATGCCCTACACCATGTTTGCCTCGGCCGTATTCTTTGCGCCCGAGCGCCACGAGAACTGCGAATACCGCCTGGATCCCATCCATATCTACCGTTGCCAAAACGGCTTTTGGGAATGTATGCGTATCCATGGTAGTAGGCAAAAGAGCAGCAAGCTCGGTGAAATGATGCGCGCCTGCGACCAACGCCTGCGCCTGGCGCTGGACCCCGCCCATCCCCTTAAGGAAGAAAAGGTCCCCAAATATCTGGCCAAGATTATCGATGACGAGATTGTGGCATGGCTTTCGTGGGACGCCGCACACCAGCCCGTCAAGATCGATATCGACCTGACTCAGCTGGGGCACATTCGGAGCGCCGCTGCGCAAACGCGCGAAGCACTTTTAATCGACGAAGAGCGCGAGGACGGCGCACCTGTGGAAGCCGAGGCAGCGGACTCAGGGCAACCGGAAGCCGAGCCCGTAGCCGACGCGATTGTCGAGGCGGTCGCGGCACCCATTCGGCAGGACGAGACCGACGAGCCAACCATATCCACCGAACAGTTTGGTGTCGTGGCACCGCTTCTCGCGCCGACGCCCGCGTTCGCAGCTGTTGCGCCCGCTGACGCCACGAACGAACTCACGCCTGCCGCAGACGCCTATCTCCGCGCGCTGCTCGAGCACAACGCAGTACAGGCGGAATCGGCGGTAGTGCAATCGGGGCAGAGCGAGGACATGCTCGTCGACAGCATCAACGAGGCGCTCTTTGACCTAGTGGGCGACACCGTAATTGAATTTAGCGCGGCAGGGCCGCAGATTATCGAGGACTACGAAGCAGACGTGAGAGGATACCTAGACCATGAGTGATACCGCATCCGCAGCGCCCCGTGTACCCAAACGCGTCGCTGCCGTTATCCTTAACTCGCTCAAGGGCGGCGTGGTCCCGCGCATCGGCCTTCCCTATATCACCGTGGGACGCGAGGTCGAGATTCGCGCCCTGCTCACCGATTTGAGTCTCATCGCCGATGGCGGCGCGAGCTTCCGCTTTTTAGTCGGTCGCTACGGAGCCGGCAAGAGCTTTTTGCTCCAGACCATCCGCACGCACGCCATGGGCGAGGGATTCGTCGTCGCCGATGCCGACCTATCCCCTGAGCGCCGCCTGCAGGGCGGCCAGGGACAGGGCCTTGCCACCTACCGTGAGCTCATCCGCAACATATCGACTAAAACGCGCCCCGAGGGCGGTGCACTCAACCTTATCCTGGATCGCTGGGTCGCCTCGTGTGCCGATGCCGATGAGTCTGCCGTCAATGCCCAACTGGCCCCGCTCGAGGAAATGGTCCACGGCTTCGACTTCTCCCGTATGCTCCGCCGCTACCGCGCGGCCGTATCCGAGGGCGACGAAGAAGCTATGAGCCGCGTGACCAAATGGATTCGCGGCGAGTACCGCACCAAGAGTGAGGCACGCGCCGAGCTGGGCTCCTCAACCATCATCAGCGATGACGACTGGTACGACTACGTCAAACTCATCGCTCGTTTTTTGGTTTGCAGCGGCTACAAGGGCATGCTGGTGCTCATCGACGAGCTCGTGAATCTGTATAAGATTCCCAACGCTATCACGCGCCAGTACAACTACGAGAAAATCCTGACCATGTACAACGACACGCTTCAGGGCAAAGCGCAGTACCTGGGCATGATTATGGGCGGCACGCCAACCTCCATCGAAGACCGCCGCCGCGGCGTGTTCTCCTACGAGGCTCTGCGCAGCCGACTCGCTCAGGGCCGCTTTGCGCGCGAGGACCTTAAGGACATGCTCGCGCCCATCATCCGCCTACAGCCACTCACCTATGAGGAACTGCTGGTGCTGATCGAAAAACTCATGCAGATCCATGCCGGCTACTTTGGCTGGACGCCCTCGCTTACCGAAAACGACTTGGTGGACTTCCTCAAGATTGAGTTTGGCCGCGTGGGAGCCGATACGCACTTAACGCCGCGTGAAGTCATTCGTGACTTTATCGAGCTGCTCGACATCCTATGCCAAAACCCCGATGCTAACGTGGCCGAGTTGCTGCAAAGCGTCGGTGGCGACGCGCTGGCGCCGGCAGCCGTAACGGACAACACCGACACCGCAAGCGAAGACCGCAACTTCGCCGAGTTCACCATCTAACCTGCCAAAAAGGGACAGGTTTATTTTGGCAGGTTTTATCTGGGCAAACGTCGAGACAGTAATGTAGCGAGCCACTGCTCACCGCGTTAAGAGATTCGTATTTGAGAGGAGGCCCCGTGAACGCCTTTGACCGATATGCTCCGTTTATCCAAGACTTCATCTACTCCCACGATTGGGAGTGTCTGCGCTCTATCCAGGTTGCAGCGGCAGACGCCATCTTTAACACGCAAGATAATGTGCTCCTGACGGCATCCACGGCTTCCGGCAAAACCGAGGCAGCCTTCTTTCCCATCCTGACCGAGTTTTGGGAGAACCCGCCCGCGAGCGTAGGCGCCCTCTACATCGGCCCCCTCAAAGCGCTCATCAATGATCAGTTCGTCCGTCTCAACGACCTCTGCGAAGAGGCCGATATCCCTGTCTGGCACTGGCATGGCGATGTCTCGCAGTCGCACAAGGCTAAGCTCATAAAAAAACCGAGCGGCATCTTGCAGATTACGCCCGAGTCACTCGAGGCGCTCTTAATCCATAAGCACATGGCGATCCCGCGCATGTTCTGCGACCTGCGCTACGTGGTCATCGACGAGGTCCATTCGCTCATGCGCGGCGACCGCGGCGGTCAGACGCTCTGCCTTATCGAGCGCCTCTCGCGCATGGCAGGCGTGCAGCCTCGACGCATTGGCCTTTCGGCCACCATCGGCGACCCCGAGCGCACGGGCGCTTTTCTCTCACAGGGAACGGGGCGCGACTGCGTTATCCCCCGCTTTGAAGAACCGCGTCGCGTGTGGCGCATCTCCATGGAGCACTTCTACAACTCGGGCCCCCAGGCACAGCAGCGGGGATTCATGGGCACAGGTCCGCAGAAAGCCGAAGTGCTCGCATGCGAGCGCATCGAGGCGGCATCCGCGGCACTGCCCGCCGGCGCCCAAGACATGCGTCACAGCGGACAACTCACACAAGAGGAGCGCCGTCAACGTCGTGAGCGGGCACGGGGCAAGGCCGCTTCCAAGGACCGTCGCACTTCCTCAGCCCCCGAGGGCGAAGTCGACATCCCGCAGGCAACCGAACAGGCACTGCTCAACCCCACCGACACCGCACCCGACAACGCCGACCCCGGCATGGGCTACATCTTTGAGCATACCCGCGGCCGCAAGTGCCTGGTCTTTGCCAACTCGCGCGAGGAGGCAGAGGCCGTGTGCTCCATGTTGCGCAGCTACTGCGAGAGCCGGCACGAGCCAGACCGCTTTCTCATCCACCACGGCAACCTTTCGGCATCGCTGCGCGAGACGGCCGAGGAGCTCATGCGCGACGAAGAGCAGGCGCAGACGACCGTCACCACCTCCACGCTGGAGCTCGGCATTGATATCGGTCGCCTGGAGCGCGCGTTCCAGATTGACGCGCCGTTTACCGTCAGCTCCTTTTTGCAGCGCATGGGGCGCACAGGCCGTCGCGACCTTCCGCCCGAGATGTGGTTTGTCATGCGCGAGGAAGAACCCGAGCCGCGCACGATGATGCCCGAGACCATTCCGTGGAAGCTCCTGCAGGGCATCGCGCTCGTACAACTCTATCGCGAGGAAAAGTGGGTCGAGCCGCCCGAGCTCGATCGACTCCCCTACAGCCTGCTCTACCACCAGACTATGTCGACGCTTGCCAGCACCGGCGAACTCACGCCGGCAGAGCTTGCCCAGCGCGTGCTCACACTCAGCTATTTCCATCGCATCTCGGCCGATGACTATCGCGTGTTGCTGCGTCACCTCATTAAGATCGACCATATCCAAGTCACCGAGGGCGGCGGGCTCATCGTGGGTCTCGCGGGCGAGCGCATCATCAACAACTTTAAGTTCTACGCCGTGTTCCAGGAAAACGAGGAGTTCACCGTTCGCAGCGAATCGGCCGAGCTGGGCACGATTGTCAACCCGCCCCCGCCCGGTGAGCGCATTGCCATCGCCGGACACTGCTGGATTGTCGAGGAAGTGGACTGGAAGCGTCACACCGTCTTTGCCACGCAGGTCAAGGGCCGGGTGCCGGCCTACTTTGGCGACTGCCCCGGCGACATCAATACACACGTACTCGAGCGTATGCGCAAGGCGCTCAACGAGCACGCGGCGTATCCGTACCTGATGGGTAACGCGCGGGCCCGTCTGGCGCAGGCTCGCCATACGGCCGAGATTTCGGGCGCGGGAACTAAGCCGCTCATCAACCTGGGTGGCGACACCTGGGTGCTCTTCCCCTGGTTGGGCAGCTACGCCTTTTTGGCGCTCGAGCGCATGCTCAAGATTAAATGCGCCGCTGAGTTGGGCCTTCGCGGACTCGACCCGTCACGCCCGTACTTTATGCAGTTTAAGATGAAGGCCGACGAGGAGACGTTCTTTGAAGTGCTCGCCGCCGAAGCCGAGAAAGACTTCGACCCCATCGACCTCGTCTATCCCGGCGAGGTGCCTTACTTTGACCGCTACGACGAGTTTGTTCCCGAAGAGCTCGTGCGCAAGGGCTTTGCCGAAGGCGTGCTCGACATCGAAGGCATGAAGCAGCGCGTTCTCGGCTGGCGCGACCACGCCTAAGACCAGTCTTTTTGGGACGAGGAGACTTATTTGTCGTGAAGGACGGTGCCGAGGAAGTCGGTGTCGAAGGGCACGGCTTCGGCAAAGGCGTAGTTGCCGTCGCTGGCGATGAGCAGGTAGTTTTCCTCGCCGCCGAACTCCGCATCGCCACATGGGACCACCCAGGCGTGGGCGAATACCTCGAGTGCCGTGGCAGCGCAATCGCGCAGGAACGTCACATCGCTCCCCTCGCTTGCGCTCACGATATTGGCCACGTAGATGCCGCCGGCATTCAGGCTGCCCCGCACTAGACGCAACGCCTCAACGGTCGCCAGCTCGCGTACGGGCTCGGCACCGCCAAAGCAATCGCTCACGACCACGTCGTAGCGACGATGACCCACACTCGTCACACCCAGATACGAGCGAGCCTCAGCAGTAATCACCCGCAAGCGGTCGCCCACCGTGCGCTCCAGCTCGTCCAGATAGAACCAACGGCGCGCCAGGCGCGTAATCTCTCCGTCATACTCGATAACGCCCATGCGCAAGCCCTCGTGCGACATCAGCGCAAACTTGGGATAG
Organism: Collinsella aerofaciens; assembly: GCF_019131995.1. Lineage (GTDB taxonomy): Bacteria > Actinomycetota > Coriobacteriia > Coriobacteriales > Coriobacteriaceae > Collinsella > Collinsella aerofaciens_S. Next base: position 95,792 of record NZ_JAHONA010000004.1, on the reverse strand, counting down.
GCAAACCCGCCGCCACCCAGCATGAGCATACGGTCGATGCCGTGACCATAAGCGTCGTGCATTGCACCCTCGGCCTCAAACACGTCGTCAAACGCACGATAGTACGCAAAGACGGGCTCAGCCCAACGCTCGCCAACGTAACTCGCGCTTTGGTAGACGCCGCCCTGCACCAGCACGCGAATCTCATCGCCGCTCTCATCGTGCACGCGTTTCACACGCGCCAACCCATTACGGGTTCGCGCAACCTGCAGACAGGCAGCACGAACAGCGACGGCGGCCGCACCAAGCGCCGCGGCTCCCAGAGCAACGCCGGCAACGACGCCGGCAGAAACACTCGGCTTGTTCATCTAGAGCTCCTTTTGCAGATAGAGGCCATGGTCATAAAATCCAAGATGGCGATAGTACTCGCGCGTGCCAATCGCGCTGATCACGTTGATGTGCGTATACCCCGCGTCACGAGCAATATGGCACGCACGCTCCACCAGCGACCGCCCCAGACCGTGATGCTGAGCCGCCTGGCCCTGATCGCCCACACGTGCCGCCATACCATAGACGTGCACCTCGCGAATCATCGCTTCCTCCGGCCTGGTCGGCAACTCATCCGCATGCGCGGCAACAAAAGCGCGATCGGGAAGCGACAGCCGCAAAAAGCCCGCAATCTTGCCCTGCGGCGTCACCCACTGCAAAAAGCGCTCGTTCGTCACAGGCGTCTCGTACGCCACATCCTCATCAAGAGATAGCTCATCCAAGTCGGTACCCGCCGTGCTGATCTCGCGATAGCGAATCTCGCGCACCGTCGCACCGTCACCCCGAGCAGCCAGGCGGTTCTCAACGAGCTGACGCAGGTTGGGCTTCTTGTTGCCCACCATGATGTCATCGGAACTAAAATCGCGGATCATGCGACTGATACGGCAGAACGCCGGCGTCACCACGATGTCGTCGGCTAACACATCGAGCAGTTCTTCCTCGGTATAGGGGCGCCACTCGCCGCGCTCGTAGCAGCCCACCAGACGCGAGCCCTCGATGAGCGCACACGGGTAGACCTTGACCTCGTCGGGCATAAAGGCCCCCTCAGTCATAAAGTGCTCGTAGTCGCGCTTGTCCCCCTCGGGTGTGGCGCCCAGCAAGTTGAGCATAAAATGCGCGTGGATCTTAAAGCCAAACAGACGTGCAAGCGAAAACGCCCGCTCGATCTGCGCCACCGAAATGCGACGCTCGTTGATATCGAGCAGGTGCTGGTCAAGGCTTTGGATGCCCATCTGAATCTTGGTGCAGCCCAGGCGACGAATGAGCGTGAGCGCCTGTGGCGTCACGGCATCGGGGCGCGTCTCGATAACGAGCCCCACCACGCGATGCTTCGCCGTCTCGTTGATGCGCTGCTGACGTTCAAGCTCCTCCATCGTGGTCGTCTGCCACTCGGCGACCTCGCCCCACGGCGTACCGGGACCGTACAGACGACGCACCGCGCGGTTATAGCCACCCACGGCAGCATCCACACGCCCCTGCTCGTCGGCAACACCGCTCGCAAGCTCGGCCTCGTCGGTCGCAATACCGGCAGCCCGATAGCGCTCACGGCGTTCTGTTACCACCGGCGGCAAGGCATCGGCAGGAGCGTCATCGAGTAGACGCCCTGCCTCGGCACGGCTGATGCCCGGACGCGCCAACATGGGGTTGGCAGCCACGCCGGCGACGGCATCGTCATTGAGCGCACGGAAAAGCTCTGACATAAACCATGTCTGATACTCCTGCGGATAGTCACTCCACGTGCCACCGAGAACGATAAGCTCATTTTTGTCGGTCGCATGACCCATCTGTGAAAGCGCCGTCAGGCGAGCGCTCACCTGCAGATATGGATCGAAGCAGTTTTGCTCCGCACGGGCGCACGCTGGCTCGGCATGCAGGTAGCTTTTAGGCATGCGAAGGTCGTTAGGGCAAAACAGGCAATCGCCCGAGCACGGCCATGGCTTGGTGATGACAGTAATCGTCGCCACGCCCGAAGCTGTGCGGCGCGGCTTCATGCGTAGTACCTGCAGCAGCTGACGCTCCAGCTCGGCATCGACATTCCACCCAGCCCAACGCGCCGGTTCCTCGCGCTTCACCCGCTGGTAAAACGGCAGCAGGCGACGCTTGGCCAGGTCGCGCTTGTCGGCGCCCTCGCGGCGCGCCTCGGCATGTATCAGTTTGACGAGTGCCTTGTCGTCCACGGTCTCACCGCGATGCAGGGCCTCGAGTATGTTCAAAATAATCTGTTCCATGCCCCCATTGTAAAGGCAAAGGCGCCGGAGCCGATCTCGGCTTCGGCGCCTTCATCAAACAGCGCGTCTATATCTTCGCCTAGGCTTTCGTCTGCCTCAATACTCCGAATCAAACGACATGTCGCCCGAACCGACCTCAAAACGATACGTGGCAGACTTGTCACCGTTATCGAATTCAAGATTCAAAATGGTCTCGCCGTCGTAGCCAAGCGGAAGGAAATCGCTCTCGAAGTCGCCGCTGCCCAAGGTGAGGCTCGCCTTAAAGCCCGTCGAGTTCGGAACCGTCATCTCCACATCGCCCGAGCCCACACTCACGTCCATCGACTTCGTGGGGGCCGGGTAAAGCTCGAACGTCACATCGCCCGAACCGACCTCGGCATTCAGGGTATCGGTCACGGTGCCCGTAAACTCAACGTCTCCCGAGTCCAGAGTCAGGTTGAGGTCATGACACGCAATGCCCGCGACCGTCAGATCACCCGATCCTACATTCGCTGTAATGCCCACCATGTTATCGGCAACTTTGCGCGGCAGTTCGACGGTAACCGTGCGGTCAATGGCGCGCTCGTCATCGCAATCGAACTGGCGAATCTTGAGCGTAGAGCCCTTGATTTCGGCCAGGTTCTGGGTTGCCGCATCGAAGGCAACGGTCCCCGTTGCCACGCGACCGCTTTCAATCACGCGCACTGGCCCGCCGGAGACGTGTTTGACCTCGACCGTGCCCGACGTCACGTCCAAGTCAAGCGATGTGAACGCGTCGGCATCAAACGTTTCGCTCGAAAGCTGTTGAGGCCGAGCGGAATAGTTACCGCTATTCAAGGAATCGTCCTCGTCAAACGCATCGTCCATACCAGACAAGCCGGATACAACATCGTTGAGATCCCACGGTCCATCAAAATGAATCAAAGTCCGCGAAGTGCCAAAGACAAGCCCGATGATGAGCACAAACGCTCCGATGCCAATGCCCAAGCGCCTCTTAGACTCATGCGAGAGCTTCATCATTCATCACCTTCTTTTGCACTCGACTCAGCGGTGGTCGCGGCAGCCATGTCAGCGTCAACCGCTGTGAAAACTTCCTCCCCCTTAGTCCTAGCGACCGCCGGCGCCGGACCAACCTGGATATCCCCGCGCGCCCAATCGCCATCGAGCGCACGCGCCGCCCAGTGATAGATGGGGATTGTAAAGAAGATCAGCGCGGCAAAGGGACCGGCACCAAACAGGAACATCAGCAAAAAGAACAGTAGCCAACACACGGCCCAATACGGGAACGACTGGAACGGGCCCTTCACCGGAGTCGAGCCAACCGTGGTGCCACTCGTCGCCTGCGCCGTAGCGGCATTGGCGGCCTGCGCACTCCAGCTTGCCGCTTGCGCCGCCTTGGCCGCAGCATTACTCGCCTGCGTTGCCGCCTCGGTAGCGCGCGCCGCCGCCTCATGGGTGCGAGCACGCTCTGCCGCCTCGGCCTCGCGCTGACGGGCGCGGTCCTCGTTCTCAAACTCGATGTCGTCTTCGATCTCGTCGCTCGGATTGAGCAGCTCGTCCAGGCTCACGCCATAGAGCTTAGCAAGCGAGATCAAGTTCTCGGTATCGGGCGAGCTCTCCGCACGCTCCCATTTGCTGACCGCCTGGCGCGAAAGTCCCAGTTTTCGCGCCAGCCCTTCTTGGCTAAAACCCTTGCTGCGACGAAGGTCGGCGAGCCGCTGCGCAGTTTCTACATTCATGGTTCCTCCTATGTGATGCCAGCCGTGCCGCCGGACCGTTTTTGTTCTTAAGGCGCCTTGCACAGTTAAAAATCTATCCGCCACCGCCAAAAGCATACCACCTATTCTAGTGAGATTTTTGACAACCGGCGGTTGCGGGTGCATATGAGCTGCGGAAATGTGTCCAAACAAAGCAATGACCCGTAGCTTGGTTGTCCCCGTTGCAGCGTTAACGGTAGTATGGTCGTACTGTTTATTCCGCACCGCCAACGGAGGGAGTTCCGCGCCGTGAACCGCGATTTCGCCTCATCGCTCATCCAGCTCAACAACACGTTCTATCGCGAGCACTCCGCCTCCTTCTCCGATACGCGCCAGGCCCCGTGGCCCGGCTGGGTGCGCACCATGGATATCGCGCTCGGGCAGCTCGACGTCGCCACGATCGAGCATCTCGTCCGCGTCTTCGATCTTGCCTGCGGCAATATGCGCTTTGAGAACTTTGCCGCCGGCGGCACGCTGGCTGCCAAGGGCGTCGACGGCGCGAGCCCCTCGGCAGATGCCAACTGCCCCTTCGAGTTCTATGGTGTCGACTCGTGCCAGGACCTGGCCATCGATGCACGCGGTCACGCCCTGCGCATTCCCAACCTGCACTTCCAGGAACTCGACGTGCTTGACGCCCTTATGAAGCTCAACCCCGCCGAGACGCCCGACGTGCTTTTCGACGCCCCGCTCGCCGATATCTCGGTCTGCTTTGGCTTTATGCACCACGTGCCGTCGTGCGAGTACCGCGTACGCGTGCTCGACGCCCTGGTGCGGCAAACGCGCCCGGGCGGCATCATCGCCATCAGCTTTTGGGAGTTTATGAACGACGAGCGCATGGCGCGCAAGGCCGTTCGAGCCGAAGCCCGCGCCGAGCTCACCCCGCCGTTTGAGGGTTACGATTCCGCGCAGTTTGAAGCCGGCGACCACCTCATTGGCTGGCAAAACGACCGCCACGCCTACCGCTACTGCCATCACTTTGACGATCAGCAGATCACCGACCTGGTGCGCGGCGTCCGTACGTTCTACAAGAGCGGCGAGGTCCCCGTGCGCGAGCTTGAGCGCTTCCATGCCGACGGTCGCAGCGGCGAGCTCAACCGTTATGTGATTCTCAAGCGTCTGTAAGCACCGGCGACTCGCCGCCGAGCTGCCCCGCGTCTTTCGGGCAAACTATGCCCACCCTTTTTTCAACCCATTGACGGAACGCGCAGCCATGCGTTCCATATTTATGACCAAGGAGCCTCATGGGAGCCGTCCACGTTCGCACGCCTAAGAACTTTGTGCTCGAGGAGCGCCTGGAGCGCTACGCCGATGCGATTGAGACGAACCCCGAGGCCTATGCCGGAGATTGGCGTGAAGCCTGTGCGCCAGTTGGCAGCAAGCCATTCGAACACCTTCACCTGGATCTTGGCTGCGGCAAGGGAACGTACCTTGTAGAGCGCGCGGCCCACGAGCCAAACACCCTCTTTATCGGTATGGACCAGGAGCCCATCTGCATCGCCTATGCCGCGCAGAAAATCTGCGAGCAGGAGCTGCCCAATGCGCTTGTGCTGCCCCGAGGCGCGGCATCGCTGCCACAGCTATTTGCCGCAGGCGAGCTCGATGCCATCACCATTAACTTTCCCACGCCGCAGCCCAAGGCCAAGTACGCTAAAAAACGACTCGTCCATGTCGACCATCTGATGCTCTACCGCCCGCTCTTTGCAGTCGGCGCCACCGTCACGCTGCGCACCGACAGCAAGCCATTGCGCGACTACGCCCTAGGGCAGTTTACCGCGGCCGGCTACGACACGCTTTGGGTAAGCGACAACGTCCGCCGCGACCATCCCGAGCATCCCGAGACCGAGTACGAGCGCCGCACGCGCGAGATGGGCGCCGCCGTCTATGGCATTTGCGCCACACCTGGAGCGCAGCCCAGCGATGAACAGCTCGCGGCGGGGCGCGCGCAGGAGCAAAGCCTAGCCTGCTACCTGCCCGATAACCTCGATGAGCTCGCCTATGTGCCTCTGGGCATGGAAGAGGCCGTCGAGAACTTTAGAAACCGTGCCCGCAAGGGCAAGAAGCGCCTACCGCAGGATCCTAGGGGCTTCTGATGGTCGCGACGTCGGCAAACAAGCGCGAATAGGCGCCAACAAACGACCCTCAAATCTAAGTGAGTAGACTTTTTTGCAATAGCCAAGCACAACCCGCATAACCAATACTAAAACCGCAGGTAGAGCCCTTGCGCAAAAGCCATGTGCTCGCGATATTGCAAAAAGTCTACTCACTTAGCTGGCAACTGCACCAAACGGCTGGGCAGAACGCCCATTTCCTGCATTTTCTTGCCTGCGAACGCATCGATGCGACGCTACGCCATAATAGTTGGCGGACAAACGCGAGAGAAAGCAACCACATGGCACAGACCACGACAGACACCACCGCCAGCACCGTTTCCGGCGCCGGAGCCGCCAGCTCATTCTCGGGCGGCACGGGAACCGAAGCCGAGTTCGGTTCGCTCGGCGCGCTCTCCCCCACCTGGTGGGAGCCCGAGGATGGCAGTGAGCCCGAACCGTGGCTCACGCCCGATCAGGCCTTCGAACGTTTCTTTGAATGGACGAGCGATCGCGGTATTGAGCTGTGGGACCACCAGGAAGAGGCCCTCATGGATCTAGCCGCCGGTGACCATGTCATTTTGGGAACACCGACCGGATCGGGTAAATCGCTCGTCGCGCTGGGAATGCTCTTTATGGGCATGGCGCAGGGCAAGCGCTGCTACTACACGGCTCCTATCAAGGCTCTGGTCAGTGAGAAGTTTTTCGACCTTGTGCAGGTGCTCGGCCGCGATAACGTCGGCATGATCACCGGCGACACGCACATCAACACCAAGGCGCCCGTCATCTGTTGCACGGCAGAAATCCTTGCCAACGACGCACTGCGCGAGGGCGAAGATGCCGATGTTGGCTGCGTCACCATGGACGAGTTCCACTACTTTGCCGACCCCGATCGCGGTTGGGCCTGGCAGGTGCCACTGCTCGCCCTGCCTCACACGCAATTCATGCTCATGAGCGCCACGCTCGGCGATGTCACCGCGATCGCCGCCTCGCTCGAGGAGCACACCGGCGCTGCTTGCGACCTTGTTGTCGGCGCCCCGCGCCCTGTTCCGCTGAGCTACGACTATGTGACGACCTCCCTCGAGGGCACCGTCGAGCTCGCCATGCGCCGCGGAGAGGCCCCACTCTACATCGTGCACTTTAGTCAGGACGCCGCGCTTGCCACGGCACAGTCGCTTGCCAACTTTGGCATCGCTAGCAAGGAGCAGCGCGAGGCCATTAAGGAAGCTGCCAAAGGCACGAGTTTCTCCACCGCCTTCGGCAAGATTCTCAAGCGCCTGCTCGGCTGCGGCGTCGGCGTGCACCACGCCGGTATGCTGCCGCGCTATCGCCTACTGGTTGAGCGCCTGGCGCAGCAGGGCCTGCTGCCCGTCATCTGCGGCACCGACACGCTCGGCGTCGGCATCAACGTGCCCATCCACACCGTGGTGCTCACCGCGCTCACCAAGTTCGACGGTTACAAGATGCGTCGTCTGCGCGCCCGCGAGTTCCACCAGATTGCCGGTCGCGCCGGCCGCTCGGGCTTTGACACCGAGGGTATGGTAATTGCCGAGGCGCCGGAGCACGAGATCGAAAACGCCAAGCTTATGGCCAAAGCGGGCGACGACCCCAAAAAACTCCGTAAGATTAAAAAGAAAAAGGCCCCCGAGGGCTTTGTCACCTGGAACAAGCAGACCTTTGAGCGCCTGATCGAGACGCAGCCCGAGACGCTCAAGCCGCGCCTGCGCATCACGCACTCCATGGTGATTAGCGTGGTCGAGCAGGGCGGCGATGCCCGAACCCGCGTACACGACCTCATCGAGACGAGCCTGCAGACTCCCGAGGAAAAGGCTAAGCTCGAGGTTCGCGCCGACGAAATCTTCGCCACGCTCATCGATTCCGGCGTCGTCGTTCGCACCGAGGTGCCGCCCGCGCCCGACGCCCCGACTGACGCCGCGCCGGACATCGACTATGCGCTGACGGTCGATCTGCCCGAGGACTTCGCGCTCGATCAGCCGCTCTCGCCGTTCTTGCTTGCCGCGTTGGAGCTGCTCGACCCCGAGAGTGAGACCTATACCATGGATCTGATCTCGATGGTCGAGGCAACGCTCGAGGATCCCAAACAGGTGCTGCGTGCACAGGAGCGCGCCGCGCGCGACCGCGCGATGGCAGAAATGAAGGCTGACGGCGTCGAATATGAGGAGCGCTTGGAGCGCATTCAAGACGTCACGTACGAAAAGCCGCTCGAGGATTTGCTCGACGCCGCTTTTGACAAGTACTGCCAGGAAGTGCCCTGGGCCAACGACTATCAGCTCTCTCCCAAGAGCGTTCTGCGCGATATGCTGGAAAGCACGAGCGATTTTAAGGGCTACATTCAAAAGCTCGGCATCGCCCGCTCCGAGGGCATTTTGCTGCGCTACCTGGCAGAGGCCTACCGTTCCCTCGATCGCACCGTACCGATCGAGAAGCGCGACGAGCGCCTGCGCGACATCATCTCGTGGCTGGGCTTTGTGGTGCGTTCGGTGGACTCGAGCCTGGTGGACGAGTGGGAGAACGCCGGCAACCCCGCTGCACTCGACGCCGCGCCGCCGCAGGGCATCGACGAGGTCGTGGCGGACCGTCGCGGCTGCACGCTATTGGTGCGCAACGCGCTCTTCCGCCGCGTGACCCTTGCCGCCCGCGAGCACGTTCGCGACCTAGGCGAGCTCGACGACGACTGGGGCATGAGCGAGATCCGCTGGCAAAAAGCACTCGACGCTTACCACGAGCAGCACGAGGAAATCCTCACCGACGGAGATGCCCGCAGCGCCGCGATGTTTTCCATTGACGAGTCCGACGAGAAGACCGCACACGTATGGCACGTGCACCAGATCTTTGCCGACGAGGATGGCGACCACGATTTTGGCATCATGGGCGATGTCGATCTGGACGCCACGCAAGACGGCGGCGAGGTCATCTTCAAAAACTACCGCGTCGGCTTTATCGAGGACCTGCTCGAGGGCTAGCCGGGCACAATGGAACGAAACGAAGCGGGGTCGCTGGCAACATCGCCAGCGGCCCCGCTTTTGCGCGATACGCTATCCCCTACTCGGTATCCTCGACCTCATACGAATCCGCCTCGGCTGGCTCATCATTTGTCTCCGGCGCAGCCCCGCGCGCCTCGTCAAAGGCGGCCTTCATGGTCTTGTTGCCCCACGTGAGCTTGCGAATGGTAAGATCATCGGCCTTCTTGTTGGCCAGGCGCAGATTGTTCTCGGAGGACAGCAACGCCTCCTTGGTTTTCTGCAGATGGCTAATCGTCTTGTCGATCTCATCGATTGCCGTTTGGAACTTGCGGCTCGCGATCTCGTAGTTGCGGCCGAAATCGTTCTTGAACTTCTCCATCTTGGCTTCGAAGTTCGTGACGTCGATATTCTGCTGTTTGTACTCCGCCAGCTCCTGCTTATAGCGAAGCGAACCCATGGCGGCGTTGCGAAGAAGCGTGATCATGGGAATAAAGAACTGCGGGCGAATCACGTACATCTTCTCGTAGCGATAGCTCACGTCCACGATTCCCGCGTTGTAAAGCTCGCTCTCGGGCTCGAGCAGCGTGCAGAGCACCGCGTACTCACAGCCTTTCTGGCGACGATCGTGATCGAGTTTCTTAAAGAAGTCCTCGTTTTTATGCTTGGTCGCGGTCTCGTCGTTCTCGTTTTTCATCTCGAACATAATCGAAATGACCTCGTTGCCGCTTGCGTCGCACTCGCGGAAGATAAAGTCGCCCTTGGTACCCTCGGACGCATCGTTATCTTTCTCGAAGTACGCGTTGGGAAACGCCGTCATGCGCAGGCGATTGAACTCGGTCTCGCAGTGCTGCTCGAGCGACTCGCCCACCATCTTGGTGGACAGGCGTACCTTCATGTCCTTAAGACGCTCAATCTCTTCGTCCTTGTAGCGAATCAGGTCATCGCTCGCGCGCTTGGCCTGCGCGAGCTCGAGCTCATGCGCCGCCTTGACCTGTTCCTCGCGAGAATCGCGCACCGCCAGCTCGCTCGTCAGTTTGGCACGCGCCTCATCGCGCTCTCGCTCCGCCGCGGCGACCGCCTCTGACAGGTTCATTTTTGCCATCAGTTCCTGCTCGCGCAGCTGGGCACGCAGGCCCTCGGCCTCTTGCTCGGACTGAGCCTTTGCGGCGGAAAACTTCTCTTGCACCTTCGCGCGATAGTCAGCAAGCGCGCGCTCGGCCTCGCTGCGAGCGGCATCGAGCTCACGCTGCGACTCTGCCGCGGCAGCGGCAAGCGCCATCTCCTGGGCCTTGTCCGCCGCGGCAAGCCTGGCCTGCAGCTCGGCAATCTGAGCGTCGCGTGCAGCTAAATCGTTTTGAGCAGCGTTGCGCGCCGCCGACTCGACGAGCTTAGCTTCGTCATCTTTGCGCTCCAGCTGCGCACGCAAATTGTCGATTTCTCGCTGAAGCTCGGCGTTTTCCTTTTGAGCGTCGGCACGGGCCTCAACCGCCGCGCGCTGGCTTGCACTCTCGCGCTCTGCGGCAGCGCCCTCGAGCTTGGCGCGCAGCTCGGCAAGCTCAGCATCGCGCTTGGCAACCTCTTGTGCCAGCTGTTGAGCTGCAGCGTTCTTCTGCTCGATAAGCTGAGCGTTGCGCTGAGACTCTGCCTTTTGCAAGGCAGCCGTCAAACGCGAGCGCTCAAGCTCCAGCGCCTGCTCGCCCTCGCGCTGGACTGCCTTCACACGCTCATCCAGGTCGCGCGAAAACTCGGCATCGCGCACTTGCTTGACAATATCCGCATAGCCAGACGCATCGACCTTAAAGACTTCGCCACAATGCGGGCACTTGATCTCATTCATAGCAGCTCCTCGATGAACGCAAATTTCAACCGCCTACACTCTACCGCGCTGCACGGACAAAAAAGGCGCCGCCGCCATAATGGCAACGGCGCCGGAACCACCGCAAAGGTGCCTATCCCTATTGTGGTGGTTCTGGCGCCCTATAGCCCAAAGAAGCTAAGAATCTGGTCGCGGCTTACGGGCTTGTACTCGTTGGCGTCGAGGCCGACATCGTAGCGAAAGATAGGACGTTCGCGGTCGCGATTGCGCACGTTGGTGCGGTCTCCTCTGCTGTGGATATGCCCGTGTAGCATGATGGCACCACGCGCCTTACCATTCCAGCTGAGCATGGGGTAATGGCTCATCACCAGACGATGGCCCTTGGCATAGCCGGGAGCAACCTCCAGGTAATCGCGCACGTCTTCCCAAATTTGCGGGGCGTCGGGATCTTCCCAGTCGCCGTCATGGTTACCGCAGATGAGCGTCACATTCTTGCATTCGATACGCTCGCGCAGGTGCACGGCGTCCGCTAGGGGCAAACGATAGGTAAAGTCTCCCAAGATATAGAGACGGTCGTCCGCCGCCACGCACTCATTAATGGCATCGGTGACCCTGCGGTTCATCTCCTCGACCGAATCAAACGGTCGATCCATATCGTGCAAGATATTCGTATCGCCCAGGTGTAGGTCGGCGGTAAACCACATCATCGTCTATGCCCTCATTTCGCAACGCGTCAAACTGGTGCTAAGTATACAGACACAGCGATGCGGCGGTTAGCCAAAGAGCCCGCCGAACAGTCCGCGGCGGCGCTTGTCTTGCTTTTTCGAAGCGTCACCCTGAGTTTTCTTGTCCTGCCGTTTCCTACGGCCCTGCTCCAACTCATCGTCATCGAGTAGCATATCCCATTCAAACGGATCATCCGTCAAATCGAACAGGTCATCGTCGTCAAACATGGCAGCTTCCCTTACCGATTAGCGAGCATCCACCACATAGAGGCCAACGCGCACCTGATGCCACGGGCTGCGTTCGGGGGCAACCTGTTGCACGCGGGCCTCAAATACGTCCTCGTGGCCGTAATACATCATCAAGGACAGCGGGCCGACCTCGTTTCCCGGAACATAGCCAAGCTTGGTGTTGCCGTAATAGATCGCAACCGCCTCAGGGTCATGGGGATTATCGCGCTCGGCACACAGCGTCAGCTTATCGCCCGCTTTAAGATCGCCCAGGACCAAGGCGCCATCGGCATACTGAAATCCTGCAATGTGAAATGACAGAAGAACACGTGAAGGCTCGTACATAGCAGCTCCTCTAACAGCCGGATAAACCGGTGTGTAACCTTATTGAGAAGTCTACGGTCCCGTGCGGACACAAATACATCCTGTCTGCGTCCTTCAATCGTTTGCCTCAACGCTTGCGCGACAGAACGCTTGCAGATAAGATAGGAACACGGATGGCACCCGTTGCCGCGGGTCTTGCCAACTCCGATACACGTTTTCATCGTGAGAAGTGGCCGTCTTCGCTTACGCGGGGGCGGCTATTTCATTCGGCCGATAAACAGACCGAGTTCGATAGCCGCAATCAACAACGCCAATAACGAAATAACATCGCTTACGTTCATACCAAATCCCTTCTAAAGGGAGTTGGCCCATCCGTGCTCCATAACAGTAGTCTAACGCAAAATGCAGGTAATAGGAACACTTGTTCGTATTACCTGCGCCCTTTTCTAATGCACAAACATGCGCACGAATTTGTGCTTCCAGCTTGCGTAGGGCGCATACCGAAACGGCACGTCCAGCCAGGTTGCCTTGTTCACGATGCTCTTCTTGTGGCTAAACGTATCGAAGCTCTCGCGGCCATGGTACTGCCCCATACCGCTCGCGCCCATGCCGCCAAAGCCCATATGGCTCGTAGCCAAGTGCATGATGGTGTCGTTGACGCAGCCGCCGCCAAAGGGCACGTAGCGCACAAAGCGCTGTTGAACCGTACGGTCCTGGCTAAAGATATACAGGGCCAGCGGCGTTGGACGATCCGTAATAAACGCTTCGGCCTCGTCTAGGCTCTCAAACGTCAGCACCGGCAAGATGGGGCCGAAAATCTCCTCCTGCATCACGGCGTCATCGGGGGTCACGCCGTCCAAAATCGTCGGCTCGATCTTGAGCGACGTCTCGCGCGCGGTACCTCCAAGCACGACCTTATCGGGATCGATCAGCCCGCGCGCACGCGCAAAATGCTTGGCGTTGACGATATGCCCGTAGTCCTCGTTATCGAGCGGATGCTCGCCAAACATACGGCGGGCCTCCTCCTTGATAAGGTCCAGCAGCTCGTCGTGCACGCGCGCATCGACCAGCAGGTAGTCGGGCGCCACGCAGGTCTGCCCCACGTTGAGCCACTTACCAAAGGCGATACGGCGTGCTGCCACCTTCAAGTTTGCGGAGGCATCCACGATACAGGGGCTCTTGCCACCCAGTTCAAGCGTCACAGGCGTGAGGTTTTTGCTCGCGCGCTCCATGACGAGCTTGCCGACCGGAACGCTACCGGTAAAGAAGATCTTGTCCCAGCACTCATCGAGCAGCGCCTCGTTCTCGGCACGTCCGCCCTCGACAACCGTCACCAAACGGGGGTCAAACGCCTCTTCGCAGATTTGCTTGAGCACCGTGCTCGATGCCGGAGCATAGGCACTCGGCTTGATGACCACGGTATTGCCCGCGGCAAGGGCGCCGGCGAGCGGCTCGAGCGTCAGCAAAAACGGGTAGTTCCACGGAGCCATGATGAGCGTGACGCCATAGGGCACGGCTTGCGTTTTGCACACGCTCACGGCGTTAGCGAGATCGCACGGACGCAGGCGCGGACGACTCCATCGAGCCACGTAAGCGATCTGATGTCGAATCTCGGAAAGCGACGTGCCGATCTCGCACATATAGGCCTCGTCATGCGACTTTCCCAAATCGGTCTTGAGCGCATGGGCGATATCGGCCTCGTGGGCCCGCACCGCATCGCGTAAACTCGCGAGCGCGCGACGTCGAGCATCGACATCAAACGTAGCGTGCGTCTTAAAGTAGGTGCGCTGATCGCCGACGATGCGCGCAATTTCCTCGGTGTTCATGGACCCTCCTAGTTCTCGTCCTCAAACATACCACCCGCGACGACCTCGTACATATGCTCGAGCTCCAGGCGGTCCATCAAAAGCGGAACGGGGTACAGCGGATTGGCCTCGGCATCGGCATGCGCCGCCATCTCGGGAATGTCGGAGCGGCGAATGCCCGAGACATATTTGGGGATTCCCAGGATCTCGTTCATGCAATCGATCCAATCGATAAAGGCCTCGGCCGCCAGACTGTCCTGCGCGGTAGCCGGCGCAATACCCGCCATGCGAGCAAGATCGGCAAGCTTGGGGGCGGCAGCGTCACCATAAGCGCGAAGCATGTGCGGCAGGATGATAGCGTTGGCCAAACCGTGCGGAATTCCGTATCGGCCGCCCAGACTGTGCGCGATGGCATGAACGTATCCAACATAGGAGCGGGTAAACGCAACGCCCGCCTTATACGCCGCCGAAAGCATATTGCGGCGTGCACGCATGTCGTCGCCATGCTCATAGACCTCGAGCAAATTTTCGCAGATGAGCTGTACCGTCTGACGCGCCATCTTGCGCGTGTAGGGCGTGGTGCTTCGCCCGATAAAGGCCTCGACGGCATGCGTCAGGGCGTCCATGCCCGTCTGCCCCGTAATGGAGGCGGGCAGGCCGCGCGTAAACTCGGGGTCGTGCACCGCAAAGCGCGGGATAAGCACAAAGTCGTTAATGGGATACTTGTAGTGTGTTTCGTCATCGGTAATTACTGCCGCAAGCGTGACCTCGCTTCCCGTACCTGCCGTGGTGGGAACGGCGATGAGAAGCGGCAGGCGACGATGAATCCGCAGCAGGCCGCGCATCTTGTTGATGGGCTTGTTTGGCTGCGCGATGCGTGCTCCCACGCCCTTGGCACAGTCCATGGCCGAGCCACCGCCAAAGCCGATAATGGCCCGGCAGTCATTCTCGCGATACAGGGACGCCGCTTCTTCCACGTTTGAAACCGTGGGGTTCGCTGATGTTTTGGCATAGACCGCAACGCCAATTCCCTTGGACGCGAGCGCTGTCTCGAGCGGTGCCGTGAGCCCCAGACGGGCAATGCCGGGATCCGTCACGATAAGAGCCCGCTGTATCGAACGCTTTTGAAGCACTGTGGGCACATCCTCAGCGTGCTCTAGAATGCGTGGCTCGGTATAGGGTAGCACCGGCAATGCGATGCGAAAAACCGTTTGATACGTTCGGCACCAGGCGCGACGGGCTAAATGCATAAAGGAAACTCCCTCATTTGTTGATTGGTCAACATTTGCTCGACCGATTGTACTCAGCA
This sequence comes from Collinsella aerofaciens, assembly GCF_019131995.1. Taxonomy (GTDB): domain Bacteria; phylum Actinomycetota; class Coriobacteriia; order Coriobacteriales; family Coriobacteriaceae; genus Collinsella; species Collinsella aerofaciens_S. The sequence continues at coordinate 80,523 of NZ_JAHONA010000004.1, read as the reverse complement.
AAGATCGCAGACGGCCTCCCAATCGTTAATCAATCAACATCTTCATATCTCGAAATTGTTTTATTAAAAATCATTCCTAATAGGCTTCACATTTGGTTGCATTTATGGATAATAGAACTCGTCAAGACGCACGTCCGGAGAGGGCCCTTACGGGACCGGACGAGCGCACAATCGCCATCGATCGAAAGGATCGAATCATGAAGTTTGTTTGCCCCGTTTGCGGTTATGTGGAAGAGTTCGACGGCGACCAGCTGCCCGAGGACTTCAAGTGCCCCCAGTGCGGCGTTCCCGGTTCTCGCTTCCTGAAGCAGGAGGAGGGCCAGCTCGAGTGGGCTGCCGAGCACGTCGTGGGCGTCGCCAAGACGGAGGGCGTCTCCGAGGACATCGTTGCCGATCTGCGCGCCAACTTTGAGGGCGAGTGTTCCGAGGTCGGTATGTACCTGGCCATGGCTCGCGTTGCTCATCGCGAGGGTTATCCCGAGATCGGCCTGTACTGGGAGAAGGCTGCCCACGAGGAGGCCGAGCATGCCGCCAAGTTCGCCGAGCTCCTGGGCGAGGTCGTGACCGATTCCACCAAGAAGAACCTCGAGATGCGCGTTGAGGCCGAGAATGGCGCCACCGCCGGCAAGACCGATCTTGCCAAGCGCGCCAAGGCCGCCGGTCTCGATGCTATCCACGACACCGTGCACGAGATGGCCCGCGACGAGGCTCGCCACGGCAAGGCTTTCGCCGGCCTGCTCAAGCGCTACTTTGGCTAAGCCAACTGCCTGAGACATAACCTCTAGCTCGAAGAAGGCCCGGACCGTATTGGTTCGGGCCTTTTTGTGTCTCGAGGACTCGTTAACGCCCTGAAATAGAGCTATCTTCGGCATCGGTTTCTCGTCAAAAACTAAGTGAGTAGACTTTTTGAAACTTGCCGAGCACACCATCCATATTGCTTTATAAAGCCGCAGGTAAATGACTTGTTGCAAAACGGCCTGGTCGCCATCACGCCAAAAGTCTACTCACTTAGAACCGCAGCCGTCCACAATCGAGCAGTTTTGCGTCTAACGGGCATCTTTCCGTCAATTACTCCCAATTTTGTCCAGTCAACGAATAGTTCAGACCGGAGTAATGTCTCAGCCCTTTGCTCATCTGAGCTTTTATCACGATATTCAGCATCGAGCATCCTGCATACGGCCTTAACGATCGCACGGAATCTACCCTCATCGGATATCTGTCTGTGTGTCAGGAGAAGTACATCGTAGCCCATGGCCTGAAGGGCCGTCATGCGGTCAGCGTCACGCAAGCCATCCCCTGCGCGTCCGTGCGAGGCCTTTCCCTGACATTCAATGGCCACCTGTCGCCTGCCGTCCGGCGAAGAAAGAAGTAGGTCTATATATACACGGGGCTTTCCCACAATCGCTCGAGCACTTGTGCTTAGCGTCACTTCGACATTGAGCTCTATGCCGCAAAACCCCTCGCCTCCCAGGGCTCGCGGCAGTCCAAGCAACAAATACGCCTCGACCTCAAAAGGCGACGCGGCACCCAATGGAACGAGTTGCAATACCGCCATAAACCTATTGCCGTAACGCATCCCGCAAACATCTGAACAAAAACGGTCAAGGTCTCTGCCCAAAACCAAAGCGTCTCGACGCCATAAATTTGAGGCGGTGCCGTCCTCGGACGGACAGCGCACCCAACCGAACGTTGTCGAAATCGCGCCCGAATCAATTGCACGCGTAAGCTCCGCCTCAAGTGCCACCGGCAGAGCGCACACCGCAAACAAGCCACACATCTCCGCCAATACCAAAAGAAGCTGAAGATCCGTCAGATGCCGCGACATGATGAATGCCGTCAGCAGAGGAGACATGATCAAAAATCCATGCTCCGTTTCCAGCACGGATTCCCTGGGGAGCTCACCAAGAAACAGCCGCTGCCTAATGTTGGCAGGGCAAGTCCGTTTGTTTCTCGTCCGAACCAATGTATACAACGGAAAGCCGAGCACAACCGCAGCCGTCGGGTTACGGGCGAGATCATATCGCTGCCGGTCTTCTTCCGGCCGTGGAAGCGGCGGACACAAAGCGCGGACCTGAGGGGGTAAACGCCAATACCTAAAAGCCGATATGTCACAAAGTAGATCTTTCATAGGCACAGGAAAACACGAATTTCAACCCAGTCAGTCACGCAGTGGCGCGAACGCACCAAAAATGGCACCGAACGGACTGTTAAGTTTTCAACAGCCCTCCCCAACTGGCCAAAAGCTTGCCAAGAACTGGACGAAGCCCTGTTGAAAACCCCATTTTTTCTCTCGTACGGAAGCTTTGCGCGGCAAGTGAGTAGACTATTTTGAACATCCCGAGCAGACCGGTCATCCTGCTTTTCAAAACCGCAGGTAGATAGCTTGTTACAAAACTGCCTGGTCGCCAAAGTGCCAAAAGTCTACTCACTTAGATTGCAGAGTGCCCCCATGAGCTGCAATTCCAAGGTATTAAGCACTTTTGGACTCAAATCGTCATACTGAACAAGAATTTGAGTTGAGTTTTCAGGGACATATACGCCATTGGCACACCAATAACAGTCACTGATATCGACAAAAGGGATACTCGAGCGCGTGAGGGCTCGCGCAAAAGAGTTTTCACCCGCCTCGCGCTCCGCAACCACGGTGCAGTAAAGGCCCGCGTCTGCATGTTCGATCGAGACCTCCCCTGCCGGAAACGCCTTCCGCACAAGCGCCGTCAGACCATCGCGCGCCTCGCGAGCGCGCACGCGCACACGGTTCACATGCCGCTCGTAATCACCCGATTCCAGCAAGCGAGCCAAAGCAACCTGGTCAACAGAGCCCACCGACGAGGCGTAGAAGCCAAGGTTGCGCCTAAACCGCTCCATTAGCTCATCGGGCAGCACCATGTACGCTAGACGCAACGCCGATGACAGGCTCTTCGAAAACGTGTTGGTGTAGATAACCGACTGAGCGGCATCAATCGAAGCAAGCGCGGGAATCGGCTTGCCGGCAAGGCGAAACTCGCAATCAAAGTCATCTTCGATGAGATACCGACCCGGTCGCTCGGCGGCCCAGCTGAGCAGCGCATAGCGACGCGCAATGCTCGTCACAAGGCCGGTCGGATACTGATGGGACGGCATCAAGTGAAGGACATCGGCTCCGGCTTTCTGCAGAGCGCTCAAGTCCACGCCCTCACCATCCAACGGGATATGTCGAACTTTGCAGCCCATAGCCTGATAGATGCGCGTCAGGCGCAAATAGCCCGGGTCCTCAACGGCATACACCTTGTCCGCGCCAAGCAACTGAACCAGCATGGTATCGAGCAGCTGAGCGCCCGCACCGATAACGATGTTGTCGGGATCGACATTCATACCCCTTGTCCCGCGCAGATGGTGAGCAATTGCGCGTCGTAGCCGAGCGGTGCCCTGTGCCGGTGCGGGCGAAAAGATCTCGCGCTCGTCTTCGGATGCCAGCGTCGCCCGCAGTGCGCTTTGCCAAAGCCGCGCCGCCTCCAAAGCGGAAGGAGAGAGCGCATCGAATCGCTCAACCTGTCCGTTGACATCATGCACGTCGGGGCCCGCAGAGACGGCATCTCGGTCGATGCCCTCCGCAGCCGAAGCCAAAACCGGTACATCCGGAAGCTCACAAGCGTAGTAGCCACGCCGCGGCTTTGAGCAAATATAACCCTCGGCAAGTAACTGGCTATATGCATTCTCGATGGTAATGACACTGATTCCCAGATGACTGGCAAAGGCGCGCTTAGACGGAAGATGCTCCCCCGCCGCAATGCGTCCAGCTACGATATCATCTCGAATTTGCTGGTAAACATACTCATAGAGCGATGCCTCGCCGCGCTTTTCCAAATTGTAGTCAAGCATGAGCCTATCACCTGACCATATCGAACCGTTCAATCTGGTATTAGTCTGACCTTGTAATTATCTCGAAAACTGAGTATTTCGCCATACCTAGCTCCCCGATAGGATGTTCCGTCAAGCAATGCACATGCCAACCAAGGGAGCAACCATGGCAGAACAGACCAGCAAGGCCGATCGCGTCAAACTCAACCGCGAGCTCGCGCAGATGCTCAAGGGCGGCGTCATCATGGACGTCACCACGCCCGAGCAGGCACGCATCGCCGAGGAAGCAGGCGCCTGCGCCGTCATGGCACTCGAGCGCATCCCGGCCGACATCCGTGCCGCAGGCGGCGTCTCGCGCATGAGCGACCCCAAGATGATCAAGGGCATCCAGGAGGCCGTCTCCATCCCCGTCATGGCCAAGTGCCGTATCGGTCACATTGTCGAGGCGCAGGTCCTGCAGGCCATCGAGATCGACTACATCGATGAGTCCGAGGTTCTCTCCCCCGCCGACGATGTCTACCACATCGACAAGACCCAGTTTGACGTGCCGTTTGTCTGCGGCGCCCGCGATCTGGGCGAGGCGCTGCGCCGTGTTGCCGAGGGCGCCACGATGATTCGCACCAAGGGTGAGCCGGGTACGGGCGACGTCGTTCAGGCCGTGCGTCACATGCGTAAGATCCAAAAGCAGATCCGCGACGTTGTTGCCCTGCGCGACGACGAACTCTTTGAGGCAGCCAAGCAACTGCAGGTTCCGGTCGAGCTGGTGCGTGAGGTCCATGCCACGGGCAAGCTCCCCGTCGTGAACTTTGCTGCTGGCGGTGTAGCAACCCCTGCCGACGCCGCATTGATGATGCAGCTGGGTGCCGAGGGTGTCTTTGTGGGCTCGGGCATCTTTAAGAGCGGCGACCCGGCCAAGCGCGCCGCCGCCATCGTCAAGGCCGTGGCAAACTTCACCGATGCCAAGCTCATCGCCGAGCTTTCGGAGGACCTGGGCGAGGCCATGGTGGGCATCAACGCCGACGAGATCGAGATCATCATGGAGGAGCGCGGGCGCTAGTCCAGCAGAAAGGATCGCACATGAGCGATTATGCAGACCAAACGGTCGCCGTGTTGGCGATCCAAGGCGCTTTTGCCGAGCACGAGGCGAGGCTATCCGAGCTGGGCGCACGTTGTATTGAGCTGAGGCAGGCGGCTGATTTAAAGCAGGACTTTGACCGTCTGGTACTTCCCGGCGGCGAGACTACCGTTCAAGGGAAGCTGCTTGATGAGTTGGGCATGCTCGAGGAGCTTCGTGCCCGTATCTCTGAAGGCATGCCCGTCCTGGGCACCTGCGCCGGCCTGATTCTGCTGGCTCACGACCTTGCCGCCCATGACGATAAGGGCACGCCGCGTTTGGCAACCATGGATGTACTTGTCGAGCGCAATGCCTACGGCAGGCAGCTCGGCAGTTTTCGAACCAAGGGGCAGGTAGCCGGCATCGACGGTGAAGTGCCGCTGACGTTCATCCGTGCACCCCGCATCGTCGAAGTACACGGCAATGCCAAGGCCTTAGCGCAAGTCGACGGCCGTATCGTCGCCGCCCGCCAAGGCAACCAGCTCGGTGTTACCTTCCACCCCGAACTCGATGAAGACACCCGCCTCCACGAACTGTTCCTACAAATGTAGGCGGAATAGAAACGAGCGTGGATTTTCGGACACGTAACAAATGAGAGTGGATAATCTTCCACTTTGAGCTTGAATGTAGGCTCAAACCGGGAGATTATCCACTCTCATGCTATGTAGTCGTTGGGGACGCTCTTAAACGACCAGTCAAACAAGAACGTCCAGCAGCCACAAGGAGTGTCCCAAACTGCCGGCAGAAAAGGAACGTCCCTAACTGCCGCATCCGGAGCAAGACAGCGCCGCAGGTAGAGGACAGACAGCGAGCGCCCGCCAGAGCGACAACTTGGCATGAAAAGAGGACGGCATAGACCTTCTGGTCATGCCGTCCTCTTTGAGTAATGGATCTTGAAGGCGCCCCAGGTTGAACATAAGTCAGCGAAAACGCCCCTAAGCGAGCAAGGTGACGTGAAAGAGGAGGGAAGCGTACTTTGGTACGCGACCGACGATTGAACGTCAGATTGCCGCTTAGGGGCGTTTGCAGCGTCGAGCCGTTACGCGGTTTGGTAAAACCGCGTAACTAATTAGAAACGGTTACCGCGGAAGCCGCCGCCGTTGCGGCCGCCGCGGTCGCCACCGCGACCGCCGCGGTCGTTACCACGGTTACCGCCGAAGCCACCACGGTTGCCGCCGCGATCGCCATAGCCACCACGGTTGCCGCCAAAGCCGCCGCGACCGCCACGGTCGCCGCCACGGTCACCAAAGCCGCCACGGCCGCCGCGATCGCCACCGCGACCGCCACGGTCACCGCCACGGCCACCGCGATCGCCAAAGCCGCCGCGACCGCCACGGTCGCCGCCACGGCCGCCACGGTCGTCACGGCCGCCGCGAGGACCGCGGTCCTCGTCCAGGCCCATGGCGACGAGCGGAGCGATAACCTTATCGAGAGCGGCCATCAGCTCGGTGGCCTCCTCGTAAGAAAGCTCGGGCAGGAGCTTCTCCTTCTTGTTGGCAAGCTCGACCAGGCCCTCAGCGGCATCCTCGGCGGCGAAGACAACAATCTTGCGCATATCGCCCTCGGCGTCGTCGATGCGGCCGACCAGATCGGCAGCCTCGGCCTCGGCCATCAGGCCATCGAGCTCACGGAGGCGCATGCCCATCAGGTCGGACATTTCCTTCTGCTCCATCTTGGGCTTGAGGTCAAGAAGCTTGATGGCGCGTTCGATGTTCGCCATGCGCTCGGCCTTGGCCTCCTCCTCCTTGGAAATAGCAAAGCGACGGCTACGCAGCAGGCGGGCGGCCTTCTGCATCTTGTCCATCAGCTCTTCGTCATCGTAATCAACGGCGGCCTCGACAACCTCGGCCTCCTCCTCGGCGGAAACCTCGTCAGCAGCCTCAACCTCGGCAGCTTCGGTCTCCACGGTCTCGACTGCCTCAACCTCGGCAGCCATGGTCTCGTTCTCGGTCTCGTTCATGATCTCTTCGTTCTCGGACATGAGACTCCTTCTTAGCCCTCTCGGGCATCATCGCCCCATTCGCGGGGCCCGTCGCGCACTCTTTGCGCTTTAAACATTCATGCCTCTCGGCAAAACGTCCATTAGTTTATGGTGTTGCCATCCAATCTAGCTGCAGAATCTATGTGCACACATTAATGCGACATGTGCGACTCGCGACGAGCGTACACCAGCGACGTCGCGAACCCGACCACGGCAATCACAGCCGCCACACGCACGGCAGTTGCAAATCCAATCGCCTGGGCAACGTCGGTCGCAGCGCCAGCCGCGCCGGCAGTCGCCGCAGAACTCGAGAGCAGACCGATAAACAGCGATGGGCCAAACGATGCGGCAATCATGTTCCACGTGTTAAGCAATGCCGTTCCGTGGGGATGCTCAGCGGCAGGCAGCGTCTCCAAGCCGGCCGTCTGCGAGGGGCTCAGCACCAAACCGACTCCGGCATACACTACAACGGTCAGTGCCACGACAACGCCGATGTTCATGCTTGCCGCCGTCATCGAGATGGCAGTCTGCCCCACGGCAATCAGGGCAAAGCCGACCGGCAGCAGCGGCCATGCGCCACGGGCGTCCATCACGCGTCCGCCCACAATCGAGGTCACGGCGTTGCAGGCAATTGCCGGCAAAATGAGCAGGCCCGCAACAAGTGCGGTCATGCCGTATGTGCCCTCAAAATAGAGCGGCAACAAAACACTCATCGAGAACGTTGTCATCATCGACACCACCACAAGCAGGCACGCAGGCCAAAAACGAACGCTCGCCATGGGACGCACGTTAAGCACCGGATGCTCGAGTTTGAGCTGGCGGGCCGCAAACAGGCCGAGCAGCACAATGGCGGCGATAAGCGTCACGATGCCGGCAATCAGATTGGTCGAGAACTCGCCTACGGAATACACAAATGCCGTAATGCCGGCGGCGAGCAAAACAACCGACAGAATATCAAGCGTGGTGTTCGAGCGCTCTCCGACATTCTGAACAAGCTTTACGCCCGCCGCAGCGACCACAATGCCGGCCACCAGCGGCACTACGAACACCGCCCTCCAGCCAAACAACGTGCACATAAGACCGCTGATCACAGGTCCAAACGCCGGCCCTAGCGTAATGCAGGCACCACCCAGGCTCAGATACAGACCGAGCTTCTCGCGCGGGGCGCAAGACAGCACCACGTTCATCATGAGCGGAAACAAGATGCCCGATCCCGCAGCCTGTAAAATACGACTTGGCAGCAAAACGCTAAACGACGGAGCGATCAGACACAGGACTTCGCCGGCGACCATACATCCGCATGCGAAAAACAACAGCTTGCGCGTCGAGAAACGGCCGGACAGGAAGGCCATGATGGCCGTAAAGATCGACGTCACAATCATGTAGCCCGAGACGAGCCACTGCGCCGTGGTGGCACTCACCGAAAAGGCCGCCATAATGTCGTGCAACGCCACGTTAATGATGTTCTCGTTAAACGCGGCAACAAAGGCCGCAATATACATAACGACGAGAAGCGCCGCAGTGGCCGATGGCGTTACTTGAACTTGTTGCTGAGATTTGCTCCCCATGCATTTCCTTCCTCTTGGAACGACAGTTGCATCGCCCCAGAGGAACAGTCCAGGGCGAAAAATGAGCCCTAGACTTACGCCAGACGCCGTACACGACGAGTCTGACAACATGGTCCAACGTCGAAAGATTGTAACGCGGACGCACAGCTTTCCTTCCGCGCTATTATTAAAAGTCCACGAAAGCAAGAGACATGAGGAGCCCGCCATGATTAAGCCCATCATGAAATCCGAGTTCTTTTTGCGCCTGCCTTCCGAAGACGCGGGACCCGACGATGCCGCGACCGGGCAGGACCTCCTGGATACACTCCACGAGCATGAGCACGAGTGCGTGGGCCTCGCCGCCAACATGATTGGCGTGCGCAAACGCATCATCTGCGTAAAGGACGGCAACAGGACACTCCTGATGTACAACCCTCAAATTCTTGAGCAGGTCAATGCCTATCAGACGAGCGAAGGATGCCTCTCGCTGATCGGCGAGCGTCCCTGTACCCGCTATCGCCGCATTAAGGTTGAGTATTTGGACGAGAACTTCGTTCACCGCATCAAAAACTTCTCGGGCTACACCGCCGAGATCATCCAGCACGAAATCGACCACTGCAATGGCGTCGTGGTTTAGGCCACCTGCCAAAATGAGGGTACCGGAGGCCTCCCTATGGACATCAGCCGCTTTGGCGAATTCGCCATCTTAGCGCAGTCACGCACGTTTCTTGATGCGGCGGAACTGCTTTTCATGTCGCAATCAACCCTCTCCAAGCACATCATGGCAATGGAGCACGAACTCGGCTGCAAGCTCATCGATCGAAGCAAGCGCCACGTGACACTCACCGCGCAAGGTGAAGCGCTTCTCCCCTATGCTCAAAAAATTGCGACGCTTCAGCATCGCTATCTTGCCGCCATTCAAATAGGTGCAGGTGAGCCGCTCGAGCACCTCACCGTAGGTTCTATCCCCATTTTGGCCCCTTATGGGATCACGGACGCCGTCATCGATTTTCAGCAGGCGAACCCCTCATATTCTGTCGAGCTCATCGAAGGCGAGGGCGACACACTCAAGCGCATGCTCCTGCACGAGGACATTGACCTGGCCTTCATCCGTGACAGCGGCGCCATCGAGCCAGAGTTCAAAAAGATTCCCTTTACGACCGACCGGCTCGTGGCCGTCCTTTCGCTCGACCATCCACTCGCCGAACGTGACACCGTCGAGATAGACGACCTTATCGACGAGAATTTCCTCATGCTTCCCCAAGGCTCGTTCGTAAGCGAGCTCGTCCTTTCCCTTTGTCGAGAAGCTGGATTTGGCCCACGTGTTACGTTCACCGGCAAACGAGCCGAGAACATCATCTCTCTTGTCGCACGCGGCGCCGGTGTCTCATTCCTCATGCGCAAGCCGGCGGAATCGCTTGCCAGCGGAAAGGTAGCCCTGGTGCCGCTTGAGCCCGCGACGACCTCCGAGGTCAGGCTCTACCTCAAGCGGAATGCCGCGCACTCGCAGGCGGTCGTCTCGTTCATCGGCTTCCTCCCCTACCGTCAGCTCCTGCAGGGCGACCGTGCGTCTTCCACCGCGGCACGACCGTCATAATCCCCGCTGCTCCACAACCGCAGACCTGTGTCCGCAAACACGCTGACAACGGCACAAAACACAAATATGCCTCGGGCGGCACGTCGCCGTCCGAGGCATATTTAGTTAAAGTGCGCAGACAGACTAGTCCACCGAGATGTTGAGCGCCTTACCGCCCTCGTCCTTCCTGGTACCGATCACCATAGCGGCGACAAGAGCCAGAACGAAAGCGACCACACCGGAGATGACAAGGCCGATAAAGCCCGTGTCGATGCCGGCAGGGTTAATAAAGCTCGGGAAACCGAGCGGGCCGGAGGCACCGAAGGCATAGAGTTTGGCACCCATGAGGCCGGCAATGGCGCCGCCTACACCAGCGGAAATAAAGGTTGCCCACATAAGACGCTTACGCGGCAGCAAGATGGCGTAAAGCGCAGGCTCGTTGACACCGAAAATCGAAGAGACAAGGGCGGGAATGTTGACGGCAGCATTTTCCTCGGAGTCCTTGGTTCGGATGACCATGCCAAGCACAGCACCGGCGATGGCACAACCGCCTGCATACACGAGTGGGTTAATAAGGTCATAGCCGTAGGTTGCGACATCGAGGAACCACAGCGGGATGATACCCCAGTGCAGGCCGAACATGACGAGCAGGCTCCAGAACGTGCCGATGACGAAGCCGGCGATGGCGGGCTGGAAGTTGATGAGCATCAAGATGATCTGGGCAACGATGTTGGAGAGGACCGTCATGACCGGACCGACCACAAGCAGGCCAAGGATGCCGCAAATGAGGAGCGTCAGGATGTTGGAGAAGAACGAGCTCACAAGCGCGGGCAGCGCGTTAGAAAGGGCCTTGTGCACCTTGGAGGCAATCCAGACGATAAAGATCGCAGGCAGAATCGTCGATGAGTAATTCTGCATGATTAGCGGGATGCCAAAAATATCACCGTAGACATTGGACTCGAAGACCGTACCGGCGCCGAGCGTGTAGAGCGGATCTCCACCCATAAGGGCAACGAGCGTCGGGTAGACGAGGATACCGCCGAGCGCCATTCCCATAACGGGCTTAAGTCCGAACTTCTTGGCCGACGTCCAGCCAATGATTAGCGGAAAGTAATAGAAGACCGAATCTCCGATTGCCGAGAGCGTCACATACGTATTGCTGTCCTTGGCAAGCCAACCGGCAACCGTGCAGAGTGCGAGCATCGACTTGATAAAGCCACCGGCCATAAGCACGCCAAGAACCGGTTGCAGAATCTCGGAGATGATGGCCAGCAGACGCGAGAATGGATCGCCCTTTTTGACGTCGTCGCCTTCATCGATATCGAGTGCGGGTTTGGAGTCGAACCCGCCAATCTGAACAAGGTCGTTGTAGACGGCCTCGACAGTGGCACCAATCACGACCTGATACTGTCCGCCGGCCTGGATGACGTCAACGACGCCCTTCGTCGCCTTAAGCTCATTGGTCTGGGCGAGCGATTCATCCTTGAGGCGGAAGCGGAGACGCGTAATGCAGTGGCTCACGTCTAACACATTGTCTCGACCACCGACCTTTGTGATGATTTCATCGCAAAGCTTCTGGTATTTCATGGAATTCTCCTTTTCTGAGCGGGGTATAGCATCGATTTCATGCCTCCGTAGTCGACGTGGGAGGGCAAGGAACCCGCTTCCCCCTTTGAAATCCGCGGACGCACGTACGCCCGGGATGGGGAACGGCAGAGAAGATGGAAGATGCCGATCACATGGCAATGAGCCTCATTGGCCCATATCACGCAATCAGGCCTACAGACGCGAATCTGCTGCGCCGAGAAGTCTCGTCGTCTGGCAGAACTTGTCACACAGACGTTCCGGTTCGCCCTGGGGAATCTGAGTACGCTCGGTCTCAAAGGAGAGGCCGTACTCGCGTGCCGGAAGGAAATACTCAAAATAGCCGTTGGTGTAACCGCAGACTATTCCCTCGACCGGACATTCGCGCTTCATGCGAATGCCCAGGTCGCTGCCGAGTTCACTCGGGAACACAAAGAGATGCAGGCCGCCCAGACTGATGACGGCGCACTTAAGCGTGAGTGAAAAGTCGTCATGGGCAACGGTGTGATAGAACGTCTGAGGCTCGATGCGGTCAAGAACGACCTCGCAATCGAGCTTGATCTGGGAAATCGCCTCGGCAAGACCGGTCGAAACACGCTCAACCTCGGGAATGCCGCGTCCCTGTCGAAAATTGCGGTCACTACAGTCGCCAGCAGCACCGACGACCATGGCCGGATAGTAACCAAGACTCTGAGCGAGCTTTTTGCCGGTAAGACCGGCGAGTTCGCTCGTGAGCTCCGTGCAGTCGGGTCCGACGCAAGCGGAATGCACCGCCCAGTTCACAAAGCCCGCAAATGGCTTGCCTTCGGTATCGAAGAACGATACGACAATGACCTCATTGTCGGCGAGTTCACCTGGGATGATGCGGTTGTCGTAGAAACCGGTGATGACCTGCTTGCCCAAGCGACAAATCGCGGGCTGTGCGTTGGCACGGCACTCCTCAAAGCATTGGCAAATGGTATCGAGGAACCAGCGGTAGTAGTTCTCGTCGAATTTTCCCGTCCACCAGCTGCGGTGGTAAGCGACGATTGAAGTATGGTCGTGCGTCGCCGAGAGCAGGACGCAATCACGGTCAATGCCGTAGCGCTCGGCGAGCATTGTCTTGACCTCCTCGGCCATGCTTTCCTCGAACTCGAGGACATCGGCATTAAAGAGAAACACTTCACGTTCGCCTTGCTGGAAGAGGATGGCGTTGGCGAAGACGTCGTCATGGACGCCCGTCGCAGGTTCAAGACGGTTGGGAAGATTGCGGTAGCCAATCAGGTAGATGTCGCCCTGTGGGGTGATTTTGCGGCGCGCGTGTCCAATGTTCATGCACGTTCTCCTTCTGTGTCACGCCGCATTCAAGGCGGCAATGATGATTTCGACGAGGCGCTCATGGGATCCGGCGGCAAAACCGGAGTTCATGGCCTCATAGGTGATCTTTTCGTACGCGTCGGGAGCCGGTAGGTACTTCTGTCCGCCGTTGACGAGCGTGGCAAAGAACACAGAGCCGGACCGAGCGGCGCGCACAGTGGCGCCGAATGCACTCGAGACCTCGGGTTGTACGCCGACAAGCTCGACGTTTCCCAGCCGGAGCAGATAGACCCTCGTGCGCTGCTCGCCAGCGGCATGAAACTCATACGTTCGGTGCGGGGCCAAAGAGTGAAAATCGGCGCGTGTCTGAGCGGGCAGGAGAACGTCGACCGTGCGGGCATCGATGCCGGTAGCGTCATCCTCACGCGCCATGCGAGCGGCCTCGATTAAAGCATCGCCCAAGGCCTGCCCCTGCTGGTGCAGCATGCGGTATCCGTCCTCATGGGCATCGACCGTCTGCTTAACGCCGGCCGCATCGAACATGACGTTCATGGCGTGCTCCGCCGGACCTTGGTCGCCCGCGGCCCCTGGCAGCAACAGGGCAACGCCGCCCAGCTCGCGCTCGAGTGACATGGCGGCAAAACCAAAGAGGTCTCCGCTCGCCATGCGCCTCCCCTCGGAGTCGCGCGACCCGTCGAGCACGGAGGACTGAACGTCCGCCGTCGCGAGCACGGCAACATACTCGCCCCCGGCATCCCTTATGGCGAGTACGGGCATCGTGTGGTCGGCAAACCCCCTGGGATTCGAGCCCAACCACCAGCCGGCAGGCGTCTCAATGTCGCGATTAACGTTCACGGGGCATTCGCCCTCCACAGTGGCGAGCGTGGCAGAGCGAATGCCCGCAACAGCGCGCTCGACAGCCGTGCGGGCGGCAGCGACGAGCGCTGCGCGATAGCGCTCGTTGCGATTGCGGGCAGCATCGTCGGCAAGATGCCCGGGAGTGCGGACGTGAGGCATGGAAAACGTGTGGGTAGGAACCACCCAAGAATAAGCACCGCTGCAATTGGCGGCATCCTCAACAACCTCACGCAGATCGGCGAGTAGAGCCGGAGCGATCGAGGTGACCTCAAGCGAAAGGACGCAGGCGCGTCGCCCCGTCCCCTCGATGATAAGGGCACGGGCGAAGACCTCATGACGGAGTTCGTCGAAACCGTCGAACGGCAACACGTCCCCAAGATCGATGGCCACACGAGCGGCCCCAGCTCTCATCTCTCCTTCGTCCATGGCAGATACTCCCCTCTGATTGCCGCTCACTCGACACCGTACAGTTGCTGCGCCGTACCGCCAAGCACAAGGTCGCTGTCTGTATCGCTCAGATTTGCAGCGCGAACGCAGGCGACACCCTCGGTGAGCCACTCGCGTTTAACGGGATAGCTCGTGCCAAAAACAATATGGTCTGCACCCAGCACGTCAACCGCGCAGGCAAGGAGTGTCTTGCCCCAAGGCTGAGCATGGGACATGTCGAAATAGATGTTGTTCTCGAGGCGCCTGGAAACGGTCTCGGTATCGACCTGAAAACGGCCAGAAGCATCAGGGCGCTTGGGACCATGAGGCAGCAGCATCTCCTTGAACGCAAAGTATGCGCCGCCGAGCATGGAGTGGACCATCTTGATATTGGGGTAGCGCTCAAAGAAATCGCCAAAGATCTCTCGGCCGATCGCCGTAGTTTGGTCGACGCAGCGGCCATAAGAGCGGCGAAGGTTGTCGTACGCGAGAAGCGATTCGTTCTCGACCGGCACGGGAACATGGTGCACGTAAACGGTGACATGGCGTTCGTTCAGGTGCTCGAAAAAGCTCGAGAAGACCTGGTCGTCGAGATAGCGCTTGCCGTAGTGAGCGCAGAGTTGCACACCCGCAAAACCATCGTCGAGCCTGCGGTCGAGCTCCTCCAAATTCGCTTTGGTGCCAAAGGGCGGCACGGCGACAAGCGGAATCAGACGGCCACTTGACGCCTTCGCGTCAGCAGCCATACCGTCGTTGAAACGCCGGCACATCTCGAGCGACATCCACTCGTGACAGCCGGGGAGCTTGAGGATCGCCTTGTCGACCCCCGCCTCATCCATATCGGCCAAGCGCTTCTCGAGGGTGTAGTCGCCCTCAATGTAGTTAAGACCCGGAGAACCGGCGGGCATCTCGATCACGATCTGTCGTTTGCCGGCGGAATTCATGGTCAGATAGCCTTCGGTGTCATAGGCGCGGGGTACCTCGGCCAAAAACTGTTCGCAGAGCGTCTCGTCATGAAAGATGCGCTCGTCGAACCAGTAGGAATTTGCATCGATAATCATTGGTTGGAACCGCCTTTCATCTTGTTGAAAACATTCTAGAAAAGCAGGTACCCGGACATCAATTCCAGCTTAAGCCAACTGTATTCCATTTTGGAATAGAACTTACCGCTCACACGCGAACCTCGCTCGCTCAACGAGACAAGCGCTAACAGCACGGGCTTAGACAGAAAACGGTCGGCCCGCATCCGTTGCGGGCCGACCGTTTCATTACAGGCTACCTTTGCCGTTACGCCTGACGGTAATGGTCAAAGAAGTCGGCGAGGTCTTCGAGGGACTCTTTGAGCACTTCCATGCGCGGCAGGTACACGATGCGGAAGTGATCGGGCTCGGCCCAGTTAAAGCCGCCGCCGCGCGTGATCAGAATCTTCTTCTCGTGCAGCAGGTCGAGGGCAAACTGCTCGTCATCGGTGATGTTGAACTTCTTAACATCCATCTTGGGGAAGATATAGAACGCCGCGCGCGGCTTGACCACCGAGATGCCATCGATCTTGTTGAGTGCCTCATACACAAAGTTGCGCTGCTCGTAGACACGACCGCCGGGACGGATGTAGTCGTTGACCGACTGATGGCCACCGAGCGCCGTCTGGACGATCGACTGGGCCGGCACGTTGGAGCACAGGCGCATGTTAGAGAGCATGTTGATACCCATAATGAAGTCGCTCATGCAGCGCTGGTTGCCCGAAAGCACCATCCAGCCAATACGATAGCCCGCGATCATGTGCGACTTGGAAAGGCCGCTAAAGGTAACGCAGGGCAGATCGGGAGCGAGCGAGGCAATCGAGACGTGCTCGTAGCCGTCCATGCACAGACGGTCGTAGATCTCATCGGCAAAGATCATCAGCTGATGCCTGCGCGCAACCTCGACGATGCCCTCGAGCACCTCGCGCGGGTAGACCGAGCCCGTGGGGTTGTTGGGGTTGATGATGACGAGGGCCTTGGTCGCGCTCGTGATCTTGGACTCCATATCCTCCAGGTCGGGATACCAATCCGCCTGCTCATCGCATAGATAGTGCACGGGATGACCGCCGGCGAGGGTTGCGCACGCCGTCCAGAGCGGATAGTCGGGGCTGGGGATCAAAATCTCGTCGCCATTGTCGAGCAGAGCGTTCATCGAAAGCTGAATGAGTTCGGACACGCCGTTGCCCGTGTAGATATGCTCCATCTGAACATTGGGCAGGCCCTTGATCTGCGAATACTGCATGATCGCCTTGCGCGCAGAGAACAGGCCGCGCGAATTGGAATAGCCTTCGCAGTCGGGCAGCTGCTGGCGCATGTCCTTGATAACCTCGTCGGGCGTGCGAAAACCGAAGGGCGCCGGGTTGCCGATATTGAGCTTGAGGATGCGCTCGCCCTCGTCCTCCATACGGGCAGCCTCGTCGACGACGGGACCGCGCACGTCATACAGGACGTTATCGAGCTTGGTGGATTTAGAAAAAGTACGCATGGTGGTGCTCCTTGGAATTTGAGCTGAGAGACTAGGTTCGGATTTGGCAACGTTATGGGACGAGGACGTCTCGACTTGATCGGCGTCACTGGCGAGCAGCCAGGAAACATCGACCTCCAAAATACGGGCGAGCAGCTCTGCCACATCGCGCCGCGGGATCGTCTTGCCGCTCACATATTGGCTCATCTGACTCTTGCCGAGTTTTTTGCCGAGCATCTCCGATGCGCGGATTACATCCGACTGGCGAACGTCGCGATCGGACATGGTCTGTCGCAGGCGATCGCTAAACGTCTCTTGGGCCATTAGAACCTCCTTGCTGGCAAAGTTCAATTTATAGAACACAAATTGAACCTGAGTTCAATTTAGGCAGCAGTATAGCGCGGCGCATTATCCGAAAGTTCAATTTCATAAGAAAATGTACCGAACCCCGAGAATTGTCCCAAAGTAGACAACAGGTACGCGCTTTTAGAGATATTCAAGGAAACGAGCCGCCGCAAGCGAAACGTCAGCGGTGCGGTATATGGCGTTGATCTGCCGATGAGGATGTCCCTCGAGCGGGCGCACGGCAACATCGAACTGGCAGCGGCGCAAGATGAGCGCCGGAAGAATGCTCACGCCCAGACCGTCCTCGACCATGGCCATAATCGCATAATCATCCCAGGTCGACAGCTTAGAGCGTACCGCCAGGCCCGCGCGGTGAAACAGCGGCGTAATCTCGTCGTCGCTACCGCGTTCCAGCAGAATAAACTGCTCGTTGGCCAAATCGGCAAGGGAAACGACCTCCGCGGTAGCAAGCGAGGAGTCCGCTGGCACCACGGCCATCAACTCATCTTGCACCAACGGCCGCGACGCCATGCCGGCGCCGCGTGGTTCGCGCGGAATAAAGCCCAGGTCGCAGCGACCTTCCGCCACCCATTGCTCAATCTCGGAGTAATCACCCATCAGCAGCTCGTAATCGACGTCCGGGTGATCGGCGCGAAAGTGCGCAATCACCGGCGGCAGCACGTGGGTCGCCACGCTCGAAAACGTACCGATGCAGATTTTGCCGCGCATGAGCCCACGCATCTCATCCACCCGTCGCTGCAAACGAACAAATTCCTCGCACAACGCCTCGACCGCCGGCATAACTTGCCGCCCATCGGCAGAAAGCACTACGCCCTCGCGGCTTCTATCGAGCACTTTAAAGCCCCAGTCGGCCTCGAGATCGGCCACCATACGGCTCACGCCCGACTGCGAATAGCTCAGCCGCTCGGCGGCGCGCGTAAAACTTCCGGCGCGCACGGTCTCAAGCAGCACCTGCATCTTTTGAATATTCGTTTCCACGGCACCCCTCCACATATGCATGAGCTTTTGTCATGTTATCTATGAATTTTATTCGCTTTTCTTCTATAGCCAGTTCACCCATAGTGAACATGCTCGGATATAGAGGGGATGTCAGCGTATGAACAACGGACTGTTTACGTACTTAGCAGCATTGCTGTTGTTTGGCTCCAACGGCATCATCGCCGCCGCCATCGCGCTGCCGAGCTCCGATATCGTGCTCCTGCGCACGTTTTTGGGCGCACTCTCGCTTGTCACCATCCTCGCCATCACCCAACGCCATAAGTTGCAGGCGCCATCTCGCCCCCGCGAAGCCGCAGCCCTCCTCCTCTCGGGAGCCGCGCTGGGCGCCAGCTGGATTTTTCTGTTCCGAGCCTACCAGACGATCGGCGTCGGCGTTTCCTCGCTGCTGTACTACTGCGGCCCCATCATCGTCATGGTCCTCTCCCCACTCATCTTTGGCGAAAAGCTGACCGGCGGCAAAATCGCCGGGTTTATCGCCGTCGCCTGCGGCGCTTTTCTCATTGCAGCGCAAGGTCTAGGCGGCAATATGCCCATTGCGGGTATCGCCTGCGGCATCGCCTCGGCATTTTGCTATGCGCTGATGGTCATCGCCAGCAAGGGTGCGCCACACATCGAAGGCCTCGAAAACTCCACGCTCCAGGTGAGCGCCGCCTTTGTGACCGCGCTGGTCCTCACGCTCATCACGCAGGGCGCCCCCTCATTCCTGTCCGTCGGCGTCGCCGCCGGTATTGATTGGCGCACCGTCGTCATGCTCGGCGTCGTCAACACCGGCATTGGCTGCCTGCTCTATTTTAGTGCTGTCGCCAAGCTGCCCGTCCAGACTGTCGCGGTCGTCGGCTACCTCGAGCCGCTTTCGGCCGTCGTGTTCTCGGCCGTCCTTTTAGGCGAAGCCATAACGCCGGTCCGTCTGATGGGTGCCGCACTTATCATCGGCGGCGCGATCTTTTGCGAACTCGCCGGCAAACGCGCAGGTGCCAAGACCGGCATCGCTCAGGCAGCACGCGCCTAACAGCCCCTGCTTTGAAATGCCACCTGCGTACATGAATAATCCCCAGATGGGGATTATTGTCTAAAACACCCCGATGTGCCAAACTGCTCTTATATGTATAAAGATGGCATAAAGGTCTGCTGCCCTTTGCAGGGGCCGGATGTCTAAGGGAGTCCACGTGGCACACAACAAACTGGAGGCAAGCCCCCAAGACCAGCGTGGTCAAGGCGGGCATGGAGCCATTCCCCTCTCCGCTGGCATGCTGCTCGTAACGCTCGGCGTCGTCTACGGTGACATCGGCACGAGCCCCATGTACACCATGAAATCAATCGTTGCCAACAACGGCGGCATCGGTACCGTCAGCGAGGACATGATCCTGGGCGCGCTTTCGCTCGTCATCTGGACCATGACGCTCGTGACCACGGTCAAGTACGTGGTTATCGCCATGAAGGCCGATAACCACAACGAGGGCGGCATCTTCGCCCTGTTTAGCTTGGTGCGCAAAGTGGCGCCGTGGCTGATCCTTCCCGCCATGATCGGCGGCGCGGCGCTGCTCGCCGACGGCATCCTCACCCCCGCCGTCACGGTTACCACGGCCATCGAGGGCTTGCGCACTATCGAGTGGGGCCATGCGCTTTTGGGTGACGGCCAGACCAACGTCATCATCATCACCATCATCATTATCTGTGGCCTGTTTGCCATGCAGCGCGCCGGCACCTCGTCGATCGGCAAGCTGTTCGGGCCGCTCATGACGCTGTGGTTCCTGTTCTTGGCTGGCGCCGGCCTGTTCAACATGCTCGGCAACCTGTCCATCCTACGCGCGCTCAACCCCATCCGCGGCATCATGTTCCTGTTCTCGCCCATCAACCACTCGGGCATCATGGTGCTCGGCTTCGTCTTCCTGTCGACGACCGGCGCCGAGGCGCTCTATTCGGACATGGGTCACGTGGGCAAGGCTAACATCTATGCATCCTGGCCGTTTGTTAAGGCGGCCCTTATCCTCAACTATCTGGGTCAAGGAGCTTGGCTGCTCGCCAATAACTCCAACCCCCAGATGCTCGCGATGGATATCGTCAACCCGTTCTATATGATGCTCCCCGAGCCCCTGCGCCCCTTTGCCATCGTGCTTTCGGCCGTAGCGGCCATCATCGCCTCGCAGGCGCTCATCACCGGCTCGTTCTCGCTGGTATCCGAGGCAACCCGTCTCAATCTCATGCCGCATCTGCGCATCCACTACCCCAGCGACACCAAGGGCCAACTCTATATTCCGCTCGTCAACAACATCATGTGGGTCGGCTGTATCTTCATCGTGCTGCTGTTCCAAAACTCCGAGCGCATGGAGAGCGCCTACGGCCTCGCCATTACCGTGACCATGCTCATGACCACGACGCTTTTGACGAGCTACATCGCCGGCATCCTCAAACACAAGCTGGGCGCCTGCGTCTTCGCCCTGCTCTTTGGTGCCATTGAGCTGTGCTTCTTCGCTTCGTGCCTCACCATGTTCTTTGACGGCGGCTACGTCATGATCTTCCTGGCCGCGCTGCTGTTTGGCCTTATGTACGTGTGGCGCCGCGGCACCGCCATCGAGCGCACGCAGACGATCCTGCTGCCCGTCTCCAAGTACATTGACCAGCTCGGCCGCCTGCGCAACGACGAGACCTACCCCGTGCTCGCCGACAATCTGGTGTTCCTTACCAACAGTCCCGACCCGCTCACGCTCGACCGCGACGTGCTCTACTCCATCTTGGATAAGCATCCCAAGCGCGCCAAGGCATACTGGTTCATCAACGTGCATGTCACCGATGAGCCCTATACGCACGAGTATTCCGTCGAGACCTTTGGCACAGACTTCCTATTCCGCGTGCGCTTGGACCTGGGCTTTAAGGTCAATCAACGCATCAACGCCTACCTGCGCCAGATCGTTGGCGACCTGATGGCATCGGGTGAGTTGCCGCCGCAGCATCACACCTACTCCATCTACGAGACACGCGGCAACGTGGGCGACTTCCGTTTTTGTATGCTGCGCAAGATGCTTGCCCCCGAAACGGACATCAACCGCAACGACCATCGCGTCATGGCCATCAAGTACGCCGTCCGCCGCGCCTGTGGAAGCCCGGCACGTTGGTATGGTCTCGAGAACTCGGCCATCATCATTGAGTACGTACCGCTCTTTGCTCGCATGCGCCCGGCCGTCAAACTTGTGCGCACCCAGGTGCCACTCGAGGTTCAGATCGAAGAGGCCGAGGAAATGGAAGTCGACA
The DNA here is from genome assembly GCF_019131995.1 of Collinsella aerofaciens. Classification (GTDB taxonomy): domain Bacteria; phylum Actinomycetota; class Coriobacteriia; order Coriobacteriales; family Coriobacteriaceae; genus Collinsella; species Collinsella aerofaciens_S. Next base: position 59,203 of record NZ_JAHONA010000004.1, on the reverse strand, counting down.
TCTTCTCGGACGACTTGGTCAATGGCAACGAGGCCGGTAGGGACATGAACGTCGATCCCACCGAGCTGCTCGAGAGCGTCGCCGATACGCCCGAACAGCAACAGCTCGACGGCCTCGAGAGCGAACAGCTCAACGACGCCAACTTCTAGCGCCGTCACCCATCGACGATAGCGGCCCTGCACCTCGCGAGAGATGCAGGGCCGTCTTGTATTGCAGTAAAGCTAGCGGCTACGAACGACGCGGCTCGGGAACCACGAGTCTATCGGGGCTCGCGCCCTCGGCATCCGTCAGGCTCACGTAGCGAATCGACGGATCCCCATACATCGCGTAGTAATAATTGCCCGTGCGCGCGCTAAAGCATCCGGTATAGATAGTCTTCTCGAACTTGCCATCGCCCATCCTGGACGCCCCCTCAATCATCACCACGCCCTCGAGTGAACGGAACATGCGGACGACGTTTTCGGTCTCGCTCTCCTTTTGCGGGTAATTGGCATTGAGGTACGCCGCCTTTACAAAACGGCTCGGCGAATAGCAGTCACCCGGAATACCGCGCATGCCGGCACCCGCGCCATAGGGCTTGAGCTCGGCGCCACGCCATGTCGCCGTCTGCGGAAAATCGCTTGTGGCCGTGATATAGGTGCGCAGGTTTTCCATGTGCCACGGGAAGGTGGGCTGATTGGCAAGGGTGTCGACCGGATCGTCGTATACATGCAGGCCGTCAGCCATCATCTCGACCACGATGCTACGCTGGCTGTCGCCGATAATCCAATGGAGCAGCGACACGCCCAGCCCCTCTCCTGCAGATTTGGCGACAATCACCGTATCGCGCAGCGCAGCCTCGACCTCGTCGACCGTCGAGAACGTCGCTGCCACCCACAGGGGAAACTCATAGGCTGCGATATTGGTCTTGCCGTCGACAGGGTCCTCGGCATACTCGGCATAACCCGGGAAATTGAGACCCGCCACGGCGAGGCCCGCATCGTTGCCGCAGTCGAAGAACATGGGATAGTTCTTGTAATCGATGCACATACCGATCACCGCGTGTGCCGCTGTTGCGTCGTCGATAAACGAATACGGAATGTGAAACCCGCGCGGCATCACGCGAACCTGTTGGCCGTAGTCAAAGCTCCAGTCGAGGTTGCGGCCTAGATACATGTGGCCGGAATTATCGGTAAATCGAATGCTCGTACACATAGCGCCTCCCAGCTTTACGTTCTTGCTAAGGTTATTGTCACCAAACAAAGAGGCGCTAAACACAAAAGCCCGGACATGACAACAATGTCACGCCCGGACTATTCAAGCAGGATAAACTCAACCAAGTTAACCCCGCAGGTCGTCTAAGGGGTCAAAGTGCCGCAGATTGCCACGAAAGAGGAGCGAAGCGTACTTAAGGTACGCGAGCGACGATTGAGCGGCAAGGTGCGGTGCTTTGGTCCCCTTAGACCAACTTTCCTAGACAGTGATCAATCATGTGTTGAATCATTTGAGCCTCGAAGCCGACGAAGCCCTGCTTGCGCTCGCGCATCTTGCCGTCTACGATCACGTCATAAGCGACCTTGCACTTGATGTAGCGCGTGGACTTGGTGATCTCGTCGTGCGTCAGGCAGCTCTCCTCCATCTTGCTGGCGCCCAGGCCAAACACCAGACGGGGGTTGTAGAGCACGTGGGGCTCGCCGGCGTCGTCCAGGTAGACGCAGACCTTCTTGGTAACGCCAATCTGGTTGGCGGCAAGGCAGCCGGCGTCCTCGAGCGACTTGATGGTATCGATCAGGTCCTGTGCGACCGACTCGTCCTCGACAGTCGCAACCTCGCAACGCTGGGACAGGATAGCCTCGTCGTGGCAGAGCTCTTTAATCATACGTTCCTCCATAGGGGTCGTTGTAACTGCTTAAGTATACGGTACCCACACATTTTCATGCGAAAAATACCGTCCGTCTGCTACAAAGCGCCGAACATCAACATGCGAGGAACAACAGCGTCGTAAAGGGGCTATAGTGAGAACGTTCGTGTCAATCGGCCTAAACTCGGGGCCGAACAAGGAAAGGGTATGCATGGACGAACTTTTTCACGTCAGTGAGCGCAAGTCCACAATCGGGACCGAACTTCGCGCTGGACTGACAACGTTCCTGGCAATGGCCTACATCATTGCCGTCAACCCCGCGGTGCTCTCGGGCGCCGGCATCGATGCGGGAGCGCTCGCCTGCGCCACCTGCCTGGGCGCCGGCATCATGACCATCTGCATGGGTATCTTCGCCAACCGCCCGCTCGCCTGCGCGTCGGGCCTGGGCATCAACGCCATGATCGCGGGCATCGCCACCACCATGTGCGGCGGCGACTGGCACGTTGCCATGAGCGTTATCTTCCTCGAGGGTATCGTCATCTTGCTGCTCGTCCTGTGCGGCCTGCGCGAGGCCATTATGGACGCCATCCCCGTGGTCCTGCGCCACGCCATCTCGGTTGGCTTGGGCCTGTTCATCGCCATGATCGGCCTGTGCGACGCCGGCATTATCACCGCTGGCGCCGGTACGCTCGTCGGCCTGGGCGACATCGCCTCCCCCACCTTTATCGTCGGCATCATCTCCATCATCGTGACGGTTGCCCTGGCTTCCCGCAACGTGCCGGGCTCGCTGCTCATCGGCATCATCGTCGCCGTTATCGCCGGTATCCCGCTGGGCGTCACCCATGCGCCCGAGGGTCTCATCGCACCGCTCGACTTCTCGACCTTTGGCGCCCCGTTTGCCAGCACCGCCGATGGCAACATGGCCATCGTGAAGGTTCTGACCGACCCGATGCTGCTCGTCGTTGCCTTCTCGCTGCTCATGAGCGACTTCTTCGACACCATGGGCACCGCGATGGCCGTCGCCAAGCAGGGCGAGTTCTTGACCGAGGACGGCAATGTCGAGGACATCCGCCCCATCCTGGTCGTCGACTCCGTGGCCGCTGCTGCCGGTGGCTTTATGGGCGTCTCCTCCATCACCACCTTCGTCGAGTCCACCTCTGGCGCTGCCGACGGTGGCCGCACGGGCCTCACCTCCGTCACCACCGGCGTGCTGTTCATTCTCGCCGCGTTCTTCTCCCCCATCGTCACCATCGTTTCCAGTGCCGCCACCTGCGGTGCTCTGGTCTACGTCGGCTACCTCATGATGAGCGAGGCCTCCGAGATCGACTGGTCCGACGTGTCGCAGGGTTTCCCGGCGTTCATGATTGTCGCCGGCGTGCCCTTCACCTACTCCATCTCTGCCGGAATCGGCCTGGGCTTTATCGCCTACGTGATCGTCGCGCTCTTTAAGGGCGAGGCCTCCAAGATCAAGCCGCTCATGTGGATCGCAGCCCTTGCCTTCCTCGTCTACTTCTTTGTAGCGTAGCGGCAAAGCTGCCAAAGCAGAACACCAAAGCGCGGAGTCGCATCGAGCGGTTCCGCGCTTTTCTTTTAAAGCCAGGCAACGCACGGACGCGCGATGTATTGCTTCCCAAGTTTTGGACATTTTGCCCTCCAAACGGCACTACCGCCGGCTTCATCCTGCAGATATGCTGGGCGTAATCGCATAGGCCCTATGAGGATGGGAGTAACCATGGCCGCCTTGTTCACGACCCCCAAGCGCAATGACAAAACCTCTGGAGCCCATTTTGTCGAGCCCGACGTGCGCCGTCGCACGCTGCTCGCACACGGCAGCTGGCGCCGCGTGACGCGCCGCATCGTTGTAGGCGCCGTATGCGCGCTTACGGTGAGCTCGCTGCTCATGCCGAGCGTCTCGCTCGCGGCCGAGTGGGTCAACGTCGGCGGCACTCAGTACAACACTGCAGCAGGCGACGAGGCCGGCACCTGGGCCTGGGACGGCGCCGACGATATGAAGCTCAACGGCTATAACGGCGGCGCGATCGAGGCAGCGGGCAAGCTCAACGTGAGCTACGAGGGCGACAACATCGTCACTAACGGCGACGACCGCGGCATCAAGGTTAAGGATGGCGCGAACGAGAACGCCGAGCTTAATATTCAGGGCGACGCGTCCAGCACGCTCAACGTGACATCTTCTCGTGACGCCATCACTTCCGTCGGCAGCATCAACATCGACGGCGCTGGCACTGTCAACGCCACGAGCACCGAGCACGATGCCATCGATGCCGGGGGCGATGTCACCATCAAGGGCTCGGGAAACGTTAACGCCACGGGCGATTCGGATGGCATCAGGGCCGACGGCAACATCACGATCGACAACAGCGGAACCGTCACCGCCAAGGCCACCGAGGATCAGGGTATCGATGCTAACGAGAACCTCATCATAAAGGGCGGCGGCAAGGTAGAGGCAAGCTCTATCAAAGACAATGCGATTTGGGCCGACGGCAACATCGAGATCTCGGGTGGCAGCCAGGTCAAGGCAAGCTCCGAGGAAGACGCCGCCATCGACGGTAAAAACAGCCTCACGGTCACGAACGCTTCCCTCAACGCAAGTGGCGTTGGGTATGGCATCTATGTCTACAAGGGCATCACGTTCGATGGCGCAACCGTAACGGTCCGTGCAAGCGCAGGGAACGATGAAGCCAGCGCCCTCTTCACCGACGAGGACGACATCGTCATCAAGAACGGCTCGATCGTGGATGCGTTCGCAGAAGGCCAGTTCTCGACCGCAATCTCCACCAGAAACTACTACCCCAACGAAGCGGGTGGTCACATCTACATTAGTGACTCCGTTGTCAAGGCTATAGCCCGCTATGTCGAGTCCGGTAGCGACGGCCCCGATCACTACAGCAACGACCAAAGCGGCGCGGTCATTCCCGAGCATAGGGGCGTGAACATCGGCATCTTTGCCCGGACCAAGGAGGGCATCACGCCCGCGACCATCTCGATTGTCCGCAGTAAGGTCACAGCTGAGGGAGACACGGCGGCAATCTTCGCCCTTGCCGTGAGCGCGGACGGCGAGACAATCGGCACCATCGAGATCGAAGGCGCTCCCATCCAGACGCCCACAGGCGGCAAGATCATTGGCTATCGCAACAAGGAAGAACTCGATGACGGCATCTTCTACGTGGTGGGTCAAACCATCGGCACGGGCGACGCTGTGATCGACTCCCCCTATAACGAAGCTGTCGCCAAGAGCACGGTCATCGCGCCTCCCGAGGAGATCAAACCCGAGGAGAAGCCAGGCGAGACCAAGCCCGAGGGTTCCAAGTCCGAGGGCACGAAGACGACCAAGACCGTTGCAGTTGCAGCCACGGGAGCCAAGATCGCCGGCAAACTCGCAGCAACCGGCGACGCCTCGAGCGCAGCCATCGTGGCAGCCGCCCTTGCGGGAACAGCCGCCATCGCCGCGGGCGCCGTGGTGAGCCGCAAGCGCTCGTAAACACTTTTTCGCACGGGACGGGTGGATCGCGGCCCTTGCCTTCCTCGTCTACTTCTTCGTAGCGTAAGGGCAAGGCTGCAAAAGCTGAACAATAAAGCGCGGAGTCGCCATGCGGCCCCGCGCTTTTCTTTTAGCGCCGGTCCCTGCGCCGGCGTGCGGCCTATTTCTCCCCAATTTTGGCCATTTTGCCCTCCAAACGGCACTACCGCCGGCAACATCCAGCAGATACGCTGAATCTAGTCGTATAGGCCCTATGAGAACGGGAGCAACCATGGCAGCCTTGTTCACGACCCCCAAACGCAATGACACTACCGCCGGAACCCATGTTGCCGAACCCGACGTTCGCCATCGCATAGGACTCGCGCACGGCAGCTGGCGCCGCGTGACGCGCCGCATCGTCGTGGGCGCCGTGTGCGCGCTCACGGTGAGCTCGCTGCTCATGCCGAGCGTCTCGCTCGCAGCGGAATGGGTCAAGGTCGGCGGCAACAAGTACAACACCGCGGCGAGCGACGAGGCCGGTACCTGGTCGTGGGACGGCGCCGACGACTTGAAGCTCAACAACTATAACGGCGGCGAGATCCAGGCCGCAGGCAAGCTCAACGTGAATTACTCGGGAACCAACATCGTCACTGCCGAATGGATCGAAAGCATCAACGTTTCTCATGGCACTAACGAGAATGCCGAGCTCAATATCCAAGGCGACGAGGGCGGCACGCTCAGCGTGACATCTACTGAGGACGCTATCCTCTCCACGGGTAATATCAACATCGACGGAGCCGGATCCGTCAACGCCACGAGCACTGGGTTTGATGCCATCAATGCCGGAGGTGATCTCGCTATCAAAGGTTCGGGCAACGTCAACGCCACGGGTGCATCGGATGGCATCAGGGCAAACGGCAATATCACGATTGACGACAGCGGAGCCGTCACCGCCAGGGCTACCAAGGACAAGGGTATTGGAGCCGACAAGAACCTCACCATCAAGGGTGGCGGGACGGTCGAGGCAAGCTCAGCCGATGGTGAGGCCCTTTGGAGCGGCGGCAATATCAACATCTCGGACGGCGGCCAGGTCAAGGCAAGCTCCGAGAAAGACGCTGCCGTCGAGGCCAAGGGCAGCCTCGCAGCCACAAACGCCTCCCTCAACGTAAACGGTGTTGAATATGGCGTCTATGCCCACAAGGGCATCACCCTCGATCATGCAAACGTGACGGTCCGTGCAAGTAAAGGCAGATACGGTGGCGCCAACGCCCTCTTCACCTACCAGGACGACATCGTCGTCAAGAACGGCTCCACCGTGGACGCGTTTGCGGAAGGCGAGGTTTCGGCTGCATTCTCCACCAGAAACGATCGACCCAACGAGAAGGGCGGCCACATCTACATCAGCGACTCCGTTGTCAAGGCCATAGCCCGCTATGTCGAGAACGGCGACGGCCCCATCCCCTACAGCGAAAACCAAGATGGCGAGACGAGGCGCGAACCCCAAGGCGAGAACATCGGCATCATCGCCCAGACCAGCGAGGGCGTCACACCCGCAGTCATCTCGATCATCCGCAGCAAGGTAACGGCCGAAGGAGATACAGCGGCAATCTTTGCCCGTGCCATGAGCGCTGACGGCAAGACAATCGGCACCATCAAGATTGAGAACGCCGCCATCCAGACGCCCGAAGGCGGCAAGATCATTGACTATCGCAAGCTCCGTGACGGCATCTACGAGGCAGGCCAAGCCATCGGCACGGGCGACGCCACGGTCGACTCCCTCTATATCAAAGCAGTCGCCAAAAGTACGACCATCGCACCTCCCGAGGTAGCCAAGCCGGAAGACCCCAAGCCCGACGAGACCAAGCCCGCAGAAAGCAAGCCCGCGGAGTCCAAGCAGAACCCCAAGCCTGAGGGCTCAAAGCCGACCAAGGCCGTTGCGGCTTCAACCACGAAAGCCAAGACTACCGGCGTGCTCGCGGCAACCGGCGACACCTCGGGTGCGGCCATCGTGGCAACCGTCCTTGCGGGAACAGCCGCTATCGCCGCAGGCACCATGGCGAGCCGTAAGCGTTCTTAGACGCCTCTGCGCACATGGCAGCTCCCGCGAAGGCCCCGAGCCCCAGCACCGTTTAACAACGCCACCGCCGAGCTCCCCTCCGGCGGTGGCGTTTTCCATATGCGTCCGCAGGGGATGCACGAGATTGTCTTTGGTCTAGCCCAACCGGCATACGCTGGCGTGCGACAATTGGGGCTGCCGATATCACAACACTGAGAGAAGCCCGTCATGGAAGCGCATCAAAAGCAGATAACCGTTTATTAGAATCATACGGAAAGCGCGCCTGTCATCTACCTTCCTGTGGTCGTGGGCGACGGCAGCGAGGTTTATAAGTGTTGCCGAGAGCTCGACTGTCCGCCATTCGCCCTCGTCACCATTGGCGGGCTCGATTGGAATCGCGAGCTGAGCCCCTGGGCATGCGACGGGACCGTACGCGATGCCGAGCCTTTCGGCGGCCAAGCTGCCGATTTTCTTGATGAGCTGCTGAATCAGATAATCCCCCAGGTCGAGTCGTCGCTTCCTCAGCCGCCCACCCGGCGCGGCATTGCCGGTTACTCGCTCGCGGGCCTCTTCGCACTCTGGTCCCTCTGGCAAACCGACGCCTTTGACCGCGCCGCGAGCGCATCGGGGTCGCTATGGTTTCCCGACTTTGTCGACCGTGCCAGCACGGCCCCTTTTGCCGGCAGCCCGCAAGCCGTCTACCTGTCACTCGGCAAAAAGGAAACCAAGACGCCCAACCGCATGATGCGGCATGTACTCGACGACACACGCGCGATGGAAGCGTTGCTCGTCGAGCGCGGCATTCCAACAACGCTGGAGCTCAACCCCGGCAATCACTTTGCCCAAACCGACTTACGCATGGCCCGCGGCATCCACTGGATACTGACACATTAAAAATGGTGCCCACACGCATATACGCATGGGCACCATATCTTGTTTTAGCTGAACGCAGCTGCTACTCAGCAGCCTCCTCAAGCTCGGAGACATCAAACTCAAAGTCGTTACCCGGCAGGATGGCGTTGAGCACAATGCCCACCAGTGAGCCCACGGCAATGCCGGACAGCGAAATCGTCACGCCGCCGAGCTCCAACACGATGGCGCCGGCGGTGCTGTACGCGATGCCGAGCGAAAGCACGAGCACCAGCGCGGCAACCAGCACGTTGCGGTTGTTCTGGAAATCGACCTGGTTCTCGATGAGGTTGCGGACGCCCACAGCGCTGATCATGCCGTAGAGCACGAGCGACACACCGCCGATCACACACGCCGGCATGGCCGCAATGACAGCCGCGAACTTGGGGCAGAACGAAAGCACGATGGCGCAACACGCGGCAATTCGAATTACGCGCGGGTCGAACACGCGCGTCAGGGCGAGCACGCCGGTGTTCTCACCATACGTAGTGTTGGCCGGAGCGCCAAAGAGCGAAGCCAGAATCGTGGCAAGGCCGTCGCCGAGCAGCGTGCGATGCAGACCGGGATCGGCAATGTAGTTGCACTCGCAAGTCGAACCGATAGCAGAGATATCGCCGATATGCTCGATCATGGTCGCGAAGGCCAGCGGCATGATGGTGATGATGGCCGTCGTGGCAAGACCGCTATCGAACTGCGGCCCAAAGAGTGCAAACACGGTGTTGTCCCACACGATGGGCAGACCGACCCACGGAGCGGCGGCAACGCCCGAGAAATCAACCTCGCCGAGCGCAGCCGCAACGGCATAGCTCACCACAACGCCCAGCAAAATCGGCACGATCTTGACCATGCCACGGCCCCAGATGTTGCAGATGACGATAACGGCAACGCCAATGACAGCCACAAGCCAGTTGGTCTGGCAGTTAGCAATAGCGGAACTTGCCAGGATCAAGCCGATGGAAATGACGATGGGGCCAGTCACCACCGGCGGAAAGAAACGCATGACACGCTTGGCGCCAAACGCGCGGAAGAGCGCCGCCAGCACCGGATAGAGCAGACCGGCACAAGCTACGCCCAGGCAGGCGTAGGGCAAAAGCTCGGTCTCGCCGTTGGGCGCGATTGCGGCATAACCGGCAATAAAGGCAAACGATGAGCCAAAAAATGCCGGCACCTTACCGCGCGACAGGAAGTGGAACAGCAGCGTGCCCAAGCCGGCAAACAAAAGCGTTGCCGATACCGAGAGGCCGGTGAGCACGGGCACCAGCACGGTGGCGCCAAACATGGCAAACAGGTGCTGTAGGCCGAGCAGAAACATGCGCGGGCGGCCGAGCGACGATGCGTCGTAGATGGCATCGCTGACGGCGGGCGTCGAGGACTGGGACATGGATGTCCTTTCGAATGGAAGGGCGATCAGGCATATCGGATAACCTGCCCGAACGATACGATCCGAACCATTGTACGCGATACACTATGCCTCGCACGCGCCGCCACCTGCAAACACTAGCGCTATTTCCAAACGCGCTCGGCAATGCGCTTGACCAGCGCGATCTTTGCCCATTGCTCATCCTCGGTCAGCTTGTTGCCAATCTCGCAGCTGGCAAAGCCGCACTGAGGCGACAGATACAGGTTCTCGAGCGGCACGTACTTTGCGGCTTCACGGATGCGCTCGACGATAACATCCTCGTTCTCGAGCTCTGCCGCCTTGGTGGTTACCAAGCCCAGCACGACCTTCTTGCCCGGGGCAACGTACTTGAGCGGCTCAAAACCGCCGGCGCGCGGCGTATCGAACTCCAGGTAAAATGCATCGACATCCTCGTTTGCGAACAGGTACGGCGCGATGGGGTCATAGCCGCCCTCGAAGGCATAGGTGGAGTGGTAGTTGCCGCGGCACACATGCGTGTTGATGACCAGATCGTCGGGCTTGTCCGCGATGGCGGCATTGTTGAGCGCCACGCCCAGCTCGCTTACCTTTTGCAGGTCGACCGGGCTCATGCCGGTTTTGGCGACAAAATCGGTGTCGCAGTAGATGCCCCAGGTGCAGTCATCAAACTGGATGTTGCGGCAGCCTGCTGCGTACAGGTCGGCGATCACCGTGCGATAAGCGGCTGCGATGGCGTCGGCAAGTTCCTCATCGGTCTTATAGACAGCGCGCAGGCTCTCCTGCTGGCCGTCGCAGCGGTCGAGCGTGACTTCGGAGAACGTCTGGATCGGCGCCGGAATGGTTTGCCGCGCGACCTGGCCCTCCCCCTCGAGCACCTTGACAAATTTAAAGTGTTCGACGAACGGATGGTTCTCGCCGCTAATGGGGCCGGTTACCACGGCGGTGTCGGCTGTGGTCTCCTCGTCGTGGAACATATAACCCGTACGCGAGGTACGGCGTTCAATGCCGTTAAGGCCCCACATAAAATCGAGGTGCCAGTAGCTGCGGCGAAACTCACCATCGGTGATGACCTGCAGGCCGGCGGCCTTCTGCTTTGCCACCAAATCGCGAATGGCATCGTCCTCGACGGCCTTAAGGCCGTCGTCATCAAGCGTGCCCGCGGCGTAGGCGGCACGGGCGTCCTTCACGGCCTGAGGACGAAGAAAACTGCCGACGATATCGGCGCGAAACGGCGCGTTCGGTTGAATCGAAGTGCTCATAGATATCTCCCTTTGAATTGGTTGCTTTACTGGGACAGAGTATGAGCGCTCCTATGGCCATCGTATAATATATGTTTATAACAGTTTGATATAGATGCTTCCTATATCAGTTTGGGCTGCCTTAAAGAGATTTGACCTGTGCAGAACGCAGCAGCCTAGATATGTTGGCGGATCGCGTCGATATAGGCCCGACCGTAGCGCGTGAGCGTCGTATTTTTGCGCGTGATGATGCCGATCTCCATGTACTCGTCCACATCGAGCGGAATGGAGATAATACCCGGCCCGTTGAGCTCGTGGCTGATCACGCCCGAACACACCGTGTAGCCGTTGAGGCCCATGGCCAGGTTGAACAGCGTCGCGCGATCGCGCACGCGGATGTTCTTGCGGCGCTCAAACGTCGAGGTCAGTTCCTCGGAATAGTAAAACGAGTTGTAGCTGCCCTGCTCGTAGGACAGGAAGGGATAGTCCTCCAGGTCCTCGAGCGTCACGCTGGAGCGGCCCGCCAGCGGATGGTCGGCGCACACAAAAACGTGCGGCGTGGCGCAGAAGAGCTCTTCGAACACGAGCTCGTTGGCCGCCAGCATGCGCTCGATGACCTCGCGATTGTGCTCGGACAAGTACAAGATGCCTAGTTCGCTTTTCATATGCGCGACGTCCTCGATAATCTCGTGAGTCTGCTCCTCGCGCAGGGTAAAGTCGTAGCGCGCGGCATCGAACTCACGGATCACATCGACAAACGCGTTGACGGCAAAGGAATAATGCTGGCAGCTCACACTAAAGTGCGGCACCTGCTCGGACTCGCCCTTGTACTTGCCTTCGAGCAGATCCGCCTGGTCGAGCACCTGGCGCGCGTAGCCCAAGAAGGTCTCGCCCTCCTCGGACACAATGACACCCTTGTTGGTGCGCTCAAAGATGTGCACACCCATCTCGTTTTCGAGATCGCGGATCGACGCAGTAATCGAAGGCTGCGACACAAAAAGCCGGCGCGAGGCCTCGGTGATGCTGCCGCATTCGGCAACTTTGACGACATACCTGAGCTGCTGAAGCTTCATAGCTTTCTCCCTAGACGTTCGTGACGTCGAAACCCGTCGCATCCATCTGACGCATAAACGGCGGCATCTCCCCCGTCGCGGCACAGGCGGCAATCTGATGCAGAGCCCCGGCAACCGCATCGTCTGCCGCAGCGCCGATATGCCAGCGCGCGGCAGCCGTGACAGCCTCGTTGGCATTGGCGACTGCAACGGAGTTGGGAACGGCATCGATCATGGGCAGATCGTTATCGGAATCACCGAACACGGCCACCTCGTCGGGCGTCAGGCCCAAAGCGCGCGCCAGCTCCAGCGCAGCGCAGCCCTTGTCCCAACCGGCCGGAAGGATGTCAAACAGGCGCACGCGGTTGTTGGGAAACACAAGCGAGAGCTCCGGCACCTCGGCGGCAACGCGCTCGCGTAGCTCCACGAGCTCCTCACGTGAACGGGCACTCCAAATATTCGCCTTAAACACCGGGGCATCATCGACAACAGGACGGCACGGGGCCTCTTCGCCCTTGAGCCACGCGTTGCCGCCCGACTCCATGGCGCGGCGTACGCGCTCGGGGTCGTTCGTCACGCAATAGGCATCGTTATCCCAAAAGTCATCACCCAGGCTGTAGACCTTCAGATACGTATCGTCGGTCTCTTGCTCGAGGTAATCGGCCAGACGCGTCAGGGCATCGTTGTCGGTCGCATGCGAGGCCACCGCCTCGCCGTCCACAAACATGACCTGGCCGTTGCAGAACGCGCCGGTCGAGAAGCACTCGACGCAATTGCGGAACATCCAGCCCATCGCGGACGGCTGGCGACCCGAAACCGGGCCAAAGTGCAGACCCGCCGCCTGCATGGCATGAATGCCCTCGATGGCGTAGTCGCTGGCGCCGTCATGCCCGGCTGGAATCAGCGTATCGTCCATATCGGTCAGCACAAGTTTAATCATAAGGCCCCCATTCGTATCGGTCCTACCTATTGTAACGACCTGCCAAAATAAACCTGTCCCTTTTTGGCAGGTGCGCTAGTATAGGGAACAACAGATTCGATGCGGGAGTGCCGGCGGTGCAAACCACAAGGCTGAGAGGGCATGGGGCCCAATCCTTTGAACCTGTCAGTTAATGCTGGCGTAGGGAGCATGCCGCCTTTACAGGGGCGCTGTCTATGCACAGCGCCCCTTTTCTATGCCAAGGAGGCATGTGCAGTGATTGATTCGGAACAGCTTAAGCAGCATATGGTCAAGGCCGTGGAGGAGATTCGCGCCACCAATCCGATGGCCGGCTCCATCACCAACACGGTGACGATCGACTTTGTCGCCAACGCACAGCTCGCCGTGGGCGGATCGGCCGCCATGGTCTATCTGCCCGACGAAGGCGAGGCACTCGTTGCCGGCGGCGGCGCCATCTATCTCAACATGGGCACGCTCTTCCCCATCTACGAGCAGACGATTCCCCGAGCGGCCAAGGCGGCACACGACGCCGGCAAGCCCTGGGTGCTCGATCCGGTGGGCCTGGGCATCGGTAGCCTGCGCACCCAGCTGGTAAACGAGCTCAAGCAGTACAAGCCCGCCATCGTGCGCGGCAATGCCTCCGAGATCATTGCGCTCGCCGGCCTGTGGGGTCTTGAGGGCGAGGCGGCCGATCTGAGCCGCGTACGCGGCGTCGATACCACCGACACGGTCGACGCCGCCCGCGATGCCGCCGTGGCGCTCGCCCGCTACACCGGCGGCGCCGTGGTCGTCTCGGGCGAAGTCGACCTGATTACCGACGGCACGACCGTGGCCAAGTCCCACGGCGGCAGCCCGCTCATGTCCAAGATCACCGGCTGCGGCTGCTCGCAGGGCGGCGTGCTGGCCGTGTACGCCTGCGCCGCCGACCCGTTTACGGCAGCCGTCTGCGGCACCGCCGTCTACAACGTTGCCGGCACGCGTGCCGCCGCCGTCGCCGATGCCCCGGCAAGCTTTAAGGTCGCCTTTATCGACGAGCTCTACCGCGCGACCGCCCAGGACATCGCCGATAACCAACTCGAGCTCGAGGAGGCATAAGCCATGTCCGAGCCCGCAACCAATGCCGGCATGAACACACTCGTCGCCGTGGCCATCGCCCCGTGCGGCACCGGCGATGAACTGTCCGCCGAGGTCGCCGAGGTCGTGCGCGTCATTCGCGAGAGCGGCCTTCCCAACCGCACCACCTCGATGTTCACCGAGATCGAGGGTGACTGGGACGAGGTCATGCAGGTCGTGCGCGACGCAACCTTTGTGTTGGCGAGCAAGGGCATCCGCACCGAAGTCGTGCTCAAAGCCGATATTCGACCCGGATTTACCGACACCATGACCGGCAAGCTCGAGCGCATGGAAGCACAGATCAAAAAGCAGGAGGAAGCACGATGAGCATCCGCGACAACCTTGATATCTCGGCCTATCTGGTACTCGGCCCCGAAAACACGCTCGGGCGTCCCGTGGGCGATGTGGTGGCCCAGGCGCTCGACGCAGGCTTTACCTGCATCCAGGTGCGCTCCAAGGTGGCAAGTGCCCGCGAGATCATCGCGCTGACGGGCGACGCCGCGCAGGCAATCGCACAGGCCGGCAAGACCGGTCAGGTCGCCCTGCTGATCGACGACCGCCTGGACTGCGTACTCGCCGCGCGCGAGCAGGGCATCGCTGTCGACGGCGTGCACGTTGGCCAGAGCGATATTCCCGTCGAGGTCTGCCGCAAACTTTTGGGCCCCGATGCCATTGTGGGCCTTTCGGCCCGTTGCGAGGAGATGCTCGAGTACGTCAAGACCGCCGACATGAGCCTGGTCGACTACCTGGGCATCGGCCCGCTCCACGAGACCGAGACCAAGCGCGACTGCGGACGCGCGGCCGACGGCTCTATCATCACCAAGAGCTTTGAGGACTTGGCCGCACTCCACGCGGCAAGCCCCGTGCCCATCGTGGTGGGCGGCGGCGTCAAGACGGCCGACCTGCCACAGCTCAAGGCCACCGGCGTCGATGGCTTCTTTGTGGTGAGCGCCGTCTGCAGTGCCGACGACCCCTACGCCGCCGCCAAGGAGCTCGTCGATACCTGGCAGCAGGCATAGGCTCAAGCCGAGCAGCCGATTCGCAGCCTCATATCTTCAGCGATGGAAAGCGCATCCCAGTTTGGACCTCCATTCCGGGATGCGCTTCCCGCCGAGATGGCGGCAGCAGCCTCTACCCTGCCAGATATGTCTCCAGTGCCGGCAAGGTTGCCTCCGCATCGCGGCGGCCGATCTGATAGATGCGTTCGAGTTCATCGGGCTCGCGGCACAGCGACGGTACCTTCACCGATTCGCTCGGCCGCACCACAAAGATTTCGCCGGCAGCCTCGCGACGTGCTAAGTCATCGAGCGTGGCATTGTAGACCTCATGCCGATGCTCAAGCGCTGCGACAAACTCCGGGTAGTGACGGAACACGCGCCGCAGCATGGGCATCACGCTGTTGGGCTGCTTCACAAAGCCCGCCGGCTGCGTGAGTACCACGATGTTTCGGTCATACCCCTGCGCAAACAGCCATGCGCTGGGAATAGAATCAGCCACGCCACCATCCAGATACTTATGTCCGTCAATAGCAACGGGACGCGTCGCCACAGGAATAGCCGACGACGCCCGGATCCACTCGATATCGCGCTCATCGCCATAAGGCAGGTCGTGATAGACGGCCTTGCCCGTCTCGATATCGGTACACACGCACGTAAACCGCATGGGGCAGGCGCGATATGCCTCCAGGTCGATGGGATCGCGCTCGATGGGCACCTCATGATAGGCAAAATCGGCATTGAACATGTCTCCAGTCCGCAGCCAGCTTGCTACACCCGCATAGCGCTTATCGGCACAATATGCCTTGTTGTAGCGAATGGCGCGTCCAATCTGCCGCGATTTAAAGTTGTAGCCAAACGCCGCGCCCGCCGAGACACCCACCATATGGTCGCAGGTCAAACCGTGCTCCATCCAAACGTCGAGCACGCCCGCCGTATACATACCGCGGTAGCCGCCTCCTTCGAGCGCCAGCCCCACCGTGCGCATCATATTTGACTGTGCCATGCGACCATCTCCGTCCCCGCAAATTCAAACGGAACAAGTATACCCGTCAACATATACCGCCCCAGTCGCATTTTTATCAAGCATCGCATCGTCGCGCTACCGCTTGTCGAACAATAGCCGCCCACAGCATGTGCACCCATATATAATTGGGTATTGTTGTTTACACTACCCAGCTGTTATCAACAGCGAACATTAGCCGGCAAAGTAACTCAACAACGCAGCAAGGCGGGGGCCTGGATGCACGCAAAACGCCGAACAACGATACGTGTACACAACGAGCTCGCCCGACGCAATCCGCCCCGACCTCAGAAAGCCGCTTAGAACATGGAAACTGTCAGCAATTACACCGAAACGCTCGAAAAGACCGTCCGCGACCTTCTCGAGCGTCAGGATGATCTGATTAGGACCGCCTTTACCGACCAGCTTACCGGACTTGGCAACCGCGGCGGCTTTGCCCGTTCCCTCGAGGAGCTCTGGGAGCAGGACGCTCCCGTTACCATGGCGTTCATCGATATCGACAATCTCAAGCACTGCAACGATGTCTTTGGCCATGACGAGGGCAACCGCTATATCTTGCAGGTAAGCCTTTATCTCAAGCTGTATATGAAGGTAGACGAGGCGGCATTTCGTCTGGGAGGCGACGAGTTTGCCATCCTATCTACGATTGCGACCGAGGACGACCTCGCCGAACGTCTGGAACACTGCCGAACGATCCTGCTCAAAAACAACGATTCCGAGATGCCCCACTCGTTTAGCTACGGAGTGGCACACGCCGACCCCGCCCTGGGCGAAGCCTCCAATCGCATGACGCTCGATGCCGACCATCGCATGTACGACTACAAGCTACGTCATGCCATGCATCTTGATCGACGTAATATCGCGCAAGTCCACACCGACGACTTCGAAATAAGCGACCGTATTTTCGACGCCTTTTCGATGCTCAACGAAGGCCGCTATTTCTTTATCGAGAACTTGGACAAGGACCGCACCCTTTGGTCGCAAGGTGCCTTGCGCGATCTCGGTCTTCCTTCGGAGCACATAGACAGCTGCCGCGATTTCTGGAAAACGCGTGTCCATCCCGATGACCTCGAGGCCTACGCCAACGACATCAACCAGATCTTTAACGGCTCCAAACACCGCCGCGTCATGCAGTACCGCATGCGCAATGCCGCGGGTGACTACGTTCTCTGCCGTGCTCGCGGGTTTCGCATCGACGGCGACGGAAATGCCCCCTCGCTCTATGTCGGCGAACTTGTCAACCACTCACTTGCCGAGACCGTCGACGCCGCCACGGGCCTCGGAACGCAGCGTATGCTGATCAACGCTATCGATGCCTGCCGCCGCGATCGTTGCGAGACAGGGCTTATAGCGGTGCGCGTTCGTGGCACGACAAAGCTCAACGAGCTCTACGGGGCCGAGGCTGTCGACAACATGCTTGCCGAATACGCAGGCCGCATGCTGTCGATCACCCGCGGCAGGAGCCGGGTCTACCGTTCACGAAGCGTCCAGTTCGTCGTGCTCAGCAACGACTTGGACCACGAGGCATTCGAGCAACTGACCCGCCACCTTAAAGAGGCCGTTTTCGCTCCTGTTCAAATCGCAGGCGACACCATTACTCCCGTCTGCCTTGTCGTCCCGGCCTTTTACGAGCACTTAACCCATCAAGCGACCGCCGTTTTAGGCGAACTCGACCGTCGCCTTCGCACGGCCGGCGGGCTTGTTCCCAACGACAGCCTCCCCATACCCGAGGCGGAGCGCAAAAGCGCCATCGCCGAACGTATCGACTCGCTCACGGGCCTCTATCGACCCAGCGAGTTTATGCGGCGCGCCAACGCATTTCTCGAGGCAAGGCGCGACGACACCTGGTGCATCGCCACCGTCGACATGGGTCACATGCGCCTGTTTAATGAATGGCACGGCCAGGCCGAGGGCGACCGCGTACTCGCCGATGTGGGCACGGTCCTCAAGGACATCGAGAATGCCGATATGGGCGTCGCAGGGTACTGGGGCCAAGATGACTTTTGCGTACTCATCCCCTTTAAGCACATCACCGTCCATCAAATCTACAACCGCGTTCGCGAGGCAGTAGCCAGGCATGATGACGGCGTAGGTTTTTGGCCGTCCATGGGCATTTACCCCATCGACTCCAATGAGGAGATCACCATCGATGCGCAGGCAAAGGCCATGTTTACCAATCGACGCGCCAAAAACGACTTCAAGGAGCGCATTGCTATTTTCCGCCCCGAAGAATATGAACACGAGATTGCGTTCCACCGCACGCTGACCGAGTTCCAGTACGCGCTCTCAAATGGCCGCATCACGTACTACCTGCAGCCCCAGGTCGATATGGAAACCGGCGAGATCATTGGCGCCGAGGCACTTACGCGCTGGATTGACAAGGACGGCTCTCTCATTTCGCCCGCAACGTTTATTCCCGCACTCGAGGAAAGCGGCTTTGTGGTGACGCTCGACAAGTACATTTGGCAGGGTGTCGCCATATGGCTTCGCGGGTGTCTCGATCGCGGTCTTCGCGTGGTTCCGGTCTCGCTTAATGTGTCTCGCGTGGACATTCTTGCCTGCGACGTTGCCGAGCATATGGGGGCGCTTGCCGCCCAATACAACCTGCCGCCCGAGCTCATGCGCATCGAGATCACCGAGACGGCTTATACGGGAGAGTCCGAAGCCGTGGACAAACTGACAGCCGACTTGCACACCCGCGGCTTCTCGACCTATATGGACGATTTTGGCACCGGTCAGTCCACGCTCGCGATGCTCAAGAACGTCAACGTCGACGTCATCAAGCTCGACCGCACCTTTGTGCCCACCGACCGCGATCAAGGCCGCAGCGCGCAGATCGTGTCATCGATGCTCGAGATGGCGCAGTCGCTCCATCTGCCCATTGTAATCGAAGGCGTCGAGACAGATGAGCAGGCGAACATGCTACGCCACATGGGTGCCCGCTACGCTCAGGGCTTCCTCTACTACCGCCCCATGCCGGCGAAGGATTTTGAGGCATTGCTCGATGGTGGCAATAACAACTGATACGCTCGCGCGCAAAACGCCACCGTCGAAGGGGGCATTTGTCTCCATTAGCTAACTTATTACCCCAATTCAAACCGAATTGGGGATATGATACAAACCGTTGTTCCGCCCAAGGAGGTTATCCATCATGAACGAGTCATATCGCCTGGGTGAGCAATCGATTATTGCCTATCTTCAGCGACTTGCGAATGGCATCTCGACCGCCGAACTCGATGTTGCCGCGCTGCCTGCTGAGCTGCGCGCCGTTGGCGAGCAACTGCAAAAGACGCATGCCATCCTGCAACAAGAGCGCCGGCTGCTTGAGAGCAACGCCTATATCGACCCGCTCACCAACTTGGGCAACCGCGGCGGACTCGACCGTCACGTCGAGCAACTCTGGCACAAAGGTGACCCCTTCACCTGCGCCTATATTGACATCGACCATCTCAAACATTGCAATGATAGGTTTGGCCACGCCGAAGGCAATCGCTATATTCTGAGCATCTGCCGCACGCTCTCCGAAACCATGGAGCACGATGAGATGCTGTTCCGCATCGGTGGAGACGAGTTTGTGCTCATCTCGCTCTCCGCAAACGAGACCGAACTCGAGCAGCGCTTGGAGCGGGTACGTGCCGGGCTGATCGAGGCGAGCTCAAGTGGCAAGGCGCCCATGATCGCCAGCTTTAGCTTTGGCTGCTCGCGCGTCGATCCACTTGCCGGCGACACGCGTCGCCAGATGACGATGGATGCCGATCGCAAGATGTATCGCTATAAGCTTATGCATCGTGTACAGCAACCGAAAGACAATGACGCACCACAACGCCCAATCGTCGATCAGCTTCCCCGCAACGACCGGGTGTTCCAAGCGATCTCCATGAGCTCCGAGACGCGCTATCCGTTCATCCTTAACCTCGATACGGGAGAATCGCAATGGTCGGTTAACGCCGTGCGCGATTTTGACCTGCCCTCCCAGCATCCTTTTAATTCGGTCGATATGTGGCTTGCCCGCGTTCATCCCGAGGACCGCGACAACGTACGCGCCGAGCTCGACATGGTGATAAACGGCACGTGGCACTTCCACTACATGCAGTATCGCGTAATGGATGCCACCGGAAAATACGTGCTTTGCGACTGCACGGGCTACCGCTTGGACGGCACCGATACCGAGCCCAGCATGTATGTGGGCATTATCGTCAACCGAAGCCTAGCAGATACGACCGATTCCGTGACCGGCCTGGGCGATGTCCACGCGCTGGTCAACGCTATTGGAGAGATGCGCCGTGTGCCGCACGAGGCAGGCTTTATTGCCATTAAGGTCGACGATATCGCCGAGGTCAATGCCCGCTTTGGATTCGATGCAGGCGACCGCGTGCTCGCCGAAAGCGCCGCCTGCCTCATGGATTGTTCGCGCGGCAAGGGCCGCCTGTTCCGCTCGACGGGGCCGATGTTCGTGGCGCTTTTCGACGACTTTGATCCCGAAGAGACCGACGCGATCGCGGAAGAAATCGAGCGGTTCCTGGGTTCTCCCGTGCTCATCGGCTCACTTGAATATCAGCCACCCATTCGTGTGGCGACGCTTCATCTGGACAGCGTTGACCGACAGCCCGTTTCCATTTTGAACGAGCTCAAAGCGCTGCTCGGGAAAGCCGTGCAGGTGCCAGGTACCAAACTGGATTAGCACCGCGCCCGCGCCGCCTCCCCCATCGTGCGATAATCCTCTGCAGAAGTCACCAAAAGCAGAGGGAGTTTGTGATGAAGGTTCTTTTGGTCAATGGCAGCCCCAAGGCAAACGGCAACACCGCCCGCGCACTCGCCGAGGTCGCCGAGCAGCTCAATGCCGAAGGCATTGATACCGAGGTGTTTCAACTGGGCGCCAAGCCCATTCGCGACTGCATTGGCTGTGGCCAGTGCGGCAAGCTTGGCGGTCGCTGCACCTTTGACGACGACGTGGTGAACGAGCTCATCGCTGCCGCCAAACAGGCCGACGGTTTTGTCTTTGGCTCGCCCGTCTACTACGCGCACCCCAGCGGCCGCATCCTTTCGGCACTCGATCGCGCATTCTATGCCGGCAGCAAGGCCTTTGCGCACAAGCCGGGCGCCGCGGTCGCCGTCGCCCGCCGTGGCGGCACGTCGACCACGTTCGATGTACTCAACAAGTACTTCACCATCAACCAGATGCCCGTGGTGGCCTCCACGTACTGGAACAACGTGTTTGGCGCCATGCCGGGCGAGGCCGCCCAGGACGCCGAGGGCCTGGCCACCATGCGCAACATCGGCAAGAACATGGCCTGGCTCCTGCATTGTATCGAGGCAGGACAGGCCGCCGGCATCGAAGCCCCCGAAGCCGATCGCGAGCGCACCAACTTCATCAGGTAGAACGGCGGAACAAATACATGAACGTGCAAATTTTTGGCACCAAGAAGTCCTTCGACACCAAGAAGGCACAGCGTTATTTTAAGGAGCGCCGCATTAAGGTGCAGTTTATCGACCTTAAGGAAAAGGAGATGAGCAAGGGCGAGCTCACGAGCGTGATGCAGGCGGTCGGCGGTATCGACAAGCTGCTCAACCCCAAAGCCAAGGACGAGGAAACGCTCGCACTCATCCAGCACCTCACCTCTAGCCAGCGCTTCGACAAGCTACTCGAGAATCAGCAGGTCTTGGCCGAGCCCATCGTGCGCAACGGCAAAAAGGCCACCGTCGGTTATTGCCCCGATGTATGGGGAGCCTGGGAGTAGCCTGTGTTATTTGCCAGCGCGTGGGTATAAGAGCAGGCGTTTGGCATATGATTCAACTGTAAGCCATGTCTAACAAAGGAGGGCACATGCCCAACAAACCCGTAAAGATCATCATGCTTACCGGCTACCTCGGTGCCGGCAAGACCACATTGCTCAACCACATCCTCGCCAACGACGGTGGCATCCGCGCCGCCGTGATCGTCAACGATATCGGCGAGATCAACGTCGATGCCAGCCTCATCGCCGACGGCGGCCTTTCCGAGACCGACGACCTCATCCCGCTCACCAACGGCTGCATCTGCTGCACGCTTTCGGACGACCTTGCCAACCAGCTGCAGGGCATCGCCGATTCGGGCGACTTCGATTACATCATCATCGAGGCCTCGGGCATTTGCGAGCCCATCCCCATCGCTTACACCATCTCGAGCTTCTGCGACGAGGCCAAGGTGGGCGGCGAGCCTAAACTTGCGCTCGACAACATCGTGGCCGTGGTCGACTGCGCCCGTATGTACGACGAGTTCAACGGCGGTCGCGACCTGCTGGCTGAGGATATCGACGAGGACGACATCGAAAGCCTGCTCATCCAGCAGATCGAGTTCTGCTCCACACTGATCCTCAACAAGACCGATACTGTGAGCCCCAAGCAGATCGCCGAGCTCAAGGCCATCGTGCGCAGCCTGCAGAAGGACGCCGTGATCGTCGAGGCCCAAAACGGCGAGGTCCCCATGGAGGAGCTGCTCGACACCGACCGCTTCGACTTTATGCGCGCCTACAACTCCGCCGCCTGGATTGAGGCCATGGAGCATCCCGAGGAGCACGACGACCCCGAGGTGCTCGAGTACGACATCGAGACCTTTGTTTACTCGCGCCGCAAGCCGTTTGACCTGCAGAAGTTCACCAATTTTGTTGAGCAGGAGTGGCCCGACGAGGTCATTCGCGTCAAGGGTCCGCTGTGGCAGACCGGCAATCCGGACATGTGTTACATGTTTGAGCAGGCCGGCCACCAGATGCGCCTGATGGAGAACGGCCTGTTCGTTGACTCGGCGCCCGAGGGCGAGAAGCAGAAGATCATCGACGAGAACCCCGAGATCATGCAGATTTGGGACGACGAGACGGGCGACCGCATGACGAGCCTGTGCATCATCGGCCGTCACATGGACAAGGATGCGCTCATCGCCTCCCTCGATGCCTGCCTGACCGACTGGCACCGCGCCTAGGTTTATCCAAGCGGGCATTTTTCCGCCTGCGTAACCGCCAAACCACCACGAAGGTGCTCTTCGTGGTGGCTTTTCGTTCTGAGCCAAGGAGATTCATGTTCAACATTGTGCTGTATGCGCCCGAGATTCCGGCCAATACGGGCAATATCGGCCGCACCTGCGTGGTCACCGGCGCCCGCCTGCATCTGGTGGAGCCGCTGGGGTTTTCGCTCGATGACAAGACGGTACTTCGCGCCGGCCTGGGCTACTGGCAAAACTTGGACGTGACGACCTATGCCGGCTGGGAGGATTTCCTTGCGCGCAACGGCCTCTCCCCTGCCGACGAGCGCCTGCATCTGCTGACCAAAAAGGCACGCCGCACCTATGCGCAGAGTACCTACCGCGATGGAGACTACTTGGTCTTTGGCAGCGAGAGCTCGGGCATTCCCGAGCCACTGCTTGCCGCGGCGTCCGAGCGCTGCGAGCGCATCCCGATGCTGCGCGATTGTGACTCACTCGATAACGCCGAGGCCTGGGAAGCCCACGAGGAATCGCTGGGACATACCGAGGACAGCCACGAGGCCATCCTTCGGCAGGATATCTGCGGCAACTTCGTCAATCCCGACGACTACCGCATCAGTGCACTCAACCTCTCCAACAGCGCCGCCATCGTCCTCTACGAGGCGCTACGACAAACGGGCTTTGCAGGGATGTGACAAAGGAGCTGTCCCTTTGTCACATTCAAGCGCCACGCCGATGGCACACACGCCTAATTGTTGTTCTAGATAAAGAGCCCTCACTTTTAATCAGAATTAACTAAAGTAAAATGAAGTTAAACGGCGGTGTGAAAGGAGAGCTACGTGGAATATCTCGAGAACCCGTTTACCCCCAGTTTTGGTGAGGTTCCTGCCCATCTCGCTGGCAGACAACAGATTATTCGGGATTTGGACCGTGCCTTCTTGAGTCAGCGCAGGCGCCCAGAATTGACCTCGATCTTCTCAGGCGCGCGTGGAACCGGTAAAACCGCTCTCATGTCGTCGCTCGCGACAAGGGCGGAATCCCACGGCTGGATAGCCGTAAAGACGACCGCGCTCCCGGGAATGCTTGAGGAAATCGAGTTCGGGGCGAAACGTGCTGCCGGCCATCTTATCGACCCGTCTAAGAACTTCGAAGTCACCGGTCTCGGAATTGCACCGCTCGGCAGCGTCGAGGTCAATCGCGTTCACGATGCTTCAACCTGGCGTTATCGCATGAGCGACATCATCGACCAGCTCAACGAGGCGGGCACCGGTCTGCTCGTCACGGTTGACGAGGTGGATCCGACACTCGACGAGATGATCCAACTCGCAGCCACGTATCAGCACTTTGTGACCGATGGGAAACGCGTCGCCTTGCTTATGGCGGGACTTCCCAACAACGTCTCTACGTTGCTGAACCACAAGACGGTCTCGTTCCTTCGCCGCGCCCAACAATATCATCTGGGTCGCATTGCCGACTATGACGTACGCGAAGCCTTGATTCGCACAATCCAGGAAAACGATCGCCTGGCAGATGCTGAGGGAATCGATAGAGCCGTTCGCTCGATCTCTGGATTTCCCTTCCTATTGCAACTCGTAGGTTACCGTGCCTGGGATCTCACAAGCGATTCGAAGGAAATCTCGTCACGCGACTTTGACCTGGGAATCAAAATCGCGCGCGACGAGATGGACGACCGAATCCTCGCGGCAACCTATCGGGAACTCACTGCAGAGGACAAGCGATTCCTCATCGCCATGCTCGATGACGAGGAAGAGTCCACCACCGCTGACCTTGTCGAGCGCCTTAAGCGTTCGCCGCAGCAGGTCTCCCGCTACCGACGCCGCATGATAGACGCCGGCATCATCGGGAAGCGAGGACGAGGGCTCGTCGCATTTGAATTGCCATTCTTCCGCGACTATCTCGCAGCTCAATGCGTGAAATAGGCATCAATGAGGCAAAGGGACTGTCCCTTTGCCTCATTGTCTATAGATAGCGGCCGGTGATGCTTGCGGAGCAAACTGCGATGTCGCCCGGAGTGCCGGCGCAGACGATTTGCCCGCCGGCGTCGCCACCGCCCGGGCCCATGTCGATCACGTAATCGGCGTTGCGGATAAGGTCGAGGTCATGCTCGATCACGACAACTGTGGCGCCCTTGGCAACGAGTCCGTCGAACACACTCAGCAACACCTGAACATCGAGCGGATGTAGTCCGATCGTGGGCTCGTCGAACACGAATACAGCATCATCCTGCACGCGGCCCATCTCGCTCGCAAGCTTAAGACGCTGTGCCTCACCGCCCGAAAGCGCCGGCGTGGGCTCGCCAAGCGTGAGATAACCCAGGCCCAGGTCGTGCAAGGTCTGCAAGCGCACCTGAACTTTCTTGAGTCCCACCGTAGCGTCGAGTGCCTCGTCCACGCTCATATCCATAAGCTGCGGCAACGTAAGCAGACTGCCATCCTTGCCTTCGCGATGGATATGCGAGGCGGCCTCGGCGTAGCGCGAGCCACGGCATGCCGGGCAGACGATCTCGACGTCGGGCAGAAACTGCACGTCAAGCGATATCGAGCCCGTGCCGTCGCACGTAGGGCAGCGCAGGGCACCGGTGTTGTAGCTAAAGGCGCCCGCCTTATATCCCGCCGCCTTGGCCTCGGGCGTACGTGCAAAGGCGCGGCGCAGCTCGTCATGAATGTCGGCATAGGTCGCTACCGTCGAGCGCACGTTGGCACCGATGGGCGTGGCGTCAATCAGGTTGGCACGGGCAATGCCCTCGGCATCGACCCAACGCACGTGCCCCGGCAAGCGTTCGCCGGCTGCCTGCGCCTTGAGCGCCGGGATGAGCGTCTCGAGCACCAACGTCGTCTTGCCCGAACCCGAAACGCCCGTCACCGCGACAAGGCGGCCGCGCGGGATATCGACTTCGAGCGGTTTGACGGTATGGATGGCCTCGGTTGCCATGCGGATATGGCCCTGGTCGAACATTTCCCCATCAGTCACCTGCGGACGCAAGCGCTTGGACTCTGAGCGCAAAAACGGCGCGATGCGACTGCCCTGCGATTGCTCGACCTCGTCTACCGTACCAGCGGCGATCACATTGCCGCCGCCTGCTCCGGCAACGGGACCCATCTCGACCAGATAGTCGGCATCCGCCAGTACGCGCGTATCGTGGTCGACAACAACCACGGTGTTACCGTCATCCACCAGATCTCGCATCACGCCTACCAGGCCGTCGACATTGGCAGGATGCAAGCCGATCGAAGGCTCGTCCAGCACATAAAGCACGCCTGTCGATCGGTTACGCACCACGCGAGCAAGCTGCACGCGTTGGCGCTCACCCGTGGAAAGCGTGGCGCCGGCGCGGTCGAGTGAAAGGTAATCGAGACCCAAGTCGACCAGACGACGGGCCGCGCTCAAAAACGAATCGCAGATATCCGTCGCCATGGGCCGCATCTCGGGCGGCAAGAATGCGGGCACCCCGCGCACCCACTCAATCGCCTCGCCCAGCGTCATAGCCGCCGCCTGCGCCAGATTGATACCGCGCACCTGGGGCTGGCGCGCAGCCTCGGAGAGACGCGTGCCGCCGCAATCGCGGCATGGGCCCTCGCGCAAAAAGCGCGCAACGCGTTTTAAGCCCTTATCGTCCTTGACCTTGGCGAGCGCATTCTCGACGGTATAGACGGCGTTGTAATAGGTAAAGTCGAGTGGCGTAGCGCCCTCGCCGTTTTTGGGCACGTAGAGGATGTGCTTCTTAACCGCCGGACCATGAAACACGATGTCGCGCTCTTGAGGCGTGAGCTGGTTAAACGGCACGTCGGTGCGCACGCCCATCTCGCCGGCCATCTGCTTCATCAGATCCCACATGAGCGTGCCCCAAGGAAGCACCGCGCCCTCGTTGATAGTCTTTGACTCGTCGGGTACCAAGCTCGCCTCGTCCACCTCGCGCATGACACCGGTGCCGCCGCAGGTGGGACACGCACCGCCACTGTTAAAGGCAAGGTCCTCGGCACTCGGCGCGTAGAACTCGCGGCCGCATGTCGGACACGTGAGCGACAGGCCTGCGGCAACGTTAAGGCTCGGCTCCACACGCGCCCCGCAGCGCGGGCACACATGATGGGCGCAACGGCTAAAGAGCAGACGCAGACTATTGTTGAGCTCGGTCATGGTACCAAAGGTCGAGCGCACGCCCGGCACGCTGGGGCGCTGATGCAATGCGAGCGCCGCCGGCACGTGCAGCACCTCGTCCACTTGGGCGTGCTCGGCCTGCGTCAGGCGACGGCGGGTATAGGTGCTGAGCGCCTCCAAGTAGCGGCGCGAGCCCTCGGCATAAAGAACCCCCAGCGCCAGCGAGCTCTTGCCCGAACCCGACACGCCGGCAATACCCACGAGCTTTCCCAGCGGAATATCGATATCGATGTCCTTGAGGTTGTGTACACGCGCGCCACGCACCTCGATAGCACTTGGTTGTTGCGACACCGCCATCGCTCCCCTTCCTGTTAGCCGAACGTGGCAAAGGAACTGTCCCTTTGTCACATTACTTGCACTGTGCCTGCCTGCGCCAGTCTTCGCGGGTCAAATACGTAAAGTACTCGGTACGCACATCGCCCATAAGCTCGCAGGGCACGTCGCGTTCAACGTGATGAGGCATGAAGCCGCATTTTTGCTGAACGCGTAGCGACTTGTTATTGCCCTCGTAGTATCCGCACCAAAATGCCTTGCAGCCAAGTGTTTCGAACGCATAGCGCTGCATGGCTTGCACCGCCTCGGGAGCAAAGCCTCGGCGCCAGAACGGCTTGGCGATCCAATAGCCCACCTCGAACTCGAGTCCGCCTCTTTGGCTGTTCGACTCACAGCGAGGCGGCATGAGCCCGATGCTGCCCACGGGCTCGTCTGTCTCAGGCAGGCAAATGGCAAAGGTATGGGGCGCCGTAAAGACCGTCCGAATGATCTCTCTGCTTTCTTCAATGCTTCGATGGGGCGGCCAGCCCGCAGCCGGCCCCACGTCCGGGTCGCTCGCGTATGCATACAAGCTCGCCGCATCTGTCTCGCGCCACGGACGAAGCGTCAATCGCTCAGTTTGAATCGCCATGTTTTGACCTCACATCTATCGATGTCACAAAGGGGCCGTCCCTTTTCACATTACTCGTGCCATAAAATGCGGTCGCGGATGTACTCGCCCAGCATGGGCACAGTAAACCGGACGAGACCGTATCCGGCAGCCTCGATGACGCGCTCGCGAATCAGGCTTGCGCGATATTTACTCGCCCAGCTCTGGGTACGATCACAGCGCTCAATGATATCCGCCATGCGCGTCGGTTTGTCCTCGTCAACCGCCATGGCCTCGATAAAGAGGCGCTGTGGACTGCGCAGCCCGTAATACAGGGGCGCGTCAACCGCTTCGTAGAACTCGGAGACGGCATCCGCATGGCCATCCTCGACATCGCGCCTTTCGATGACCTGCGAGCCACGCCGGACAGCAGACCGCCACATGTAATATCCCACCAGCTGAACCATATAGGGATGCCCCATGCTCTTGCGTGCCGCAAGGTCCGCCGTCTCCGCGTCAACGTAAAGACCAGCGTCTTTGACCGTCTGGATATATGAATCGCGCACCTTGGGCAAAGATATCGCCCCCAGCGTACGCTGCTGGGCGCGGCGCAAAAACGTCACGCTCGGCTCTTCGAGCAGATCGTCAACCATACTGGGCAAGCCGGCAAAAACCAGCGCAAGACCGCGCTGGTCGCTATCGGGTAATCCCGTGGCATCCTGGTCTCCGAGCACCTGCTGATAGAGAACGGCAAGAGCCGCCAGTTCCTCGATAGACGCCGATTGCGCCTCGTCAATCGCAAACAGTATGCCCTTGCCTGGACCGAGCTTCTTAAGGCGCTCGTTGACCAGCCCTCGCAACGTCTCGCCCTTTGCTCGCGCCGCCTCGACCGACATCCGGCCAAACGAAGGACCGAACTCCATTGACGTCACAACGGGTTTATTCGAGCGAAGCGCGTCGGCCAAGCGGTCGCATAAGCCAAGCGAAGCGGAATCGGAGACAACCGCCCATCCGCGCTCGCTGGCCAGACGTTGCAGCTCCCGCAGGAGAACTGTCTTGCCGCAGCCGCGGTTTCCCGTAATGAGCATGAGCCTGCCCGGCGCTCCGGCGCCGTTATCGAGCCCTTCCTCGAAATCTTCGATGACCGACTCGCGACCAATGAGCATCGGAGGCCGCTTGCCTGCCGTTGGCTTAAAGGGATTTGGATTCATGTCGGCCTCCTCGGATTGGCAAACCCTGGTAATAGTTATACCAACTTATACCGAGTTATACCAACTGAATCTGCCAAAGGGGCTGCCCCTCTGTCACATGTGGCCGAAAAACTCGGCGTCTGCTGCTCGCCAGGGGCGGAAGGTGGAGGGATCGACCTTTACGTGGGCTGCCTCGGGGACGTCGTACCATTTGACCGTGTAACCGGCGCCGTGGGAGCAAAAGACCGAATCGGGCGTGTTGGGCAGATCGGCCTCGGGCTCATAGGCGGCCGTCTCGATGACGCGCTCGGCATCATGGCAAGCCGCATAGCCGGCGAACTCTAGGTACAGATGCCCACGACCACTCGTATAGGCGGCCACCTCCAGCGCGTAATCCTGCACCTCAGATGCCGGCACGCGACCCACAAGCTTCGCCCGGTCTCCCGCCATCGTCGGCGGCTCGTACTCGGCACCCATGCGCGTGGCATCCGAGAGTGCCCGGCCCACGCACTCCCCCGGCACCTCGAGCTCAAAGCGATACCACGGCTCCAACAGCACCGCCGCGCCAGCCTCACGCGCCTGCATGAGCCCCTGGCGAATCGCGCGGTACGTGGCCTGGCGAAAATCGCCGCCCTCGGTGTGTTTGGCATGCGCACGGCCGCCCGTGAGCGTAATGCACACATCGGTGATGGGCGAGCCGGTCAGCGCGCCCAGGTGATCGCGCTCCATGGCGTTGGTGAGTGCCAAACGCTGCCAGTTAAGATCGAGTTCGTCGGTCGAGGTCACGGTGCCAAACTGCACGCCCGAACCCGCTGGCAACGGCTCCAGGCGCAGATGTACCTCGGCATAGTGGCGCAGCGGCTCAAAATGGCCCACGCCCTCGACCGGCTGCGAAATAGTCTCCTTATAGAGAATGCCGCCAGACTCAAACGCAACCGAAAGGCCAAAGCGATCGGCCAACACCCGCTGCACGACCTCGAGTTGCACGGCGCCCATCAGCTGTAAATAAATCTGCTCAAGATGAGTGTTCCAGCTTACGCCGAGCATGGGATCTTCGTCCGCCAACTCTGTCAGTGCTTTGAACACCGCGTGGACATCGTGTTCGCCCGGAAGCACCGTATAGGTGAGGACCGGAGCGATGACAGGCGCATCGCCCACGGGCTCCGCCCCCAAGGCATCCCCTGGGCGAACGTGCGCAAGGCCCGTCACGGCACAAATACCGCCAGCAGCAACTTCTTGGGCAAGCTCATACTTCTCGCCGTTATAGATGCGCACCTGGTCGATCTTTTGCTCCCAAGTGGAGGCGCCAGAGCATCCCTCGACAACTTGCTTTGCACGCAGTACACCGCCCGTCACCTTGACCCAGGCAAGACGCTCGCCACGGTCTCCACGACTCACGCGGTAGACTCGCGCGGCGAACTCCTGGGGCCATGTTCGCTCGCGCATCAAAGCGCATATGCCGTCGAGTAGCTCTGCCACACCCTGGTCCTTGAGCGCCGAGCCCGCAAAGCAGGGAAACAACTTTCGCTCTGCGACCAGCCGCGAAAGCGTGGCAGTCGAAAGCTCCCCTGCGTCGAGAAACTCCTCGAGCGCCGCCTCGTCCAACGCAGCAGCGTCCTCCTGAACGGCACCACCCACCAACAGTTCGCTGGCATCCAGGCAGCCCTCGGAAAGACGTTGCCCAAGCTGTGCCAGCAAAACATCGCGGCCGGGATTCTCCAAATCGATTTTGTTGATAAAGATGAACGTCGGAATGTCATAGCGCGCAAGCAGGCGCCACAGGGTTTCGGTGTGCCCCTGCACGCCGTCGTTGGCACCCACAACCAAAATCGCATAGTCGAGCGCGCGCAGCGTGCGCTCCGCCTCGGCCGAAAAATCGACGTGGCCGGGCGCATCCACAAGCATGACGTGGGTATCGCCGTGGTCGAGCACGGCCTGCGACGAGAAGATCGTAATGCCGCGCTCGCGCTCGATCGCGTTAGTGTCCAGATGCGAATCGCCATCGTCCACGCGGCCGCGCTTGCGAATGCGACCCACGTTGAACAACATGGCCTCGGCCAACGTGGTCTTGCCGGCATCGACATGCGCCAAGATTCCAACGACTGCCTGCTTCGACATGGCTCTCCTCTTATTACAAGCTACAAGCCCATCGCACGCGGCAACGGGCGTCCTCGTTCCACACTGGATGATACAATTTACGAGCCGGCGGGCGAAGCGGGCCCTATCCCCCGACCAAGCTCATCGCCCTGCGTTGCCGCGCGGCGATTTTCGTAGGTTCGCGCCTTGCGAAAGCCGGCTTGCAAATCAGCGCAGCGAACGAAAATGGCCCCACCCGGGACCATTTTCGTTCGTGCGAATTGTTGACACGTGCCCCTACTCTTACGCCTCACGCAGCCAGTCGAACGCAACACGCGGCGTGCCGTCCGACACATACACGACGCCGGCACGCTCGAACCCCGCCTTAATACTCGCGCCCTGCATGGGCAGGTTGTCCTGATGCGTGTCGATGCGCAGGTGATCGGCACGCTCCTTGGCAAAGGCAAACATCGCAGCCGCGATACCGTGCACGGTGCCATCGGACGCCACACGGTGCAGCACGGCGTACGGAGTGTCGCTGCGCCATTGCCCGTCCTCAATTACGTCATAGCACTCGTCCGGGCCCGGCAAAAAGGCAAACGTCGCCACCACGCGGCCATCGACTTCGCACACATAGCTGCCACCGGCGGCGATATCGGCAGCCAGTTGCTCGGCAGAAGGCGTGCCCTCGGGCCACTGTGTGGCGTTGCCATGCGCGCGCATAAAGGCGCGGGCCGCGTCATAGATAGCCATGACAGCGGGAATGTCGGTATCGAGGGTTTTTCTGATCATCACGCGGCGACCTCACGTTTATTGGTATCACTTTGATTGAGCAATGATACCAACGTTTGGAGAGGGGCGCGATGCAGATGGGGAGCAAAAAGCGAGCCGCCTGGTCAAAAGCAAAAAGCGAGTTTTTGAGCACTGCCACCGGCGGCGATATGAGCGACCTGTTTGCACGCGAGGACGAGCGCCGCGACGCCCTGGACGCCGAGCGCGATGAGGCCTGGCGCTACAAGTCGTGCGAGCGCAAAAACCGTTACGACACGCGCGCCGAGGCCGAGGCCGTTATGGCCGACTGCGAAAACCGCGGGCGGCGCGGTTTGGCCTGCTACAAATGCGAATACTGCGGTGGCTGGCACCTGACGTCGCACCCTTGGAAATAGACCCCGCATCGGCACGGCACTGACGGAGCGCCAACCATCGCACGCAAGCTACGGGCGCGGTGGCACCAAAACATCGTAGCGAACGGCCTTGCCCGCAAGTTGATAGCTCGGCTTAACGCCGGCAAGCAGTGGCCCCTTCACCGGCCGCTTGATAACGACCTTGCGCGGGTGCACCGCAAGCGCGGCTTCGACCAGCGCTTCCTCATCGGCACACGGCTGTTCCAGATGATGCAAAAGTTGGAACTTCTTTTTAACCGCCGCGCTCTTGGTGCGCTCGGGAAACATGGGGTCCAGATACACCACGTCGGGAGCGGCGAGCTCGCCCTGCTCGATCAGCTCAGCTGTATGGCGAAGACCGGCAATGCTGTCCTCGCCGGCATGTAAGCGCATGCGTGCCACGGCTGTCGCAAGCGCCGGATCATCTGCCGCACGATCCAAGGCATCCTTGAGGAGCGCCGCGATCACGCAATCCTGTTCATACAGATCGACGGTAAAGCCCGCGGTCGCCAGCAGCAGCGAATCCTCGCCAAAGCCTGCCGTGGCGTCAATCGCCCATGGGCTCTCGATGCCTTTTGCGCGCGCAGCCTTTACCAGCAGCTCTTGCCGCAGACGGCCCTGCTTGAGCCGCGGCAGCATGCGGTCAAAATCGGCGCGCAGCTCCATCGTGCCGTCAGTGAGCGTGAGGCCCTCGGGCTTCCCGGTCAGCTCAAGCCCCGCGGCCCGAGCAACAGAAAAGGGATCGACGACGCCCATGGGTACTCCTTAACAAGCAAAACGAATACGTGAGCGCCGTTTATGCCGGCACCCAACCGTCCGCTATTGTCCCACATGCGACATGGCCCACAGCATCCCAATGCAAAGCACCGCCATCAATCCCGTGCACACGGCAGCGATCACAGAATCACCCATGCGCCTTCCCAAAGACCGCGGCTCACGCACTTGCTTGACTCCGTACATCATGGCTTCTCCTTCGGTCTAGCTCTTACCATGACCCCATCATCGCAGCGCCGCGCATACGCTGCCATCGATTTGACTTACGTCCAGCTTTCCTTTTTGAAAGGTTGGACCGTACAGGCGAGAGACGCTTTCAAACGCATGCATCGCCCCGTTGAACTACAATGTGCTTCACGATATGTGCCACAACCTGGGTGCGACAGATTCTCCGCGCCCGCATCGAAAGGACCAGCTATGAGCGCCGCTCGCAAGACACTCAAAATCCTTGCCCTGATTTATTTTGTTCTGGGCATCGCCAGTCTCGTCATTGGAATCGCCGGCATCGCGACCGGCAAGCTCGAGTCCACCTACGGATCGAACGCCATGCTCGCCGCGGTCGTGCTGGTCGCCAAGGGCGTTGTCGATCTTGCCGCGGGTGTTGCGGGCATCAAGGGCGCCAACAAGCCTTCGCAGGTGGATGGCGCGTTTAAGCTCGGCATCGTTGCCGCAATCGCCACGATTGCGCAGGCTGTGCTCACGCTTCCCGCGCTCGGCGGCAGCTCCGTCAATATCGTCGCCTTTGTCATCGTGGTCTACGACCTGTTCTTTGTACAGCAGGCGCGCGCCGTTAAGGCCGAGAACAAGGACCGCCTGTAAGCGCTCGCTTCTCATAACCTCTGCAGCCAGGCGACTAAAAAGGGCCGATCGCGCATCTCCGCGGTCGGCCCTTTGCATTTGCCCAGATAAAACCTGCCAAAATAAACCTGTCCCTTTTTGGCAGGTTGTTAGCTGTGGCGGTACTCGGCGATGATGAAGTCGATGTCGGTTTGAAGTGTGTCCAAATTTGCCAGGCGCTCTTTGTCGGCAGGGCGTGTGCGGTAGTAGTACGGCGTCATCTGGAACA
The DNA here is from genome assembly GCF_019131995.1 of Collinsella aerofaciens. Lineage (GTDB taxonomy): Bacteria > Actinomycetota > Coriobacteriia > Coriobacteriales > Coriobacteriaceae > Collinsella > Collinsella aerofaciens_S. The sequence goes on along the minus strand of NZ_JAHONA010000004.1, from coordinate 24,918 downwards.
CCGCCTCGATGTCGTCCTGCGTCTGAAGCGTAATATTCGCAGACACCCGCTGCGTTCCGACCAACTCGAGCTCAGTGGTCTGCGGCAGCTTCTCGTCGTTAAGGTACGGCGTATCGTAGAGCACTTCCTTAAGCCCAAAGAGATGACGGGCGCCCGGCACCACGGTATAGAGTGAGCCCTCGGGCGCCAGCACGCGGGCAAACTCGCGCTCGTTAAAGGGGGCAAAAAGCTCGGTCACCATATCGAAGGCGCCATCGGCCACGGGGATATCCTTCATGTTGGCCACGAAGTAGGTCGCATCGCCGCGCTTGGCGGCCAGGCGCACCATTTCTTTGCCCAAATCAAACCCGTAAGCGTCCACGCCTTGCACCGCGCCCATGGCGCTGGTGTAGTAGCCCTCGCCACAGCAAATATCGAGCAACGTCATGGGACAGTTCGTAGACGCGGCACGTCCAGACACCCGCTCGCGCACCAGCTCAACCATCGCATCGCGCAACGGCGCATAGTAGCCGCGGTTCAGAAAGTCACGTCGGCTGCGCGCCTGCGACTTGGGATCGCCCATGGAATCGCCGCTCTTGGACGAGCGTAGGAGGTATAGATAGCCCTCGCGCGCACGGTCAAACCGGTGTCCGCCCGCGCATGCAGCACCGCGCTCATTGTCCGCCAACGGCTCATGGCAAACGGGACACAACAACATGGCAACTCCTTAGCGCGAACAACACAACACCCACCATTGTCGCACGCCTTCCCCAATGACTAGGCGATTAGGAGTATCATCATCTGCGCAAATAAGCACGAAAGAGCATATTAGAGATTGAGAGCGCATGGCTGACACCGTATCTAAGCACATTGACATGACCACCGGCTCGTTGTGGCGCAATATTCCCCTGTTCGCCTTCCCCGTGGCCGCCACGAGCATCTTGGAGCAGCTGTCGAACCTCATCGCCACGGTCATCATCGGTAACTTCTCGGGCGACCAGGGAACCCTCGCCATGGCGGCGGTCGGCTCCAATGTTCCGCTTACCAGCCTTATGCTCAACCTGTTTATTGGCATATCGCTTGGCTCCAACGTGGTCATCGCCAACGCTATCGGCCGCAACGATCAGAACATGGTCAAGCGCGCCGTCCATACCTCGATTTTAATGGCGCTCGTGGGCTTTGTCGTCATCGCTCTGGGCGAGATCTTTGCCGAGCCCATGCTCGCCGCGCTCAACGTTCCCGCCGAAACCATGCCGCTCGCTTCGCTCTACCTACGCGTCTTTTTGCTGAGCATGCCCTCGATTTTGCTCTACAACTTTGAGGCCGCGATCTTCCGCTCCGTCGGAATCACCCGCATGCCGCTGCAGGCGCTTGCCGTGTCCACCGTCCTCAACATTGGCCTGGACCTCATCTTTGTCCCCATACTCCACTGGGGCGTCGCGGGCGTCGCCATCGCCACCGCCATCGCCTACACCGTCAGCGCCGCTACGCTCTTTGTCCGCCTGCTCAAGACCGACTCCGTCGTCCGTGTCACCCCGCGCGACTTGGCTATCGACCCCGTCGCCCTCAAGCGCATCGTCAAGATCGGCCTGCCCGCCGGCATCCAGAGCGCCGTCTTTGCCGTCGCCAACATCATCATCCAGTCTGCCATCAACAGCCTGGGAACCGAGGTCATGGCAGCATCGAGCGCCGCCATGAGCCTGGAGTACGTGTGCTACAACCTGCTCAACAGCTTTAGCCAGGCGTGCACCACCTTTGTGGGACAAAATCACGGTGCTCGCCAGATCGACCGCTGCACCAAGACGCTCAAGGTCTGCCTGGTCGAAGGCGGTATCGTTGCACTCACCACGATCATCGTTATTGTCAGCCTGGGGCGCGAGATCCTGTCGCTGTTCAACAGCGATCCCAACATCGTCTCGATCGGCTATATCCGCGTGTGTTCGATCTTCCCGGCGTACGCCTTTAGCATGTTCTACGAAAACATGTCCGGCTACCTGCGCGGCTTTGGTATCTCGCTCATGCCCGCCCTCATCACCATGATTTGCGTCTGCGGCATTCGCTTCTACTGGGTGTTCTGCGTGTTCCCGCACTTCCGCACCTTTGCGAACATCATGATGGTTTACCCCATCAGCCTGGGCACCACGGCGTTCTTTATGGTCGTAGCGGTATTACTCTGCCACCCGGCACGCACCTATCGCGCCACCAAAGCCAAAGCGACAGCCCGCTAAACGCCGCACTCAACGCCACGCCAGTCATTAATTGACAATATGCGAGCTCATATAGCCGATAAAACGCCTCGTGGCGATGGGCATGGTGTCCCAGCTGCGCCAGGCGGCCACCACATCGCGCGAGGGGGCATGCACGATGGGACGTACGCGAATATCGGCCCGCATGCCTTCGACGGTACGGCGATACAGCATACTCACACCTAGGCCCTCCTCCACCATCGCCATGATGGTGTAGTCGTCGGTCACCTCGCTCGTCACGTGCGGCGACAGCCCATGCGCCGCGAATGCATCGAGCACCAGGCTCTGTTCGCCCTCATCCAGCAGCACAAACGGCTCGGACGCCAGGTCGGCGAGTGTCACCTTTTCCTTTGCCGTCAGCGGATGCGCGGCCGGCAACAATGCTACCAACTCATCGTGATAGACCACGCGCTTCTCGAGCCCTGCGGTAAACCCACGCGCCGTAAAGCAAAAATCCACCACGCCGTCGTGCACCCATTGAGCGTTGCGCGTGTAATCGCCCTGCTTGAGGGTAAAGTGCACCCCCGGGTGCAGGGCCCCAAAGTCGCGGATCACACGCGGCAGCACGGTACGACTCACGTTGGTAAACGTCGCGATGCGAATATCGGTCGACGAAAGCCCCAGCAGCTCCTGGCGCTTGCCCTCGAGCTCGGCCTCGGCGGTCACGATCTGGCGCAGGTACGGCAGATATTGTTTGCCGTCGCGCGTAAGCGAAACGCCCTGCTTACCGCGCTCGATAAGCGTGGTACCCAGCTCGCGCTCGAGCGCCTTGACGGCCTGGCTCACCGCACTTTGCGTATAGCCCAGCTCGTCCGCTGCGCCTTTAAGGCTGCCGCGATCGACCACCATACAAACAATCTGATACCGCGATGCCATCGTGCCTCCACATCAATGCAGCCGTAAAACGTTTTGCCAGGGCTTTTTCTGCCAACATTAGCGTTTCTTAATCATACTGAAGATACATTCGCTTTACTACATCCAATTCTGGGAGCAGAATCCTTTTTGCGAAACCGTTCTGTAACAAAAGGAGTCCCATGGATCGCAAAAAAGCAATCGCGCTCTCATTTTCCGTTCCCGTCGCATGGGGCTTTTCGTATCCCCTCATGAAGATCGGTATGGACAGCATGAACGCCACGAGCATCGTCGCGCTACGCTGCATCATCGCCTTTGTGGTCTGCCTGCTGCTCTTCCACAAGCACGCGTTGCGCATCAACCGCGACCTTATGGTTCGTGCCGCCATCATCGGTGCCATCATGGCAACCGAGCTCACCTGCATGTGCCTGGGCTCCAGCCTCACCTCCGCCTCCACCGCCGGCTTTTTGCAGAGCCTGACGGTCGTAATCGTGCCGTTTGCCAACGCCGCCCTGCTGCGTCGCGCCCCCGAGCGCAAAGTGCTCGTCGGCACCGCCATCGTCACCTGCGGTATGTTGCTGCTCTCGGGCGCAGACTTTACCAGCCTGAATCCCGGCGCGATCATCATGCTGCTCTCGGCCTTTGTCTACGCTGGACATATCATTGTCGCCAAGCGCTTTGTCGAAGAAGTCGACCCGCTGGCCCTGGGCGTTTGGCAGCTGGGCTTCGGCGGCCTGTTCTCGGGCATTGCCGCATTCACCTTTGGCGGTTTCACGCTTCCCGGCACGTCCAGCGAGGTCGTGGTCGTCATCGCACTCGCACTCATCTGCTCTGCCTATGGCTTTATCACCCAAACGCTCGTGCAGCCCCACGTGCCTGCCGAGACCACCGGCTTCGCCTTCTCGCTCGAGCTGGTATGCTCCGCCGTCTTTTCGTTCTTCTTGGTCGGCGAGGTCCTGAGCCCCATCGCCTTCCTTGGCGCCGCTCTCATCCTCACCGGCGTCATGGTGGCAACCGTCGAGCTTCCGCGCCTCCGCGCACATGGACAGGCTCGCATGGCAGGAGCGCCCGAGCACGTCTCGTAGACCCCACTCTTCATACAGCCGTGGCATAAAGGTCTCCGGACACCTTTACAATAGATGCCAACAGAGCATCTGACGTAAAGGAGCCCCATGGAAGCCGCGAGCCGCGATCGCAACATAGCAACTTGGTTGGGCGATGCGCCGCAGCCGGTACGTGACACGACGAACCAGCTGCTCGAGCGCATCGCCCTTTTGCGTGCCGAGCAGACTATCTACCCGGCACAAGACGACATCCTCAATGCCCTCGTCTATACGCCGGCCGACCAGGTCAAGGTTGTCATTTTGGGTCAGGACCCCTATCACGGACCCAACCAGGCAATGGGACTGTCGTTCTCGGTCCCCGCGACGCAAACCAAGTTGCCGCCGAGCCTGCGCAACATCTATAAGGAGCTCAAAGCCGATCTGGATTGCCCTATTCCCGCCACGGGAGACCTAACCCCATGGGCACAGCAGGGCGTCCTGCTCCTCAACACCACGCTCACCGTGCGCGAGCATGCCGCGAACTCGCACGCCAAACTGGGCTGGAGTACGCTCACCGACTACGTTATCGAACGCTGCTGTCAGCTGCCCCAACCGGTAGTCTTTTTGGCATGGGGCCGCTTTGCCCAGCAGATGGTCGAAGGCAAGCTCGCCACGACCGGCGCGGGCAAGGCAACCGACAAGTTCTGCCTAGCCTCTACGCATCCCTCGCCGCTTTCGGCCAACCGTGCCACGGCAGAACTCCCCGCCTTTATGGGGTCGCGCCCCTTCTCGGCAGCCAATCGGCTACTCGAACAGCACGGCTCGACCCCCGTCAACTGGACTTGCCTCGGCTAAAAATCGATACATCAAAAACGCGCCCGACGGCTTTCCATCGGGCGCGTTTCCTACTCGGGCCAAATAAATTGCGTGCGGCCGGCCTCGCCGCCATCGATCAGCAGGCTCTGCCCGGTCATAAACCGGTTGGTCACGCCCACAAAGTAGATCCACTCGGCGATCTCTTGGGCGGTGGCCCAGCGCTTAAGCGGTGTGAGCTCCATAATCTGGTTCCACAGGTGTTCGTCTTCCATCACGCAACGGTTGAGCGGCGTGATAACGCCGCCCGGGTCCACACTGTTGGCGATGGCCTGCGGTGCCAGCCGGTTTGCAAGGTTCTTGGTGTAGGCGATAATGCCGCCCTTGCTGGCAGCATAGGCGGGAAACTCCGATCCCGTATGCCCGCTCGCCGACCCCACATTGACCACGGATTTAATAGCCGGCGCCGGCTTGGCGACAAGCCCCTCCCCCACAAAGGCGTAGCGCTCGGTCACGTTGATGGTGCCACACAGGTTGGCGGCGATGTCGTCGGCCGAATCCTGCGTACCGGCAACATTCACGATTACCTGGGGTTCAAGGTCGCTTGGAAACGAGTCCGGCTCGCGGACATCAACGATCAGATGGCGGTAGCGCTCGTGTTCGATCGCCGGCGGCAGCAGATCAAAGCCCACGACCTCGTGGCCCTCGTCCAAAAAGCGCTGCACGCACGCGGCTCCGATACCACCCGAAGCGCCCGTGATCAAAACCCGCATACTTGCTCCTTAGGCGGTTGCGTGGCGCTCGAGGTACTCGGAGCCCACATTCTCGCGCTCCCAGCCGCGCACGACCTTGTAGCCCACGGGGCTCAGGAAGACCTCGCACAGCAGCTCGGCAACAGCGCCGGTCAGCGAGCACATAAGAACCTGCACCCAGGTCCAACCAAAGAACGTGTGGCTCACCACAATGGCAAAGACCAGGTTGTCGATAAACTGGCCAACACCCGTAGACACATAGGAACGGAAGGCAAAGCTCGCAAAGTTATTCTTTTTGAGCATACGGCCGAGCGACTGGTTGAGCGTGGAGTTGACCACGGCAGAAACGAGCATTGCCAGCGAAGAGCCCAGCACCACGTACCAGGTGCCGCCGATGGTGGCGTTAAGGGCAGTGTTGACCTCGATCATGCCCGTGTCGTAGTAGGCGCCCCACATGCCGGGCGTGAGCGAGCATGCCCAAAAGCACAGGCTCACGGCCAGGTTGACCAGCAGCGCGAGGATAGAGATTTTGATGGATGCCTTGGCGCCAAAGCGCTTGCAGATCATGTCCTGGCACAAAAACGAAACCCAGCTCACCACAAAGCCGCAATCGAGCGCCAGATACGGCAGGCTGATAAGCTCCTTGTTGGCCAGCAGGTTCATCATGATGACACTCACGAAAAACAGCGAAACCGTTGCCGCGGGAATGCTCCGCAACAGGACCTTGTAGTCCTCCATGACCTTCTTGATCATTATGTACTCCTTTGGTTTTAGGTTTAACGAGCAGGATATCGGACCCGAACTGCTCGGACGCCCCGGTCTTGAGACGACGGTGGGTATGATAGCCGCTCGCGCGGCATAAGGCAAACAAACGGCGCGGCAGCCCCACAGGACCACCGCGCCAATGCGTTAAAAGGCTACGTTGCCAAACTCCGACAGGATAAGGTCGGGGTTGTGGTCGGTTGCCCAATCCACGTTCCACGGGCTCGTGAACAGCAGTAGCTTACCGCCGCGCATGTCCTCGACACGCAGCGTGTCGCGCGTGAGCGAAAGGCCCGGGATATCGATAGTGTCGGGGTCGTTCTGGATCCAGCGGATGTCCGTATAGGGCAGCGGCTGGCGACGAACCTCAACACGGTACTCAGCCTTGAGGCGGCGCTCGAGCACCTCAAACTGCAGCACGCCGACCACGCCCACGATGACGCTCTCCATGCCGGCACCCAGTTCGCGGAAAATCTGGATGGCGCCCTCCTGGGCAAGCTCCTCCATACCCTTGACGAACTGCTTGCGCTTGAGCGTGTCGACCTGCGTAATGCGAGCGAACATCTCGGGGGCAAACGTCGGGATCTGCGGATACTGCACGTGGCGCTTGCCGGAGCACACGGTGTCGCCGATGCTAAAGATACCCGGGTCGAAGAGGCCCACGATATCGCCCGCGTACGCCTCGTCCACGATGGCGCGGTCGTCGGCCATCATCGACGTGCCCGTGGCGAGCTTAAGCTTGCGGTTGCCCTGCACGTGAAAGGCATCCATGCCGCGCTCGAACTTACCCGAGCAAATGCGCACAAAGGCGATGCGGTCACGGTGGTTCTTGTCCATGTTGGCCTGAATCTTAAACACAAAGCCGCTAAAGTCGTCGCGGCAAGGATCGACCGGCTCACTGGTGAGCGTATCGGTATAGGCGCGCGGCGTCGGGGCCAGACGCAGGAACTCCTTGAGGAAGGGCTCCACACCAAAGTTGGTGAGCGCCGAGCCAAAGAACGCCGGGCTCAGCTTGCCGCAGGCCACGGCATCCAAGTCGAGCTCGTCGCCGGCGCCATCGAGCAGCTCGATATCGTCCATTAGGTTCTTATGGTTCTCCTCGCCAATGAGCTCATCCATGGCGGGGTCGCCCAGCTCGGCCTCGACCTCGGCGACCTTCTTGGTGGCGTTGGCGTGACCATCGCCCTCAAAGGCGATAACGCGACGGGTCTGACGATCGAACACGCCGCGGAAGTTACGACCGCTGCCGATCGGCCAGTTCATGGGATACGTATTGATACCCAGGACATTCTCGATCTCTTCCATGAGCTCAAACGGGTCGCGAGCCTCGTGGTCGAGCTTGTTCACAAAGGTAAAGATGGGAATGTGGCGCAGCGTGCAGACCTTAAAGAGCTTTTTGGTCTGGGCCTCGACGCCCTTGGCGCCGTCGATGACCATGACAGCGGCGTCGGCGGCCATAAGGGTACGGTAGGTATCCTCCGAGAAGTCCTGGTGACCGGGGGTATCGAGGATGTTGACGCAGGCGCCGTTGTAGGTGAACTGCAGCACCGAGGAGGTGACGGAGATGCCGCGCTCCTTCTCGATGTCCATCCAGTCCGAGACGGCATGCTTGGCCGAGCTCTTGCCCTTGACCGAGCCGGCAGTCTGGATGCTGCCGGTATAGAGCAGCAGCTTCTCGGTAAGCGTGGTCTTACCGGCGTCCGGGTGGCTGATGATCGCGAATGTGCGGCGCGACGAGATTTCATCCGACAGGCTTGCCATGCGGATCCTTTCTTGCATTGAGTGCATTACGTCGTTGTAACCGCATTATTGTAGCCGCGAAATGCTGCAGCAGGGCACCTATCAGGACAAATTCATCAGTTGGGACCTGTGTAGCAGTCGATGACGGCACTCCGCAGCAGTTTGTCTCGATCCGTAACACCTAGACGGTTTTTGAACCTCTACCTGTTACAGATTTAGACAAACAGGTGGACGTCCCAGAAAGATCTCGATCTGTAACATCTAGCCACTCAAAACGGGTCCATCTGTTACAGATTGAGATATAAGGATAGACGGGTGGCCAATGTCTCGATCTGTAACATCTAGCAGCCAAAATCTTCTCCAGTTGTTACAGATTGAGACAACCAAGTGGGGCCCGCCAGCAAAATCTCAATCTGTAACAGGTAGCCGTCCAAATCGGTTCCAGATGTTACAGATTGAGATGAATGAACGCGCTGACAATCCGAATTTGTCTCTTGTGCAACTGTGCATAGTGTATATATACTGTGCTTACCGGTTATATACACGTGTAGCCCATCAGCTAAGGAGCCGCTGTGGACATCATCCTATCCAATTCGAGCGATAAGCCCATCTACGAGCAGATAACCTCGCAGGTCAAAGCTCAGATTTTATCGGGCACGCTCGCTGCGGGCGCCAAACTCCCCAGCATCCGTGCACTCGCGAGCGATCTTGGCGTGAGCGTCATCACCACCAAGCGCGCCTACGCCGACCTGGAGCAGCTCGGGTTTATCTGCACCGTGCAGGGCAAGGGCTGTTTTGTCGCCGAGGGCAACCAGGAGCTTTTGCGCGAAAACCAGCTCTGCCATATCGAAGAGCTACTTGCGAAAGCGGCGAGCCAAGCCGAAACCCTGGGCGTCACGCGCGACAAACTGCACGAGATGCTCGACCTGGTGGCCCCCGAAACCATGCAGTAGCCATCTGCAAGAAAGGCTATACCATGCAAAACTTGCTAGAACTCAAAGGCATCTCACGCACTGTAAGCGACCGCTTTTCGCTGCGCGACGTCACGCTTGCCGTGGAGCCCGGCCAGATCGTCGGCTTTGTTGGTGCCAATGGTGCCGGCAAAACAACGACGATTCGCGCCGCGCTCGGGCTTATCAAGCTCGATGCCGGCGAGGTGCACCTGTTTGGGCAGCGCTGTGGCGCCGACGCGCCCGATGAGACACAGCGCTGCCTGCGCTCCCGCGTCGGTCTCGTCCTGGACACATGCCCCTTCCCTTCAACGCTCAAGGCGGGCCAGATCGAGGCACTCGTAGGCCCGGCGTACCCCACCTGGAGCCACGACACCTTCGCCAGCCTCATCGACCGATTTGGCTTGGATCCCAAGGCAAAGGTCAAGGACCTCTCCCGCGGCATGGGCATGAAGCTGCAGCTTGCCTGCGCGCTCAGCCACCAGGCCAAGCTGCTCGTTTTGGACGAAGCCACCGCGGGCCTCGATCCCATGGCACGCGAGGAGCTGCTCGATGAGCTGCTCGCCTTTGTTTCCGACGGCCTGCACAGCGTGCTGCTCTCGAGCCATATTACGTCCGACCTCGATCGCGCCGCCGACCGCGTCATCTGCATCGATAACGGCTCGATTATTTTTGACCTGCCGCGCGAGGACATTACTGACCGCGCCGGCATCGCCCACTGTACCCAAGCACAGGCCGCCGAGCTTATGGCTTGCGTCGAAGGCGCCCGTGCCGTCCACCACGCCTATAGCGTGGACGTGCTCGTGCCCAACCGTCGCGAAACGCTCGAAGCCTTTCCCGAGATTCCCTGCGATCGGGCAACCATTGATGACTATCTGCGCCTCATGCTGAAAGGGGCTTCGAAATGAAACGCGCCTTTATGTCCGAGCTCGCCATCGTTCGCACGCTCACCCCGAGCATCGCGGGCGTCGGCCTGTTCATCTTCGTCGTGCTAACCCTTGCCAACGCGTCGGATGGCGATTCCGGCATGAGCGCCGGCGCCTGCGCGGTCAGCGCCATGTCGCCCATCATGGTCATGAGCTCGCTGGCCGGCTTCGACAATCAAAACGGATGGGAGCGCTATCGGGCAACGCTGCCTCTCACGCGCAAAGACATTATTTGCGCACGCTACCTGTGCATCGTTGTCTTCTCGGCTGTCATGGCGTGCGCCGCCGCGCTTCTGAGCATCGTCTCCATCCCGCTATTCAACAGCGTGGGCATCCCCTCGACGGGACAGACGATCTTTGAGATCGCTATAGCCTCGGCAGCATCGATGCTCATCTCCCTCATGATGGCGTTTTTGGCACAGCCGCTGTTCTTCCGATTTGGACACATGGAGGCGCTGCGCCTATCCGTCGGCCTGTTTGCCCTGCTCTGGTGCCTTGCCATTGCCACGTTGAGCTCCTCCAACCCCATCAGCAACTGGCTCATGTCGATTGCCGGAGCGAATCCCGATCCCGCCGTCCTTGGCTGTCTGTGTGCAGGCATCGCCGCACTTGCCCTCGCGCTATGTGCAATCAGCTACACCGTCAGCACCAAGGTTTATCGAACACGCGACCTGTAATCGACAGCTAAAAAAGCTTAGGTGGTACCCCGCTTATTTTTTCAATGAAACAAGGCGGCATAGCGTCACCACCGCCCCTCACAGCAGGCCGTCTAGTTCTTGGCAACCAAAAAGACACCGTCAGCATATCGAAGGTGAATACTTTTCCGAGAAGTGAACGAGTAAAAACAGCGCCCTGTAGCATCGACATTTTTAAGGACTCAATTCCTGCGGTTTTGTCTAAGAATCCTGCAGTTTTGTTCGAAAAAAGTGTGCATGTTCCAGGGGTCCAGATTTACTCGTTCACTTCGCGGAAAACCATTCACCTTCGATTCGAGCCTTAACCAAATGCCCTCTCGAACTATGGCCCCTGTCTCACCACAGCGATATCAAAGCTTCATGGCGGGACGGTACCATCGGACGAGCGCCGTAAATCTGGCGCGGTCGTTCTTTGGGGAGGCATTTCACCCGTGTCGTGGGTCGTCGCAGCATTTGCGTCAGCACTCTTTGCCGGCATCACATCCATCTTGGCCAAATGCGGCATCAAACAAACCGATTCCGATGTCGCAACCGCCATCCGTATCTGCGTGGCGCTCGTTTTCGCCTGTGCAAAACACCATCGCCATCGTGCTGAGGAAGCTCTAAACGACAACCGCGCGAGCTCGCAAACACACGACCCCGCGCGGCTTCTTTCTTAATGACTTTTGGAACAGCGGCCCAGCAGCCGCTACATCCTCACACCTGGCCTGGGATGCCTGTACTGACCGTGGGATGCCGTGCGTTTACCGCGTGAGATGGCAAACTTGGGACAGCAGTGCAGGCAACGGAGGCAGGCGGCGCACTCCGGCTTTGTCCAGACGGGAAGCCCGTCACGCATCTCAATTGCCGCCATGGGGCAGCGCTTGGCGCAGAGGCCGCAATCGATGCAGAGATCGTCATCGACAGCAAACTTGCTCGTCTGTTGCATGCGCGGCAGCCCAATTGCGTGATACGCGCACGATGCAAACAGAGGCACGCGATGGCGCATCATATTGCCCGTGCGCCGCTCCCGCACCGCCTCGATCACAGCATCAATCTGCGCCTCAGCAGCCCTATTGATACCCTCAACCTTTTGAGGGTCAGACAGGTCGAAAACAGGCGTCCAGGTATCAGGCATCTTGACGCTCATCGCCGCATCTAACTCGAGCCCACGCTCGTGCAGCAGATCGCGGGCGAACTTGGCCGATTGACCGGTCGTCGAACCGTACGTCGAGACATAGAACGTATAGGGGCGCTCGCCGCCCTTTGCACCGGCAGCAATCGACAGGTCGGCAGTCTTCAAAAACTCGATCATTGGCGTCGGCAAGCCCCAGGCGTATACCGGGGCGACAAACCCCAGCCGACAGGGGCCTTCCATCACAACAAGGTGAGGGATCTCGGCATCAAAGCGCTCAATCGACACAACCTTGTCGTCTGTCGCCGCTGCAATGCGACGCGCCACATGTTCGCTGTTCCCCGTCGCGCTAAAGTACAGGATCATCTCGCGCCCCTCTGGAGTTGACTCGCGATTAACCGTGCTACTTGCGCAGCGGCTTGGGCAGCGGAATGCCGGCGGCGATAACGGCGGCGATGATCATGCAGACGATACCCTTGAGTGGGAAGCACATGAGCAGCAGGCCCACGACCATGACCGGCTGACGCATGACCGCACCCATCGTCGATGCCGTGCAGACGGCGACGCAAAAGACCGGATCGGCGCCGGTGAGGATGGCCAGTCCGTAGCCCAGGCTTACGCCCGAGAAGATAACCGGGAAGAAGTGACCGCCGCGCCAACCAAGGTTGATGAGGGCGGGGGTCAGCATGGCCTTGACCAGACCGGTCGCGATAAGCACGCCGGCGGGAATGGTCAAGTAGGTTTCCATGAGCACGTCGGCCTGGGTCTCGCCGGCAAACATGGTGTAGGGCAGGACCGTGCCGCAGATGGCGAGCGCCAGACCGGCTAGCATGGCCTTGACGACAGGACGCTCCCCTATTGCATGGGCAAGCGCTTCGCTCGCGTGCTCAGAGACAAAGTACAGCCAGCCGCAGATTGTTCCGATCAACGACAGAGGGACGAGCCAGGTAAGCTCTAGGTTGCCCACCTCGGCGGACTCGAACCTGGGCATGCCCATGCCGCCGCCCACAAGCTGGCCAAGCAGCAGGTAGGTACCCAGACCGCCGGCAATCGCAATACCGTAGACCACCGTCTTTTGCGCCTTGGGCAGCTTGATGGTGATCTCGCCGGACGCGGACTCATCGTCGGCGTCTTCGCCCTGGTCGTCGGCACTACCGGCAAGCGGCGCCACAAAGCCAAAGACGGGCGCGGTAAAGAGCGCCGTCAGGGCAGCCTGGGTACCCAGCAGCGTGAGCTCCCTAAACTCGGCGCCAAAGCGACGCATACGGTCGCCGACCCAGCTGCACAGACCCGCGATAACGCCGGTCAGGCCGGCCTCCGGTCCAATGCTTCCGCCAAACAGCAGCGGCAGCAATGCCGCGAGCGAAAGCTTGCCCAGGTTGTCGTACGAGTAGCGCCCGTCTTGCTTAACCTTAGCCATCACCTGGTTGAGGTCATCGGTCTTGGTGCCTGTCATCTTTTCGTACAGACCGATTAACAGGCCGCCCAGCAGACAGACAAAAAACGGGTACGGCAAAAAGCCAAACGGGCCGCTGGCAAGCTCGGGCGAAGCGACGCCCAGTGCGTGCGGAATCTCGGTCCATAGATAGTCGATACCGTGCTCCATCGCAAAAAAGAACAGCCAGACCGCGGCACCTGCGAACGCACCGGTCACGGCAACGCTAAGTAAAAACAGCGCGCGGTTTTTGGGTTTGGCAAGGTTATCCATCGGGTCCTCCCGCGGTCAAAGTCGACATAGTTACGTTTTATTGTAGAGCGAGCGTTGCCCGAACGAGCCAGCCGTCTGCGCCGCGAACGGCACCATTGGGAGCCATAGTGGGGCAAGCTCAAGACTTATCCGTTGATAATCGAGGCAATCTCGCGCAAATCGTCGGCAAAGTAGATACCTTGCTGGCGCTGCGGGCTCGATAGGCCCTTATCAATCATGTGCCCGAGCAGCGCCTTGAGGTCGTTGTAGTAACCGTCCAGGTTATACAGGATGCACGGAGCACTCAGGTGCCCCAACGACACCGCGGACATGACCTCGGCAATCTCCTCGAGCGTGCCCGTGCCACCGGGAAAGGCGATGAACGCATCGCCGAGCTCAATCATCTTGGCCTTGCGCTCCGCCATATCGCTCGTCACGATGAGGTCGTCGATACCGTCATGTTGAAACTCGGCCTCGATAAAAAAGCTCGGCTCCACACCCGTCACGTGTCCGCCAGCATCGAGCACGCTATCGGCGAGCGCGCCCATCAGGCCCGATTTGGACCCGCCGTATACCAGCGCGTGTCCATTGGCGCCAATCCAGTTGCCCAGCTCCTGCACCGCGGGCAGAAACGCCGGGTCATTGCCAGTGTTGGCACCCAGGTACACGGTGATGTTCATATTTGTCTCCCTGTTGTGGCGCACGACGTTCGTCTTAGCGCTGACGTCGACGATACTCGCGCACGCGACGCGAAAGATCGGCAAGCTCGTCGCGATCGAGCTCTTCCAAATGCTCCAGATCATCCATAAAGCGCGCCATGGTGTCCTTTTGGCGCATCTTGATAAGCGTATTGCAGTAGTTCACCGCCACGCCCGTGAGCATGGCGATGTAGAAGATGCTGATAACGCTCAAGACGACGGTAATGGCGCGGGCAACCGGTGTTTCGGCCGGAATGTCGCCAAAGCCGATGGTCGAGACCGTCTCAAAGCTAAACCACAGGCCATCGCCAAACGTGAGGGTCGTGGGCTCGGACAGCCAGACGGCCGTCGAGCACAGCAGGTAGAAAACGAGGAACAGCTCCGTAATGCGCACGAAGCCCGCCTGGCGCAACACGTCAGCAAGCGTCCTGAGCTTTTTCATCGCGACCCCTTCCACGGACAACCAATCACGTTCGCTCGGTATTGTCCCACAACCGTCAGTTAGGGACGTTCCTTTTGTGCCGGCAGAAAGGGACTGTCCCCAACTGCCGGGCGGAACCGTTTAGCGGTGCCGCTGCCGGCTGGGCAGGCTGAGCTGGTATCCTTATGCGGTAATGTCTCGATTCGTTAGGATTGCATGTGAGAGCTGCCACTGTCCTTCGTTCAGTTATATGTCGCACCCTGGCCGCCGCGCTTACCGCGCTCGCCGTACTGAGCGCCGTCGCGCCCGCCCCTGCCTTTGCCGCCGACTCCGATCAGCAGGTCAAAACGGTCCGCGTCGGCTGGCTCGTCAACAACGAGGGCTTCCAGGACGGCACCCCCGGCGAGCGTCTCTCGGGATGGGGTTACGAGTACCTCCAGACCCTGTCGTACTACACGCCCGGCTGGCGGTACGAATACGTCTCCGGCACCTTCACCGAGCTTATGGACATGCTCGAGGCGGGCGAGATCGACCTCATGCCCAACATCTCCTACTCCGAGGAACGCGCCCAAAAGCTGCTCTTTTCCTCGAACCCCGAGGGCACCGAGCGCTACTTCATCTACGCCAAGCCCGATCGCGACGATCTGGCCAAGGGTGACCCCCGAGCGCTCCAAGGCCTTACCATCGGCTGCAACCCCGGCGTTATGCAAACCTTCGTTGGCCAGCAGTGGCTCGCCAACGAAGGCATTACCTGCACCTATAAAGAAATCGACACTGGCGGTGCCCTCTTTGACGCGCTCGCAAACAACGAGGTCGATGCCATCATCATGAACGACACGACCTCGTCGCCCAGCGCCTCCCCCATGTTCTACATTGGTTCGAGCGACTACTTTTTTGCCGTCCCCAAAAGCCGCTCCGACCTGATGGACGACATCAATGCCGCCATGTCGGCAATCGCCCGCGTCAACCCACGCTATATCGACGAAGTCAAATCTAACTACTCGGCCCAAAACAGCGGTTCATCATCGCTCAACGGCCCCGAACGTTCCTGGCTCAAAGCAAATGACAACACCATCACGCTCGGCTACATTACGGGCAAACTCCCCTACTGCAACGAAGACGAAGACGGCAAAATGGAAGGCTCGCTCGCATCGCTTGCGACGACGCTGCACGATAAATTTGGCATTACGGTCAAAACCGTCCCCTTTGATAGCTACAAGATGATGTCAAAGGCCCTGTCAAAGGGAAGCATAGACGTTGCGCTGCCGGTATACCGAGATTACTGGTTTGCCGAGCAAACAGGCGTTGCGCAGTCGGTATCGTTGGGGACCATATCCCTCACCGCCATCCACACCGGCAGCGACCTGAACAAAGACCTTCAGAACATCGCCTGTACCAAATCATCGTTTGTCAACAAAAATGCACTTGAAAATCTGTTCCCCACAGCGACCGTGACCGAATACCAATCCGACAATGAAGTGTTCGACGCTCTCAGGAAGGGAACGGCGCGCTGCATCCTCGCTCCCAGTTCACGTGTAAAAACTATCGGCGACCGTCATGATCTCAAGGACTACGAGACGGTCGAGCTCCCTGACACCTGTGAGCTCTCGTGCTGGATTTCGCGCGGAAAGCCCGAGCTGCTGGGAATCATCAACAAGGGCATCATCAATGCCGGAGAATCGCTCTCCGCAAGCAATTACTCCTCCACGTCGTACACGACCCAGGAATCAGACACGCTTCAATTCCTTTTTCGCAACCGCACCGCCATTGCCGCTACCCTCATCGGTATGTTGTCGGTCGGCATCGTGCTGCTCATCTGGGCGCTCGTGCGCGCTCGAACCGAGCGCAAAAAAGCCGACGCTGCCAACGCCGCTAAGACGGCATTCCTCACGCGCATGAGCCACGACATCCGTACGCCGCTCAACGGTATCCTGGGCCTTATCGAGATCGAGGAATTGAAGGAAGGCGATATCAAGGTCGCCCGCGAGAGCCGTGCCAAGGCGCGCGTTGCCGCCAATCACCTGCTCTCGCTGATCAACGACATCCTCGAGATGGGCAAAATCGAAGACCGCAAGCTAACACTGGAGCATACGCCTTTTAACCTCAAAGAGCTCTGTGACAATACGCTGGTTCTGTGCAAGCTCCGCGCGACCAGTAGCGGCATCACCATGCAGGACAATAGTCTGCCGTACGCCACGGGGCCATACATGGTCGGCAGTCCCACCCATATCCGACAGATCATGATCAACCTGTTAGACAACAGCATTAAGTACAACAAGCACGGCGGCTCCGTCACCTTTAGTTCAAAGACCAAGCCACTCGATAACGGGCGCGCGCTCTTTTGCTTTAGCGTTTCGGATACCGGCATTGGCATGACTCCCAAGTTTTTAAAGCATATCTATGAGCCGTTTGCCCAAGAAGGTGACGATGCGCGCAGCAAGTTCCAAGGAACCGGCATGGGCATGCCAATCGTCAAGTCGCTTATTGAACTGATGGGCGGCACC
Source organism: Collinsella aerofaciens (assembly GCF_019131995.1). Lineage (GTDB taxonomy): Bacteria > Actinomycetota > Coriobacteriia > Coriobacteriales > Coriobacteriaceae > Collinsella > Collinsella aerofaciens_S. Next base: position 7,736 of record NZ_JAHONA010000004.1, on the reverse strand, counting down.
ATCGAAGTCACCAGTGAGCTCCATGTGGGCACCTCGTTCTACGTGGAGATTCCGCTCGATATCGACAAGAACCCCCAGGCGCGGGCGAATACGGTCGAGAGGGCGCTCGACTGCTCGCTCGCCGACATGAACGTACTGCTCGCCGAAGACAACGAATTGGATGCCGAGATTGCCCAGGCGCTGCTAGAATCCGTTGGCGTCGTGGTCACCCGCGCCGCCAACGGCAACGAGGTCGTCGATCTGTACCTGTCGCATCCCGCCGGCAGCTTCGATGCGATCCTGATGGACATTATGATGCCGGGCATGGACGGCTATGAGGCAACCCGCACGATTCGTCTGAGCGAGAAGGTCGATGCAGCCGATATCCCCATCATCGCGCTCACCGCCAATGCCTTTGCCGAGGACGCCAAGGCGGCACACGATGCCGGCATGAACGCCCATCTGTCCAAACCGCTCGACTTTAACAAGCTCAAAAACATACTCGCCCGCATCAAGAAAAACGGATCCGTTTCGCTATAGTTTGTGCTCAACCACCACGCACGACCAGAAAGGAAGCCAACGATGTTTAGGCCCTTACGTCGAAAGAAACGCGCCATCACCGACGAGGAAGCGCGCAAACTGCTCGCCACCTGCAAGCGCGGCGTCTTTGCCGTCAACGGCGACGATGGCTACCCGTACGCCATTCCCGTCAACTACTTCTTTGACGCCGAGCACGACAAGATTTATTTCCATGGCGCCAAGGCCGGCCACAAGGTCGACGCACTCAAGCGCGATGACAAGGTCTGCTTTACCGTTTACGGCAACGAGTGGTACCAGGACGGCGACTGGGCTCCCTACGTTATGAGCACCGTGGTCTTTGGCCGCTGTCGCCTGGCGAATGACACCCCCGCGTTTATCGAGAACAAAGTCCGCCAGCTCGCCCTTAAGTACTACCCTTCTGCCGAGGAAGTCGAAGAGGAAATCGCCAAAGACATCAAGGGCGTCCAGCTCTACGAGATTACGATTGAGCATCTTTGCGGCAAGCAAATTCAGGAAAAGTAAGCCCCTCAGCAGGTCTCGCAAATAGCAATATGGCCCGGTTCCAACCAACCTTGGAACCGGGCCATATGCTTATGAAGCGTCGGCGGCAATGTGCGCTAGCGCCTCGACGAGCTCTTGCGAGCTCACAGGCTTGCTCAGGTGCGCGTTCATGCCCGCCTCGCGCGAAAGCTTGCGGTCGTCGGCAAAGGCGTTGGCACTCACGGCGATAATCGGCGTGGTCGCGGCATCCTCGCGATAGAGTGCTCGAATCTGACGCGTGGCCTCAAGGCCATCGATGCCAGGCATCATGATGTCCATCAACACCACGTCGTACTCGTGCGGTGCGCTCGCGGCAAACGCCTCAACGGCAGACTCGCCATCCTTAGCATGCGTCACAACGGCACCGGCACGGCCGAGCGTAAACTGCGCGATCTCGGCATTCAGATCGTTATCCTCTACGAGCAAAACGCGCAAGCCCTGGAGCGCATCGCCATCGCCCGCATCCGCGCGAACTGCCTGAGGAATCTCGGAGCGTTTGCATTTCTCGAACGGCAGACGGATGGTAAACGTCGTCCCCTGCCCCAAGACGCTCGTAAAGCTCATGGTTCCGCCCATAAGCTCGACCAACTGTTTTGCGATAGGCGCGCCCAGGCCAGTCCCCGATGAGGCGCCTTCCACCTGTTGCTCCTCGCGGCAAAACGGCTCGTAGAGGTGCTGTTGGAACTCCTCGCTCATGCCAATACCGTTATCGGCGATCGTGTATTCATAGACGGGGACGCCATCCGCTGGCTCCACCTCGCGGCACACCAGGCGGACATAGCCGCCCTGGCGGTTGTACTTGACGGCATTGCCGGCAATATTGAGCAACAAGCGCTTGAGGTGCGTCACGCTCACCCGTGCATAGGGATGATCAAGCGTCTGCTGGTCGCAGATAATTGTCACCAGACGCTCCTCGGCCTGGCGCTCCAGAATATCGCGCACTTCACAGTTGAGGGCCACCAAATTTATGGGCACGAGGTTCAGGTCGACCTGCCCGCTCTCCAGGCGACTCATATCGAGTGCCTCGTTGGCAAGGTCGAGCAGCAGTCCCGATGCCGTCCAGATTTTTGAGCGGCACTCAGTCTGTTTTTGCAGATCGTCCGCATTGGCATTGCCAACCTCGACCATGCCGCGAATGCCGTTGATGGGCGTGCGCAGATCGTGGCTCATGCGACGCAGAAACTCCGTCTTTGCCGAGTTGGCGGACGAGGCCTCACGCGCCGCCTTTGCCAGCTTGTCGCCATAGTCGCGCTCCTGCTGCAGCAAGTCCGTCAAACGTCGGCGATCAGCGCGGCGACGCACCGTCACAACAACGGCTATAACACCGCTGTAGAGCGCCAGCACGCCGGCAGCAACAGCCGCGACAACCTCAAAGTAACGCCGCGCCGAGGCATAGGTGTACACATAGAATTTGTGCGCTTTTCCAAATGTGCCCAAATACCACTCGCCGTCGGCGTTAACCAATCTGACCTTACCAGCCAGGCATCGATCCTTAATACCGTCGACAATGAAGACATCCGTTGCAGGCAGATCGAATACGCCCAATATGGTGGGTTCAACGGCATTGGCCGCAACGACCTTGCCGTCGCTTTCGATCACGATATTGCCGCTATCGATGGTTTCATAGCCTTCGAGCAAACTCTGCAGTTTGAGCGTATTGCTTGCAACCGCCTTCGCGCTCTGATGCCTTACCGCGATAACGATACCCTCGCCATCCCGCCGGGTCACGCAACCAATGTCTGCAACCGAATCATCCGAAAGCGTAATGCGGGCGGTATAGGACTTAAGCGGATGAGTTGCCACCTCCAGCACGGGTGATTCTTTGAGATACGCAGCGAGCGACTCGTAGCCCACATCGCCCGTCGAGGACTCGGACACCAAATTGCCCGATGCGTCCGTCACGATCAGCGTGCTCACGTTGAACTGGTCGGCATATTGCTCCAGCATGGCGCTATCCACCGAACCGTCGCGCTCCATATCGCGGGCAGCCTCTCCGGCGATCTCCATAACGCGAATCAGGTTTTTGGTCGTATAGGCGCTGTTGAATGCATCGTAGGAAAGGCTCTGCGTCGCCACGTAATCGACAACGTCGGCAAAGCGCTGCTCGGCTTGGGCCGTCATGTAACCGTAGCTCATCATGCCGGCAGCAACCGAGAGCGCTATCCCCAGCAGAGCGACAAGGAGCCATACCCCTGCCGAACGATTGCCCCGCTCCTGAGCGGCCTGGTCGAGCGCATCGATCATGACAGGCCCTCCACATTCAAAAATGGCGAAGGGTCATCAAAGTACTTTGACACTAGGCGTTCCATGGTGCCATCGGCAAGCATTTCTTGGTAGGCATGAGTGAGCTTGACGTCGATGCCGCGCGTATCGTTGATATCGAAAGCGGTGCCCAAACCAACCTCTAGCAGCGGCTCATCCAAAATGCGATACGTTACGCCATAGTCTTTTTCGTAGGTGAGCAGCAAGGACTCATGCGCGGCGATGGCGTCGACCAGGCCCTCGACGAGCGCCGGGTTCAGGCACGAACGGTCCGAAAAGCAATAGAGCTCCTTGATCTGCGGAACGTTTTCATTTGTGCGATTGAGCAAAATGCCCTCAGGCTTGGTGGTGGACTGAACCGCCACGATCTTATCCTCAAGATCGGCAAGCGTATAGATATCGCTCTCGGGATCGACCGCGACCACCTGGCGGCTCGCAAGGTACGGACCGGCCCAACGATACTCGTTTTCGCGACCCGTCATGCTAAAGCTGCCCATGACACAATCGAGTTCGCCGCTCGCCAGCAGCTCTTTCTTCTTTTCCCAATCGATCAGCTGGTATTTTGGCTTGTAACCAATGCGGGCCAAAGCCTCGGTTAATATCTCGACATCCAGGCCAACAATATCGCCGTACTCGTCGGTATACACAAACGGTGGATAGAGGTCGCTGCCGACGTTGAGCGTCTTAAGGTCGTCGTCTTTGACTTGCGAGGCGTCCAGTTCTTCTAATGCAGACGTCGAGGCCCTGCCATTCGACTCGGAGCAGCCGGCTATCGCTACGACAAAGGCACACGCTGCTGCAAGCGCAACAAACAACGATATGACAACTGAGCGACGGGGTCTTTTCATCGAGCTCCAGAAGATCCTATTCACAGACTGAAATGCTAAAAAATAATAGCAAATGAAACCACTCGAGCGCCCAATGGTTACAGACGTTTTACCATGCGGGGCCTTCTAGCCGACTTGGCAGAAGGCCCCGCATGCAGCGCACACTTACCGTGCATTAAAAACGTAGCGGTCTAGGCGGTCGCACGCCTCCCTTACGCGTGAAAGCGGCAGCGCCAGATTCACGCGAATGTGGCAGGGTCCGTGGAACGGGCGGCCGTCCTGATACCCCACGCCCACGCGCGCCCCCTCGTCGAGTAACCACTGAATATCGCGGCCATGCTCGCGGCACCACTCGGTGCAGTCCAGAAACACCATGTAGGTGCCCTGCGGACGCGAATAGCTCACGCCCTCAAAATGCTCGTCCACGTAATCGCAGAAGTACTCGATATTGCCGGCAAGCACCTGGTTGAGCTCATCAACCCACTCGTAGCCTTGCGGCTGGTAGGCACCGATAAGCGCATGCATGGAGAGGACGTTCATCTCGTTGTAGTGGGTCTTGCTAGACACGGCGCACACGCGGTCGCGCAGCGTCTCGTTGTAGATAATGTGGTAGCTGCCGACCAGACCCGCCAGGTTAAACGTCTTGCTCGGCGCATAGAGGGCAACCGTGCGCATGCGGGCATCCTCGCTCACCGACTGCGTCGGAATATGCTTGTGTCCCGGCAGGATGATATCGGACCAAATCTCGTCCGAGATCACCACGCAATCGTGCTGGCGATAGATGTCCATGGCGCGCTCGATCTCGTCGCGCTCCCATACGCGGCCGCAGGGATTGTGCGGCGAGCAGAACACCGCGGCATGGATGTGGTTTTGGGCGAGTTTGCGCTCCATGTCCTCAAAGTCCATGCGCCACACGCCCTGGTCATCGAGCTTAAGCGGGCTGTGGACAATACGATAGCCCGCGGCTTCGATGGACTTGGTAAAGCCGATGTAGGTGGGGCTGTGGACCAGCACCGCATCGCCCGGCTGGACATACGCGCGCAGTGTCGACACGACACCGCCCAGCACGCCGTTTTCGTAGCCGATATGTTCAGGGCGCAGGCACTCGACGCCATTGCGGCGGCTCTGCCATTCGATGATGCGGTCAAAGTACTCGGGGCGCGGATTGAAATAGCCAAACATGGGGTGCTGGGCGCGCTGAATGATGTGTTCCCGGACCGTGGGCACCGTGGCAAAGTTCATATCGGCCACCCACATGGGAATGCGGTCGAAGCCCTCGTCGGGTGCGTTCGGAGCCATACCGGGGATCTCGCCCCAAGAGTCAACGGCGATGGCGTCCATGCCGTGGCGGTCGATGATTGAAGTGAAGTCGTATTTCATGCTGGACTCCCGTGCAAAGTTGATTGTTTTGGTAGGCGTTATTGTCCACCAGCGTGGGCGGTTTTGGCGCGGGGTTTGGCGCTTAATTTGACGGGTGCGAACGAATGGCTGGTTAGTCTTGCGCGTCGTTGACGGCAACTACGGTTAGCTGGGTTTCATCGACCGTAAACGATATGTCGAGCCCGGCGTAAGCCAGATGATAGACGCGGTGTGGCTCGTGCTTGCTGCCCGCGCGGCGCGGGTCTTGGCGAAGGACCTCGACCAAGCCGAGGAGCTTTGCGGGCGGGACCATATCCTGCAGTGCTTGCGGAAACTCAACATCGAGCTCTTGCCACGGAGCATCCTCGATCCAGCCTCCGGTCGCATCCGGGTGGCAGTCCGCAAACGGAATGTAGGGCTTGATGTCGTAGATGGGCGTACCGTCGCGCAGGTCGGCCCCCAACACATGGATGATGGGGCCATCGTCGGTGAGCTCGACACGATCAAGCTTGACGCAGGTGAGCCCGATGGGATTAGGGCGAAACGGACTGCGCGTGGCAAACACTCCCACACGTTCGGCTCCGCCCAGACGCGGCGGGCGCACGGTTTTCGACCATTTTGCGTTGGTGCCGGACCTGTCCTGCGTTTTAGCGTCGACGGCAATATCCTTAGCCGTGCCGCCGGGCGTTCCGTTTTCGAAGCGCCACAGCAGCCACAGGTGAGAGAAGGAGTCCAGGCCCTCAACCGCTGCATTGGAGGCAAATTCCGGCTCAAAGACAATGCGTCCCTGCAGATGGGGCGCCAAAAAGCTGTTGCGCGGAATGCCGAACTTCTGCGGCAGGTCGGTATGTATGCGTGCGATAGGTTCCATGCCGGTCATTGTACGGCATGGAGGCGTGGGGCGTTGCGCGCAATTCTTCGCCGCGGTCCCCCGTCGTGCAACCAACGGTTGCTTGGAAGGGCGCCTGCCGCCGCGTATGCTTAAGCCATCAACCAGCAGAAAGGAGCCGCTATGGCCTTTGCAGAAAAGCTCATTGCTGTCCGTCGCGCCCATCACCTTACCCAAGAGCAGCTTGCCGCTAAGCTCTTCGTCACACGCCAGGCCATCAGCCGGTGGGAGCGCGGCGAGGTCACACCGGGCATCGACATGATGAAGCTCATCGCCGCCGTAACCGGAGAACCGCTGTCCCACCTGCTCGAAATGCCTGAGCACTATTGCCAGAGCTGCGGCATGATACTCACGCCCGACGACTGCGGCACCGATGCCACGGGCACCGCGACCGATCATTACTGCAAGTGGTGCTACGACCACGGCAAGTACACCTATGACACCACCATGGAGGCAATGATTGAGGATTGTGCCCCGCGCCTGGCACAAAACACCGGCATGTCGCTCGACGAAGCCGTCTCGCTCATGGGCGCCGTCCTGCCGCAACTGGAGCGCTGGCGCACCATGCAGGAAAACGAGGCGCGCTACGGTGCCGAGGCGCGGGCGCGCTACGGCGATGAGGCTATCGATGCAGCAAACGAAGCGTTGCTGGACATGGACCCCGAGACATGGAACGACATGAAGGAACTTGAACGCGCTATTCTGGGCCAGCTCTCAATTGCCATGGGCATTGGCGACCCAGAGAGCAACGAGGCTCGTAAGCTTGTCGCGATGCATCGTCGCTGGATTGCTCTCAACTGGGGATGCGAGCCCCAAGACGAGGCGTACCTGGGCCTCGCCCACGGTTATCTTGCCGACCAGCGCTTTGTTGACTACTACGACAAGCCCTGCGCCACCGGAGCCACGGCGTTTCTGGTCCAGGCCATCGAGTCTTCGTTGACGCGCGCATAGACCGCGGCGGCTTTGGGTATTTCAATCAAAACCTCAACCGATTGGAGACCTATGGCTACTAATCACGAGCTCGCGCTGTACGTTATGACCGGCTGCCCGTATTGCTTAAAGGTCAAGCACTTTTTGGCCGATAACGGCGTGACCATTCCCGAGCGCAATATCTCGACCGATTCCGATGCCGAACAGACACTCATCGCCGTCGGCGGAAAACGCCAGGTTCCCTGCCTGTTCATCGACGGCAAACCACTCTACGAATCGAGCGACATCATCGCGTGGGTGCAGGAAAACCTGCTCTAGTACGCACGCTCTGTCCGTCCAGGGCCCCAACCCATACGACCCAAACATGTACACCAGCATCCAAAGTCGACATTTTTCGACATCTTTGGATG
>NZ_JAHONA010000049.1 GCF_019131995.1 Collinsella aerofaciens | reverse complement strand
AAACGGAATAGACGGACCGGCCGTCCGGCTGAGTCTGGGAAGAGGTGCCGGGCGGCGGGCGGAGCATGGCCACCGGACCCATCGAAACACATCTCCACCGTTCCATCAACTGGGAAAACGGCGCCCCCGGACCCCAGGAGGGGCCGCGGGGGCGTTCAGCTAGCTGCGGGAATGGCCTATTTGCTCAATGTGTTCGGCTGAGATCGGAAATCAACCAGCTTAAAAAGCCCGGTCCCAAATTGACTACTTACAGACTATCGGTGTCCAAGACGATGGTGAACGGACCGTCGTTGACAAGATCGACTTTCATATCGGCGCCGAAGATGCCATGTGCTACTTGCTCGACGTCCTCGCGCACAAGCGTCAAGAAGTACTCGTAGAGCTCGTTGGCGACATCGGGGGCGCCGGCATCCGTAAACGACGGACGGCGGCCGTGGCGGCAGTCGGCAAACAGCGTGAACTGCGACACCACGAGCACCTCGCCGTCGACATCGGCAAGTGCCAGGTTGGTCTTGCCGTTCTCGTCCTCGTTGATACGCAGCCCGCGGAGCTTGCCCCACAGCTTGTCGGCCTCGGCACGCGTATCGCCATGGCCCACACCCAGCAGCACCAGGTAGCCGCGTCCAATGCGGCCCACGCACTCGCCGTCGACCGTCACGCCGGCGTTGAGCACGCGCTGCACCACCGCACGCACGGTCTACTCCTCGCCCGTCAGCTTGGCGGACAGATGCTCGAGCGCGTGGAAACGATGGCTGATGGCGTTCTTCTCGTCCGCCGTCAGCTCGGCCATGGTCTTGCCCGGCGTGTCGACCGGCAGGAACAGCGGGTCGTAGCCAAAACCATGGTCGCCGCGGCCCTCGTGCGCGATAACGCCCTCGCAGGCGCCCTCGCCATAGGTAACCAGACCATCCGTGTCGATGAGCGCAACGACGCTCATAAAGCGCGCGGTGCGATCCTCGTCCGCCACGCCTTCCAGGTTAACGAGCAGCTTTGCATTGTTGGCGGCATCGTCGCCGTGCACGCCCGCATAGCGCGCACTATACACACCGGGCTCGCCGTCCAGCGCGTCGACGACCAGGCCGGAATCGTCGGCGATGGCCATAAGCCCCGTCTCCTCAACCGCAGCCTGCGCCTTGATGATGGCGTTCTCCAAAAACGTCGTGCCGTTTTCCTCGGGGTCCTCAAAATCGCCCAGCTGGCCGAGCGCCACAAAGCGCACCTCGGGCATGACCTTGCCCAAAATGGCCTCGATCTCGGTGAGCTTATGGGCGTTGCCCGTTGCCACGACGATGGTCGCCGCCGGGTCGAGAGTGTCAATGTCGATCTTCTCAAGTGCCATGAGTGGCCTCCTTGTCTCTATAGCAATGCCGCGCCGAGGGCGACGAGGGCCTCTGCCTCTCCCCTCTCAATCAACGGCAGTCTTGTGTCTAGACGTCTCCGCAGATAAAACCTACCAAAATAAACCCGTCCCTTTTGGCAGGTTAGGCGATGGCTTGGCGCTGAAGCTCGATGAGCTCGGCGATACCCTTGTCGCCCAGGTCGAGCAGGGCGTTGAGGCGTTTGCGGTCAAAGGGCGCCTGCTCGCCGGTGCCCTGGAGCTCGATCATCTCGCCGGTGTCGGTGGCGACGAGGTTCATGTCGACCTCGGCATGGCTGTCCTCCGAATAATCGAGGTCAAGCAGAGTATTGCCGTCGACAACGCCCATGGAGATGGCAGCCACCTGGCCGATAAGCGGGATGCGTTCGATCTTGCCCGCCTCGACCCACATGGCGAGGGCGTCGTGCAGCGCCACCCAGGCGCCGGTGATGCTCGCTGTACGCGTGCCGCCATCGGCCTGAATCACATCGCAGTCGACGGTGACGGTGTACTCGCCGAGCGCCTTCATGTTGACGACGGTACGCAGGCTGCGGCCAATGAGGCGCTCGATCTCCATGGAGCGACCCTTGCGGTTGGCGTGTTCGCGCTTGCAGCGCTTGCCGGTCGACGCCGGCAGCATGGCGTATTCCGCGGTCACCCAGCCGGCCTTAGCTCCCTTTCGCCAGCCCGGCACGCCCTCCTCGATAGTGGCGGCGCACAGCACGCGCGTGTCACCGAACTCGGCCAAACACGAGCCGTGGGCGTGCTTCATGACGCCGCGAGTCAGTTTGATGGGGCGCAGCTCATCGGCGGCGCGGCCGTTGGCGCGGTTGACCTGCATATACTCCATGGAAAAATCCTTTCGGCAAAAGGTGAACGTGAGCCTTTGGTCGGCGACCCTATATCTATTTCAGTTCGTCGATATCGATATGCTCAATGCTCTTGAGCGGCTGACCAAAGATAAAGCTGCCCGCCACCGCAAACTCGGCAATGTTATCAGCCGTCGTGGCAAAACGATGCTGCGGCTCGGCGGCGTCGCCCGCCAGCTGCTCGCGGCGCGTGAGGATATCGGTCAGCTCGCGCGTGGTCTCCTCGGCGGAACTCACGACGCGCACCCCAGGCCCCAGCGCATGGCGGATAGGTCCCACCAACAGCGGGAAATGCGTACAGCCGAGCACCACGGTATCGATACCGTGGTCGCGCAGCGGCTCAACCGTGGCACCCACCAGCGCGCGCACGGCAGGCGTATCGAAGATATCCTCGTTCTCAAGCCACTGTTCCTGCAGATGTGCACCCGAGGCGAGCTCGTGTTCGACAACCTCGACAAAGCTCGAGGCAGGACAGCCGTATACATCGACGCCGGCATCTAGATCCTGAATGGCGCGCGTGTAGGCGCCCGAGCGAATGGTGAGGTTGGTGGCGAGCACGCCCACGCGACGCGTACGCGTGCTGTTGATTGCTGCACGGGCACCCGGCGCAATCACGCCGATCACGGGAACGTCGAGCACCTGCTGGGCCAAACGCAAGGCCGCAGCGGTCGCCGTGTTGCAGGCGATGACCATAATCTTGACGTCGTGCTTCGAAAGCCAACGACCCGCCTGCAGCGCAAACGAGCGCACCTCATCCTCGGTGCGCGTGCCGTAGGGGCAGCGCTTGGTGTCGCCAAAGTAGTAGACGGACTCGTGCGGCAACGCCGTCGCAATCGCGCGCGCAACCGTCAGACCGCCCAAACCAGAATCGAACACGCCAATCGGGCGCGTGTCGCCTGCCGGATTCTCGATATCGGACATTACCTCACCAGTCTCTCTCGAAAAGACATGTCCACGTGCGGCGACGCCGCGCTACGAACGCGCCGCGACCAGCAGCTCTGCCGTCGCCGCCCAACCGTCGACAATTTTGCCGCGCGTAACGAAAGCGTTCTCGCAAGCAGCCAGGAACTCGAGCGCGCCGGCGCTCGTCAGGCCATTCTCGACCAGGCAGAACGTGCCCACGTGATCGGCCATGTAGAAGTCGGACTCGGAATCGCCGAGCGCCAACGTCTCCTCGCGCTCGATCCCCAGGTGCTCGCAGAAGCGCGCAATGGCGACGCCTTTGTTGAGGCCCGCGGGGTTGATGTTGAATGCGCGACCGTCCTCGACGCGATCGAGCTCGAGCGTCGTCGGCTTGGACAGGTGAGTCAGATGGCCGTTGCAAGCCCAGATCAGACCGCAGCCGGCCTCGTCCAGGATGGCCTGGACCTCATCGTCGGGCACATCGCCGCGCATGCCGACGGTGACCTCACGGTATTTGTAGCCGGTCGACATGTCGTTGTGGTACTCGATCTTGTGCGGCCAGCGGGCAAGGATCTTCTCGCACACGCCGGTCTGCTCGATCACCTGGTGCGGCGTGAAGCCACAGGCGGGGTCGTAAGGCATGTCACCGGTCAGATACTCCCAATCGTTGGCTTTGAGGTCGTACATAACCAGGCCGCCCATCTCACCAATGTAGGAGTTGAGGCCGAGCACGCGCGCGTCCTCGTGGATCATGGTGCGGTTGCGGCCCGAGGTGGGAACCACCTGAATACCAGCGCGAGCGAGCGCCACGACGGCCTCGACGAGTTTGGTCGAGGGGTTGCCGTCGTTGTCGCGCAGCACGCACGAGCCGGGTGCAAGCATCGTGGCATCCAGGTCGGTAAAGACGTACTTGACCTTGGCCAAGCGCTCGCGCATCTCGCCCGAAAGCTCAGCGACGGTCGGCAGGGTATTGTGGGACATGGTTACTCCGTTTACGTAGAAGGGTTTGGACTTGGACGGCATGTTTTGATTGAGGGAACACGCTTATGGCGACAGCGCACTCAGGGCGCCGCCGCCATCATGGTTCATTAGTCAAACTGGGTAACATCGATCAGGCGATTGGCCAGCGAAAGGTCGCTCTCGATGGGCACGAACTCGTCGCCCACGTGCATGAGCTCCTCGTCACCCTTTGCCAGCAGCAAGACAATGGTGGGAGCATCGGGGTTGACGTACTCCTCGCGCGCCGCCTTGAACGCCGCATGCACAGCGGCTTCGCGGTCGAGGATGATCTTGTTCGGCGTATCGTCGGGAACATGCTCGGCAAGCTCGCGACAGACCTTCATCGGGTCCTCGTGAGCTGGATCCTCGTTCGTAAAGATCATCAGGTCGGAATACGGTGCGGCCTCGCGTGGCAATTGCTCGCGGCGCTCCTGCGCCTTGCCGCCGGCGGCGCCAAACAGCGCAATGACGGGGCTAGCGGGAAACGCGCGCTTGACCGACGAGAAAAGCGAACGGAACGAAAGCTGGTTGTGCGCATAGTCAACGACGCAGATCACGCGGCCGTCCTTCGACTCCACGACCTCCATGCGGCCCGGCACACGCAGTTTGGAGAGGCCCTTCTTGATAGCCTCGATACCGATGCCGATCTCGCGCGCAGCGGCGATAGCGACCAGCGCGTTTTCCACGTTAAAGTCGCCCGCGATACCCAGCAGGACCTTCTCCCCCGCCTCGGGCTCGTCGGCGCTCATGCCGTGCAAGTTGAACTCGATGTTAAAGCCGAGCATGCGGACATCGCTCGCCCACAGGCTTGCCTCGGGATGCTCGACGCCAACGGTCACCAAGCGCTCGGCCGTCGACGCTGCCTCTAGCACACGGTCAACCTCATCGGTGCCCAGATTCACCACGGCGGTCTTTGCCTGGTCAAAGATCCTAAGCTTGCTCTCAAAATAATCCTCAAACGTGGGGTGTTCGATCGGCGAGATGTGGTCGCGGCCGATGTTGAGGAAGCACGCCACGTCAAACGGCAGATTCTCGACGCGTTGGTACTTGAGCGCCTGGCTCGAGACCTCCATGACCATGGACTGGCGACCGGACGTGCGGCAGTTGGCGATATGGCGCCAAACCTCGGGGGCCTCGGGCGTGGTGTTGGTGCTCTCGTAGCACTCGATACCATCGTCGGTACTCACCGAGCCGATCATGCCGCAGGACTCGCCCGCCGCCTTGATGATGGACTGGAGCATAAAAGCGGCCGTGGTCTTTCCCTTGGTGCCGGTGATGCCCACGATCTTGACGTCGTGGTCGGGACGGTCGTAGACCTCCGGCGGCAACAGGGCCATGGCCGTGCGAACACTATCAACAACCAGCATCGCAGCACCGCTCTCCTGCGCCAGCGGCTCCAGAGACTCGACCAGCGACTCCTCGCACACAAATGCGACGGCGCCCGCATCGAGCGCCATGCTCAAAAACGCGGGCTTAAAGGCAGCACCTTTGCAAAAGAATACGTCACCTGCCGAGACCGCGCGCGAATCAAACGAGCAGCCGGTCACGGCGCGCTCGTCAACCTGCTCTGATGCGCGCAGCTCGCCGCACACATCGAGAAGCTTGGCAAGCGTATCGACCGTGGTCACGGTCGCGGAATCCGAATGGTGCATCTTTCACCTTTCTCAGCCATTTGGCAGGGACGGTTTTATAGTAACTGAAACGCACCCACGCAAAAACGGCTCCCGGAGGAGCCGTTACGCGCAGGCGTTCGTAAGCCGAGGCTAGGCAGCCTGAACAGCGGGCTGGTCCTCGTCGATAAAGAAGCGCTTGTACCACACTAGGAACACGAGCGGCGTATAGATCTTGCGCTGGAAATCGCCCTTGCCCGCAAAGTGCAGATCGAGCAGGTGCATGAGCTCGTCGGTATTGAAGAACTCGCTTGCCCACGGCGCGGTGAAGTACTCCTTGACATAGTCGTACCACTTTTGCTCGCGCAGCCAGTAGACAATCGGCACCGGGAAGCCCACCTTGGGACGGGTGGCCCACTCATCGGGCAGCGACTTGTTGGCAGCGTGGCGGAGTACCTGTTTGTTGCCGTTCTCGTTGATGCGGTAGCGGTCGGGAATGTGCTCGGCGAACTCCATGACTTTGCGGTCCAGGAAGGGCACGCGCAGCTCCAGCGAGTGCGCCATGCACATCTTGTCGGCCTTGAGCAGAATGTCGCCCGGGAGCCACATGTTCATGTCCAGGTACTGCTTCTTGACCAGTTCGGGCTGACCCTTCACGCGTGCGTAGATGGGTGCAGCGAGCTCAAAGGCGCCATCGCCGGTGTTGTACTCGGGCTTGAGCACGCCGTCGACCTCGCGCTCCGGCCATACCAGAGCCTGTCCCAGGAACGACTTCTCGGGGATCTCGGCACCTTTGACCAGGAAGTTATGTCCCTTGAAGTACGGCATATGCAGCGCCAGGTTACCGAGCGCGCGACGGATGGGCAGCGGCACCATCTTTTTGTACTTGCGCACCGGGACCGTGTCCTCGTAGTAGGCGTAGCCGCCAAAGAGCTCGTCGGCGCCTTCGCCCGAAAGCACGACGGTAACGTCCTTGCGGGCCATCTCGGCCAAGAACCACAGCGGCACGGAAGACAGGTTGGACTGCGGCTCGTCCATGTGATACTGGATGTCCTCGAGCGCACCGAAGAACTCGTCGGCGGTAATCATCTTGCGAACGTTCTCGACGCCGAGCTTATCGGAAAGCTCCTTGGCGTAGTTGGTCTCGTTGAAGTTCTTGTAGTCAAAGCCCACCGAGAAGGTCTTGTCGGGCATGAGGCAAGCGGCGATGTAGCTGGAGTCGACGCCACCGGAGAGGAACGACGCGACCTTGACGTCGGCGATGCGATGGGCCTCGACACTCTCGTGCACGACCTCGTCCAGCTCATCGACATACTCTTCGAACGGCTTCTCGACGGCAGAGTAATCGCAATCCCAGTAGCGCTCGATGTTCATCTTGCCGGTCGGAATATCGACGGTAAAGTAGTGCGCCGGCGGCAGCTTGTAGACACCCTCGAAGAAGGTCTCCTCAGTCGCCGAATACTGCAGCGTCATGTACGGACGCAGAGCCTTTTTGTTGACCGCCTTGTGGAAGTGCGGGTAGTCCAGGAAGCTCTTGATCTCGGAACCAAAGAGCACGCCCGGAGCGCCGTCGCCCGCATCGGCCATGGGATAGTAGTAGAGCGGCTTGATGCCAAAGATGTCGCGGGCGCCAAAAAGCTTGTTCTTCTTTTTGTCCCAGATGACGAAGGCGTACATACCGCGCAGACGATCGAGTACGGCCTCGCCCCACTCCTCGTAGCCGTGCAGGAGGCTCTCGGTGTCGGCGCCGCAGTGGAACTTGTAGCCCTTGGCCTCGAGCTCGGAACGGAGTTCTTGGAAGTTGTAGATCTCGCCGTTGAAGACAATGACGACGCTGCCGTCCTCATTGGCCATGGGCTGAGCGCCGGCCTCGGTCAGGTCGAGGATCGACAAGCGGCGGAAGCCGAGGGCAACGCGGCCGTCGATAAACTGACCGCCCATGTCGGGACCGCGATGGACGATGCGGTCCATCATCTTGGTGAGCACCTCGGATTGGTTATCCGTCCCACCGACAAAACCGACAAAACCGCACATATACTATCCCCTCTGCTGTTGCTGGGCATCAAATCGAATCAGTAGCTTTTGAGTATACCCGAGGGCGTAAAGAGGGGCGGAATGTTCAGGCAATCTCAACTGAATCAGCTCCGCTGCGACACGTGCCAGTTACCTTTAATGGATATGAGATGAATGAGGCGATTGTTTTGCTATACTCTCTCCGCACGGGCGATTGGCGCAACGGTTAGCGCAGGTGCTTTACACGCACAAGGCTGGGGGTTCGAATCCCTCATCGCCCACCACTGAATTGGAAACGGTCCTCGCAAGGGGACCGTTTTGTAATATGAGAAAGCCATTGTCAATAGGCATGTTCGTTCGAGCCCGGTTTGAAACCGGGCTTTTTCGTTTCCCGTCGGGAGAGCCCG
>NZ_JAHONA010000048.1 GCF_019131995.1 Collinsella aerofaciens | reverse complement strand
CGCGCTCGGGCGGCGCGCCAGGGAGATAGTGGACGAGATAGTCGAGAAGCACGGCCTCAAGAAGGAGTAACATCGGGACTTGCAGCGACGGACCTCAGGACACTCTTACACCATGTCTGCGCGCGCGACCCCGCGCACCATCTTTATTCAGATTAATCATTGCCCGTTGTGACATCGCCGAACCCGCAGGGCAGAGAACAAGTTCCCTCCCGGCGCACTCCGCAGGACGCAAGAAGCCCTCGCCGCACGAAGTGCGCAGCGAGGGCTTCTTGCATGTCCGAGGACGCGCCGGGAGGGAACTTGTTCTCTGCCCGGATAGGTAAGACAAATTACGCGACGGTGTAAACCCAGTTGTGCTTGTCCTCGACAGCACCAGACTGGATACCAGTCAGGGTCTCGCGAAGCTTCTTCATCACAGGGCCGATCTCGGTGTATCCAGCCGGGAAGGTCACGGTCTCGTCGGCGCCGTAAACCTTGTTGTCGATTTCGCCAACCGGAGAGATGACGGCAGCGGTGCCGCACAGGCCGCACTCCACAAAGGTGCCGGCCTTGACCTCGGCCCACTCGACGGGGCGCTGGTCAACGGTCATGCCCAGGTCCTGAGCAACCTGAACGAGCGAACGACGGGTGATAGAGGGCAGGATGGAGTCGGTGTGCGACTGCGGAACGACGAGCGTGCCATCCTCTTTCACGAACAGGACGTTGGCGCCACCGGTCTCCTCGACATAGGTGCGGGACTCGGAGTCGAGATACAGGTTCTCGGCATAGCCCTCGCGATGGGCCTCCATCGTGGGCTTAAGGGACATGGCGTAGTTCAGGCCGGCCTTGATGTTGCCGGTGCCGTGCGGTGCAGCACGGTCATACTCGGAAACGCGCAGCTTGACGGGCTTGAGGCCGCCCTTAAAGTACGGACCGACCGGGGTCACGAGAATGCGGAACGTGTACTCAGGAGCGGGAGCCACGCCGATCACGTCACCGGAGCCGATCATAAACGGACGCACGTACAGGGTCGCGCCGGAACCGAAGGGCGGAACCCAGGCGGCGTTGGCAGAAACGACCTGCTTGACGGCCTCAACGAACTTGTCCTTGGGAAACGGGGGCATCTCGAGGCGCTGGGCAGAGTTATACATACGCTCAGCGTTCATGTCGGGACGGAAGCAGACGATGCTGCCGTCCTCGGCGGTGTAGGCCTTCAGGCCCTCAAAGACCTCCTGGCAGTAATGGAAGATACCGCCGCACTCGGAGACATGCAGGGTGTGGTCGGTGGTCAGGCCGCCCTCGTCCCACTCGCCATCCTTCCAATGAGCCTCGTAGCTGTAATCGGTCTTCATGTAGCCAAAGCCGAGGCTACCCCAATCGATATCCTTCTTCTCGACAGTCATATGTCGCTCCTTACATACACAGTTGCATACTCGCGAACCCGCACGCAAGGACCGAGGCCGACCGCGTCGCAACGTCGCACGCCCGGAGCGTAGAGCCGGACGGGACACGCGAGCAGCATCAAAGCCGATGGCACGTCGATTCGCATGCACGAGATTGTACTCCCCACACGCGTCTGATAAAACGCTTTTCTTTAACTAAGTAAAGTATTTTCATTTGACCGAAGCAAAAAGGCCCGCCACCGTAAGCGGTGACGGGCCTCAACTGTACGGTCTGCGCGCTGGCTCGAGCTAGGCGTTCTATTTACCCAGCTTGGCCTTAACCAGACCGACCACGGTCGGGATGATCGACACGGCAACGATGCCGATAATCAGCAGCTCAAAGTGCTCTTGCACAAAGGGAATGCCGCCAAAGAAGTAGCCCAGCAGCGTAAAGACCGTCGACCAGGTAATGCCGCCCAGCACGTTAAAGACGACAAAGTTGCGCCAGTGCATGCCGCCCATGCCAGCGATAAAGGGCACAAAGGTGCGGATAAACGGGAAGAAGCGACCCAGGAAGATGGCCAGGTGACCCCACTTGTCCAAGAAGTCCTCGGACTTTTTGATGCGCTCGGGCGTCATGGCCTTGACCTTGCCCGAAGCGATGATCTTGCGGCCAAAGAAGTGACCGATCATAAAGTTGCACTGATCGCCCAAAATGGCAGCGGCCCATGCGGTGGCCAGAAGCGCCACGATGTTAAAGCCACCGTTGTGGGCAAAGAAACCCGAGGCGAACAGCAGCGAATCACCGGGAAGGAATGGGAAGAACACCACGCCCGTCTCGATAAAGATGATCAGGAACACGCAGCCGTAGGCCATAAGCGGGCCGGCGGCGATCCAGCTGGCGATCGCGGTGCGCGGGTCCTTAAGCAGCTCGGCAATAAAATTGATGAAACCCATGAAGTAAAACCTCTCAGTTGTGGGCGCGGATACGTCCAAGTTGACCAGTATACGGTTGCGGTGCCCCCTCGTGCGCAACCCCACAAAAGCATGACTCCATTACCAGCAAGTTTGCATAACTGACACTTGTAGCGCAAAGCCGCCAAGATTGTCCTTTTTAATCCCTAGCGAATCGCTATACTTTATTGAATCGCATTGCCATGGCGCTAAGGGAGGGCGGCCGGTGAGCTTTATCAATACCATTCGCGAGGACATCAAGACCGTCCAGGCGCAGGACCCCGCCGCGCAAAACGGTCTGGTCATCTTTCTTTCCTATCCTGGCCTGCACGCCAAGTGGAACCACGTGCCCGAGCACTGGCTGTGGGAGCACGGTCATCGCTCGCTCGCCCGCGTGCTCTCGCAAATCACCCGCCACATCACCGGCGTCGAGATTCACCCTGCCGCGCAGATTGGCAAGCACTTCTTTATCGACCACGCCATGGGCGTCGTCATCGGCGAGACCACCATTGTGGGCGACAACTGTGTGCTCTACCAGGGCGTCACGCTCGGCGGCACCGGCAACGAGACCGGCAAGCGTCACCCCACCCTGGGCAACAATGTCACGGTGGGCACGGGCGCCAAGGTGCTCGGCAACATCCGCATCGGCAACAACGTCAAGATCGGCGGCAACTCGGTCGTCGTTAAGGACGTCCCCGACAACTGCACCGTCGTGGGCGTGCCGGGACGCATCATCAAGCGCAACGGCTGCCGTGTGTTCGAGGAGAGTTTCGACGCCAAGCAGCATCGCGAGTACATGCCCGATGACGCCGCCGAGCAGTCCGCCCTCAACCGCCAGGGCATCACCGAGAATGCCCGCCGCGTCAAGGAACTCGAGCGAGAGGTGGCCGAGCTCAAGGCCCTCGTCGCCAAGCTCGTGGACGAACGCTAGGAACGCAAGCGGCACAAAACGACATCGGCATCAACGCAAAGGCGCGCCAGGGAATTCATCCCCGGCGCGCCTTATTTGTGATGTGGCAAAGAGACTGTCCCTTTGTCACATTATGCGAACTGGCTCAGATAGAGGTCGGCGTAGGCACCCTCGGCAGCCAGCAGCTCCTTATGCGTGCCCTGCTCGATAATGTTGCCGTGATCCATGACCAAGATCAGGTCGGCGTCCACGATCGTCGACAGGCGGTGCGCGATCACAAAGCTCGTGCGCCCGCGCATGAGCGCGTCCATGGCACGACCGATGGCAAGCTCGGTACGCGTATCCACGCTTGAGGTCGCCTCGTCCAGGATGAGAATCGCCGGGTTATTGAGCAGCACGCGTGCGATGGTCAGCAGCTGACGCTGGCCCTGGCTGATGCTTTCGGCATCGTTGGCCACGCGCGTGTCATAGCCCTGCGGCATGGTGCGCACAAAGAAATCGACCTGCGCGGCGCGCGCAGCCGCCACGATCTCCTCACGCGTCGCCTCGGGACAGCCGTAGGCGATGTTTTCGGCAATCGTGCCATCGAACAGCCAGGCGTCCTGCAGCACCATGCCAAACTGCTGCCGTAGCTCGCCGCGGTCCATGCGGCTCGTATCCACGCCGTCGAGCGTAATACGCCCGCCGTCAATCTCGTAGAAGCGCATGAGCAGGTTGATGAGCGTCGTCTTGCCCGCGCCCGTGGTTCCCACCACGGCAATCTTCTGGCCCGGCTCGGCGGTAAACGACACGTCGTGCATAAGCGGCTTGTCGGGCGAATAACCAAAGCGCACGTGCTCAAAGGAGACGCGACCCTCAACGCGACCCGGCAGCTTGGCGGCCTCGTCCGGCAGCGGATCGGCCTCCATCTCGGGCTCATCGAGCAGGTCGAACACGCGCTCCGCACTCGCCAACGCGCTCTGCAGCGAGTTGAAGGTAAACGACAGCTGCGTCATGGGTTCGGACGCCTCGTAGATAAACTGGAAGAACGCCTGGAACACGCCGACGGTCATGTGACCGGCAACCAGCATGCTGCAGCCCACCAGCGCGATCACGATCTGCGCCAAACGGCCGATAAAGCGCACCGCAGGGCCGACGGCATTGATCATAAAGTCGGCCTTGGCACTCACGCGTGCCAGCTCGCCCGAGGCCTGGTGCACCTCGGCAGAACTTTGGCGTTCGCGGTTAAACGCGCGGATCACCAGACGGCCCGAATAGCCTTCCTCGACCGCACTCGTAATCTTGGACACCCACTCCTGGCGCTCGCCCGTCACATCGTGTGTGCGGCGCGAGACGACCTTCGTCACCAGCAGCGACAGTGCCGTAAAGAACAGAAAGACGAGCGTAAGCTGCACGCTGAACACGAACATCACGCTCACAGCACCAACAACCGTGCCGATCGACACGAGCAGCTGCAGCAATCCGCGCTGCATGCTCTCGGACATCTTGTCCAGGTCGTTGGTCGCGCGGCTGACGACCTCGCCGGGACGATGCGCGTCAAAATAGGCGAGCGGCAGACGGTTGAGCTTTTGCGCGATGCGGTTGCGCAGGCGCAGATTGAGACGCTCAGCGACGCTCGACATCAAAAAGCTCTGGAGCGCATAGAACGAGGCAGCGGCAGTCCAGATCATAAAGTAGACGAAAATGGTCTTGCCGCAGTTCTCCCAGGTGATGCTGAAAGTGGTGTCGTTGGCAAACGCCACCTGAATGTGGCCCCACAGCTCATCGATCACGCGGGCGCTATATGCCGGCGCGGCGGTGTTAAAGATGACATAGAACACAATGCTCGCGAACACGATATAGAAGCGCCAATGGTCGCCGGCAGCCTCACTCCACAGGCGGCGCACCGTCGCCCAGGTATCCCGAGGCGTCTCGTCCTCGTCTTCGTCGTCCACGTCGCGCATACGCTCTGCCTCGGCGCGGGCGCGCTCGTCCTCGGCACGTTCGTTTTCCTCGTAGAGCGCTTGGCGGCGAGCCTCGCGCTCCGCCGCCTTGGCGGCTTCGTCCAGGTCGGGCGCGACGCCCGTCTCCTCGACTGTCTCTACAACCGCAGCGCCATCGACGATGCCCTGCTTCTTGAGCTCCTCGGTCATGCTACTCACCTCCCTTCATCTGCGATTCCGCGATTGCGCGGTACACCTCGCAGGTTTCCATGAGCTCGTCGTGCGTGCCTAGGCCCACGATCTCGCCGTCTTTGAGCACCACGATCTGATCGGCATGCAAAATAGTCGAGATGCGCTGGGCGATGATGAGCACCGCGGCATCGCACGTCTCGTCCTGCAGCGCATGGCGCAGTGCCGCATCGGTCTTAAAGTCCAGGGCCGAAAAACTGTCGTCGAAGATATATAGATCGGCATGCTTCATGAGTGCGCGGGCAATCGCCAGGCGCTGGCGCTGACCACCCGAGAAGTTCGTGCCGCCCTGGGCCACCGGCGTATCGAGCCCCTGGGGCTGGTCGAGCACAAAGGTGCTCTGGGCAACCTCCAGCGCATGGAGCATGTCAGCCTCAGTCGCGTCTTCGTTGCCAAAGCGCAGGTTGCTCGCCACCGTACCCGAGAACAGCCATGCCTTCTGCGGCACATAGGCGATACGCCCGCGGATGTCGTCTTGCGAAAGGTCGCGCAGATCGATGCCATTCAGGCGAATGGCGCCCTTCGTGGCATCGTGGAAGCGAAGCAAGAGCTTGGCCACCGTCGACTTGCCCGAACCCGTCGAGCCTACAATCGCCGTGGTCTGGCTACGGCGACAGGCAAAGCTCAGGTCGCACAGGGTATCCTCGTCGGCATCGTCAAAACGGAACGACATGTGGTCGAACACGGCCACCGCGTCGGCACCGTCAACAGACTCCGCCGCGCACGTGTCCAGCGTGCGCTTGCCGTCCACGATGCTCGGCTCAATCTCCAACACCTGCTGCGCACGGTTCAGGCATGCGGCGGCGCGTGGGAGCGTCAGAATCACCATCTGCGCCGTCATCACAAAGAACAGGATCAGGATCGCGTACTCCAGCACGGCCGAGATGCTACCGATTTGCATGGCGTGGACGCCCACGCGGTTGCCGCCCACCCACAGCACCGCCACCTCGGCGATATTCATCAAAAAGAAGCTGGAGCTGTCGAGACCCACAAACAGGTGGTTGACCTTGATGGCATTGGCCGCGTAATCGCTAAACACCTCGTCCAGGCGCTGCTCCTCGTGGCGCTCCTTGTTAAATGCGCGGATGACGCGCACGCCCACGATGTTCTCGCGCAGCACCACGTTCATGCGGTCGATAAAGCTCTGCAGGCGCATAAAGATCGGCGCGGCGTTGGCAACGGTAAAGACCGCCGCCACCAGCACGATCGCAACCACCACGCCCAGCAGCGTACCCATGGCGGGATCGATGAACCAAGCAAAAATGATGCCTGCCACGGCCAAGAACGGCACCGGCAGCACCAGCTGAATCGTCTGAAGGACAGCTTGCTGAATCACGTTGATGTCGTTGAGCGAGCGCGTGATCATCGAACCCGTGCCAAAGCGCTCAAAGTCGCTGGCGGACAGCTCGAGCGACTTGTCGTACACGGCATTGCGGATATCGCAGGCCACGTTGGCGGCCAGGCGCGCCGAAAGATAGCAGCCCAGCACCGTGCCGCCGCTGGCCATGCCGGTCGCGATAAGCATGTACAGGCCGTTGCGTAATATATAGTCGACATCACCCGTGGTAATACCGGTGTTGACCATGTTCGCCAGCATCGTGGGAACCAACAGCGTACCGACGTTATCTATCAGCACCGCAAACAGCGTCACCGCAATCAGACCGCGGTACGGCCTCATAAACCTCATTAAGAGTCGCATGCGTCCCCCTCGCCCTTATCGTCAGTCTCGTTCTCGGCGGCCACTTGCCGTTTAAATGCCTCGCACTCTTCGTTAAGAACATGGGAGAACTTACCGACCAAGCGCATGATCTCGCACTGTTCCCACGGCTCGAGCGCCTCGAATGCCTGTTGCTCGGCTTTTTGCGCCGGCAACGCGTAGCGCTTGGCAAACCGCACGCCTTCTTCGGTCAGTCGTACAACCTTGTTTTTACGACTGCCCTCGGCAAACTCCAACGTCGCAAGCCCTCGCGCCCTAAGCGTTTTAATCGCCGAATTGATGGTCTGTTTGCTGTAGAACCATTCACTCGTCAGCCGACTCACGGCAACGCTTCCGCCCGCTGCACTCGTGTCGACGAGCATCCAGTAGGCGCAGTCCGAAAGGCCGCGGGCGCGCGAGAACTCCGAATAGATATGGTCGAGTCCATTGAGCAACCGATCGAAGTCGACCAGCGTAACCGCACTATTCATCTATCCCATCATTCAATTGTCCGATTTTTGACCAATTATGTGTCTCTAGATTAGTCCGAGTTTTGACTATCGTCAACAGGCTCTCCGCAAATGCGTGCATTTTTATGGCCTATCGGCAGAAAAAGACCGCCGGCGCGGGGGCGGCGCCAGCGGTCACGTGAAAATCGGGTTTTATTGCCTGTTAAGCGGCGACGGCCTCATAGACCGTAGCGCCCGAGAAGCTGTCATGCAGGCTCTTGCCGGCAATCCACGGCAGCTCGACGACCTCGCAGACCGTGTTGACCAACTCAGAACAGTCAGTAAAGTGGCCCTTGTTGTTGAGGGCCTCGCAATCCTGAACACGCCAATAGCCATCGGTGTGCGTGATGTAGTACTCGTGATCGTTGATCGACACGAAAGCGCGCGTCTTGGAACGCAGCAGCTTCAGAAATCCTTCGAAATCGGTCTCGACGACATCTCCAGCCTGGAACATGATGTTACCTCCTGGCCCGGCGCCACCACGGCGCATTGATAAACGTTGGTACTCCTTTAGTAAAACCCTTATCAGAGGTTATGCGTTCGTCATTTAGGCAAGTGGTAAAAAACCGCAGGGTAGACGGGATAAAACGTTTAACCATCCCATTTGTTTGTCACATTCTGAAGGTACTTTTATGCAAACCTACTTTGCCAATTGAAATCTATCCTTTTGGCCGGGCAATTGACCGTCTATCGTTTAAGCCCGACGGGTATGAACGGGGCATCTGCAACGCCACCGCAAGGAGACACCATGGAGACTATCGAAGCACTCATTCACCGTCGCAGCTGCCGCAAATACAGCAATCGTCCCGTCGAGGCCGAAAAGCTTGCACGTATTATCGAAGCCGGCCAATATGCACCGAGCGGCATGGGCCGCCAGCCGGTGACGTTTGTCGCCGTCACCGACCCCGCGACCGTCGAGCGTCTCTCACAGCTCAACGCCCAGGTCATGGACAGCAACAGCGACCCCTTCTACGGTGCCAAGACCGTTGTGGTGGTGCTGGTTGACCGCAGCGTGCCCACCCATCTGGAAGACGGCTCGCTCGCCATGGGCAACCTGCTCAACGCCGCCTATGCACTGGGTGTCGATTCGTGCTGGATTCACCGCGCGCATGAGGTCTTTGACTCGCCCGAGGGCCTGGAGCTGCTGGCCAGCTGGGGCCTGCCCGCCGACGGCAGCCTGCGCGGTGTCGGTAACTGCATTCTTGGCTACGCCGAGGACACGCTACCCGAGGCAAAGCCGCGCCGCGACAACGTGGTGTACGTAAAGTAATCAGAACCACCCTTAAAAAGGGTGGTTTGCTCTTAGGGTATAACCCACGGGCC
>NZ_JAHONA010000047.1 GCF_019131995.1 Collinsella aerofaciens | reverse complement strand
TCGCCTTCCATTTTCGCTCCCCTCGGTCTGCCGCCTGCCCCGCGCCCGGGCCTCCCAGACATTGCACTGACGGGAGCGCTACAATCAAGTTGCCTTGTCCGATTGTCCGCGCTCATGCTCCTATTAGGTCATGGCAGGACTCCGGGTCGCGGAAGCCGGGGCGAGACAGGTCGGATTTGAGGACGGCCGAAGAGGCGTCAGCAGGTCAGTGGGTCATCGTCCCGGCGTTCAGCATCAGGGTAGCGCTGCGACGCGGAAATCGCGCGCTGTTGACGCGCCCCCGCAGTGCCCGCTTCCCCCAAGGACAATTATCAGTGCAGGTAGACGGCCTGCGGTTTTCGCGAAATACGGGGTATGGTCTAGGGGCCGGGGTCAAACGTAGTAGATGGGCCGGTTTCGCGGCGGCGGCATCGCAGGCGGCCGACCGAGGGCGCCCGGAAGTGAGCAAGGCACCCGTCTAACGACCGATTTCCAGCCAGTTGCACAGCACGTTGGCTCGTAACTCCATTTCCTTTGTCTTTTGCGCCTTAGTTTTACACCTATAGCGCAATTCCAAGCGCGAGCAAAGACTTCGCACGATCGCATCAAGTTGCTCGGCATCGTTAAGCATGTCGTGCGTAACCAAGAAGACGTCATACCCCATACTTTGCAGCGCCGTCACGCGTTTGGCATCGTGGTCGAGCACGGCGCCTGATCCGTGGATAACCTCTCCCTGAATCTCCACGATGCCTGCCTTCATTATGGTTGGATTCACGATCACGATATCCCCGTAGCAGACTTTTTGCCCTGCAATGCTCTGCGCCGATGCAGTAAGCGGCGTAAGGTCGTTAACATAAACGTTTCGAAAGCCGGCACCGCCGCGAGATCGAGGAAGCGATAGCAATAAAATTCCTGCAACTTCAAGCGGAGAAGCTGCTATACCTGTCACCAGCTGCGCGGCGTTGTAAAACTTCGTACCCCACTTTCGTTTTTTCACCTTACTGGCGTACTCATGAAGCTCGTGTAATTCGATGAGCGGTTTCCTCATCCAGAGCGAAGTGCCCTTTAGCCTTGTGACCTCCTTCGTCTTCTTTTGTCCGTTGAGCCCCTTCGTATTTACCTGTTCTTTGACTTTTATACGCGCATAAACGCGTTTCCATTGTGGTTCGTCTTGGCTTTCATCGAGGTCAAAGAGGGATTCGGTGGTGGCGTCCTGTGCGGCGCCTTCAGCTTTGAGTAGTTCTGCTTCTGCTGCGGCGGTGGGCTCAAAGACTGAGAACCATCCGCAAAATTCGTACATGGCAAGGACAAGATCGGTTGGAGATACAAAACGCGCCATGGTAAATAGCGTCGCAAGTGGATTGGTAACCCTAAAGCTCATCGCGGTTTCCAGCGTGCTATCCACCCCCGAAGCATCATCACAGTGGATTGTTGTCCGTAATCCCGAATGGTAGTTAACGCCACCGGGCACTGTTGTGGTAATAATCGGGGTCTTGAGGATATCGGTTACGAAAGGGGCTTGGGCTAGGGCTCGCCAGCCGTCTTCTGGGCTTGGCAGTCGCGGGTAGAGGTTGCGCACTTGGGGCGGGCAGCGCCAGTAGCGGAATGCGGTGTTTGCGCAGACGATCTCGTCCATATGGGCCTCCCCTAGCTTTGGCTGCGTGCCGTTATGTTTGTAGGTAGACCGATTATCAATGGCGGCATCATGCCGGTAAGTACCGGAAGCTGACCAAATGCCGACAAATAGCTTGACGCATTTCGCCTAAAGATCGCCGTGTGGCACAAATCTGCTGGCAGGCGTTCTGGGGCCGTGGTCCCTATCTCCACATTTGTACGTGAATCCCATGGCAAATTCAATGAAAGAGCGCATGAGCTTTATACAAAACGCGCGATGGCGTCAGTTCAGGAGAGATCAGCTAGAAACGCGTTTAAAAATTTCGATTCGATTTTGGTGTCAGATTTGGTGTCAAGCTTGGTGTCAAAAAGAAAAAGGCCAGAGGCTTAACACCTCTGACCTGCACTTTAGATGGTGGGCGATACAAGATTCGAACTTGTGACCCCATCCGTGTGAAGGATATGCTCTACCCCTGAGCCAATCGCCCGTCGCCTTTCGGCAAAAGAGATACTAACATAGCCGTGCGTGGTTTACCAAGAACTTTTTGCTTCCGATTTAAAATTCGCGGGCGCAAACCGCGCCACAGTAATCAGGGCAGCCGACAAACCCCCCAGCTAAACCACCCTTTATCGCTTGATCCACGAGGTTTCGGGCCGGCAGATAAGTCGCGCGTTGTTGTAGGCCATGTCGAGCGTGAGGCAGGTGCGCGCGGCGTAGAAACCGTCCTCGCGTTGGATGGTCAGCGCCAGCTCGGGCTTGTCGCCGGTCAGGCACAGCGGTAGGAGTAGCTGGATCCGGCCGCCGTAGAACTGCGGCACCGCGAGCGTATAGTTGGCTGCGGCGCGGCGGGCGGCCTCGACGACGGCTCCCTCAAAGGCACGGCGCAGCAGCAGCGAGTTGCCCTCCCCCATCAGGCTGGCGGGAATGCGCGTAAGGTTTTCCTCGTCGCCCAGAATGTGGTCGATGTTGGAGCGGATGGGAAGGCGGTAGTCAAAGACCAGCTCGGAGGGGTCCTCGGCAAAGCGCACGCGGCACGGCAGGTACTCAAACGAGACCAGCATGGGGTCGCTCTCCTTAAAGAAGCCCTTCAAAAACCAGCGCTGACGCGCGTCGGGCTTGGTGTTGGGCTCAAACAGGCCGTAGATGGTCTCGTAGCGGCGCGTGTAAAGGCCGGTGTTGAATAGGCATCGGTCGTCGTCGAACACCAGCGGCAGGTTGGACGGTGCGGTCTGGTCCACGTCACGCTCGGTCAAGAACACCGCGCGGCTAAGCGAAAACGACAGGTAGTTTTTGAGGATGCGGTTGCCGGGACCCCAGTCCTCGGGGTCGGCGAGGTCGGCCAAGCGCTCGTAACAGGGCTCGGGGCAAAACGCAAAGTCGTATACATTGCTGCACAGGGTGTTGGGGATCTCCATGTGACGTCCAATCCATCTCATAGCTGGCGTGCGGATGCTTTGATTCTATACGTGCGAAGCGTCGTCGGAGATCACGATGCAATGGCACCTAAGCTCGTTGGCTAGATCGTCGAGCGTGCGGCGTCTAGCAACGAGGTCCTGGATCCAGGCGTAGTACTGGTTGTCTTTGGGTTCGGGGCTGTCGGACAGCACGACCGGAGTGCCGGCGAACCTTAGGACGGACAACGCAAAGACAAGGCTGGTTCGCTTGTTGCCGTCCTCGAAGATGTGGTCCTTGACCATGTGCTCGGCGACGTAGGCGACCTGGTCAAAGATGTCCGTGAAACGATCGGCTGGCGATTGGCCGAATATCGTGCAGAACGCGCCCGCAAGCACGGACTCGATGCGTCCGAGCTCGAGCATAGCCCTGTCGCCCGCGGCATCGGTCGTATAGCAGCGTCCGATTGTTAGCAGCGTATTGTGAAGGCGCATGACGGCGCCGGCCATGGCTTCGAGCGAACTGGCATCATCGAGCACGAGCGGCGGGAACGGACGAGCACTCTGCCGCGTAGCCGCCATCATGAGTTCTCCAAGAGCCTGAGCGCGTTGGGCATGCCCGTAATGGTTAACTCAACTGCATGGTCGATCGACGTAGAGTCGTCGAGCGAAATCGGTAATGTTGAATTCTTCTCGTCCGCTATTGAATGATTTTCTTGTGCAGCTCGACCAGCGCCGTCATCTAGCTGAACATAGCTCCAAAGCATTGCTACCTCGTTTACAACTTATTGAGTTAAATGCCTGCCCCCAACGCGGGATGAATCGCACTAGTTACCCGACCCAAATACGTCATCTACAAGATCAGGCAAGTCTGTCCATACTTGATAGGCGGTAAGGTTGTCCGGATTCATTTCTCTTGCACGACGTTTATTATCCGTATTGTGCTTTGCGGCATTGGTCAAAGCTTGGCCCTTGTTGCCGTCAATCATTTCGAGATTTACCGACTTGAACTTTGACGCGGAGGACCTGTTGGGGTCAGTAGATTTTAGAACGCCAAGGTCGCGCGCTCTTTTCTCACATTGTGGCGTCGATGCAAAAGTTTCCGGGCATGGTGAGACATGATCGATAAGCCATACTTCAAAGCATGGATTGGAGATCGCGAGCCTAACTCCTTTTGTCTTTGCTTCTCGTTCTGCTGCGGCTAGGTTTCTGAACTCATCGGAATCGACTACGATCCATGCGGAACTCAATGCTTCGATTTCACCTGCTTTAACGGCCTTTTTATCTGAATCGAGCTCTCGCGAAAGCTGCTTGGCTACCTTCAAAGGATCTCCGTCAATATGCCGATACCGTACGCTTCCACGAACGTCCATTTCATTAATAAGGAAGTTAAAGTATTCGGTTTCGGTCACCTTGCCATTGGACACAATTAGATGGCGCTTTCTTTTGGCTCTTGTTTGCTTTTTACGGCCGCGAGCAAGCCCTCTCCTTTCTGTCTTAGCCATTTATGTCAGCGCCTTCCTTCATGAGTCGGGCCACAAGTTGATGAAAACTTGGGTTGGGCAGCGGCACATAGACACCGTTTAAATAATTGCGCCCCAGATTCTCATTTGCGCGAGGGGAATACTCCATCGCAGCAATTAATTGCGAAGCACCTTCAGAGTCCTTTTCCACAAACCAGACCTGGTCACGTTCGAGCACCTCTTCCATGGGGCTGGTTCGCGTCATCAAGGTAACATCATGGGTCGAGAAGATTAACTGCGCGCCCTTTGGATTTGTGCCGGGGTCGGCAAACAGTGAGACGAAGTCGCGCAGGAGCGTAGGATGAAGGCTCGAATCAAGCTCGTCAATTACTGTTGTGGCCCCACTGCTTAAAGAACGTAAGGCTACCGAGAAAAACGCCAGCGCAGCTTTTGTGCCCTCCGATTCATGGGCGGAGCCCAGCCAAAAGCCATCTCCCGAGCCTTTATGGTGGAAGAACAGGTCATAAGCGAACGACAATTTAAAGTCTTCTGCAATTTTATTACGTGCCTCTTCCGGAATCTCATCGAGTCCAATGAGTGAGTCTTTTAAACCCATGACGCCTTCCGATTGACGGACATCTATGCCGTCAATTCCGATATCAGCATATTTAATGAGCTGAGATAGCATCTGAGCTCGAGCGTCATCGTTGATAAACAGCTTTTTTATGGTGGCGAGTTCTGCTAGATAATGCGTTGCATCATAGAGATTGATGTCATTGGCAAGAGCTGTGAATGCGGGTTGAATTACATCACTTCCAGCCGCCGCTGCGGCAGATAAGAACAAAGAATTATTGCGCGTGATATCCCAAAGTTGTTTTTTTGCACCTGTAAAGGTACTACCAAATTTAATTGACTGTTCCCCGTTTATCGAAGAGCGGTCATAGAGAAGGGACGGCTGTTTTGATCGATACACAGTGAGGTTCTCATATGTAACCTCATTTTTGTTCACACCAAATGAAAACTCATACTTTAAGTTGCTAGCGATAAAATCTATCGAGAATTCTGTGTCACTTGATCGCGATTCCGAGTCAAGTAAAAAGGGGGCGATGGGTATTTGAGAATTCGCATCGCCTGCCGCATAACCTGTACGAATAAAGTAAGAGACAAAGTAAAGAGCATTTAGGAAATTTGATTTGCCTGACGCGTTTGCGCCGTAAACCGCAGCCACTCGCACAGGCCCAAGTTCCTTTTTGCTCGAAATCGGTTCAAACGAGAACTGTTGAGCATCTCGAAAGCTCTGAAAGTTCTTAAATGAAAAATTGAGGATCATCTTCAGAGTCCTTTTCAAAAACAGTTGATTCACCGCAGACATTCTTTAATAACAAGGAAAATTATATTGTTTTAAAACCATTATTTGTTAGTTTCGAACAAATATCTACTTTAAATTGAGATTAAAACTAAAGGTTTCAGCAAGTCCGTACAACATAATGTCTGAAACTGATTTTCTACATTGCTTTCAAGAACAATTTTCAATGATGTCCGCACGCGGCTATAGATTTCTTTTGTCCATCAGGGCTGTAAAACGAAAGGGACAAAATGTTGTTTTGCAAGGACGGGTCCAGTTGGCTGGATGTTATAGATGATGCAGGCGTTCTGGTTCGCCGCCTAGAAATACTTGAGAACCTTCTCCGTAAGTGCACCTTCGATATGCCGAGAACAGAATGTAAGTTCGTGGATGATACCGCTGAGGGATATGACGGAAGCGAAATGTTGCTGTTTCTCGATGAGTCTTTATTGGAGCTAATTGAAGGCTATAGAACTCAGATTGAGAAATACAAAGTTGCATCTAAAAGAGGCCAGACCGACTTTGGAACCAGCACAAGCTTAGGAAGAAAGAAATCGAGGATCCCCGCTATTCAAATTGATAAAGCAGCATAATTAATTTGAATTTGGGTAGGGCTGAAAGGTAACACGGAGGTCATACCTTAACCCTGTTTGCCCTCGTCATTCATTCATTTGTGGCGAGGGTCTCGCACCTTCTATAAGAGCGCTAGTTGAATTATGTTTCACTTATAAGAGCGGAGGATCCGGCATGAGCAAGAACAAAAGCGACCAGAACGCGCATGAAGAGCAAGTGTTCAATGATGTTCTTAGGCTATCGATGGCCTCGGGTGGTTACAAGAAGAAAGCTGCCTTGAAGGTGGGTGGATCTATTAACGCAGGCAGCGAGTGCCCTGATATTGTTATTACCCGCGAAAATGGATCCATTGTTGGTTTGGAACATTTTAGAATCGACCATAACATCAAACATGGTCGAAACGCTCAATCAAAATCTGCTGAGCTCACATCGGCGATGAAGGCTGACTATGAAAAGCTGGTGCCAAGGCTTAAAGTCGACAGCGTATCGTCGGAGGAAATGGCGAGTTTAGCCGCAAACTATGTCTCGTTGGCAAAATATCATCAAAGCTGTGCATGCTGTGACGATCTGACGCGCTCTCTAGATGCCCGATTGTTTGGTGGAAAAACAGGTCATGCTCGCAAATTACCTAAATACCGCAATCACCTTACTGAACTTAGCGGTGATGATGGACGCATTGAATTGGGCTATTTAATTGAAATTCATTCAGATTTTCAGGGATTATTCATGCACGATGGAATAAGAGTGACCCGCCTCGACAGTGGACAATGCCCACTTTATGCGGAAATTTACGATCTCCTTTTCAAGGCATCTTGCGAGGTCGATTGGATCCTAATAGGTTTTTACCCATGCCTGACTGACCAGATTGCGAATGCCGCCATCATAGATTGTCGTAACAATATGTTTAAGGAGAGCTTCCGCAGGCAGCGTCTTAAAAGAACGGAATATTTAGGTCTAGGTAAATCGGAACCCTTTCTCAAACAAAGCAGAGCCGGAGAAACAGAAATTGAGCTTTGCGCAGATAAGGTAAATATCACAATCGAAAACCCCGCTGAAGGGATTTGCCCTGAGCTTCTATTTGGCACCGCGATCATTGATGCTGCAAGAGCATTAAATCTTGATAGAAGCGGTGAACCGTATACAGCAACGATTTCTGTTCAATTGATTTACGAACTCGTGCGGATGAGGAGCAAGGGGATTCGAGGCATTGTGACAATTTACGATGTTATGCGGCTGCTTTTAGAAATTGAGTGGGCTGTATTAAAACAAGAGATTGACAGTTTTGGCGTACGGTACAACATTTCCGAAACACCAGACTTTTGCTTATAGACAATCCGGGGTGTCACTAAGAAACCAGCTCATACAGCTCACCAATGAGTCCGGTTTAATATTTGCCCGCTTTAGCACCGTCGAATATTGCGAAGCAACTCTGATGGTTTTTCGCTTGGGCACCAAGGTCGACAAAGACCCCGGTGCCCCTTCGTTGCCTTCAGTCCAAACTGCGACATTATTGAATGCTTGTATCATTCATGTGGACCTGGGTCGCATGTCACGATTCAGCCCATGGTCGCGTCCGTATGGCCCCGCCTTCGATTATTGGGTGCCAATAAACAAACAAGCATATAGTTATACCTTGTGGATGTCCCTTTCTTCTAAATGGCAGCTATCTCAACAACGACATGCGGTAGCTAGAAACACTATACCAAGAAGGAAAAGCGTCACGGAAGTTGCGATCCAGTTGTTGTCGGCAGTCTTGGGGAGTGTCGCTGCGGTCACGTTGGTGGCTTTAGGCTTGGACGGCGTAGGCACCGTGGTCTTGGTCACCGTCGTCTTGGTCGTTATGTTTGTCTTGGGCGACGTAGCCGCAGGCTTCATTGCGGCAACCGTCGTTGGCTCCGTACCGGGTTGCTCTGCAGCGGGACCGACGCCACCATCAGGCGCGCCCGTCCCGCTGCCCGGCACATCGGACCCATCGTTCTCCCCCGCCGGAGGCATGGCGACATCGGGCTCAACCATCACATGCGGTGCCACGACTCCTGCAGCATCCACAACGCCACTAGTACCAAAGGTCCCGCCAGCAGGCGTCACGAACCGCGCGGACACGAGCGACCCACCCGTGCAAGCAACGCCGCCATCGGCACCGGCCGCGTCGAGCCACGAGGCGTCGACCGAAAGCCCGCACCCGGCCGAGCCGTCGCCAGCGTCCTGCAGGTACAAACCGTAAGCGTACACGCCGGCGGCGGGCTCGGCACCGAAGGCGACGACGCGCCCGCCGCCGCGCACGGCCATGTCGCCGGCGATCACGCCGGCCACGGCCTCGTCCGTGACGTCGGCCCCTTCCGCCCGGGCATCGACGGCGCAGCCGTCCACCACGAGCGCCCGCGAGACGTGGATCGCGCACTGCGAGCCCGATGCCGCCAGGGACCCGGTGCCGCGAAGCGTCAGGCTGCCCCACACCTCCATGCCGCACTGCGTGATGTCCGCATCGGGCGCATTCGACTCCGTCACCGAGTTTTGCCCGGCGAGCGTCACGACCAGGTCGCCGTCGGCGGCGGTGGCGTCGCCCGCGTAGCCGTCAAGCTCCAGATGGCCGGCATCGGTCCAGGCCCAGCTGGGGCCCGACACGCCCGGCTCGCAGTACGTCGCGCCTGCGATAAACAGGCTCTCCGCGCCCGCGGCACAAGAAGGCCCGCCCAGCAAAACGCATAGGCAGGCCATGGCAGCGATTGCGATGTGATGACGGCCGGTGTGGGACTCGGCGGCAAACATAGCCGCTCCGATCTTCGCAGGAGCCAATAGAATATGCACCAGAAAAATGCCCTGGTAGCAGCACCTATTAGTTTAGCGAGATCGATGCGGGAGCAAAGAGAAATCGCGTGGGCAATGTCCACAATTAGGTGTAAATCGTTTTGCCAGCCGGTGAAAGGGAGAATCAGCTTCCGAATTCGCCCTTCACGTTTCTGATGATGTTGTTTGATAAAGGTTGATTTCCGATCCCAGCCGAACACATTAGGCGGATAGCCCGTTCCCGCAGCT
>NZ_JAHONA010000046.1 GCF_019131995.1 Collinsella aerofaciens | reverse complement strand
GCGCGGGCGCCCGGTCGGCGGCCCGTTCTGGGCGCGCCTCAATCGTAGCCCGAGATGGTCCCGGGCTGACAATTTCGACTGTAATGGACGTTCTTAAACGACTACTTGCTCGCGAAGAGCCAGATCAGGATGATCACCAGGATTGCGGTGACGATGCAGACGATGGCGCCGGTGAATTTGATGCGT
Source organism: Collinsella aerofaciens (assembly GCF_019131995.1). Taxonomy (GTDB): domain Bacteria; phylum Actinomycetota; class Coriobacteriia; order Coriobacteriales; family Coriobacteriaceae; genus Collinsella; species Collinsella aerofaciens_S. Next base: position 9,444 of record NZ_JAHONA010000046.1, on the reverse strand, counting down.
GAGTCGCGGGTACGCTCGCGCACCGCGTCCTCGGTGGCTTCGAGCTGGGTAACCTCTCGCTCGGTCTCGGCGTGTTCGGCTTTGTCTCGGGCCAAGGATCCTGCAAGCGACTCAGTGATCTCTGGGTGGTCGTGCACCTCGGTCGCCTGTTCGATAATCGACTGCGCATGCGCGGCATCTGCTTGGGCGTTGGCTATGCTCTGCTCTTGGTCGCGGCGTGCCTTGTCCTCGGCGGCGATCTTCTCGCGCAGTTCGCGCTGGCGCGTTGCAGCGGCGGTTTTTGCGGTCTGCAGCTCGTCGCGCGCGGCATCGGCCTCTGCCGTCACGGCCTGATGGGCTCGCTTGGCGTCGGCGATGGGGGCCTGCGCCTGTTCGACGGCCTGCTCGGCTGCGGCAAGCGAGTGCTCAAGGTCGGCGGTGATGCGTGGGACATCTTCTTCGGCTTTTCGCAGGGCATCTGCCGTGTCGGAGATTTGCATCGAGAGCTCGCTGGTGCGCACCGTATAGTTGGCGGGATTTGCCGAGGGATTGCGTTGCAGCTCGGCATACTCATGACGCAGCGTCTCGAGTTGGGCGCGCGTGGCGTCGACGGTTTGTTGTGCGGCGGCAATGCCGGCGTCTCGCTCGGCCTGCACTTTGTCGCGGATGCGCTTGGAATCCTCAAGACGGCGAACGAGGCGGTTGCCGGTCTCGCGCGAGCTCGCCTCGCGGGCCTCCACGGCATCGAGCGCGGCCTTCAGGCGGAGCTCAGTCGCGTCATCCTCTGTCTTCATTTGTTCGAACTGCCCCTTGAGCTCTGTCGCTTTGGCGGCGTGGACATCACGGTCAATCTCGGCTGCCGCAGCGGTCTTTTGCGCTGTGGCGATCGCCTGGCGCTGGTCGGCGACGATCTGGTCGTAGCGGCCTGCGATATCCTGGCGCGTTTCGAGTTCCTCGGCCTGATCGGCAATGCGCTGCTCAAGTTCGGCCAGGTGGGCGCGGGCATCGGCAAGTGCCTTTTTCGCGGCATTCATCTCGCGCATGGCCGAGGCGCCCTGGGCGATAAAGGTGCCCACGGCGTTCGCAGTGTTCGAGACGGCGGTCCCCAGATCGCGGCTCGCGGCGGGGGAATGCGGGGCGGTCGGGCGAGCGGTGTCGGCAGCGTCCGCATCGGCAGCCTGCGGCGCGGCGATATTGCCGGTACCGCCCTCGACCACAGAAAAGCCTGCTGCGTGCGGATCGACCGCATCGGCGCCAATCGTGGGGTGCTCGAGCTGCAGAAACGAGGGCATGGTGCTGCCCTGGTCGGCAACCGGAGTCTCGCCGGGCACAAAGGTCGAGGCCGCCTCGGCGGCCTCCTCTTCCTCGGCATCGATATCGGCATCGGCGACGGCGTTTTTCATCGCTTTGACAGCATCCATCATGGAGTCCATGACGGCATCGAGCTCTTCTTCCGAAGACACCTCGATGGGGCCCGCTGCTTGCGGGGCGTCGTCCTGTACAGGGGCGTCGTCCTGTGCGGGCGCATCGTCGTTTTGCTCATCGGCGTTTTCTGTTTCGGGGGTTTGCGCCGTAGCGCTTTCGTCCAAGATGGGGTCGTCGATGTCGATACCATCGCAGGTCACAGCGTCAGTATCTGCGGTGACGTCTGCGGGATCATCAATATGCTGTTGAGTCTGGGGGTCCAGCTCGTCTGTCATAGGCATGTGCTCCTCATCGTTGTTTGTCACCCTATGATAAAGTCTCGCGCCGACATCCCGCGCGCCGCAGCAAAGTTTCAAAACGTGTTCGATGGCTCGATCTGATAACAATAACTCGGTCGCTTTATTCAGTTTGTACTTGACAATCCCTTCGCCGAACGACGTGGTGCCGTTCGCCTACCGTGGTCTTTTATTTTCGCTTGAACGCGCTAAAGTTGCATCTCAGCTTTTGGCGCGTTTATTTGGATGCGCGCAGTCGGCGGGTTCGCCCGTCGCGATTTGAAAGGACTTTGTATGGGACTTTTCACTGGTAAGACCGTGATCGTCACCGGCGGCGGCAAGGCCACGCTTAAGGACGGTTCCGCTGGCTCCATCGGCTACGGCATCGATATCGCATTTGCCAAGGAGGGCGCGAACCTCGTCATCACCGGCCGCAACGTCGCCAAGCTCGAGGCCGCCAAGGAGTCTCTCGAGGCCGAGTACGGTGTCAAGGTTCTGCCTGTTCAGGCCGATGTCTCGGCTGGTCAGGACAACGAGGCCGTCGTCCAGAACGTCATCGACAAGGCCATTGAGGAGTTCGGCCGCATCGACGCCGTCGTCAACAATGCTCAGGCTAGCGCCTCGGGCGTGACCATCGCCGATCACACCATGGATCAGTTTAACCTGGCCATTTACTCCGGTCTGTATGCTACCTATCTGTACATGCAGAAGGCCTATCCGCACCTGAAGGAGACCAAGGGCTCCGTGGTCAACTTCGCTTCGGGCGCCGGCCTGTTTGGCAACTATGGCCAGTGCAGCTATGCTGCCGCCAAGGAGGGCATCCGCGGCCTGACCCGCGTTGCCGCCAACGAGTGGGGCAAGGACGGCATCAACGTCAATATCGTTTGCCCGCTTGCTTGGACCGCTGCGCTCGAGAACTTCCAGGATGCCTATCCCGAGGCGTTTAAGGCCAACGTCCACATGCCGCCGGCGGGTCACTACGGCGACGTCGAGAAGGAAATCGGCCGCGTGGTCGTTCAGCTCTGCGGTCCCGACTTTAAGTACATGAACGGCGAGACCGTCACCCTCGAGGGTGGCATGGGCCAGCGGCCTTAGGGGTTACGGCGTTTTACCAAACGCCGTAACGGGCCGACGCTGCAAACCCGCCAGAGCGGCAATCTGACGTTCAACTTCAAGGGCGCGACCAGAAGGTCAGCGCCCTTTCGTTTCACGTCACCTTGCTCGCTCTGGCGGGTTTTCGCTGTCGGTACCAAAACATCGGCGTTACCTTTGTTGTTGGTAATGACTTAGTCGTTGGGGACGTTCTTAAACGACTATGACCCCTTTGCATCAGTTTCTGTCGAGTCGGTGCTTCTTGCGGGTTGCCCGTATAATGGTTTGCGTATGAACCGCAACCAAGGAGTTCCAGTTTATGGACCAGAGCCTTTTTAAATTCGACCTGATCGCCGAAGACCCGACGACGCACGCGCGTGCCGGCGTGTTGCACACCCCGCACGGTGACATTGAGACACCGATTTTTATGCCCGTGGGCACCAAGGCAAACGTCAAGGGCATTCCTACCGAGACCGTTAAGCAGCTCGGTGCGCAGATCGTGCTCGCCAACACCTACCACCTGTCCATGCGTCCCGGCGAGGACACCATCGCCGAGCTGGGCGGACTGCACAAGTTTATGAACTGGCACGGCCCCATCCTCACCGACTCGGGCGGTTTCCAGGTCTTCAGTCACAACGACGCCGTCAAGCTCACCGACGAGGGCGTGCGCTTTATCGTCAACGATTACGACGGTCGCCACGTGTTCTGGACGCCCGAGGATAACATGGAAATCGCCATGAAGCTCGGCTCCGACATCTGCATGCAGCTCGACCAGTGCCCGGGCTATCCCGCCACGCGCTCCTACGTTGAGCGCGCCGTGGAGCTGTCGAGCATGTGGGCCGAGCGCTGCTATAAGGCGCATACCCGCGATGACCAGGCACTCTTTGGTATCGTTCAGGGCGGCATGCACCTGGATCTGCGCCTGCGCTCGCTGCGCCATCTGGAGGAGTGCGGCGACTTCCCCGGTTACGGCATTGGCGGCTACTCGGTGGGCGAGGACCACGAGACTATGTTCGAGACGCTGGCGCCGCTCGTGAGTGAGTACATGCCCAAGCACAAGCCGCGCTACCTGATGGGCGTCGGCAACCCCACCACCCTCGTGCGCGGTGTGGGCGTGGGCATCGACATGTTCGACTGCGTGCTGCCGACGCGCACCGGCCGTATGGGCACGGCGTTCTCCAGCGAGGGTCGCCTCAACTTCCGCAACGCGCGCTTTGCGCACGATGACGGCCCCATCGACCCCACCTGCACCTGTCCGGTGTGCACGGGCGGCTACAGCCGCGCGCTCATCCGTCACATGGTCACGCAGAAGGAGATGCTCGGCGGCATTCTGCTTTCGATGCATAACATCTACTACTTGCTCAACCTTATGCAGCGTGCCCGCCAGGCCATTATCGAGGGCCGCTACGGCGCGTTTGTGAGCGACTGGATGAACAGCCCTGCGGCGGTGGACTACTAAGAGCGGCGCGGGCGCTTGCAGGCACTCGCGCGATGTCGAGACCGCGTGCCAATCGACCGCGCGCAGCCGTCGCCGGGCATCGCATTCGCCGGCGTCGGTTGCGCGACCGCTAACCGATAGCTTGCAAGCACTTGATACATCGTGGGTACCATACCGAATAGTTGATGCTCGGGCGGGTGTTTGACGCATGGCGTCGACCCCGCCCGTTTTTCTTTTTCTCGATAGGAGCACCCATGATTAAGAATGAGAACGTCGAGGGCGAGCCTGCCTACGACGAGACGTATCGCCGCGGTCCCGTGGTCATGCGCGGCCCCATGATTCCTAAGGACAACACCTACGCCAACCTGCTGGCGCCTGAAGATTCGACCGACTGGTTGCACGCCGATCCGTGGCGCGTGCTGCGCATCCAGGCCGAGTTTGTCGATGGCTTCGGCGCGCTTGCCGAGCTTGGTCCTGCAGTGACCATCTTCGGCAGCGCCCGCACGCCCAAGACCGATCCACTCTACAAGGCGGCGCGCGCGGTCGGCCGTAAGATTGCCCAGCGCGGCGTGGCGGTTATCACCGGTGGCGGCCCCGGCATCATGGAGGCGGCCAACAGGGGAGCGGCGAGCGTCAACGGCAAGTCAGTTGGTTTGGGCATTGAACTGCCGCACGAGCAGGGGCTCAACAAATATGTGAACCTCGGTATGGACTTCCGCTACTTCTTTGTGCGCAAGACCATGTTCGTCAAATACAGCTCGGGCGCTATCGTGTTTCCCGGCGGGTTTGGCACGCTCGACGAGATGTTCGAGGTGCTCACGCTGGTGCAAACGCACAAGGTCAAGCGCATGCCGCTTGTGCTGGTAGGCAGCGAGTACTGGCAGGGCCTATTCGACTGGCTTAACGGTCCGGTGATGGACGCCGGTATGATCAGCCCGCTCGATCCGGAACTGGTGCACATCACCGACGACCTCAACGAGGCCGTCGACATTGCGCTCAGCGGGCTGATGTAGGGCGAGGTGCCTGTCGTTGTAGTAATGAAAACGGCAGATTGATGCTATTTAACATCAGTCTGCCATCTAAACTGGGTATACTGATGCAAAAGACGAGGCTAGGAGGTCGCGTATGTCTACTGCAACGGTTAAGCCTACGACGGTTCGAATCGAAGAGGGGCTCAAGGAGCAGGCGACTGAGTTCTTGGATTCGGTCGGCCTCAGCCTCAATTCCTATCTCAATCTTGCCGTTCGGCAGCTGGTAAATCAGCGAAAGATTCCTTTTGAGATTGTAGGAAGGGCGGAGGTGCCCAACGAGGCGACGAGGCGTGCCATGGTGATCGCCGAGGCTCATGAGTTGGGGATTTTGCCGGACGATAGCCCGTCATTCAATAACGCTGATGAGCTTATGTCATTCCTCGATGAGGAATAGCGATGTTCGAGATTAAAGTCGAGGCTCAATTTAAGGCGGACTACAAACGAACGATGCGCATGCATCCGCAGCTAAAAAGTGAGTTTAAAGCGGCGATTGCAGAGCTTGTGGCTCATGGGTCGCTTCCGGCGGAGTATGGCGCCCACGAGCTCTCAAACCCGGGCGGAAACTACAACGGCCACATCGATTTCCACCTATCCGATGGCTTGGTCGATGTGGTCGTTCTGTACTTGCCGCATAAGACGAATCCTGTGCTCCGACTGGTCAGAATGGGCTCGCATGAGGAACTGTTCCAGGGCCCGCAGGGCTGATCGCCGATTTCTAAGTTGCGGTGGAATAGGGATTGATTGGCGGCTAATAAGCCAAAACAGTCCCTATTCCACCGCAAGCGGTAAAGGTACCCCTAGTGGATGGGCTGGTAGCAGGGGCAGTAGCTGATGGCGATGGCGTCGACGCCTACATGGGTGGCGATGGTGCAGCCGATGGGGCCGGTGCCGGCGTCTACATAGTCTTGGCCTGCGAGTGCTTGGCTGACGAGCTCCTGCTCCTCGGCGGCGCCGGTCGTGAGCACGCGCACGCTTGAGCCCGGGTGCTCGTCCAAAAACGCGAGGCAATCTGCCATGGTGTTGGCGACGATGCGCTTGGCGCCGCGGCCCTTTTTGATTGCCTTGATCTCGCCCGATTTCCACTCCGGCGAAACGGCCAGGCGAATGTTGAGCATCTGCGTCAGCTGGCCGGCGAGCTTGGGCGCGCGGCCGTTCTTAACGAGATTCTCGAGCGTTCGGGGAATCAGCAGCAGGTGGGCGTCGGGCAGCGTCGCGCGGATCTGCGCCTCGGTCTCGTCCAGGCTGCGGCCATCTTCGCGCATGGCCCGCGCGTACTCCACCAGCAGGCCCTCGGCGCCCGAGCCGGTGCGCGAGTCGATGCAGCGCACGTCGAGCTCGTGCGTCTCGGCCGTCAGACTGGCGTTGGCATAGCAGGCGGACCACTCGCTGCACAGCGAGATAAAGATGGCGCTATCGTGGCCGTCGGCGTGCACGCGGTCAAAGAGCTCCTTGAACTCGCCGGCACTCGGCTGCGAGGTGTGCGGCAACTGCTCGGAGCCGGCCATGCGGGCGACGTACTCCTGGGCGGTAATCTGCACCTGGTCGAGCAGGTCCTCGCCCTCGATAATCACATGCAGCGGAATCACGTAAATGCCGAGCTCTTGGGCGCGGGCGGGGGAGATGTCCGACGTGGAGTCGGTTATGATGGCAAAAGACATAATTGCACCTTTCGTTGGGGCGCTTGCGCGCCGCCTTCTGAGAGCAAAGTGCGACAAGTATAGTGGAGTTGCTCTACATTGCTAGGTTCAATTGTTGAATAGTCAACAGTTTGAAGTGACGGTGTGGAAATCATCAACTGGGGAAGAGGGATGCCGATGGCGGCATTACAGCTATGCGAGCGGCCGATTGTGCTGTTTGATTTTGACGGCACGGTGGCAGATACGGGTCGGGCGGTGATGACCTCGACGCGCAAGGCGCTTGCCGCGCGCGGGTTTTCGGAGGCGCAGATGGGTGACCTGCGCCGCATGATCGGGCCGCCCCTGTGGAAGAGCTTTCACGACTTTTATGGCTTCTCCCGCGAGGAGTCGCTTGTGGTGGCTGATGAGTACCGTGCCTTTTTTGATGAGCTGGGACCGGAAGAGTATCCCGTGTTCGATGGAATCCCCGAGCTGCTGGATGGGTTGGTCGCCCAGGGCAAGCGCTTGGCCGTGGCGACGTCGCGCATGGAGGCAAAGTGCATTGACATGGTGGGCGAGCTGGGGCTTTCGCAGTTTGAGGCGGTGGTTGGCATGAATCCACCGCAGGGGCGCGAGACCAAGGCCGATTCGGTTCGCGACGCGTTGGCGGCCTTGGGTGCGGCCGCGGACGATGCCGTGATGATCGGCGATCGCTTCAACGATGTGGAGGGCGCGCACGCAATGGGCGTACCGTGCATTGGTATCTATTCGGGCGCGGCGGCACCGGGCGAGCACGAGGCGGCGGGTGCCGATGCAGTGGTGCACTCGGTGGCCGAGCTTGCTAAACTTTTCGCTATCTAATAGACGCAATGTGAGGGGCGGGCGTACCCGTCGCTCATTGGTAAGGAGGTCGTCCATGAATCAGGTGGAGCAGAGCGTTACCGAGTATGTCGACGAGGTCTGGGAGGACGTCGTCGCCGATATCGAGCAGCTGGTGAGTTATCCGTCCGTAGCCGTTGCTGCCGATGCGGAGCCTAGCGCGCCGTTTGGCCGCCCGGTTCGTGATGCGCTCGATTGCGCGCTCGGCATTGCGCAAAAGCTCGGCTACCAGACGAGCGACGACGAGGGCTATGTGGGCATTGCCGATATCCCGGGTCGCGGCGACAAGCAGCTCGCGACTATCTGCCACGTGGACGTGGTGCCCGCCGGCCCCGGCTGGAACACCGACCCGTTTGCGATGGAGCGTCGCGAGGGCTGGCTGCTCGGCCGTGGCGTGATTGATGACAAGGGTCCGGCGGTGTTGTCGCTCTACGCCGGTGCCTACCTGATCAAGCACGGCATTGTGCCGCGCTATACCTTCCGCGCGCTGCTGGGCTGCGATGAGGAAGTGGGCATGTCCGACGTTCACCATTATCTGGAGAACCACGCAGACCCTGACTTTCTGTTTACGCCCGATGCCGAGTTCCCGGTCTGCAATGCCGAGAAGGGCCAGTTTGGGGCGACGTTTGTGAGCCCCAAGATCGACGGCGGCCGCATCGTATCGTGGAGCGGCGCCGAGGCGAGCAACGCCATTCCGTCGCAGTCTATCTGCGAGCTTGCGATTGCCGCCGATGAACTGCCGGCGCCCATTGAGAACGCCGACCGCCTGGAGATCACGGCGCTCGAGAACGGCCATGCCCAGATTTTCGCGCACGGTATCGGTGGCCATGCTTCGATGCCCGAGGGGACGATCAACTCCGTCGGCCTGATCGTGACGTACCTGCGCGAGGCCGAGGACGCGTTTGGTGCCCGTGACGAGCGCCTGCTGACGCCTGCCGAGCACGAGTTCGTCAAGTTCCTGGCCTTTGTACATGCAGACGCCTATGGCCGCGGCCTGGGTATCGATGCGACGAGCTCGGCGTTTGGCCCGCTTACCTGCAACGCTGGCGTCATCCGCGTGGCGGATGGCCATATTGAGCAGGTCATCGACGTGCGCTTCCCCGACAGCACGAGTGCCGATACCATCCGCGAGCAGCTCGACCCGCTCGTGGGCCGTTTTGGCGTGACGTGCCAGCTGGGTCGCGCTAAGGTGCCGTTCTCGGTGTCTGCCGACGATCCGGCCGTGAAGGCGCTTATCGATACCTATAACGAGTTTACGGGCAAGCATGCCAAGCCCTTTGCCATGGGCGGCGGCACGTACGCGCGCAACTTTGCCCGCGCCGTCTCGTTTGGCCCCGAGGAGACCGGCCTGGAGCTGCCCGCATGGGGCGGCCAGATGCACGGCCCCAACGAGTGCGCCAACGAGGAACAGCTTAAACAGGCGCTCAAGATCTATATTGTTGCGATCCTGCGCCTCAACGAACTTGAGCTGTAGGGCTTCCCCAGGCACCCGACCTTGCCCCTCAAACCGTCGCTTGCGTACCAAAGTACGCGGCGCTCCTCTTTCGGGGCAATCTCGGGCACCTGGGAAACCCCTATATCCTGCTTGGATACAAACTTGCATTACGAGCCCGGTGCTTCGGCCCGGGCTTTTTCTGTTGCGGTGGGGTAGTCATTGGGTGTTCCTATAGTTTTGTCAACCGTCGGGGCTACTCCCGGTAGGGCACCCG
>NZ_JAHONA010000045.1 GCF_019131995.1 Collinsella aerofaciens | reverse complement strand
GGATGCGACACTTGAAGTGTCCATCCTCGCAGTATCCGGTTCTCAAGGTGCACGCTTTGCGGCTCATCCGGTCCGACCGGGCCGCGCGGCAAGGAGATATATTGCCAGACCGGAGGGCCCCCGCGGGCGGGAATCTGCTACTCCATATTTTGTTCACAAATAAATAGGTCCCTCAGTCGCATCGCTGAGGTTAAAACTGAAGCATTGGCTTCTGATATTGGCGATGACCAGCTGGTTTATAGGTGTTAAGGCATCGGTCATCTCTGGAGCGCCACTTTACTCCAAAAGCATCAGCTATTTGTTTCCCGTCGGTAAAAGGCAGGTTTTGTTCGCCAAGCGTTCTTATATATAGAGAAGTTCGGGTTCGAACCCGTGCACCGGCAACAAAAAAGCGACCAACCGGAGTCGATCGCTATCTTTTCTATGGTGGGCCGTCAGGGGTTCGAACCCTGGACCTTGGGATTAAAAGTCCCCTGCTCTGCCAGCTGAGCTAACGGCCCGCGGGTGGCATTGTACCACGGTCTGGAACTATTCCCAACTCCATTGGCCGTTCTGGAAAATCACAACTTCACGTCCATCAGGCGTAATGCCCTTAATATCGATGTCGTCCGTGCCGATCATAAAATCGACGTGCGCGCTCGAGACGTTAACGCCATGCTCCAGGAGCCCTTCCTTGGACATGTCGTACCCACCCTCGATGCATTCGGGGAAACCGACACCTAGCGCGAGATGGCAGCTAGCGTTCTCGTCATAGAGCGTGTCATAGAACAGAACGCCGCTTTCGCGGATCGGAGTGTTCTTGGAAATGAGCGCGACCTCGCCCAGATGAGCGGCACCTTCATCGGTGTCAATAATGCTCGCAAGCGTTGCCTTGCCCACGCGGGCGTCGTAGTCCACCACGCGGCCGCCCTCGAACTTAATCCAAAAATCGTCAACCTTGTTACCGTGGTGAATGAGCGGCATAGCCGAATACACGATACCGTCGGCACGCATACGATCAGGCGAGGTGAAGACTTCCTCGGTGGGAATGTTGGGGAAGAAGGGGTGCCCATCGGGCGTCCTACCCTTGCCGCCGGCCCACTCGTGACCCTTCGTCATACCAATCGTCAGATCGGTTCCATTTGCCGAGGTGTAATGCAGGCGGTCAAAACGATTGTCGTTCAGGAAGCGCAAGTTCTTTTCGAACGCCGCGTCATGAAGCTCCCAGTCGCTCTCCGGGTCCTGGCCATCGGCACGAGCGGTGTGCAGAATCGCATTCCACAGCTTATAGATTGCAACCTCATCGGCGTCTCCCGGGAACACCTCGCGCGCCCATGCCACGACCGGAGCGCCGGCGATGCACCACGGATTGATGTTGTAGTCCAGTCCACGGCGGAAGACCTTGCACTGCGTATTCCTTGCCTTAGAAGCTGCAGCAGGCTTAGCGGGATCGATGCCCTTAAGGGCGGCAGGGTCCGCACCCTCGATAAAGATAAAGCAGGCACCGTCCTGGGCCAGGGAATCCAGCTGCAGGCGCTTCCACTCGGGCGTCTGCTCAAAATAGCTTTTCTCGACATGCTCGTACGTGAGCCTCGTCACGGCATCATCGGCCCAAATGACCGTCACGTGGCCGGCGCCGGCAGCATAGGCCTCCGCGACCACCACGCGCGCAAACGGCGCGCACTCGACCGGAGACTGAACGACGACCTCCTGGCCGGGCTTGACGTTTACGCCCTTGCGGACGACCAGGCGCGCGTAGTTTTTAATCTTGGGCTCCAGGGCCTTCATGCCCTCCAGAGCCTCTTCGACCGTCAGGGCAGCTCGAATCATGTGCCACTCCATCTATCTATAGAACAGTAAAAAGGCGCGCCGCAAAAACGACGCGCCTTATATCTTAGCGATAAGTATGTATGCAAACGCTACTTCTTCTTGGAGTCCTTCTTGTCCTCCTCGGCAGCCGCGCGCTCAATAAGAGCGTTGAGCTTGTTCTCGGACATGCCCTCGGCCTGCGCGCGGTACATGTTGCGCAAGGGACGAATACGAGCGAAGTCATAGATAAAGTCGCCCAAAATGATGACGTAGGACAAAACAATGCCGACCATCTGGACAGGGCTGGACACCATGCCAGCGGGAGCGAAGTACAGCGAGGTCCAAATTGCCACGACGAGCACCATGCCAATGGCGAGCACAATCCACCAGATGCGACGGCGCCTGGTGTAGTCCTCGTCCTGCTTGAGGAGGATATTCGACACCGTATAGATGCGGTCCTCCTTGGCGCGCTGCTTAGCCTTGCGGGCGCGCTTCTCCTCTTTAGAGAGGCCCTCGAGGTTCTCGCCCTTCTCGAGCTCTTTGCGGCGTGCCTTAGACGAAGCCGGCACGACGCGAACGGAGCTCGCTGCTTGGCGGGCGGGCTTAACAGATGCGGCAGACTTGCGCGCAACCCCGGTAACTTCGTGGGATTGCGTGCGCTTGTTCGTGGCGCTACGGGTACTCACTTATGCGTTCTCCTTCATGCTTGTGAACTGGGAGCCCGTGATGATCTGGAAGGCCTCGCGATAGCGCTCGGACGTGCCATCGATGACCTCGGCGGGCAGGTGCGGGGTCTCCCCCGTCATATCCCAGTTGGCCTTGAGCCAATTGCGGACGAATTGCTTGTCGTAGCTAGGCTGGATCTTGCCCTCCTCGTAGCTGGCAGCAGGCCAGAAACGGCTGGAGTCGGGCGTGAGGCACTCGTCGATCAGCGTGACCTTGCCATCAATAACACCAAACTCGAACTTGGTGTCGGCAATGATGATGCCACGGGTCGCGGCGTACTCGGCAGCGGCCTTGTAGATCTTGAGGGAAAGGTCACGAATCTGCGTGGCGATGTCCTCGCCCACGATCTCGCAGCAACGCTCGAACGAGATGTTCTCGTCGTGGTCACCGATCTCGGCCTTCGTGGACGGCGTGAACAGCGGCTCAGGAAGCTTGGAAGCCTCGGTCAGGCCCTCAGGCAGCTGGATGCCGCAGACGGTGCCGTTCTCGTCGTAGGTCTTCTTGCCCGAACCGGTCAGATAGCCGCGGACGATGCACTCGATAGGAATCGTCTGGGCCTTCTTAACCAGCATGGCGCGGCCAGCGAGGTAGTCACGATACTCAGCAAACTCCTCGGGGAAATCCGCCGGGTCGATGGAAACGAGATGGTTGGGGACGATGTCGGCAAACTTATCGAACCAGAATGCCGAGATGCGATTGAGTACCTCTCCCTTAAACGGAATCTCGTCGGGAAGAATGAAGTCGAACGCAGAAATGCGGTCGGTGGCGACCATCAGCAGGTTTTCACCGGCATCGTAAATATCACGAACCTTGCCACGGGAATCTGGACGACGCTCCATCGTTGTCACGTGAGTCACTCCTTACCTAAATACGACAGAAATGCGGGTTCTTTCCCGCATGTTTTCGCAAACTCGGAGCGGCAGGGACGCGGCCCCTCCTTCACCGAATAGCGAAAAGCTAGTGCTCCATTGTAGTAGATGCCGCGTCTGCCGTGTGCTCGCGGGGCAGATGAATTGTAAAAGTCGTACCCTTTCCAAGCTCCGACTCCACGGATATGTAGCCATGGTGACGCTCGACGATCTGCTTGGTCACGGCGAGGCCAACGCCCAGGCCGCCAGCTTCGCGGGCGCGGCTGGCATCGGCGCGCCAAAACCGCCCGAAGATGCGCGACAAATCGTCCTTGGCAATACCGATGCCGGTATCAGAAACGGCAATGCTGACGTGCTTGCGGTCACTGAGCACCGACACCACGACCCAACCGCCCTCGGGGGTGTAGCGCATGGCGTTGCTCATGAGGTTGATAACACATTGCGTGATCATGTCGGGATCGGCCTCGACGACATCGTCGTGACCCTGGGTCTCGTCCGCAAAACGCAGGCGCAGATCGCGGTCGACAAACAGGCGCTCCTGGGCATTAACGATGGAACGCACGAAAGGAACCATGTCCACCGGCTCAAGGTTGAGCGGAGCCGTGCTGTTTTCCATGCGCGACAGGTCGAGCATCTGCTGCACCAGACGAGCCAGGCGACGCGTCTCGGAAGCAACGGTTTCCAAATGCTCATCGTCGGTGGGATACACGCCATCCTGCATGGCCTCGACCGTTGCGAGCATGGCCATAAGCGGCGTGCGAAGCTCGTGTGCAACGTCTGAGGTCAGGCGCTTCTCGTGTTTCATATCCTTCTCGAGCGAAGTGGCCATCTCATCGAAGGTCTCACCCAGCTGATCGATCTCGTCATCACCGCGCAGTCCCGTGCGAGCCGACAGGTCGCCGTCACGGATTTGCTTTGCGGTACTGGTGATGCGATGAATCGGCTTGGTGAGCATGCGCGACACGAGCGATCCGATAACGACCGAAATGCAGATTGCAACAACCGCGGCGAGGGCCATGGCGTTAAAGGTCTTCTCCCTAAACGCAGAGTCCGCCTTGGTGAGCAGCGCGTCGGAGCCGATGGCCCACAGCTTTACCTGTCCGACATGCTCGCCGGAAGACGTTACAATCTCGACGTTAGCAACGCTATCGGAGTCGGTTGGAGCAGACGAGACCGGGCTATGCGATGCCCTCTTGCCGCTCGTGTCGTCGGTCGTAGCCTGGTTTTCGCGTATATCGGCGGTGGCGCTTGCCGAGGGCCAGGAATCGTCATAAACGATCACGCCCTTTTTATTGACGACCTGCATGCCCAGATCGTCGGAAACCAAACTCGACGTTGCGACCGTGCGCAGTTCTCCCGCGGTCCAAGAGCCGTTTTCCTCATATGAGGTTGCCAACTTCTCGGCAGCGGAATTTGCGATTTCGACGATATTGGAGCGTGTGTAATCCGAAAAGACCGTGCCCCACACAACAGAGACAACGCCCACCAGCACCAATACCGTCATGAGCGATGTCAGAGCAAAAGCAAGTGCCATGCGCGAGGGATAGCTCATCGTTGGCCGTGAATCGGAACGAGGCGTGTTCCAACTAGCCTTGGAACCCGCCTCGCTCTCCTGCTTGTGCTTTTGTCCGATTTCAAAGCGCGCAGGTGTCATATGTGATTTCCCTATTTCTCGTCCGACTTATCGGTCTTGGCCGGAGCCTCGAAGCGATAGCCGACACCATGGACGGTGTAGAGCCACTTGGGCTTCTTGGGATCATCGCCCAGCTTGGCGCGAAGATTCTTCACGTGGCTATCGATGGTGCGCTCATAGCCCTCAAAGTCATACCCGAGCACTTTCTCGACCAGCTCCATGCGGTTATACACACGGCCGGGATGGCGGGCAAGCGTGGTGAGCAGCTTGAACTCGGAAGCCGTCAGATCGACTTCCTTGCCCTCGACCAAGATCTTGTGGCCCGAGATATCGATGACCAGATCGCCGAAGTCGAGTACCTCGACGGCGGGCTCGTCGGCCTGATGGGCACGGCGGAACAGAGCGCGAACGCGGGCGACGAGCTCGCGCGGCGAGAACGGCTTAATCAGATAGTCGTCGGCGCCGAGCTCAAGACCGATAATACGGTCCTCGATCTCGCCCTTAGCCGTCAGCATGATGATGGGGACATCCGAGGTATCGCGAATGGTGCGGCAAACGCGCTCGCCGGGGATCTTGGGGAGCATAAGGTCGAGCACGACCAGGTCGAACTGATGCTTCTCGAACTCCTCGATCGCGGACTGGCCGTCGCCGACGCCCACAACCCAGTAGCCTTCGCGCTCGAGATAGGCAGCGACGGCGTCACGGATTGCCTTCTCATCCTCGACCAGCAGAATCTTTTTTGCATCTGAAGCCATAACACGGCCCCCCTGTCTCAATTAGCTAAGAACAAGCCCATTTTAACGCACCTGAGCCCGCCGGATGCCGCTATGACGCGGCAGCTCGGCGGGCGGTACTCACAATTACAACGCGTTTATTCCCCTGTTGGCGCCTTTTTAACCCCTCTAAGCTTAAAGAGAGAATAGACGTGCAGTGACCGTCTCTGGTATACCCTGGCTGTTGCGCACCGTGGCGTACGTAAGGAATGAGTCCGATTTTCCCGCCGTAGCTGGATAATCGCCATACTCCAAAGCGCGGTCGGGCGACAGCAGCGAGCCATAGGTCTTGGCAGAGGTGTCGATCAGGAAATGCAACGCCTGTACCTTAACAAGGTATTTATTCTTCTTGCCAGCCGCACATGCGAGCGGCTCGCGGGACAGGAAGAGGTACGGCCCTCCCTCATTACCGATATATGTGCCCATATTGCCCAGGCTGCCCACGCCACTATAGGCCGCCTCGATAGAAAACACGAAGGTATCGCCCATATATACGGCCTCGAAAGGCGAGACTGACGAGGGAAGGACTAGCTGGGCACGTTTGGTGTTGTTGCCGTCGGTCAGATCGATTGCCGTTATGCCGTAGTAGACGCCCTCGTCGTTGCGGACACGCGGCGAGATGGTCAAAATGCCGTCGCTCGCGCGCGGGGCCGATGCAAAGCGGCCCGTCGATTTCCAAATTACCTCGGCCTTGGATTCATCAAGCGAGCGACGATAGCAAAACGAATCACTACTCGTTTTATTGCCGCCTGCCGAAGGCATTTTATACCAGATGACTGATGCCCCGAACGCCGTAAACAGCGGCGGATCGTAGTCCTTGCCACCTCGATCGAGCTCAACCACGTCGCCAGAGAGCGAAGCGCCCGACAGATTTTGAGCGTAGAGCTTCCACGATGAATTGGCAAAGTTCATCTCAACCCACGCGAAAACGCCGTCGCCGGCACGGACATCGTAGAATGCATATCCCGTGCCCTCGATAGGATCCTCGATTAATGTGGTAAGCGAGCCATCACCCAGGTTGAGCACACCGAGTGTGTTGGCGTGCAGCGCCGATGCGGGCGCCATCATCGCCGCGGCGTAATCGCCGTCGCAGTAGTACAGCAGCGTACCCAGAGGCAGCGTCCACGACGCCGCCGGCTCAAGATCGATGTCGACTGCCTCGTACTCATCCGTAATCGAGATGATCTTGGAATCGTCCTTGATAACCTGCGGCTCGCCAGCGGCATCATCACTCGTGCCCGTTTTTTTCGAGCAACCGGCCAGTACGGCAGCAGCACCGGTAGCGGCGCCACCCAGCACAAAACCTCGACGCGTTATTCCATTCTTAAAGCGATCAGCGATGCTCATTAGGCGATCTCTGCGCGAGCGGCCTCGATAGCGCGCGTAAGCTGATCGGCGCAAGAGGTCTTTTTCATACCGCAGGTATTACCGGCGAGAACCTCGATTACGCGATCGGCGGGAGCGCCCTCGACCAGCCTGGAGATGGCCTTGAGGTTGCCATCGCAGCCGCCAGTAAACTCGACGCCCAGCACCTTGCTGCCATCGTCAGAGAGATTGAGGTGAATATTGCGAGAGCATACACCCTGAGGCTTGTAGTCAAAACTAATCATTGAGATCCCCTCTCAGAAAGAAATTTCAGACGTCTATTATCCCCGCCTGGACCGACTTATTATCGCAAGCACCGATTCAACATCCTACGATGCTTGGACTGGCGGGGGCAAGATTAGCAGTCCGCACCCTGTACGTGGACCATGCGCTTCTCCCGATACATATTGTGGTCGGCGACGCGATATACATCGGCCAGCGTATTTCCAGCCGTCTCGACGGTCGCCACGCCAATCGATGCGCTGACCGTCAGGGTCTCATCGCTTACCGCGGCAAGACCGAGACGAAGATCCTGTTCCAGCCCGAGCGCAGACTCGTTGTCAGTATGGGGGCAAACCAGCAAAAACTCGTCGCCGCCAACGCGCATCGGCAGGTAATCCGCACCAGCCACCCGCCGCAGCACGGACGCCGTCCGTCGCAGCAGTTCATCCCCCATCTCGTGACCATAGATGTCGTTGGTCCGCTTGAGATAATTACAGTCCACCATAATCACGCTCACTGGCAAGCCCTCGTTTACCAGGCTATCTCCACGCGATTCAAGATAGTTGCGGTTGCGAAGCCCCGTCAGCTTATCTTGGTATGACAGCTCCTCGGCATGCTTGACCATCGATATGTTGTGCGTCGCCACGACGACCGATTCCAGCCGGCCTTGCTCGTCGCGATGCTGGGGGACGACCTGCAGCGAATACCAAGTACCTCGACAATCTCGCACCTCGGCGGCCAAGTATGGCACGCCCTCCATACGACCCCGAAGTGTCTTCATATCCACAAGTCCCACAACCGCTTCACGGCTTTCGGGGCTCACGATATCTCGGCAGACCGTGTCCATAAAGTCATACGCCTCGCTGTGTTCGGCAAATATCTTCGCTATCGCCGGCGACATGTTGATTCCCTCGATCTCGAGCGTATCGAGATGTAAAAGGAAGGTCGAGTCGTAGATGGCACTTATGGCATTGATAATGCCGAGCTGTTTGTCCTTTTCGGCTAAGTTTCGATGGTCAACGATATTTCGCGCTAGCAGCACCACAACCCAAAACGCAAGGCACACCAAGACGCCGACGGCGACAAATGAAATCCTGTCAGACATGACCTCAGATTTGGGATATAGCGCAAACAGGCGGTAGTCCTTATATGCCGCACGCACGGCATATAAGGTGGTCCCCCGATATTCGATACGTGTTACGCCCTCGTCTTTCCAGTCAATTCCGCTATCGGCGAGAAGCCGGGCAAGGGTTATATCGACGGTCGAATCGTTTGAAGAAACGATTTGCGCATCGCGCATCACAAGCACTGTTGGACTCTGATGGAACGTGTTGTTCACAAGGACGTCGGCGATTGTGTATGAATAGTCATCGGCGGGCTCAGCCGCAAGGGATCGATACCCCAACGCTACCCCATCACCGTATGGAACGGCACTCACGGCAAAGTCGACACCGCGGCGCTCGACAGCGGCCGAGTAGGAAACTTTGGACCCTCGATACATCGATGCGATCGACGAACAGGCCAGCTCCTCTCGCCACAGCATGAGTGGATCGCGGCCGTCGATATCGTAATGGGCGACCATATGACCATCGGCGTCCATGACCAACATTCCCGAAAGGCTCTCGGTATGGACATATTCCTCGACCAGATCGTCGTTGACTTCAAATCGATCAGGCGGCAAGAACGTCGCAAACGACTCGAGCGCCGCATCCAAATTGTGCGTCGCCTCAGTTTTTCTTCCCTGTTCATATCGGTCATATTTTTCGCAGGCATTTTTTAAAAACACCATGGTTTCCTGGCCGAACCCAAGCGTTTTATCAAGGCAGCGATGCGTGCCGACTATATAGAGCAGACTCAGTAGGGCAACGCTGGCCACGATGCCGATGGCCACTGCGGCTAAACTCTTTCGGCGAAAGCGGCGCTCGTCATTTGTCATGATTCCGCTCCTTGCCCGCCTGTCGTCGCTCCTGCCTTGTAATTGTCCACAATGTGCTCTATCGTGCCGTCTCGATCCATGTCGAACAGCGCGGTATCGAGGTTTTTGACGTACTCCCCCTCATAGCTATCATCAAACGCGACGCCCAGGTCAACCGTCATAACGTTGTCGGCGAACACACGATAAACGCCAGGATACTGGGCAACGAGTCGATCAAGCGACTGAACGTCCGCCATCCAACAGTCGACATACCCTTTGGCGAGGGCGGCTTTGCAGAGTTCGGCAGAACCATACGATTTGATTTGCACGTCCGGCGAGATTTCCAGATCCCCTGCGAGCAATCGGCGTTCGCTCACCGAGCCCGCAATCACCGCAATGGTCTTGCTTCCATCGAGATGCGCCAAGGACGTGATGCCACTCGTTTTCTTGGCGGCGACCGAAACCGTTAGGGTCAAATACGGCTCAGTCCAATAATACTTATCCTCGCGATAACAGGGAGAATAGTCGCACCACAGGCAATCGATATCGCCATTTTTGAGTAGGCGATCGCGGTCATTCCAAGATATGTCGATAAATTGCGGCTTGATCCCCGCACGCTTGCAGGCCTCGCGGGCGATGTCGATATCGATACCGGCGTAATCGCCCGTGGTATCGACATACACATAGGGGTCGTTATCCGTAACGCCGATTTTGAGCACCGGGAGGTCTTTGTCGGCTTCATTCGGGGAGGAAGAACTGCTTCGAACGGTATACGTCAGGACGCCCGCACAGACGGCAACAAGGAGTATGAGCGTAAACGAGACGATGGCGGCTCGCTTGATGCGTCCGGGCACGCGCCCCCCTTCATCGAAACAGCAGTCGGATTTCATTTTATACCCGGGGCTGATGCGGCAATAAAAAAGCGCCTCACCCAAGACGATATGAGAAAGCCATTTGGGTCGCCTCCCCCGCGGCGCAGCTTCTTTCCGCGGGCTCGGGGTGCCACAATGGGCTT
>NZ_JAHONA010000044.1 GCF_019131995.1 Collinsella aerofaciens | reverse complement strand
AAGCCCATTGTGGCACCCCGAGCCCGCGGAAAGAAGCTGCGCCGCGGGGGAGGCGGCCCCCAATGGCTTTCTCATATCGTCTTTGCGCCCATTTCATGGGATTCGAACCCGCCAGGGTGCGGAGCTGAGGAAACGCGAAGCGTTTTCCAGCGCAGCACGCGAGGGCCGCAGGCCCGAAGCGGAAGCGGGCGGCGCCAGCCGCACGCGGACATCCCTCATCGCCCACCACTGATTTGATAGGCTCCCAGCAATGGGAGCCTTTCTTTTTTGGGCCCATCGCAGAGGGATTCGAACCCCACAGCTCACTCGTTTCAAGGGCAGTGGTCAAAAAATGCCAAATATGAGTACTGCTACCTCTTTTGTAACAGCATTTTCGAGGTCCCAAAGGGCAAATCTGACATCAAAGCAACGGCTAACGGTCCAGATGAGCATGTTTTCTGACAGCAAAACTGGACATATGCGGTCCAATTCGTCAAATTGTGTCTAATTTATATGCTACAGAATTAGTGCCCGTACTCATATTTGGCATTTTTTGACCAGAGGGACTTTTGACCATCGCAAATCAGCAACAAAACGGGCTCCGGATCGCCAAATCATGCCGCATATGACACACCCAGCAGTCCGGAACCCGATCCAAATTGAGTTATTACGCTGCGTTAGCCCAAGACACCCGACAGGATCTCGATCAGACTGTCCACGTCGGCTTCCTCGCAGACGAGCGGCGGCAAGAAACGCAGCGTATGAGCACCCGTAGCGTTAATCACGGCACCGGCGGCCAGCGCGCGGGCAACAATATCATGTGCGTCGCCCGCGGCATCATCCAAATCACAGCCGAGCATCAGGCCACGGCCACGCACCTCTACCACATGCGGAAGCTTAGCCAGCGCCTGCTCCATATAGGCACCCACCTTGGCAGCATGCTCGGCATAATCGCCGCGCACAAGCGCGGAGAGCGTCGCGGCACACGCCGCGATGGCCAAGCAGCTACCGCCAAAGGTCGAGCCGTGGTCGCCCGGCTTAAACACGTCGGCAATCTCCTTCTTTGCCACGACGGCACCCATGGGCACGCCGTCGGCAATGCCCTTGGCAAGGCTCATGATGTCGGGCTCCACGCCATAGGTCTGGAACGCAAACGGCTTGCCGGAGCGGAAGATGCCGCACTGGACCTCGTCGGCGATAAGCACGGCGCCCACTTCGTGTGCCAGGTCGCGCGCTGTCGCCATAAACTCCTCGGTCATGGGGTGCACGCCACTCTCACCCTGGATCGGCTCGAGCATCACGGCACAAATCTCGCTCCCCAGCTGCTTAAAGATCGCACGCAGCTCGTCCACATCGTTGGGCGTGCAGGCCACAAAGCCACCCGGCAGCGGGCGGAAGCTGTCCTGCAGCCAATCCTGCATGGTGGCGGCAATGGTCTCGAGCGTACGGCCGTGGAAGCCGCCGCGCATGCACACGATGGTGTTGCCGCCATTACCGGCACGCTTGGCGTACAGGCGCGCGAGCTTCATCGAGCCCTCGTTGGCCTCGGCGCCAGAGTTGGCAAAGAAGGTCTCCCAAACCTGCTCATCCGCAGCCGGGGCACCAAGAGCAGCTGCCGTGGTCTCATCGCCGGCGGCAATGGCATCGGCAAGCACGCGCGCACCATCTACGTCGTCGTTAGCAAGCTTGGACAGCAGCGCCGCGACCTGTCCGCGCTGCTCAATGTAGAAGTAATTGGAGACATGCATGAGCTTTTTGGTCTGTGCCTCGAGCGCCGAGAGCACAGCCGGGTCGCCATGACCTAGGCTGCACACGCCGATGCCGGCAAGAAAGTCGAGGTACTCACGGCCATCGTCGCCGGTGAGCTTCATGCCGTGACCCTCGACAAACTCGACCGGAGAGCGGCCAAAGGTATGCATAACGTAATGGGATTCAAGCGATTGCTGAGCTGCAAGTGACATGGGATGCCTTTCGTTGGGCGCCAGACGGCGCGGGGCTATGGGTGCAGGAATGGGGCGGCTGCGGGTCAGCTAGACCGTCTGAAGCTTCTCGACCTCGTCAAGGTTTTCGGTCAGACGCGCAGCAAACGTCGAAAGCGGATGCGGATGCGTATCGAACTCGTAAGCCGTCTCGGTGGAATGGATCACGGTGCCGACGCCGGCATCGGTCAGCAGCTCCAGGAGCAGCGAATGCGGCGTAGTACCGTTAATGATGTGGGCACGAAATACGCCGCCGGTAAGCGCATCGACGGCCGCGCGCAGCTTGGGAATCATGCCCTTATCGACCTCGCCGCCGTAGAGCATTTCGTTAACCTCGTCGAGCGTTAGGTTGGAGATAAGCGAGTCCTTGTCGCTAAAGTCCTTGTACAGGCCATCGACATCGGTCAAAAAGATCGCCTTATGCGCGTGGAGCGCCGCGGCAACGGCACCGGCGGCGGTGTCGGCGTTGATGTTGAAGAAACCGCCGTCCTCCCCCGCCGCGACGGTAGCGATGACGGGGATGTACTCGCTATCGAGTAAGCGCTCGATATAGTCGGTGTTGACGTGCATCACTTTGCCCACGCGACCGAGCTCGGGGTCGAGCGGCTCGGCGATGAGCGTGCCGGCATCGCTGCCCGACACGCCCACGGCCAGGTTGCCGTGGTGGTTGATGGCAGCAACCAGCTCCTGGTTAACCTTGCCGCCCAGCACCTCGCGCACGATATCCATAGTCGCCGGCGTGGTCACGCGCTGGCCGTTCTTAAACTCGACGGGAATATCGTAATGGCTCAGCGCCTCGTTGATAGCCTTGCCGCCGCCGTGCACGATGACGGGGCGCATACCGATGATCTTGAGCAAAACGATGTCGCTCATCACGTCGCGGCGCAGCTGCTCATCAACCATGGCGGCTCCGCCATATTTGATAACAACCGTCTTGCCGGTCAGGTTCTTAATCCACGGCAGCGCTTCGAACAGCAGCTGCGCGGTTGCTTCGTTGGATTCGCTCGAACGACAATCGCGTGCGAATTTCATAATCTGCCTCGTCTTTCGTATCGTTATCGCGCCGTGCTCCGCTGTCCGCAATCGCGGCAAGATGCGCAGCGTGCCTGGAATCTAGGAACGGTAGTCGCCGTTGATGGAGATGTATTCATGCGTGAGGTCGCAGGTCCACACGGTCGTTGCCGCGTCGCCTGCGCCCAGGTCGGCCGAGATCACGATCTCGGGCGCCTCGAAACGTCGTAGAGCCTCGTCCTCGTCAAAGCGAACAGTCAGACCGTCGCGACAGACGGGCATGCCCATCATGTCGATGGAAACGTCTTCCTGATTAAACTTCACGCCGCACTTGCCAAGCGCCATGGCAACGCGGCCCCAGTTGCAGTCGTGGCCGGCGATGCAGGTCTTAACGAGCGGCGAGTTGGCAACGGCACGAGCGGCGATATCGGCCTCCTCGTCGTTCACGGCGCCGGTAACGTTGACCGTAACAAGCTTGGATGCGCCCTCGCCATCGGCGGCGATATTGCGCGCCAGGCTCTCGCACACCTCGTGCACGGCAAATGCCAACTCGTCGAAGGCATCGGAGCCCTCGACGATAGGCTCGGCATCTGCGGCAGCGGCGCCGGAGGCAAGCATGATGCAGGTGTCGTTGGTCGAGGTGTCGGAATCGACCGTTACCTTGTTAAAGGTCTGCTTGACGGTCGAGAGCAGCAGGGCATGAAGTGCCGCAGGCTCGACGGGGGCATCGGTGGTGATAACTGCGATCATGGTGGCCATATTGGGCATAATCATGCCCGAGCCCTTGCACATTCCGCCTACCGTATAGACATTGCCCGCATGACCCGCAGCCTCGCTGACATAGGACACGGCGTACTCCTTGGAGTGCGTGTCAGTCGTCATGATGGCGCGAGCGGCATCGGCGCCACCGTGGGCGGAGAGCGCCTCGTAGGCAGCAGGAATGGCGGTCTCAAACGTGTCGATCGGCAGAATCTGGCCAATCACGCCCGTGGAGGCAACCAGAATCTGCTGGGGCTCGCAGCCGATGACCTGCGATGCGATGCTGCACGTCTCGCGCGCGCATGCAAGGCCGGTCTCACCCGTGGCGGCGTTGGCATTGCCAGAGTTGACCGAAACGCCGGCGATGATTCCGTAGCCCTTGTCGGCACCGCCCAGGTTGGCACGGCTCACCTGCACGGGTGCCGCGCAAAAGCGATTGGTGGTAAACACGCCGGCGCCGGGACAGGGTTTATCGGGCACGACGAGCGCGTAATCCAGACGCTCGGGGTTCTTGCGGAGCCCAGCGTGGATGCCTGCAGCCTTAAAACCAGCCGCAGCCGTAACGCCACCCTCGACAGCGCGAATCTTGATATCAAACAGCTCGGTATTCATCGTCTTTATGACTCCTTATGTCAAACAAAAAACGGACATCGGTTGGTGCGCCATGCCAGTCGTAATCATGAGACCAGCTCAAGAGTGGCGCCCCACTCGATGCCCGACTACCAAATCGTTAACAATCGAATGTGCTACACCGGGCACGCCACTGTGGGCAAGCCTCGTCGCTCGTCAAAGCCAAAGACGATATTGGCGCACTGGACTGCTTGGCCCGCAGCGCCCTTGCACAGATTGTCGATGGCGCCCGTCGCCACCAGAACGCCCGCGCGCTTGTTGAGCGCGAGGCCAATCTGGGCGGCGTTGGTGCCGACGACCGAAGCCGTCTTGGGCTGCTGACCGGCATCGAGCACGCGCACGAAGGTGCGACCAGCGTAGAACTGCTTGTAATAGTCGACAACGTCCTCAAGGGTCAAGGTATCGATAGCCTGCGGCGTGAGCGGCAGCGTCACCGTGGAGAGCAGGCCGCGCTTGAGCGGTGCCAGATGCGGGGTGAAGACGACGCGATCGGTCAGGCCAAGGATTTGCTCAATCTCGGGCGTGTGGCGATGCTTGCCCACGCCGTAGGCCTCCAAGTTCTCGTCAGCGCTGCAAAAATGCGTACGAGCGTTGCAGGACTTGCCGGCACCCGTCACACCGCTGATGGCATCAACGATCACGGGGCCGCTCTGGGCAACCCAGCCAGCGCGCACGGCGGGCGCGGCGGCAAGGCTCGTTGCGGTGGGATAGCAACCGGCGCAGGCGACCAGCACGGGTTTGCCGTCGGCATGGTCGGATGCGGCGGTCTCCAAGTCCCGGCAGAATAGCTCGGGCAGGCCAAAGGCACGGGTCTTGAGCAGCTCGGGGCTCGTATGCTCGGCGGCATACCACGTCTCAAAGACGGACGCGTCGTTCAGGCGGTAGTCGGCCGAAAGATCAAAGCAGGAGACGCCCGATGCAAGCAGCGCGGGCACCTGTGCCATGGCAGCCGTGTGCGGCACGGCAAGAAAAACCGCATCGCAGCTCTTAAGCTCGGGGGCGTCATGCGTGGTGAAAACCAGATCGCTCACGCCAGCAAAGCTCGGATACACCGCGGACAGCGGCTGGCCGGCATCGGCGTTGGACGTAATGGCAACAAGTTCAAACTCGGGATGGCCGAGCACGAGGCGAATGAGCTCGGCTCCGGCATATCCAGCCGCGCCGGCGATTCCAACCTTCAATGACATATCAGACTCCTTGTCTGCGATTTATGCACCGATGCGCATTTCGCAGTGGTCGTTATGAAGTGGGTTGAAACTTTAGCACCAAAAGATGCATGAACACGTAAATGGCTTGCATATTCATGCATTGAAACAATCCCGACACATTCGCTTGAAGGAATTGACAAATGGAGCGGGCCCCGTATTGACCGGCGCTCCTAACGGCACCGGGCAATACGGGGCCCGCCCATGCGAAAACCAAGTTGTTAGGATGAGCCAGCCGGCTAGAGCTCGACCGGCACCCATTCGTCGTGATTGCAGATAAAAGCCTCGGGATCCTCGACGCTAAAGAAGACGAGCGTGGGGTCGTTAGGCCCCTCATAGTGCTCGCCCAGGTGCTCTAGATGCTTCCACCCGGCTTCGCGCATTTCGTCTAAAGCCCGGTCATCCAAGCCGGCACGCCCGCGCAAGATGAGCCAGCCATGGCCCGGCCACCAACTCGTGGCCTCAAAGCGCTGGTTTTGCAGCAGCTCTTGCCACACATCTTTGGTGCGCGCTGTTACAAACCACAGCTTGCCATCCTGGATCTGCGCAAACGAAAACGGACGCACATGAGGCTGTCCGTCAACGCTCGTCGCCAAATACCATGCCGGCACCGACGTCAGATACTCCAACACCGTATTCAATCCGTCCACGTTTCCTCCTGTACTAGTTAGTTTGGGAACCTGGTTTGTGCGAGCTAGAGCTCCAGACGCTCCTCGCTGCCGTCGATATCACAGAAGCGCGCGGCAATATTGCGGACCGAAAAGAAAGCAAGGCGGCCGTCGTTGGCACTCTCGTGTTCCTCGCCAATGCCCACCATGTGCTTAAAACCCGCTTGACGCACCTTGTCGCTCGCAACTGCGTCGTCCTCAAGTGCGGCTTCGCCGGTCAATACGATCCAACATTCCCCCGGCTTCCAGCCCGATACCTCAAACTTGGGATTCGCACTCAGCTCCGCCCACACGTCCTTGTCGCGCGACGTGCAAAACCACAACTTACCGTCATCGACCATGGCAAACGAAAACGGCCTCACGCGAGGCTGATGCCCGTCACTTGCATCGGTCGTGGCCAGATACCACGCCGGAATGCGCCTGAGATACGAACAGGCGCGCTCAAGCTGAGCCGTGCGGTCGTTGTCGGTCATAGGGACCCCTTTCTTGCGCCCGAATCGCGCCTAAACAAGTTGAAGATTGATGACGATGACGCAGATGAGCAGCAACGCCGTCACCACCGCCGCCAACGCATCGCCGCGGCCAAATGCAAGCGCATGCAGGCGCGTGCGGCCCTGCTCGCCGTGATAGCAGCGTGCATCCATGGCGGCAGACAGCGTCTCGGCATGGCGGAACACGCCCGTGAACAGCGGAATCGCCACACTGCCGAGCATACGCACGCCGCCGAGCGGACCGCCCGTCACGCGCGCGCCGCGGCTTGCCTGTGCATCGGCCGTCTGCTTCATCTCAGTGGCAAACTGCGGCATAAAGCGTAGCGCGATACCCATGATCATGCCGAGCTCGTGCGCAGGAAGTCCCACACGCGCAAACGGCGCGAGCAGGCGCTCAAAGCCCGCGGTGAGGTCGAGCGTCGGCGTGGTGAGTGTAATGGCGCTCATGCCGGCCATCATCAAGCTCAGGCGGCACGCCATAAAGGCGGCGGAATGCAGCGAACCCTCGCTTATCCGCAAAAAGCCAAGCTGCCACAGAATGCGCCCACTCTGGTCGGAAAACAGGTTGAGCACTGCGACCACCACGACAATCGCCAGCAATGGTGCCATCGATGATAGGACCCGGCGCAACGGCACCCGGGACACGGTATAGATCAGGACAACGAAGATTGCGACAGGGGCCAGTCCGCGAAAGCTGCTGACTGTGAGCGTCGTGATCAGAAACACAAAGCCCAAGAGCAACTTAGTTCGCGGGTCCAGGCGGTGGATCGCACTATCGCCGGGATAGTAGCTGCCAAACGAAAACGCCTCCATCAGCAGTCCTCCTCTCGCACGACCGTCTTGGATTTAGCAATGTCCGCGACGTTAGAGGAACCGCCCGAGCGACCGATTAGCAGGTCCACCAACTCATCTGCCAGCGACTCAACCGTATAGAGGCCGTCAAAGCGCAGCGGCACGCCTGCCTTCGCAAGCGCCAGCGCCATACGTTGGGCAGCGGGAACACCCAAGCCGATTGATTTAAGCTCATCCGCATGCGCAAACACCTGAGCGGGCGTGCCCTCGGCAAACACCGCGCCCTCGTTCATCACGACAATACGGTCGCAGCAATTGGCCAGGTCATCCATGCTGTGCGAAACCATGACAACGGTCAGGCCATCGCGGTGAAGTCGATCGATAAGCTCAAGGAAATCCCTGCGCGCAGCCGGATCGAGCCCCGCCATGGGCTCATCGAGCACCAGGACTTCGGGCTCCATGGCGAGCACGCCGGCGAATGCCACACTCCGTTGCTGACCGCCCGAAAGCTCAAAGGGGCTCTTGTCGCCGACCGTGGAAAGGTCGAGGCCCACGCGTGAGAGCGATGACTCGACACGACGGTCGACTTCATCTTGCGGCAAGCCAAGGTTATGCGGACCAAACGCCACGTCTTGCGCCACGGTTTCGGCAAACAGCTGACGCTCAGGATATTGAAACACCACGCCGACCTTGGCCTTAACCGCGGCGGCGTCTTTCTTGTTTGACAGATCGAGCCCCAGCGCGCGAACGGATCCCTCCTGGGGGCGAATCAAACCGTTGAGATGCTGGACCAGCGTCGACTTACCCGAACCGGTATGACCTGCCAGTCCCAGAAACTCGCCACGACGCACCGTCAGCGTAACATCACGAAGCGCCCAGAGGCTGTTTGGATCGTTGCCCCAAAGGGCCTGTTTGCTCGATGCGCCCGCAGTGGCCGAGCGCTTGCGCCAGCGACGGCGCTCGCGCGGACTGAGCGAATAACTGTACGAAACATGGGATAGCTCGATGACGGGCTCCGACGCGTTGCCCTCGTTGTCTACCGGAACAGTGCCGTCAGCGATTTCCGACTGGGATACGGAAGACTGCCCCGCGATGCCTGCCCCACTTCGCTCGGCATAAGCCTGCGCAATCTCGGCAACCATATCCGCCTCACGCACCTGCGCGCAAACGGGCACGCCCTTCGCACGAAGTGACCTGCCCAGACGACACGACTCCGGCATATCCAGGTTGAGCTGCGCAAGCTCATCCGCCCGCGTCAAGATTTCCTCGGGCGTACCGAGCATGGCAACGTGCCCCGCCCGAAACACCGCGACACGATCGGCCTCGGCGGCCTCCTCCATAAAGTGCGTAATCATCACGATAGTCATGCCGCGATCGTGGAGCGCATGACAGGCCTTCATAAGGCCCTTGCGTCCGCGCGGATCGAGCATCGAGGAGGCCTCGTCCAAGATAAGCACGCGCGGCTCCATGGCAAGTACGCCGGCGAGCGCCACGCGCTGCTTTTGTCCGCCCGAGAGCGCATGGGTCTCGTGGCGCTCAAAGCCCACCAGGCCCACGCCCTTCAGCGCCTCGCGTACGCGCTGCGCAATTTGCACCGATGGCACGCCAAGGTTTTCGGGACCGAACGCAACGTCATCTTCGACAAGCGTTGCCACCAGCTGATCATCGGGATTCTGGAACACCATGCCCGCGGTCGAACGAATGTCGTAGACCAACTCGGGATCGGACGCATCCATGCCGTTGACGCGCACCGTGCCCGCATCGGGCTGCAGCAGCGCATTCAGATGCTTGGCAAACGTCGACTTGCCCGACCCATTGCCACCGAGGATGCAGAAAAACTCCCCGTCCTCGATGTTCAGATCGGCACCGTCGAGTGCCGACACGGCACCGTCATAGGTAAAGGAAACGCCCCGACACTCAATCATGCGCGGCCTTTGACCTGGTCCTTTTTAGGCGTGATGAGGTTGGAGACCGCTTTATACACCGCCAGTGTCAACACCGAGTTAAGCACGGTCTTGATAAGGTTGAACGGCAGCACGGCAGGAATCACGAGCGGGGCGATCACATCGACCGAGCCATACCAGAACCATACGCCAATGGTAAGGTTTGCGACCATAGACAACGCCGTAGCGGCAATAACGCCGAGCACCAGGCCAATCACGGCACCCTTATAGGTATGCATCTTCTGATAGACGATAGCCGCAGGCAGAATGTAGCCCAGCGTGGCAACCAGGTTCATAAGCGCGCCGACCCAGTCGCCCGTGGTGAGCGCATGGATAACGATAGCCATAGCGGCAACAGCAGTGCCGGCGCCAGGACCATACGCAAACCCGCACACCATCGCCGGTACCAGCGACGGGTCATACGTCAAAAACGGCGCCGAAGGAAGGATGGGCAGCTGCACGTACATAAACAGGGCGCCCAAGGCACACATCAACGCCATGGTAACGAGCTGTTTGGTGCTCCACCTATTCGTGTTCTCAAAATGGATATGCTGCGACTGTTCAGACATAAGATCACCTGCCTCTTTCATCCGGACTCTAACCGTTGGTACTGGGATCTCACCAGTTCAGCCGGCATGCGAACCAACGCACACACGGGTCGCGGACTCATCGGCTCGGTCGCAGGCATCTCACCTGCGCCACGGCGTCCCTTTGACACCGCCCGATTTACCGCCAGTGGGGAATTCCACCCCGCCCTGAAACAGCAATTGCAAGTGTAGCACGAGCAATCGTTCGCGCAAGTATGCCGAGGGTAATTTATGGTGGGGATCAGCTGCCCCTTGATTATCAACTTCATCCGAACACTTCCCACATTCATCCGCACATGTGCGGATGAATGTGGGAACCCGATACCCTGAGGGCCGGACCGGCCGGCCCCGGGAGATCGGAGGACGGCATGTCCGGAAAGAAGAATAGGGGCTCCGCGAGGGCGGTCCCGAGGGCCTACGGAAGGCTCACGAGGCACGAGCGGGACACGGTCCAGAGGATGCTGGAGCGCGGGGCCTCGTGCAGGGAGATCGCGAGGGAGCTGGGCAGGTCGCCCTCGACGGTGAGCGCCGAGGTGGCGTCGCACAGGTTCGTGACGGCGCCGAAGTCCAGGCGCGGCGAGCGCGTGGACGCCTCCGCCGACCTGTCGGCGGCCTGCCCGCGCCTGGCCGCGTGGCCGCG
>NZ_JAHONA010000043.1 GCF_019131995.1 Collinsella aerofaciens | reverse complement strand
CCTATGACGTTCTGATTCGTAGTCAGACCCTCTATCCAGCTGAGGTAACGCCGCAACGCACGGATTATTATGCACGTGACCCCTCGATGGGTCAAGCGACAATTTGGAAAAATTTTACGAAGTGATGATTAAGATGCTCGCGCCTCGACCGAGGTTCGAATCCGTGCGGTGCCGGCGTAAAAGAAAAGCCCCCGTTGCCGGAGGCTTCAAGTTCAATTGGTGCGGCGTATAGGATTCCGCGCATCCGCTTCGCGGATCCACACCGGCTTCGGCCGCCTGCCGGCGTCCTCGCCCGCGGGCTAAAAACGCTCCGCGTTTTCTTGACGCCCGCGCCTCGACCGAGGTTCGAATCCATGCGGTGTTTACCTAAAAGAAAAGCCCCCGTTGCCGGAGGCTTTCAATTTCAATTGGTGCGGCGTATAGGATTCGAACCTATGACGTTCTGATTCGTAGTCAGACCCTCTATCCAGCTGAGGTAACGCCGCAGCGCAAGACATATAAAACCACTTTAGTTCATTAGAGTCAAGCACAATCTCTAACTTTTTTTCTCCAGGCAGATATTTGTCACGCTGCGCCGCGGGCACCAACGCTTCCCGTACGATCGATTGGCTTTTCAATCACATCGAACCCGGCGCCAAGCTCCCCCAAGAGCGACCGCACCCGCTGGGCACAATCGTAGTCGGCAAACGAGATGCTCAACATTCGAGCCACCTGGTTAGATGTCCGGACCCCATAGAAATGCTCAAGGGCAACAAGCCCCTCGTGCGCCACAAACGTCTCGATCACATGTGGCGACTCCTCATAGCACCATTGCGTCAATGGTCCCTCGCTCGTCTGCCGAACCACCAAGCCACCCATGCCAGACGGCTCACACGTTACCAGCAGGTACTCACCGCCTTCATCGCTCTCGAACATAACTACCCGTTCATCGAACAACTCCATTGCATCCCCTTTCTCTCGCTCTTATCTAGCAAAAGCATAGCAGGTAGATAGCTGTATACAGAACGTTTGTTCGTGTATTTTCTATTGAGCTGTCCGCACGACATGGTATGGGCCTGCGCACAAAATAGGGCGCCCCAGACAGGAGCGCCCCATCAAATCGCTTATGTAGCTTGCCTACGCGACCGGCTCGATCTTCTCGAGGCCGCCCATGTAGGGACGCAGAACCTCGGGGATCGTGATGGTGCCGTCGGCGTTCTGGTAGTTCTCCAGAATGGCGGCCATCGTGCGGCCAGCCGGCAGACCGGAGCCGTTGAGGGTATGCAGGTAGCGCGAACCCTTGAAGTTCT
Organism: Collinsella aerofaciens; assembly: GCF_019131995.1. Lineage (GTDB taxonomy): Bacteria > Actinomycetota > Coriobacteriia > Coriobacteriales > Coriobacteriaceae > Collinsella > Collinsella aerofaciens_S. The sequence continues at coordinate 10,127 of NZ_JAHONA010000043.1, read as the reverse complement.
CGGGGTCGCGATACTTGATATTGGCGCGGCGAGCCTGGAAGTCACCGCAGTTGGAGCAGGAGCTGATCTCCTTGTAGGCGTTGTAGCTCGGCAGCCAGACCTCGACGTCGTAGGTCTGACGGGCAGAGAAGCCCAAGTCGCCGGTGCACAGGCTAATCACGCGATACGGAAGGCCCAGCTGCTGCAGCAGGTACTCGGCCTCGGCGGTCATGCTCTCGAGCTCCTCGTCGGACTCCTCCGGCTTGGCAAACTTGACCATCTCGACCTTGTCGAACTCGTGCTGGCGAATGATGCCGCGGGTGTCGCGACCAGCGGAGCCGGCCTCCTCGCGGAAGCAGGGGGTGAAGGCGGTGTAGCGACGCGGCAGGGTATCAGCATCGAGAACCTCGCCGGCGTGCAGGTTGGTAAGCACGACCTCGGCGGTGGGGATCAGGAAGTTATCACCCGAGACGTGATAGGCATCGTCCTCGAACTTGGGCAGCTGGCCCGTGCCAAACATGGTCTGACGCTTGACGACGATGGGCGGCCACCACTCCTTAAAGCCACGGCTGGTGTGCGTGTCGAGGAAGAAGTTGATGAGGGCGCGCTCCAGACGGGCGCCGGCGCCACCGAGAACGGTGAAGCGGCTGCCGGAGAGCTTGTTGCCGCGCTCGAAGTCGAGGATGTCGAGGTCGGTGCCCAGATCCCAGTGCGGCTTAAAGTCGAAGTCGAACTCGCGCGGGGTGCCCCAACGACGGCGCTCGATGTTCTCGTCCTCGTCCTTGCCGTACGGCGTGGCCTCGCAAGGGATGTTGGGCAGGTGAGCCATGAAGTCGTACTGCTCCTGCTCAAGAGCGGTGCGGCGCTCGGCCAGACCGTCAATCTTCTCGTTGACGGCGCGCACGGCCTCCTTGGCGGCCTCGGCCTCGTCCTTCTTGCCCTCCTTCATCAGGGCGCCGATCTTCTTGGACTCGGCATTACGCGTTGCCTGGAGCTCCTCGACCTCGGTGATGACGGCACGGCGCTCGTCGTCGAGCTCAAAGAACTTCTCGCGGTCCCAAGACGTCTGGCGGTTAGCCATGGCGGTATCGATGGCATCGGGGTTCTCGCGAACAAACTTGATATCAAGCATTAGATCCTCCGGCAATATACATTCCATTTAGGTTGCAACCTTGTACATGTATGGGCAAGTATATACTTATGAGCGTTTACGACCCAACTCAACTACGCAAGAAGGCACCCAATGGACGCAGTTTTTTCCTTTTTGTTTGGCACCCGCACCGGTTTTGCCATCCTTTTCGCCGGCGGCATCCTACTGTTTGCGATTCTTGCCTTTGTAATGGAGAAGCGCACCCATAAGCTCTACGTCGACCGCGGACCCAAATCCGAGGACGATCAAGACGGCTTCTGGGACTAACCTGCCAAAAAGGGACCGGTTTATTTTGGTCGGTTTTATCTGAGCAAACGCAAGCGCCCCGCAACTGGAATTGAGCCAGTTGCGGGGCGCTTTTCGCACATGCGAAAAAACCGCAGGAAAAAACCTGCCAAAATAAACCTGTCCCTAAATGGCAGGTTTCACTGGAGGGTGGCGTCGATGGCCTTGACCAGGGCGCTGCGCATGCCGGCGTCCTCGAGCGCGACGACGCCCTTGATGGTGGCGCCGCCGGGTGAGCATACGGCATCCTTCATCGCCGCAGGATGCTGCCCTGTTGCAAGCTGCAGCTTTGCCGTACCCAACACCATCTGGCTCACAATGCGATAGGCATCGGCGCGCGGAATGCCGTGCTTGACGGCCGCGTCGCCCAGGGCCTCAATCGCCATGGCGACAAATGCCGGGGCGCAACCGCCCACGGTGCCGCCCACAAACAGCAGGCTCGTGTCGAGCTCGACGACAGTGCCAAGCTTACCGAGCAGGTCGAGCACAACAGCACGTTGCTCGTCGCCGAGCGTAGAGGACCTCTCGCAGGCGATGACGCCCTCGCCCACCGAAACCGGCGTGTTGGGCACTGTCGAGATATGCGCGACACCCGGCAGGACCTTTTCCCACTTGGCGCTATCCCAAGTCCAGGCAACCGAAAGGACAACCTTGTCGGCAAGAGTGTCCTTAAGCGGAGCGAAGACCTTCTCGATCATGTACGGCTTGACCGCAGCAACCACGATATCGGATGCGGCGACAACCTCCGCCGCGTCACGACAGGCAACCATCCCACGCGCCTCACAACGCTCAACCAAGGCGTCGTAGTGGCCCGCGCAGGCGCACATATCGCTCGCAGCCACACCGGCGGCGATCCAGCCATCGGCCATAGCGCTCGCCATATTGCCAAAACCGACAAATCCAATCTTCATATCTCATAGTCCTCTCAGACACGTTCTTCAAAACGAAAGCTATTGTCCCACGGCATTGTTTCGTATTGCCGACCTATTTGTGATACGGCTCGCCACGGCTGATCTTGCAGGCGCGATAGATTTGCTCCAGCAGCACCACGCGCGCCAAGTTATGCGGCAAGGTAATACGTCCAAAGCTGAGCATCTCGTCGGCTCGTGCGCGTACATCATCGCTCACGCCGTCCGATCCGCCAATCACAAAGGCGATGTCGCTGTTACCACGCAGCATAAGATCGTCGAGCCGCGCCGAGAGTTCCTCACTCGAGCGCTCTTTGCCCTCAATGGCCAGCAAGATCACATGTGCTCGAGGTGGCAGGGCTGCAAGTATCGCTGCCCCCTCCTTGTCGCGCGCGGCATCCACGCCGCCCGCCTTAGCCGGGTCGATATCGGCCACCTCGCGGATATCCACTTTGGCATAGGCGCCCAGGCGCTTGGTGTACTCGGCGCAGGCATCCTTCCAAAAGCGCTCCTTGAGCTTACCGACGCAAACGACGGTGTATTTCACGCGCGTCTACTCCTTCGAATCGTTTTGGACTTTGCCGGCGGTCAGCATCTGCTCGAACATCGAGGCCGACTGCGAGAAATCGCTCGGCAGTACGACCGTCGATGTTTTACCCGTGCGAGCGAACTCTGTCATCATCTCGGACCACTGCGTAAACATGAACAGCTGGTTGGCCTCGTCGTTACCGACACCCGTCTCCTGGATGATCTCGAGCGAATCCTTGATGCCCAGCGCGATGGCCTTGCGCTGGTTGGCGATGCCCTCGCCCGCCTTTTCCATCGCCTCGGCCTCGGCGGTCGCCTCGGTGACGCGCTTGATGCGGTCGGCCTCGGCGAGCTCCTGCGCAGCAGCGCGCTTTCGCTGGGCGGCATTGATGTCGTTCATGGAGTTCTCGACCTCGGTCGGCAGCGCGATCTTGGTGATGAGTGTCGACACGAGGGTAAAGCCGTAGGCAGCCATCTGCTCGGACACGGTGGCATTAACGTCCTTGGCGATGTCATCCTTCTTGGCAAAGACCTCATCGAGCGTATAGACGGGGATGGAAGAGCGCAGGGCGTCGGTGATGAAATCACGCATCTGGTCGACGGGCTCCTGCAGCATGTAGTAGCTCTTGTAGATGCCCGAATCTGCCGGGCCGGCGCCCATGTCATAGCTCACGTGGTACTGAGCAGAGACCTCAAGGCCGATGGTCACGTTGTCCTGGGTCTTAACGTCGATGCCAAAACCGTTTTTCATGGTGCGCAGACTCACCGTGGCGGCCTTGCGGTCGATCACGGGCACCTTCATGTGGAAGCCCGCGTTGACGATGCGGTTAAACTTGCCCAGACGCTCGATGATCACGGCATGCTGCTGTTCAACGACATAGCAGGCGTTGGGGAGCAGCAGCAACAAAATGATGATGGGAAGTAGAAAGCTCGTAAGGGCAGCGATGATACCGGACAACAGCATGGTCTCTCCTCTGATAGGCACACGTTGGCACTAGGATACCCGCACGAAGCAGCCACGTGACACCAACAGGAGGACCCGTGGTCAAAAAAGGCCAAATATGAGTACTGTTACCAGTTTAGTAACAGCGTATTTGGGTCAAAATCGCCTCGTTGAACCCGAGGTCTATCGAAATTACTTCATTTTGTCTCAAGGTTGAGCCAAATTAGCGTACATCTGTTGCGTAAAATGAGCAAAAATGGCTTCATGAAATGTCTCTATTTTCATGTCAGTACTCATATTTGCCACTTTTTGACCACAGGGGCATCTACCGCGCGAAATCGATATGTCAAATCTGCCAAAAACGGCCCATAACAAAAAAGCTCCCATTGCTGGGAGCTCTTTCATTCAATGGTGCGGGCGAAAGGACTTGAACCTTCATGGGGTTGCCCCCATACGGACCTGAACCGTACGCGTCTGCCAATTCCGCCACGCCCGCGTGCAGGAATTAGAATAACGGAGCGCCACCGCGAACGCAAGAACTATTTTTGAAAAAGTTTGCAGGCATTTTCCCAAGCGGCTTGCGCGATTGCCTCAGCATCCTCGCCGGTACGATCGACACGGTCGTTAACCAGCGCGTTTGCCGTAATGGAGATCATTGCGGGCTCGCATTCAAGACCGCGGATGGGCTCCGGAGCCATATACGGGCAATCCGTCTCGAACAAAATTCGATCGAGTGGGGTTGCCGCAAATGCCTCGCGCACGTCGTCGTTGCGCTTAAAGGTGGCCGCACCACCATAGGCGATATAGCAGCCCAGCTCCACAAAGCGCTCCATCGTGGCGCGGTCCTCGCCAAAGCAGTGCAGCACACAACCGGCCTGGGGCACGCCCACCTCACGAAGCACGTTGTACGCATCAACGTGCGAGGTGCGCTCATGGTCCGTGTCCTCGTGGCGCAGATGCAGCTCCACCGGCACGTTACGGCACACGGCAAGCTCGAGCTGACGCGCCATGCAGTCAATCTGCACGTTATGGGGTGCCGGCGCGATATCGTCGTCATAGTCCATGTGGTAGTCCAGGCCGATTTCGCCAATACCGGCGCATAAGGAATCATCGAGCGCGGCAACGACCTGTGCGTGAACGTCGTCGGTATAGTCCGGTGCGCCATACGGATGCACGCCGGCAAGATACTTGATCTGCGGGATATCCTGCATCGGCAGAATTTCGCGCACGAGCCAGTCGCTATAGTCCGTCACGCTGCGTTTGTCAGCGATGGGGTCGAGCATCGTCACCAACAGGTCGACGCCTGCCGCCTTGGCACGCACGAGCGTCTCAGGCACATCCTTGCCCCAGAACGAAAGTAGATGCGCATGCGTGTCGGCAAGCGGTGCCAAGGGCACGGGACAAGCAACCGTCTTCTTTTTCTTGGTAAACGTCACACGTTCGGCATTAGGCATCATGGATTAGCTCCTGGGCCAGACGGACAAAGTCGGCAACATCAAGCGTCTCGGCGCGCGTGGTGGGTGCGATACCGCAAGCCTCAAAGGCGGCATCGAGCACGTCCTTGGCAAAGCCGTTGGCGCTCATGGAATTGCGGATGGTCTTGCGACGCTGGGCAAATGCAGCATCAATCACGCGAGCCACAAAGTCGCGATCGAGCCCTTCGGGCACCACGCCGTCAACACGGTCGATACGCACGACGGCCGAGTCCACGTGCGGCGCCGGCATAAAGCAACGCGGCGGCACCTCAAAACGACCCGTCACCTGCGCATACAGGCCGAGCTTTGCCGTATAGCCGCCATAGGTCTTGTTGCCCGGCGTTGCGGCAATGCGATCGGCAACCTCCTTTTGAACCATGACGACGGCGCGCTTGAGCGCGGGCATCGTCTGGAAGAACTGCAGGATGATCGTCGCCGCCACGTTATAGGGCAGGTTCGCAACAAATACCGTTGGCTCACCGCCTGCAGCCTGCTCAATCTGCCCCGGCGTCACCTTGAGCGCGTCACCCATGATAAAGCGGAAGTTGGCATAGTCGGCGGCGTGGGCGTCAAGCACCGGCTCAAGCTCGGGATCGGCCTCGATCGACGTAACGCACGCCGCCTCCTGCAGCAACGCAAGTGTCAACGTACCGCAACCCGGGCCGACCTCGAGCACGCGCTCATCGCCCGCAAGTTCAGCGAGCTCACAGATACGTTCGATCACATGGTTGTCGATCAGGAAGTTTTGGCCCAGGCGATGCTTGGTCGCAAGGCCAAACTCCTCTAGCAGCTCCCTAGTTGCCGTGGGGTTTGCCAAAGGCGAAGTTGTCATAGTTGCCTCCTTAGCATGGTGGCGGCGTCTTGAAACAAAAGGGCATGGACCGTTGCGGCCATGCCCTTACATCTAAACAGCAAATTGCCGATATGGCGCGCAGCGGCTTAGCCCAGACGCGGGAACAGCGGCTCGCCCTTCTCGACGGGCTGACCACCGGCAAGCAGGCCCCAAGCGCAAATGCCCTTGAGGTCGTCGCTCGTGGCCTCGTCCTCGCAGGACAGGCGACGCAGAGCCTCGGCAGAAGTCTGGGGCATGAGTGGCATCAGCAGGTGAGCGGCGATGCGGATGGCCTCGAGCAGGTTGTAGATCACAAACGCCAGCTCGTCAGCCTTGGCCTCGTCCTTGGCAAGCGCCCAAGGCTCGGAGTCCTCGATGTAGTGGTTGGCGGCATGGATGAGCTCCATGACCTCGTCCTTGGCTCCACCGTAATCGAGCACGTCCATCTTGGCCATGTAGCGATCGACCAGGCCATCGGCAATCTTTGCCAGCGGGTTGTCGAACGCATCGAACGATGCGGGCTTGGCGGGCGCGCAACCGTCAAAGTACTTGCCGCTCATGTTGAGCGAACGCGAGATAAGGTTGCCCCAGCTGTTGGCCAGGTCGGCGTTGTAGACCTGCTCCATGCGCTCGAAGCTGATGGCGCCGTCGGTGCCGGGCACCACGTCGGTCATAAAGTAATAGCGATAGCCCTCGACGCCCAGCATGTCGATAACGTCCTGCGGAGCGATGGCGTTGCCGCGGCTCTTGGACATCTTCTCGGCCTTGCCGGTCTCGGCATTGCGCACGGTCAGGAAGCCGTGGGCAAAGACGTGCTCGGGCAGGGCCTCGCCGATGGCCATGAGCATGGCGGGCCAAATGACGCAGTGGAAGCGGATGATGTCCTTGCCCACGATGTGGAACTGCGCGGGCCAGCGATAGGCCAGCTCGGCACGCGCCTCGTCGGTGTCGACACCGTAGCCGACGGCCGTCATATAGTTGAGCAGCGCATCGAACCACACGTAGGTCACGTGACCCTCGTCAAACGGGACCTGAATGCCCCAGTCAAAGCTCGTGCGGCTCACGGAAAGGTCGTTAAGGCCGCCCTCGACAAAGCTGCGCACCTCGTTCATGCGGAACGCAGGCTCGACAAAATCGGGGTGCTCGTCATAGAGCTTGAGCAGCTTGTCCTGGAACGCAGAGAGCTTAAAGAAGTAGGACTCCTCCTGCACGCGCTCGAGCGGACGGTGGCAATCGGGGCACAGGTGCTGGCCGACGCTGCCGTACTCCTCGTCGCCCTTCTGGACCTGCGTATCGGTAAAGTAGGTCTCGTCGGGCACGCAGTACCAGCCGTCGTAGCTGCCCTTATACAGGTAGCCGGACTCCTTCATGCGCTCCCACAGATACTGCACCGCATGATGCTGGCGCGGCTCGGTGGTGCGGATGAAGTCGTCGTTGGAGATCTCGAGCTTGCTCCAAAGCTCCTTGAAATGCGGAGCCTGGCTGTCGGTCCACTCCTGCGGCGTCATGTTGTGCTTGGCTGCAGCCTCGGCGACCTTCTCGCCATGCTCGTCCATGCCAGTCAGGAACTTGACGTTATAGCCGGCTGAGCGGCGATAGCGAGCCTGAACATCGGCGATGATGGTGGAATAAGCCGTGCCCAGGTGCGGATCGGCGTTGACGTAGTAGATGGGCGTCGTGATAAAGAACGAAGGCTTGCTTTGATCCATGGGGTTTGTCCTCCAGAAAAACGTTGCATACAGGGGATGATTCTAGCGCAAGGGCTGGATATCCTCCATCTATTGCATATCGAGCACCATGGCATAGACATCGCGCTTGCGGCGCGAATACTTCTGAGACAGGCGCTTGGCCACCGCAGACGCGGGCTCCCCCTCCTCGAGCGCGGCGCGGATATCCTCGCGCAGGGCCTCGTCGGGATCCGCTGCCGCGGCGCCAACCGGCACGATACCGGCCTCCTCGTCCTCGCTCGGCGGCGCGATGACCAGCGCAATCTCGCCCTTCACCTCGCCGCGAGCACGCAGCTCCTCGGCGAGCTGGGCGGCGGGCCCGCGCAAGACCTCCTCGTGCAGCTTGGTAAGTTCGCGGCAGACGGCAACCTCACGCTGGGGAAAAACCTCTGTCACAGCCTCGAGCGTCGCCACGATGCGATGTGGAGACTCGTAGAAGATGAGTGCGCCGGGAACCACGGCAAGGCGCTGCAAACGGCGCACGCGGTCGCCGCGCTTTCGACCCAAAAAGCCCTCGAAGAAAAAATGTTCGCAGGGAATGCCGGACGAAACGAGCGCCGTGACGCAAGCAGAGGGCCCGGGAACAACTTCGACGGGCACATCGGCCTCACGCGCCGCCTCGACCAGCGCCTGGCCGGGATCGGACACGCTCGGCATGCCGGCGTCCGAGGCAAAGGCGAGGGTCTCCCCCGCCAGCAGACGGTCGACCAGGCCGGTGGCGCGGCTGGCGATCACATTCTCGTCGCAACGGACAAGCGGCTTGGAAATGCCCAGGTGCATCAGCAGCTTTGACGTCACGCGCGTGTCTTCGCAGCAGATGACATCGGCAGCGGCAAAGGCCTCGCCAACGCGCGGGGACAGGTCGCCCAGGTTGCCGATGGGCGTGCCGACCACATAGAGTTTGCCCGTATGGGCGCTGTTTTGCGTCATATCAACCTATTCAATCATGCCGCGCTCGAGCGTACCGAGCGCCGCGCGGGCGTCCCATGCTGCAATGCGCTTCTCGGTCTTCCACGTTTGGAAGAACCAACCGGCAGCCGGCGCAAACGAAGCCAGCTGGTTGGCGATAAACACGCGCTCGTAGGCATTGCGGCCCTCGGGCGTAACCGACGAGTTGGCAAAGATCGCCGCGCCCGACCATTCGCCCACCAGCACGGGGAACCCAGTTGAAATCGCCTCTTTAAGCTCGCGCTTGTTACGCGAAATCGCCGTCGTCAGCCCGCGGGGGCTCGTGATATCGAGCGCATACTCGTCGCGGTAATGGTACAGGTGAAGGTCCATGTAGACGTTCTTGTACTTGGCGCCGCGCATAAAATGCTTCCACTCGCTGGGATGCCCCGAAGACGAAAAGACGACGATCTTATCCTCGGGCATATACGAACGGACGAGCTCGTAGGCATCGCGATAGAAATTGCGCAGGTAGTGAGCCGGAATGCCATCCGTCATGGCAAAAAGACTCTTGCGGACACTCATCTGCGGCGTATCCAGCAGCTCAATGCCCAGCAGGCTCTCGGCCTCGCCGTAACGCTCGGCCAAGCGCTCGAGCACGTCGAGTGCGACATGGCGGCCGTTAGTGGACGAATGCCACTCGGCAACAGCCTCCGGCGTGGCGGGCGAATCGTTGGAATCGCCCTGGCCACCGGGCACAGTCGCCAGGTCAAGCAGCACGCGAATGTTGTACTTGGCAGCCCACTCAATCGCGCGGTCGATGTAATCGACAACCGAGATGTAGGAGGCATCGGACTCCTGTGAGCCAAAGGCATACCAAGGCACCGGCAGGCGCACGGCGTTGAGGCCGATCTGCGCCATGCGACGGAAATCATCCTCGCTCACAAACGTCTCGTAATGACGGCGCATGCGCTCGTTATAGGCGGCGGTGCCCATGGCCTCCTGCAGCTCGGCCGCGTTGGATGCACCGGTCGCCGCGTATAGCGACGGGGTAACCCAAGGCTCGGGAATAAACCAGCCAGAGAGATTAACGCCGAGTATCCTCTCCATCACTGCCCCCTTCGGATCGTGCAGGCCGAGCCTGCATCGTATTGCATAGGAAAAGTATCGTTTTGAGTATACCCGCGCGTGCGGACAGACGACCGAACGGTCTGTAAAGTGGCGCAAAAGCGGGAGGAATGTCTGAGCGGGCCCGAGATGGCGCGCCGAGATGTGCACGCACGTCGGAAGTAAGCGCCGGAAAGCGCGTCCCGTTTTTCGCAAAAGACTGGGATGCATTTTCCGCGGGTCCACATAAAAGACGATATGAGAAAGCCATTTGGGTCGCCTCCCCCGCGGCGCAGCTTCTTTCC
>NZ_JAHONA010000042.1 GCF_019131995.1 Collinsella aerofaciens | reverse complement strand
CGCGGCCACGCGGCCAGGCGCGGGCAGGCCGCCGACAGGTCGGCGGAGGCGTCCACGCGCTCGCCGCGCCTGGACTTCGGCGCCGTCACGAACCTGTGCGACGCCACCTCGGCGCTCACCGTCGAGGGCGACCTGCCCAGCTCCCTCGCGATCTCCCTGCACGAGGCCCCGCGCTCCAGCATCCTCTGGACCGTGTCCCGCTCGTGCCTCGTGAGCCTTCCGTAGGCCCTCGGGACCGCCCTCGCGGAGCCCCTATTCTTCTTTCCGGACATGCCGTCCTCCGATCTCCCGGGGCCGGCCGGTCCGGCCCTCAGGGTATCGGGTTCCCACATTCATCCGCACATGTGCGGATGAATGTGGGAAGTGTTCGGATGAAGTTGATAATCAAGGATTCCGAGGAAGACGCGGCGCAACGGCCCACTTTAGAAGGCAAAAGCGAGTCGGATAGTATAAACTTTCATGCACCATATATACACGGCTCGCGATGCGAGCCGTTTTTGCAAAAGTTATCCATCGAGGTGAGAGGCACACCATGATTGCAATTTTAAAACAGAGCGCCAGCGACGAGGCCGTCGGCCATATCGTCAGCTGGATTGAGAAAAAGGGCCTGAAGACCGATGTCTCGCGCGGCGAGAACGAGACGATCATCGGCCTGGTGGGCGATACGACCAAGATCGACCCGTTCCTGCTCGAGTCCATGGATGTCGTCGAGCGCGTGCAGCGCGTCTCCGAGCCTTTTAAGCGTGCCAACCGCAAATTCCACCCCGAGGACTCCGTCATCGACTGCGGCCACGGCGTCAAGATCGGCGGCGATCAGTTCCAGGTCATCGCCGGCCCCTGCTCCGTCGAGGGCGAAAACCTCATTCGCATCGCACGCCGCGTAAAGGCCGCCGGCGCCACGATGCTGCGCGGCGGTGCCTACAAGCCCCGCACCTCCCCCTACGCCTACCAGGGCATGGGTCCCGCCGGCCTCGACCTGCTGTGCGAGGCGTCTGCCGAGCTCGACATGCCGATCGTCACCGAGATCATGGACCCACGCGACGTGCAGGTCTTCTTGGACAAGAAGATCGACGTCATGCAGATCGGCGCCCGCAACGCCCAGAACTTCCCCCTGCTCAAGGAGGTCGGCAAGACCCAGACCCCGATCCTGCTCAAGCGCGGCATGTCCGGCACGATCGATGAGCTGCTCATGGCCGGCGAGTACATCATGAGCGAGGGCAACGACAACGTTATCCTGTGCGAGCGCGGCATTCGCACCTTCGAGACCCGCACCCGCAACACCTTCGACCTTAACGCCGTGCCGGTGCTGCACCACCTGACGCACCTGCCAGTCGTAGCCGATCCCAGCCACGCCACCGGCTACACCCGCTACGTTGAGCCCATGGCGCTCGCTGCGACCGCCTGCGGTGCCAACGGCCTGGAGATCGAGGTCCACGACGAGCCGAGCCGCGCCTGGTCCGACGGCGCCCAGGCCCTCACCCCCGATCAGTTCGACGACACCATGCGCCGCATCCGAGCCATCCGCGAGGTTGTCTGCCAAGAGACCATGGAGTAGCCATGGGTACGGTGAGAAACGCGCGCGTTAACCAGGGCGGCCCCAAGTGCGCCGGCATCGTCGGCCTTGGCCTCATCGGCGGCAGCTTTGCCCGCGGCTATGCACAGGCAGGCGTCCGCGTGCTGGCCTGGGACCCCGATGACGATGTCATGACGGCCGCCAGCATGGGCACTGTCGCCGGAGAGCTCAACGATAAGACACTCGGCGAATGCGACATCATCGTCCTGGCTTGCTACCCCGAGGCCTGCATCGAGTGGCTCGAGGCGCATGCCCAGGCACTCGCCGACGCCACCGACACCGAGGCCATCATGGGGCCCGTGGTGATCGACACGGTGGGCGTCAAGGGCATCGTGTGCGAGCGCGCCTTTGAGCTTGCCCGCGAGCACGGCTTTTACTTTGTGGGCGCGCACCCCATGGCGGGCACGCAGTACTCGGGCTATGCGCACTCCCGCGCCGACCTGTTCCAGGGCGCGCCACTCGTGCTCGTGCCGCCCGCGGTGGACGATGCGCTCAAGCTGGAGCTTTTGGGCCAGGTGCGCGAGATGGTGCGCCCCTTGGGCTTTGGCAAGTTCAGCGTGACCAGCGCAGCCGAGCACGACCGCGTCATCGCCTTCACGAGCCAGCTTGCGCACGTGGTATCCAACGCCTACGTCAAAAGCCCCACTGCCCAGGTCCACCACGGCTTTTCGGCCGGCAGCTACCGCGACCTCACCCGAGTGGCGCACCTCAATCCACAGATGTGGTCTGAGCTCATGATCGACGACGCCGACGCGCTCGCCTTCGAGATCGACCATCTGATCGAGTCGCTTGGCGCCTACAGCCGTGCGCTCAAGGACCGCGACCAGCGCTATCTGGAGAATCTCCTTGCCGAGGGCGACCGCATTAAGCGCGCACTCGACGACGAGGCCTCCCACTAGACCACCTATCACGCCAGGTCGAAAGGACCGAAGCTTATGGCGATTACCATCGATATCGACACTGCACGCCCCTACCAGGTGCATGTTGGCACGTTTTTGCTGGAGCAGGCGGGACCGCTCGTGCGCGCCGCTGCCGGCGGTACCAAGGCCGTCATAGTGACGGACACCAACGTGGGCCCGCTCTACCAGATGCCCGTTAAGCAGAGCCTGGAGGCGTCAGGCTACGAGGTGAGCATCTGCACCTTCGAGGCCGGCGAGGCCCATAAGCGCGCCGAAACCTATATTGCCATTTTGGAGTTTGTGGCCGAGCACGAGCTTTCGCGCTCCGACGTGATCGTGGCACTCGGCGGCGGCGTCGTGGGCGACGCGGCGGGCTTTGTGGCCGCCACCTACATGCGCGGCTGCAAGTTTGTGCAGATCCCGACGAGTCTGCTCGCCATGGTGGATTCGTCGGTGGGCGGCAAGACCGCCATCGACCTGGCTGCCGGCAAGAACTTGGCCGGCGCCTTTTGGCAGCCGAGCGTGGTTATCGCCGACGTGGGGTGCCTGGCCACCCTCACGCCCAAGCAGTTCGCCGACGGCTGCGGCGAGGTTGTGAAACACGCCGTGATCGCCGACCCGGAGCTTTTCGCCGAACTGGAGAAGACCCCGCTTACGCTTGAGCTACTCAACCGCGATGTGGCCCGCGTAGCGCTCATCATCGCCCGCAATATCGACATCAAGCGCGCCGTGGTCGTCGCCGACGAGCGCGAAACCAACCAGCGCAAGCTCCTCAACTTTGGACACAGCGCCGGACACGCCGTCGAGGCCTGCGAGCACTTTGAACTCGGACACGGCAACTGCGTGTCGATCGGCATGGGCATTATCACGCGCGCCGCAGCGCTGCATGGCATTTGCGACGCCGAGCTGCCGGGGCGCATCGAAGAGCTCTGTGCGCGCCACGGTCTCAAGACCCGCTGCGACTTGGATGCCGACGCCGTCTTTGCCGAGGCGCTGCACGACAAAAAACGCACCGGTGACACGATCGACCTGGTGATTCCGCACGGCATCGGCCGCTGCAGCATCGACCGCACGCCGCTTTCCACCTTCCACAATTTAATTGCCGAGGGCCTCGGCCAGAAGGGAGACGCTTCCGCATGCTAGCCCGCATCACCCCGTCCCCGCTCAAGGGCACCGTTCCCGCCATCGCGTCCAAGTCGATGGCGCACCGCCTGATCATCTGCGCAGCACTCGCCAACGGTGAGACACACGTCGCCTGCAATACCACCTGCGCCGACATCGAGGCCACGGTCCGCTGCCTTACGGCACTCGGCGCCCGCATCGAGACCGTCGAGGACGGATTCCAGGTCCATCCAACCATGAAGAGTATTGAGTTTGGCCTGCTCAAGGCACTTGCCGGCGGCACGCTCGACTGCGGCGAGAGCGGCTCCACGCTCCGCTTTATGCTGCCCGTCGCCTGCGCGCTGGGAGCAGAGGCCACATTTGTGGGCCAGGGCCGTCTGGGCGCCCGCCCGCTCTCCCCGCTCTCGGACGAGATCATCGCCGCCGGCTGCGACCTGCAGGGTCTGGGCGGCTTTCCGCTCAAGACGAGCGGCCGCATGCGCCCGGGCACCTTTGTGCTGCCGGGCAATGTGAGCTCGCAGTACATCTCGGGCCTGCTGCTGGCGGCCCCGCTGCTGTCCCAGCCCTCCTGCGTGCAGGTGACCGGGCTCATCGAAAGCCGCCCCTACATCAACCTCACGATCCAGGCCATGAAGGCCTTCGGCGTCGAGGTCAACGTCGAGCGCATCCCCGCCAAGAATGGCAAGCCCGAGGTCACAAACTTCCGAGTGAGCAGCGGCTCGTACCGCACGCCCGGCAGCGTGGCCGTCGAGGGCGATTGGTCCAATGCGGCCTTTTGGCTGTGCGCTGGCGCCATCGGCTCCGACCCCATCACCGTGGAAGGCGTATCGCTGAGCTCCGCGCAGGGCGACCGCAACGTGCTCGCCGCGCTTTCGCGCTTTGGCGCCCGCATCGTGCGCTCCACCAACGCCGCCACCGTGCAGTCCGACAAGCTCGCCGGCTTCGAGATGAGCGCCCACGACATTCCCGACCTGGTACCCGTCATCTCTGCCGTGGCATCGCTGGCCCAGGGCCGCACGTTCATCCGCGACTGCGCCCGCCTGCGCATCAAGGAATCCGATCGCCTGGTCACCACCACCCGCGAGCTCACCGCGCTGGGCGCACAGGTGCGCATTGCCGGCGACGACCTCATCATCAAGGGCGTCGATGCCTTTACCGGCGGCGAGGTCGATTCGCACAACGACCATCGCATCGCCATGATGGCCGCCATCGCCGCGAGCCGTGCCACCGGCGAAGTCGTGATCCACGGCGCCGAGGCTGTCAACAAGTCCTATCCCGATTTCTTCGACCACTACCGCCTGCTGGGCGGCAAAGTCACGCTCGAGGAGGAATAGCATGTCCTCGACCTTTGGCAACGTATTGCACCTGAGCATCTTCGGCCAGTCGCACTCCCCCGCCATCGGCTGCTCGCTTGATGGCATACCCGCTGGCATTGCCGTTGACCAGGAGCAGCTACAGGCCTTTTTGGATCGTCGCGCCCCCGGTCGCGACGAGACCGCAACCAAGCGCCGCGAGGCCGACGCCGCACACATCATCGCCGGCGTGGTCGATGGACACACCACCGGCGCACCCATCGCAGCGATCATTGAGAACACCAACACGCGCTCCAAGGACTATTCCGAGCTGCGCCGCAAGCCCCGTCCGGGACATGCCGATTACCCGGCGCGTGTAAAGTACCGCAACATGCACGATGTCGCCGGCGGCGGGCACTTCTCCGGCCGCCTGACGGCCCCCCTGTGCATCGCCGGCGGTATTGCGCTGCAGGCACTCGAGGCCCGTGGCATCAAGGTCATGGCGCACGTCGCGCAGATCGGTGGCATCTCCGACCTGCCCATGGATGATATGGTCTATCGCGAGGCTGACCGCAAGGCGATCCTTACAAATGACCTGCCCTGCATTGACGCCGCTGCTGCCGGCCGCATGCGCGAGGAGATTCTGGCCGCGCGCGACGAGCTCGACAGCATCGGTGGCATCGTGGAGTGCGGCATCTACGGTCTGCCTGCAGGCATCGGCGACCCCATGTTCGACGGCATCGAGAACCGCATCGCGCACATCGCGTTTGGCATTCCCGCCGTAAAGGGCGTGGAGTTTGGTATGGGCTTTGCCGTGGCCGCCATGCGCGGCAGCGAGAACAACGACCCGTATCGTATCGATGCCGAGAACGGCAAGATCGAAGTCGAGTCCAATAACGCCGGCGGTATCTTGGGCGGCATCTCCACCGGCGCGCCCGTCATGTGGCGCATGGCCGTGAAGCCGACGCCCTCCATCGGCCGCGAGCAGCAGACCGTAGACATGGACGCCATGGAAAATGCCGAGCTCTCGGTCCACGGCCGTCACGATCCCTGCATCGTCCCCCGAGCCGTCCCCGTAGCCGAGGCAGCCGCGGCGCTCGCCATCTGGGACGCCCTCCTCGAGGACGCCGCCCAGCTTTAGTCCACCCACCCCAAGGGTAGTTAATTTGGGACGGGGCTATTTTAGCTACCCCCATATACCGGTTCATATTTGCCCTGGCACCCATCGATTCGCCGACAGTCAAAGGGTAGCTAAAATAGCCCCGTCCCAAATTAACTACCCCCGCACAATGATTCACGAAAGGGGTCCCTATGGACCTTGCTGACATCCGCCAGGCCATCGATGGCATCGACACCACGCTCCTCAACAGCTTTATCGAGCGCATGGACATTGCCACCGAGGTTGCCAAATCAAAGATCGAGATGGGCAAGGCCGTCTTCGACCCCGCCCGCGAGCGCTCCAAGCTCAATAACCTCGCCAGCCGCGCACCCGAGCGCTACGAGGCCCAGACGATCACCCTGTTCCGCCTTCTCATGAGTATGAGCAAGGCCGAGCAGCAGCGCTACATCAACGAGCTCACGGGCATCACGGTGTCGCAAAAGGCCCACGCCACGGCCACGGCCTTCGATACGCCCTTCCCCCAGACGGCCTCCGTTGCCTGCCAGGGCGTGGAAGGCGCCTACAGCCAGATCGCCGCGTGCAAGCTCTTCGACGTACCCGACATCGCGTTCTTCGAGACCTTCGAGGGCGTCATGCGCGCTGTGCGCGACGGCTTCTGCGAGTTTGGCGTGCTGCCCATCGAAAACTCCACCGCCGGCTCGGTCAACGCCGTCTACGACTTGCTCGCCCAGTTCGACTTCCATATCGTGCGCTCGCTGCGCCTCAAGATCGATCACAACCTGCTCGTCAAGCCCGGCACCAAGCTTGCGGACATACGCGAGGTCTACAGCCACGGTCAGGCCATCGCGCAGTGCGCTAGCTTTATCGAGGCGCACGGCCTGCACGCTACCAAGTACCCCAACACGGCCATGTCGGCCGAGATGGTCGCCAGCTCCGAGCGCACCGATGTTGCCGCCATCGCATCGCGCAGCTGCGCGGCACTCTATGGCCTGGAGGTGCTGGAGCCCAACATCCAGGACTCGGACAACAACTACACGCGCTTTGTCGTCATCAGCCGTGAGCCGCGCGTCTATCCCGGCGCCAACCGTACCTCGCTCATGCTCACTACGGCCAACGAGCCGGGCGCCCTCTACCGCGTACTCGAGCGCTTCTACGCGCTCAATATCAACCTCATCAAGCTCGAGAGCCGCCCCATCCCCGGTCGCGATTTTGAGTTTATGTTCTACTTCGATCTGGACTGCCCCTTTGGCAGCAAGGCCCTCGACGACCTGCTCGACTCAATCGACGACGTGTGCGAGAGCTTCACCTACTTTGGCAGCTACACGGAGGTGCTCTAGATGACCGATACCGCCGCAACCCGCCCCTACGGCGTACTGGGCCGCGTGCTGGGCCACAGCTACACCCCGACCATCTACAAGGAGCTCGCAGGACTCGAGTACGTGCGTTTTGAGCGCGAGCCCGAGGATCTGGAAGCTTTTATGACGGGCGACGAGTGGGAGGGCACCAACGTGACCATCCCCTACAAGCGCGCCGTCATGGAGTACCTGGACGAGCTGAGCCCACTCGCCGAGCGCATGGGCAACGTCAACACCATCACGCGCCTGGCCGACGGCCGTCTGCGCGGCGATAATACTGACTACTTTGGTTTTCAGTGCCTGGTCGAGGAGTTGGGGGTTGAGGTTTCCGGCAAGAAGGTCCTCGTGCTCGGCGCCACCGGCGGCGCCGGCACTACGGCCAGTATGGTGCTGGGAGACCTGGGCGCCATCGTCGTACCCGTGGGTCGCACGAGCGAGGTCAACTACGGCAATATCGCGCAGCAGTCCGACGCCGCCCTGCTCGTCAACTGCACGCCCGCCGGCATGTTCCCCCACTGCCCCGACGCGCCTTGCACGCTCGAAGGGCTCGATGCGCTCGAGGGCGTTATCGACATTGTCTACAACCCCGCCCGCACGGGACTCATGCTCGAGGCCGAGCGCCGCGGCATCCCCTGCATCGGCGGCCTGCTCATGCTCGTGGCCCAAGCGGCGCAGGCTGTCGAACGCTACACCGGCCAAGTCACCCCGCGCGAGCGCATCCTGGACGTAACGGAGCGCCTGTCACGCCGCGAACAGAACATCGCGCTGATCGGCATGCCGGGTTCAGGCAAGACCCGCGTGGGTGAGCAAGTCGATGTGCTCACGGGCCGCGAGCACATCGACTTGGATCACGCGCTCGAGGAGCGTCTGGGCATGCCCTGTGCCGACTTTATCGTCGAGCGCGGCGAGGCGGCCTTCCGCGAACAGGAGACGGCTGCGCTGGCCGACATCTCCAAGCGCAGCGGCCTGGTGCTCTCCACCGGCGGCGGCGTGGTCACACGCGACGAGAACTACCCGCTGCTACACCAGAACAGCCAGATTGTGATGCTCAACCGCAAGCTCGACGAGCTCGCCCACAAGGGCCGCCCCATCACCGCGCGCGACGGCATCGACAAGCTGGCCGAGCAGCGCATGCCGCGCTACCGCGCCTGGGCCGACTACATCATCGACTCACGCGACTGCGCCGCCAACACCGCCCAAGCCCTCCTCGAGACCCTCCAACCCGCTCTCTAACCAAAACCACCACAAAGGGGACAGGCACCTTTGTGGTGGTTTCTCGACTGCAAAGGAAGCAACCATGAAAGCACTCGTCATCAACGGCCCCAACCTCAACATGCTCGGCATTCGCGAGCCGGGCATCTACGGCAACGACAACTACGACCGCTTAGTGCAGATCTGCCAGGAAGCGGGCGCCGCACAGGGCTTCGAAGAAGTCGAGGTCTTCCAGTCTAACCACGAGGGCACCATCGTCGACAAGATCCAGGAGGCCTACGGCAAGGTCGACGGCATCGTCATCAACCCGGCGGCCTACACGCACACAAGCGTCGCGATCCTCGACGCACTCAAGGCCGTCGCCATCCCGGCTGTGGAGGTCCACATCAGCGCCGTAGAGACGCGCGAGGACTTCCGCCAGGTAAGCTACGCCCGCCTGGCCTGCTTCGCCACCATCACCGGCGAGGGCCTGCAGGGCTACGCCCACGCGCTGGAGCTGCTGAGGGAGCATCTCGAAAAGTAGCCTCGCGAGCAAATCCATCAACGCGATTCACACGCTAATAATGCCAGTGCCGCCAGCAGCAACCTCGCTACTGGCGGCACTTTATTACTGGCATATAATCATTGCAGTCACACAACGTCTGGAGACGCGCATGTTAAGCATCCATCTGGGGGATTACCCCGGTTCCATCTACGATACCGAAACCTATTTTAGGAACTCATACTTGGACTCATGGTTCGAAGACCCTATGGCCGCACAGATTATTAAAAGCGTGGACGGATCAGAGCTCATCGGTCCCCACAACATCGTAAGCAAACAGCTGGGCTCGATCACCCCACTCGAACTGTCCGGCGGCGTTAAGACGCTGCTGCTGGTGCGCAATCTCCCAAATATGGTGTTCAACGCATCCACCTGCGGAGACAACTGTGCCCGCTGGCTACTCAAGATCGGCAAAGAGCAGGATGTGATGGTGACCTTATTCCACATCATGAAATTCCCCTGGAAGAGCTTTGAAATCCGCATTGAAAACGATGACCGCATCGTCAGAAACATGCAGGAGTTTGTCGGCGCCACGAATGACTTTTTGGATGTTGAAGATGCGACTAGAATGCCGCACTAAGTTCTATTGCCGTAATCGCTGAATGCGGTTGCGAAAGACTTATCGGAGTGTTCGAGGGCAGAGCAGTAAGCCACGCAAAACGTTTAAAACCAAGGCTACGCCCATGCGTTGGAGTCGCTGAAAGGCCAATCCACATCAGCAAGACGAAAAAAGCCCAGACCACCAAGCGATCCGGGCTTAATAAACGATGGTGCTCCATGGCGGATTCGAACCGTCGACCTTGGGATTAGAAGTCCCCTGCTCTATCCAACTGAGCTAATGGAGCAAATAACCGCACGCCCAGCCAAACAATTCGGCCAAGCGCAAGTAATTATAACCTAGTTGAACTGCTCGCGATACGCCTTGCAGACCTCACTGACCGGGCCGTCCATGCGAAGGTCACCCTTCTCAATCCAAACGGCACGCTGGCAGATGCGCTCAACCTGCTCCATGGAGTGCGAAACGAACAGAACCGTCACGTCGCCGCTCTGGATAAAGTGCTGGATGCGGGCCTCGCACTTCTGCTGGAAGAACACATCACCGACGGACAGCGTCTCGTCAACGATCAGAATATCGGGCTCGGTAATCGTCGCGATTGCAAAGGCGATACGCGCCACCATGCCCGAGGAGAAGTTCTTAAGCGGCATATCGACAAAGTTCTGAAGCTCAGCGAACTCAATAATGCCGTCAAAGTTGGCGTCGATGAACTCCTTGGTATAGCCGAGCAGGGCGCCGTTCAGATAGATGTTCTCGCGGGCGGTCAGCTCGGGGTCAAAGCCGGCACCAAGCTCAATCAGCGGCGCGATGTTACCGTGCACCTTAACGCTGCCCTCGCTAGGCTCAAGCACACCGGCGATAATCTTGAGCATCGTAGACTTACCGGAACCATTGGTGCCAACCAGACCGACAACTTCGCCGCGATGAATATCGAACGAGATGTGCTTAAGCGCTCTAAACTCCTCAAAGAACAGCTCGTGCTTGGCAAGCTTGATGAAGTACTCCTTGAGGTTGGTCAGCGACTCAGACGCCATGTTAAAGATCATGGTGACGTCGTCGACCTCGACAGCCAGAGGCTGCTCGCTGTAATCAACAACAGATTCAGTCATCACAGCACTCCTTAGATGTAGAGGATGAACTTGCGCTCGGACTTATGGAACACGGTGTAGCCAATAACAAGCGCAAGAACCGCCCAAGCAACGCACATACCAAACGTCATAAGCGAGGGCGTAGTCTGGAACAGGAAGATATCGCGCATAAACTGCAGGTAGTTATACATGGGGTTCGCATAGACCAGAATGCGCACGAGATGCGGCATTTGCGCAACGAAGTCGGTCGTCCAGAAAATAGGCGTGATGTAAGTCCACGCCGTAATGACGACGCTCCACAGATGCATGACATCGCGGAAGAAGACCGTGAGGGCGGAGAGCATCAAGCCCAGGCCCATGCAGAAGCACATAAGCAGCAGTAGGCAGACCGGCAGCAGAATCAGGTGCCAAGAAGGCATAACGTGGAACCACAGCATAACGATGGCAACGGCGACCAGCGAGAAGGCAAAGTTGACCAACGAGAAGAGCACCTTCTGCACCGGGAAGACCCAGCGGTGCACTTTAACCTTCTTGAGCAGCGGAGCCGCGCCCACGATCGACGTCAGGGCCTGGTTCGTAGACTCGGACATGACGGCAAAGGTGACGTTACCCACGATCAAGTACAGCGGGTACATCTCGGGCGTAATTGAGCCATTGCGGCCCTGGGCGAAAATCGTCGAGAACACGATGGCCATGACGATCATCATCAGCAGCGGGTTGAGCACCGACCATGCGACGCCCAGAACGCTACGGCGATACTTGATCTTAAAATCCTTGGTAACCAGCTGACGAAGGATAAACGCATCCTTCTCAAATTCGTTCTTAGCAAACGTCGCAGGCAGACTGCGAGTTTCTTGTTGCTTTGTCTGATCCGACACGGATGCAACTCCTTTACTCGTAATCGTTGACAAACGAACAGTATAGACCCGACGACCATGCAAACGATTCACGCAACAAAACTGGAGAACTAACCCACATCTTAGGATGCCATGACCAAACGGCTATACTTTCAAGGATTGAATGTATAAGGAGCATTGAGTGAATTCTGAATCCATCGCCGTCATCATCCCCTGCTACAACGAAGCGCTCACGATCGGCAAAGTCATCGACGACTTTCACCGCGAGCTTCCGCAAGCGACGGTCTATGTCTATGACAACAACTCGTCGGACGATACCTCACGCATCGCCACCGAGCACGGCGCCACGGTCCGCTTTGAGCCCCGTCAGGGAAAGGGCAACGTGTGCCGCCAGATGTTTCGCGACATCGACGCCGATTGCTACCTGATGGTCGACGGCGACGACACCTACCCCGCCGAGGCGGCCAAAGCCCTCTGCGAGCCTATCCTCAGCGGCACGGCCGACATGACCGTAGGCGATCGCCTTTCCAACGGCACCTATGCCGAGGAGAACAAGCGTGCCTTCCACGGCTTTGGCAACAATCTGGTCCGTGCCATGATCAAGTGGATCTATGGCTACAGCTTCGATGATGTCATGACCGGCTACCGTGCCATGAGCCGCCCGTTCGTTAAAACCTTCCCTGTGCTTTCCGAGGGCTTCCAGATCGAAACCGAGCTCTCGATCCACGCCGTCGACCACCGCTGGCGCATCAAGGATGTGCCCATCGAGTACCGCGACCGTCCGGAAGGTTCCGAGTCCAAGCTCAATACCGTAAGCGACGGCATTAAAGTCGTTGCGATGATTGGCACGCTGTTCAAGGACTACCGCCCTCTGAAGTTCTTCAGCCTCGTCGCGCTTCTGTTTGCGGTGATCGGCCTCGCCTTGGGCACGCCCATCGTTGTCGAGTATTTCCAGACCGGCCTCGTTCCGCGCTTCCCCACCGCCATGCTCGCCGCGTCGTTTATGTTCCTGTGCGGTCTGAGCCTTGCGACCGGCTTCATCCTCGATTCCGTGGCAAAGGTCGAAAAAAAGCAGTGGGAGGTCAACGTGTACAGCAAATACGCCTACGATGACCAGCCCGGCAGGTCCGCCACCACGCCAAGCGAGTGAAAGATCTTCCGCAAAATACTATTGGCACCACTGCGCAGATAGCCATCAACAAGAAAAGCCGCCGTTAAAGAACGGCGGCTTTTACTCTCGAAAAGTTGATAGCGGCTAGAGCGTCTTGAGGTACTCCCCCAGCTCTTCCTCCCAGTCGGGCATGTGGAACCCGACCGACTCGA
>NZ_JAHONA010000041.1 GCF_019131995.1 Collinsella aerofaciens | reverse complement strand
GGAGGCAGGTAAGATTGAAGGGCCTGACCCCGGAGGAGTACCGGAATCAGGCCCTTGCGGCCTAGTCGCTATTTAGGGCGTCCAAGATTTGGGGCGCGGTTCACAATGTTCTAGCGGGCTATTTGCGTTGAGGGCGTGATTGGGGGCTTAATTATGGCTATTCATCCTTAAGCCCAAAGAGGCTATCGGCTTCATCGTCAGGTATATATTCCAGTACATCGCCCGGCTGGCAGTCGAGTGCTCGGCATATCGCGTCTAGAGTTGAAAAACGCACGGCAGATACCTTGCCCGTCTTGATGCGCGACATATTGACCTGAGAGATACCCACGCGTTCTGCAAGTTCTTTGGATGAGATCTTGCGTTCGGCCAGCATGCGGTCGAGCCGCAGAATAATCATGGATTCCCCCTAGAGCAACTCGTCATCTTGTTTTTGCAGGATACACCCGTACTGGAAGACGCTGGCAATCAGGCTAATAATCAGGCCTGTAAAGAGCATGGAGAGGTCGAGATGCTGGCCGCCAAGCGCATCCGTAAAGCTACCGCCAAATCCTGAGAGTATCAGCCCTGTGACTATGGCACCAAAAAGTTTCACGGCGGCGCCGCCGATAAGGAACAAATGTCCTATTTGACGTAGTATGCGGATGCATTCGAGGTCAAAGGGCCTGCCCGCCTTTTCAATGGCGGAGAAAAACCTGTATGCGCTTAGCGCGATGGCAAGCGCGAGGCATGCCATCATGCCGCTCCCTATGGCAGTATGACCGTCGTGCGCGACAAGCATAAGAGGGGTCTGTTCGCTGGCGCCGACGAGAGCGAGAAATGGCCCTTCGCCAGCCGTATGCTCTACGGATTGGAGACAGAACCCTTGGGAGAGGCTAGGCAATATGAATAGAAGTTTGATTGCAATGACTGCGAGGAGTGCCAGAGCGAGCGCCACGATGGTGCAGATTGTGCCCCATTTGCAGTAGCGAGTGAGCTTCCTCAGTTTGGCTATTGCCTGTTCACGGTCGATGGCTTCATTCGATTTGGATACGTTCCAGCGGATCATAGCTCCTCCAACCAATGTCTTGGATGATACTTGTATCATATCAGAATTAACGACAAACGATAAATAATTTCGGATACTGAGTAAGTGATGATTGAAAACGATTAGCGTGAGCTATTAGCTCATTTTGGATGCCGGAGTTTGGCGCGCGGGGGATGAGGGCAAATGCCAAAACTTCCCGTGATCGCGCAGGTGCTTCATCGGGTCTCCCCAATTCATCTAGGAAAACGGCTGAAAACGATTGCAAATAACCGGTGAACGGTCGAAAACTACCGTTCACCGATAATCTCTACACTGGTTCTAACTGGTATTAAGTCAAAAAGACCAATTCATAAATCTTCACAATGACCTGCATTTTTTCCACACGCTATTTTTAGCCGCCCTGCGTTGTTTAGACGCAAAGAAAGTTCCGATCTCTCGCCCAATCATTTCGAAACGGTTTCAAAACCGCAGGTAGAAGTGTTAACGAGCGGTAAACGGTCGATTTTTTGCCGTGAGCGGTGCAAAAACGTTTTACTGTATGAATCAACGAAAGCGACCTCTTCTGTGGTGATATAGTGACAACAACACGTCACGTGGTTACTACCAGTTGAGAGACCACTGGTCTTCAAAGAACGCTTTCCAAGAAGCTTTAAGGGCACCCGCCCGCTGGCTTCCGAAAACCATCGAACTCAGATCGTACACACCTTCGGAAGGGAAATTTGAATGGTTGGCTTTATTCTTACCGGTCATGGACAGTTCGCCCCCGGCCTTGCAAGCGCTATCGCTATGGTCGCTGGCGACCAGCCCGCTTTTACCGTCGTTCCTTTTGAGGGCGACCAGGCTGCCTCCTACGGTGAGGATCTCCGCGCCGCCATCACCGCCATGCGCGAGGAGTGCGATGGCGTGCTCGTCTTTACCGACCTGCTCGGTGGTACCCCCTTCAATCAGTCGATGATGATTGCCCAGGATGTCGACAACGTCGAGGTTCTGACTGGCACCAACCTTCCCATGGTTATCGAGCTTCTGTTCCTCCGCGGTAACGCCACGCTCGCCGAGCTTGGCGAGCAGGCCGTGACCGTTGGCCAGACGGGCATCACCGCCCAGACGGTCGCTTCTGTTGCTGGAGCCGAGGAAGAGGATATTTTCGGCGACGAGGACGGCATCTAATGGCCGATTTCGGAGCCAACGTTCTGAGCTCCTCGGTCGCCCTTTTAGGCCTGCTTGTCATCATGGGCTTGATTTACACCATCTGGTCGCAAATCAACATGAAGAAGAAGCAGAAGTACTTCAAGGAGCTGCACACCGAGCTCAAGCCGGGTCAGGAGGTTCTTTTCGCCGGCGGTATCTACGGAACCGTCAAAGGCATCGAAGGCGAAAAGGTCCAGATCAAAGTCCGATCCGGAGCCGTCGTAGATGTTTCGCGTTACGCGATTCAGGAGATCAAGTAACTGTCGTCAGCAAATAACGAAAGGAAGCTGATCAACATGGCAGAACCCAACATTCTTCTTACCCGCATCGATAACCGACTGGTTCATGGTCAGGTTGCCACCCAGTGGAACTCCACTCTGGGCTCCAACCTCATCCTCGTCGCCAACGACGACGTGTCGACCAATACCATGCGCCAGAACCTCATGAAGATGGCCGCTCCCACCGGCGTCGCTACGCGTTTCTTCTCCCTGCAGAAGACCATCGACGTCATCGGCAAGGCGAGCCCGCGCCAGAAGATCTTCATCGTGGCCGAAACACCGGAAGACGTGCTTACGCTCGTCAAGGGCGGTGTGCCTATAAAGAAGGTAAACATCGGCAACATGCACATGTCGGAAGGAAAGCGCCAAGTCGCCACCTCCGTCGCAGTTAACGACGAGGATGTCGCTGCGTTTAAAGAGCTGCAGGAATTGGGGGTGGAGTTGGAGATCAGGCGCGTTCCGAGCACGCCTGTTGAGGACACGAGCAAGCTCTTCTCGTAATCCTCGTGATCCACGTTGTCAGGATTGAAACCCTGACATTCTGTACGTGAAATCCAAAGTGCGTACATACATTTTGAAAGGAGGAGCAAGATGGAATACACGATCTTCCAGGTCGCTCTGGTCTTCATCGTCACGTTCGTCGCGGCAATCGACCAGTTTAACTTCCTCGAGTCTCTCTATCAGCCCATCGTCACCGGCGCCGTCATCGGTCTTATCCTTGGCGACCTCAACACCGGTCTTCTCGTGGGTGGTACTTATCAGCTCATGACGATCGGCAACATGCCGATCGGAGGTGCTCAGCCGCCTAACGCCGTTATCGGCGGCATCATGGCAGCCATTCTCGCTATCGCCACGGGCCTCGAGCCCAACGCGGCAGTCGGCCTTGCCATTCCGTTCGCTCTGCTTGGTCAGCTCGGCGTTACCCTGGTCTTCACGCTTATGTCGCCGCTCATGTCCTCTGCGGACAACATGGCTCACAACGCTGACACCAAGGGTATCGAGCGTCTGAACTACTTCGCCATGGCTCTGCTCGGCCTGATCTTCGCTGTCGTCGTCACCCTGTTCTTCATCGCTGGCGCTACCATCGGTCAGACCATCGCTTCCGCCATCCCGACTTGGCTGCAGACCGGTCTCTCCGCTGCAGGCGGCATGATGCGCTTCGTCGGCTTCGCCGTCCTGCTCAAGGTTATGATGAACCGCGATATGTGGGGCTTCTTCCTCATGGGCTTTGGCCTCGCGCTCATCACCGTTGCCAACGATTCTCTGGCAACCCCTGCCCTGCTCATCCTCGCTCTCATCGGCTTCGGCATCGCTTTCTGGGACTTCCAGCAGCAGACCGAGCTGAAGGGTGCAGCTGTTTCTGACGGAGGTGACTTCGAAGATGGCATCTAATGAGTATGTGATCCCGGAGCACTACGAGGATCTCACTCCTGCTCCGCAGCTCGACCAGAAGACCCTCAACAAGATGGCTTGGCGCTCCTGCTTCCTGCAGGCCTCGTTCAACTACGAGCGTATGCAGGCCGCTGGCTGGCTCTACTCCATCATCCCCGGTCTGGAGAAGATCCACACCAACAAGAACGATCTTGCGGCTTCCATGAGCCACAACCTGGAGTTCTTCAACACCCACCCGTTCCTCGTCACCTTTGTTATGGGCATCGTGCTTTCGCTCGAGCAGAACAAGGTTGACATCCCCACGATCCGCGCTGTCCGCGTCGCCGCAATGGGCCCGCTCGGTGGTATCGGTGACGCCCTGTTCTGGCTGACGCTCGTGCCTATCACGGCCGGCATCACCTCCAACATGGCCATCAACGGCAACGCCGCTGCGCCGATCATCTTCCTGGTGATCTTCAACGCCGTCCAGTTCGCTCTGCGCTTCTGGCTCATGAACTGGTCCTACAAGCTTGGCACCAGCGCTATTGACGCTCTGACTGCCAACATGCAGGCTTTCACGCGTGCCGCTTCCATCATGGGCGTCTTCGTTGTCGGTTGCCTGGTCGTCACCATGGGTGGCACCCAGATCAACCTGCAGATTCCCAACGGCACCACTCGTGGCCTCTCTGCCAATACCGTGATCGTCTCCGAGAAGGAGGCCGAGAACTTCACCGGTATGGAGGGCATCGATACCGAGACCGCTGAGGCCGGTACCATCGCCATGACCGATAAGGACGGCAACGCCCTTACCGCTTCCGATGCCGACGGCAACGCTGTCGAGTGCGGCGTCACCGATCTGGGTAACGGCATGGAGTCCGTGACCTACGGCACCGTTACCGAGGATCCGGTCAACTTCTCTGTTGCCGACACCCTCAACACCATCGTCCCGAAGCTCGTCCCGCTTATGCTTACGCTGCTGCTTTACTACATGTTCGCTAAGCACAGCTGGACCCCGACCAAGGGCATTCTCCTGCTCTTCGTCCTTGGCATCCTGGGCGCTGGCCCGCTTGGTCTCTGGCCGAGCATCTGGTAAGGCTCTAGCTTGAGGGGTGTGTCCCTACGCGGCTCACACCCCGACCCCTTAAGCCATGTGTATGTTAAAAGCCGCGTGCTCGAAAGAGCGCGCGGCTTTTGTTTTCTTGATGATTCGGGTGTTGCAGACTGATAATGCTTAACACCCTAGGTAGTTAGCCGAATTCGAGCAAAAGGGAGGATAGGATGGCGATCGGAGCGCGCAAACAGCCCCTTTACGATCAGCTGGTCGATATTCTGACCGAAAAGATTGACCATGAATATCATGCCGGCGACATGATTCCTTCCGAGCGCGAACTTTCGGAGCGCTATGGTCTCTCGCGCACCACGGTGCGCCTGGCTCTGCAGGAACTGGAGCGTTTAGGACTGGTGGTTCGGCAGCACGGTCGCGGTACATTTGTGACCGACCGTTCGGC
Source organism: Collinsella aerofaciens (assembly GCF_019131995.1). Lineage (GTDB taxonomy): Bacteria > Actinomycetota > Coriobacteriia > Coriobacteriales > Coriobacteriaceae > Collinsella > Collinsella aerofaciens_S. The sequence continues at coordinate 7,752 of NZ_JAHONA010000041.1, read as the reverse complement.
AAAAGCAACCAATCTTATGCAGTCCTACAGCTTTACCGAGCAGATGCGCGCGATGGGTCGCGACCCCGAGACCACGATTCTCGATTTTTGCGAGATGGAGGCCGATAAGAATCTGGCCGAGCATATGGGATTGCGTATCGGTGATCGCATTTTTAAGCTCAAGCGCCTTCGTTCTGCCGACAACATGCCCATGATGGTCGAACGCAGCTATCTACCGGTTCGTCAATTTCTGTCCCTAAAGCGACCACTGCTGGAGCGTAAGCCGCTTTACGATGTGATTGAGCAGGACTTTCAGCAAAAGATTCGCGTGGCCGAAGAGGAGTTCTATGCGAGCATAGCCCGTCCCACCGATGCCCACCTTTTGGGAATTGTCGAGGGCTCGCCTGTGCTCGATTTGGTCAGGACTACGTATAACGAGTCAAACGAGGTTGTGGAGTATACACTCTCGGTTGCTCGTGCCGATCAGTTTAAATACAAGGTTTACCACCAGCGTAGCGACTAGTGTTCGCATCGTTTCCATATGATGATTCTTTGCATTTAACTGGTTACTACCAGATAACCAACCGAAGTGTATAATTGCACGTCAGAGGATTACTTCTAGAGAGAGGTATTAGAAATGTTCGAGAAGAGTGTCGAGGAGCTCACCGAGCTCGGCGCCCAGATCACCACGGCCGAGATTGCTCAGCAGCCCGAGCTTTGGCGTGATACGCTCAACATCTATCGCGAGAACAAGGAGGCCATCGAGGCCTTCCTGGCCGAGGCTCGCGCTATGGGCGAGGGCCGTCTGTCCGTTGTCTTCACCGGTGCCGGTACGTCCGACTACGTTGGCGATACCTGCGCTCCGTACCTGCGTCACGCTGGCAACACTGATCTCTACGACTTTAAGCCCATCGCCACGACCGACATCGTGAGCGCGCCGCGCGACTTCCTGCGCGCCGAGGATCCCACGCTCGTGGTTTCCTTTGCCCGCTCTGGCAACAGCCCCGAGAGCCTTGCCGCCGTTGCCGTTGCCAAGGAGCTCGTCCATAACGTCAAGTTCCTCAACATCACCTGCGCTCCCGAGGGTAAGCTCGCCGTCGAGTCTGCCGATGATCCCAACGCGCTGACGCTGCTCATTCCGCGCGCCAACGACAAGGGCTTCGCCATGACCGGTTCCTACACCTGCATGACCCTGCTCTCTACCCTTATCTTTGACGAGGCTTCCGATGAGCAGAAGGCCGAGTGGGTCGAGACCATCGCCAAGATGGGCGAGGAGGTCATCTCCCGTGAGACCGAGATCGCCGATTACCTGGCTGGCGACTTCAACCGCGTGACCTACTTGGGTTCTGGCTCCTTCGGTGGCCTTGCCCAGGAGAGCCAGCTCAAGATCCTCGAGCTCGCTCACGGTCTGGTCGCTACTTCCTACGACACTTCCATGGGCTATCGTCACGGACCTAAGTCCTTCGTCGACGATAAGACGCTCGTCTTCGTGTTCGTCAACAACGACGCCTACACCCGTCAGTACGACATCGACATCCTCAACGAGATCGGTGGCGACAAGATCGCTCAGCACACCGTTGCCGTTCAGCAGGATGGCGCTACCGTCTACGAGGGCGAGTCCTTCACCTTTAAGGGCTACGAGGCGCTTCCCGAGGGCTACCTTGCCCTGCCGTTCGTGATGTTTGCCCAGGCTATCAGCCTGCTCAACTCCGTGCGCGTGGGCAACACGCCCGATACGCCGAGCCCCACCGGCACGGTCAACCGCGTGGTCAAGGGTGTGACGATTCACCCCTTCACCGCTTAATCGCGTCCCCCTGTAAGGGCGCCCGTCCGCTCATAACGGCGGGCGGGCGCTTTTTGTTTTTACATGGACCGGGTATAAGCATTACCACAGTCAACTGCTTTAGAAGCAAGGAGTGCATATGAGCACGTACGCAATTAAGGCTGACAAGTTCTTCTTGCCGGCAGGCCCGCAACTGGGCGGCTATCTTATGGTCGAGGATGGCGTTTTTGGCGCCTGGCAGGCCGACGAGCCCTCTTGCGAGATTAAGGACTACACGGGATCGTGGATCGCACCGGGTATGGTCGATACTCACATCCATGGCTTCTATAACCACTCGACTACCGATAACGATCCCGAGGGCATTGATATCAGCTCGACCGAGCTCGCCCGTCGCGGTACCACCAGCTGGCTGCCCACGACGTTCACCGATGGCGTCGAGCAGATCAAGGATGCCTGCGCCGCCATCGCCCAGGCGGACGAGGGTCGCGGCCCTGACTTCTGCGGTGCTCGCATTCAGGGCATCTATCTGGAGGGCCCCTTCTTTACCATGAAGCACGTGGGCGCGCAGAACCCCGCTTATCTTATCGATCCCTCCGAGGAGGTCTTCGATCAGTGGCAGGAGGCTGCGGGCGGTCGCATCGTTAAGAGCGCCATGGCGGCCGAGCGCGACGGTGCCGCTGCTTATGCGGCTGCTCTGAACGCCAAGGGTGTGGTGACCAGCATCGGTCACTCCGACGCCACCTACGATGAGTGCATCGCCGCCATCAACGCCGGTGCCAGCTGCTTTACGCATACCTATAACGGTCAGCGCGGGCTGCATCACCGTGAGCCCGGTGTCGTGGGCGCTGCCATGTCCACGCCCGAGACCTACGCCGAGATCATCTGTGACGGCAAGCACGTTAACCCTGCCGCCATCAAGGCGCTGCTGCAGGCAAAGGGCTGGCAACACACGGTGCTCATCACTGACTGCCTGGGCTGCGGCGGCATGCCCGAGGGCAGCTACACCAGTGGTGGCATGGACGTCATCATGAAGGACAACCTGTGCTGGCTCGCCGACGGCAAGAGCATTGCCGGCTCGGTGCTCACGCTTGCCCAGGGCGTCAAGAACATCGTTGACTGGGGCATCGCCAGCGCCGATATCGCCATTCGCATGGCAACCGAGGTGCCGGCACGCTCCGCGCACATCGAGGATAAGTGCGGCAGCATCATGCCGGGTCGCGACGCCGACTTTGTCGTGTTCGACCATGAGCTTACCCTCGTCGAGACGTATGTTGGCGGCCAGAGCGTCGGCAACGCCTTTACCGAGTAACGATAGAAAAAGACGGCGGGCCCGAATCTGCTCGGACCCGCCGTATGGGTTAAACGCTCAAAAGCACCTTCACAGTTACAGCTTGTTAGCGATCTTCTTTGCCGTGCGCTTGACGCCGGCCACCAGGCCTCCTGCAGGATGCTCCTTCTCGTATGCTAGACGCTTCTCGCGCTTGGCGTACTCTTCGACGATGATATCGCCATATTCGTCTTCGATCTTGTCGAAGAAGTCGACGGCGCCCTTAATTTCCTCAGCGGTCGGGTGTCCCTTTTGGACACCGCCGGCGAGTTTGAACGGTCCCCACGTATCAAAGCCTGGGCAGCCATAGACGCCCATAAAGATAGCCTGCCTCATGCGGCAAATGCCATCGATATCCTTGCCGTACCACTTGTTTTTGCCACCGTAGGTCATAAGGCCAAACACCTTGTCCTGCGGCTGCAGCACGTTCGTGAGCACGCGTGCCATGTCCTTGTCGATCTCGGAGTAATAGATGCCCGTGGCGACACCGATCAGATGATATTCGTGCAGGTTGGGATACTCGTTTTTACCGAGCGTCTTCACATCGAGGGTATCAATCTCGGGGTGTGCCTCGACGATGGCGTCCACGAGCTTTTTCGTATTGCCGTGATGGCGCGAGGCGTAGAGGATGATGGTTCGCATAAGAAGGCCTTTCAGCTGTAATTGCATCAATGTCTGTATGGTACCCCGTTACATGGGTGGGATACCGGACGCATCGATGAACGCGCGGGTTTGCCCTTTGGTTAGGGCCGAGACGGGTGCTTGCGAGCAAAAAGCAGTTGTTCGAAAGGATGGGCAATGGAATACGCTCTCTCCAACGATTCGATTTCTATTACGGTGTCCACGGCTGGTGGTTCGTTTACCTCGATTGAGGCCGGAGGTCGCGAGTATCTGTGGCAGGGCGATCCCGCCGTGTGGTCTGGCCAGGCACCGATTTGCTTCCCGATTTGCGGAGGCTTGCGCGATAACAACGCCATGACGTTTGCCGGGCATCATGTAAAGCTCGCTCGCCATGGGTTTGCGCGCAAACAGGAGTGGAAGCTGCTGAGCCAGAGCGAGAACGAGCTGGCGATGTGCCTGGCTTCGGAGGATAACGCCGCGCTGCTGAGCGATTATCCGTATCCGTTTAAGCTTGTCGCCCGTTATACGCTTGAGGGAGATGCCGTTCGCGTCTCCTATGAGGTGACCAACGAGGGAACCGAGGACATGCCGTTCTTTATCGGCGGTCATCCCGGCTTTAGGTGTCCGCTCGATGAGGGCGAGGCCTATACGGACTACGAGTTGCGCTTTGAGAAAGACGAGGCTGCGGAGCTCTGCACCGCCGTTCCCTCGACTGGATTGATTGACGTGGCAAACCGCTCCAAGAACCCCATGGTGGGAAAGACGCTGCCCCTGTCGCACGAGCTCTTCGATTTTGCGGAGACCATCTTTGACGTGCTCGAGAGCCGTCAGGTCACGCTTTCCAAAAAGGGCGAGGACAAGGGCGTCCGCCTGAGCTTTGAGGGCTTCCCATATCTCATTGTGTGGAGCAAGCCCGAGGGCGATTTTGTGGCGGTTGAGCCTTGGGGCGGTCTCTCGACCTGCTCCGATGAGGACGACGTGCTTGAGCATAAGCGCGGCTGCCTTGTCGCCAAGCCCAAGGAGACCGTCGTTCGCTCGTTCACGATTGAGATCCTGTAATTCCGTTTTGTCGACTCGTATCGCGAGGCACAAGGAGCCTGCGAGATAAGGAGCTAAAAATGATCCTCACCGTTACGATGAACCCGTCTGTCGATACGCGCTATCAGCTCGACGAGCTCGTTATCGACGACGTCAACCGCGTGACGCCCGAAAAGACCGCCGGCGGCAAGGGCCTCAACGTGGCCCGTGTGCTGGGTCAGCTGGGCGACGACGTTGTGGCAACCGGTCTGCTCGGCGGCCACATGGGCGCCTACATGGCTGAGCTCATGGACGCCAACGGTATTAACAACGACTTTGTGCCCATCAAGGGCGAGACTCGCATTTGCCTCAACATCCTCCACGCCGGCAACCAGACTGAGCTGCTCGAGAGTGGCCCGACAATTGCCCCCGAGGAGCTCGATGCCTTTACCGCCAAGTTTACCGAGCTTGCGGGCAAGGCCGACGTCGTCACCATTTCGGGTTCGCTGCCCCGCGGTGTCGAGGCAGACTACTATGCCAAGATCACGGGCATTGCAGAGAACGCCGGAGCCAAGGTGCTGCTCGATACCTCGGGTGCTTCGCTCGAGGCCGCCCTTAAGTCCGAAATTAAGCCCGAGCTGGTCAAGCCCAACCTGACCGAGATCAACGGCCTTCTGGGTACGAGCTTTACCACCGACGATGTGGACGAGCTCCGCGCCGCACTCGCCTCTGACGCCCGCTTCTCCGATATCCCCTGGGTCGTCGTGTCCATGGGTGCCGCCGGTTCCGTGGGCTTCCACAATGGTCGTGCGTTCCGCGCAAAGACGCCCGATATCCCAGCCGTTAACGCCACGGGCTCTGGTGACTCCACTATCGCTGGCTTCGCGCATGCCATTGCTGCTGGCGCGGACGACGAGACGGTGCTGCGTACCGCCAACACCTGCGGCAAGCTCAATGCCATGGATCCCATGACCGGCCATCTGGTCATGGACCGTTGGGACGAGGTCTACAACGGCGTTGTCGTGACCGAGCTGTAAAAGCTTGGGCGTCGGCCCCGGCATTGCTTGCTAGCTCATGTCGACGACAAGTGCGGTAGCATTATGCCGGGGCGCGACGCCGATTTTGTCGTGTTCAATCCCGACCTTACCCTGGTCGAGACGTATGCGGGCGGCAACAGCGTTGGTAACGCGTTTGCCGAGTAGCCGCCAAAGAAGCGATCCGAGAGGGGATTTAGATGATTTACGGTGCACTGGGCGATATCGAGGAGTACCGCGGAATGCTCAAGGGCCTCGACGTGCTGATCGACTGGCTCGAGGAGAACGACCCGGCGGAGCTCGAGGTCGGCAGCCATCCGATTCTGGGCGACAAGGTCTATGCGAACGTCATGGCTCCCACGACGCGTCCCGAGGCCGAGGCTCACTATGAGACACATCAGCGCTATCACGACCTGCAGATCGATGTCGAGGGTCGCGAGGCCTTTAAGGTCGCTACGGGCAGCCTGACGCTGGTTCAGGAGTTTGACGAGAAGGATGACTACGATCTGGTCGATTCTGACGCGTCGATTTCCGGTGATCTGGCCGACGAAAAGTTTGCGCTGTTCGTTGCCGGCGAGCCTCACATGCCCACGCTCGAGTTCCCGGGCGATGGCGCACAGCCGGTCAAGAAGATCTGCTTTAAGCTGCTTGCAGATGCTTACTGGGAAGAGTAACGCGCTGCTCGGCTGAGCTGTTCGTCTGATGGCGTGATTCCCCTAGGGATATCACGCTAGGACCCCGCCAAACGTGTTTCCCTAGGGGAATCACGTTTGGCGGGGTTTTCTGTTTTTGAATAGGGAAGCTGTTTATTTGCGAAGAACATCGGCTAGCCGCAGGATTGAAATCATCGACCGATAAGTGAGTTCCACCTTTTCGCCCGCAAGCAGTCGTTTCGAGCCAATCTCATCTAGCCCCACAAGTCGAGAGAACAGCGGGCCGCTCATCGTGCCCTCGTCAATTGATTCCCTTATGGTCTTCAAAACGTCCGTATCATGAAGCGATGCCGAGCTGTAGGGGGCAACACGAGCGGAACTCTCAATTAACGACGAGACAAAAGGATGGAGATGCTTTGAACATAGTCCATCAAACACCACATTCCCATTGTCATCCGAGCCGACCAGGCGCCAAGTATAATGATCGACCCAGTCATCTCCGTCATATATGGCGTCCATGAGCAACTTCCCGTCTAGAGAGAGAAATCTATTTGGACATCGGGGCGCAAGACCGCAATCCATATCGGGCCTGCAGCAGCTCCAACCCAACGCACCACATAGGTTCCCTTTCGTACATGTGTATCAATCTGCCCCGAAATGCCGGTGAATGCAATTCCAGACCCGTTTGTCGGATAGCAATCGACGTATTTTTGTTTTCCGCTCACAACCTTGTATAGATATATCGTTCCAGCAAAAGAGAAGGTATCGTGGCTATTTTAAATCTATATGGCCAATTCGAGCCCTCACCATGGCAATTGTTGCAGCTGGGTTTCTTTTCATTAAAATTTCACTTTGGTAAATCCCCGCCCCCTAAGCATTAAATCCGAAGTCCACCGAGTGGGCGAATCGGCAACAAAAAAGCCGCCCGAAGGCGGCTATCTTGTGCAATGGAGCCAGCGACCGGGCTCGAACCGGTGACCCCCGCTTTACGAGAGCGGTGCTCTACCAACTGAGCTACGCTGGCGGCCATGTGGTGACGCAACTGAGGCGTCAACGGCTGTCTATGATACGGGACATCGCACATCCGTGCAAGTGTTCTGACGGCTTTTCTCACTTTAAATGCACTACCTTGATTATCAACTTCATCCGAACACCTCCCACATTCATCCGCACATGTGCGGATGAATGTGGGAACCCGATACCCTGAGGGCCGGACCGGCCGGCCCCGGAAGATCGGAGGACGGCATGTCCGGAAAGAGGAAGAAGGGTTCCGCGAAAGCGGCCCCGAGGGCCTACGGAAGGCTCACGAGGCACGAGCGGGACACGGTCCAGAGGATG
>NZ_JAHONA010000040.1 GCF_019131995.1 Collinsella aerofaciens | reverse complement strand
GGAGGCAGGTAAGATTGAAGGGCCTGACCCCGGAGGAGTACCGGAATCAGGCCCTCGCGGCCTAGTCGCTATTTAGGGCGTCCAAGATTTGGGGCGCAGTTCATTGTGGGGCGGGCCTTGCTGTTGCGGCTAGCGTTTCTTTCCGCGGAAGAAAAAGCCGTGCAGTGACGGCTTGAGGCCGCGATTGGCGCGATGCTCCTCGACGCGCTCGTGGATCGAAGCGACGCGCTCGATGACTTCGTCGGGAATCGGCACGTCAGGATTCATGTTCTCGACCTGGCTGACCTCGGCGGCGGCGACCTGGTCGATAATGGGCACATCGTCGCGCGAGATGACAGGTGTGGCGTCTTCCTTCATCTTGCGATAACGCTGCATCATGTCGGTCTGTAGCTGCTGGGCCGAAGGCGGCGTCCAGATGATGGCGTTGGCGCCGGCGGCGATGGTTTCACGGATGCTCTCGGGCGTCTTGCCGCCCGGTGCGATGAGCGGCAGGTTGGGATAGTGCTCGCGCAGTTCACGCAGGACCTGGGGTGTGTTCTTGCCGGCGGCGATGTTGAGAATCTTGGCGCCGGCGCGCACCTTGGCGTGAGCATCATCGTCGCAGCGAACGACCGTGGCGATGACGGGGATGTCGGCGATGTTGGTGATGTGCTCTACCATCTCGGCAGTAGCGGGGGAGTTGACCACGCAGCCCGCCGCGCCCTGCATCTCGGAGACGGCTGCCATCTGCACGGAGCGCTTACCGGTCGTAGTTCCGCCGCCCACGCCTACAAAGACCGGGCACTCGGCGACGGTCAGCAGCGCTTGCGTAATGGCGGGCTGCGGCGTGAAAGGGTAGACCGCAAAGACGGCATCGGCGTTGGAGTTGCGGATAACCGCGACGTCGGTGGTGTAAATGAGCGACTTGATGCGTCGGCCGAAGAGCGTAAAGCCGCTGGCCTCCTCGATCTCGTCGGGCATGCGAAGGGCCGCCTTGCGCAAACGCCCGTCGATGGGCAGCGGCTCCATGGGGAGCAGTCCGTTGGGGGTCACGGCTACCTGGGGCTCGGTGAACTCGTCTGCGAGCTCGACCTCGGAAAAATCGACCGAGGCGACGATGTCCTCGTGAACCTCGGCAGGTACATCGATGGGAGCTTGGTCGTTTGCCGCGGCAGGCGTGTCGAAGGAGCTGGTGCCGACGAAGGCGTCGACGCGCTCATTTAGATCGTTGAGGGTATCCATGGAGGCTCGATTCTATGTGATAACGGCCGGCGCTATGCAGCCGGAATTGCGAATGCTAAATCGTTTGACGAGTTGATTTTTCCCCGCCGCGCCATCCGTTAGACCGAAGGGCCGGCGAACGTGAAGGAGCTGTGGTGGCGGGGATCGAGGTGCTATCTTGAAAGTCCCGTTTAAAAGAGAGGTGACGCGGTATGGAATTGACAGCAATGTTTGGCTCGATTGGCCTGTGTGTGGGCGCAATCGTTGCCGCCGCGGTCATCTACTTTGTGGTCACGGCCATTAAGGGCAAAAGGGCCGAGCGCAAGGAGCGTGCGATGCTTAAACAGCATCGCGACCAGCAGGGCAAACGCGCACAGAAATAGCTTGTTGAGTTTTGGATCCGTGCGCTAGCTGCGTTTTCGGATCAGGGCAATGTAGAAGCCCTCAAAGTCGCGGCTGGGCGGGATGGTGAGCGTGCCGGGCATGCCGTTGGTGATGGCCGATACCTGACCCGCTGCGATTGCCTCGGTGAGAGCGTTGGACTCGATGCGCGGCTCCTCACTGGCTTCCTGGGCGCGGCGTGCTTCGCTTTCACTCGGCGTGCCGTCGAGGGGAATGAGCTCGCAGTCCATATGCTTGTCGAGGGCCTCTTGCAGGGCGTCCTCGTTTTCCTGCGGCATGATCGAACAGGTGGAATAGACGAGCGTGCCACCCGGCTTGAGAGCGCCCATGGCGCGGTCCAGAAGCGCGCGCTGCGAGCGGGCGCACTTGCCAAGCAGTTGCTCGGTCAGGCCGCGCAGGCTTTTCTCGTTGCCGCTGATTACGGTGCCCGTGCCGGTGCAGGGGGCGTCGAGCAGAATGCGGTCAAAGCGGAAGAACTCGTCGAGCTCGCGTGCGTCGATACGCATGACGGGCACGTTTTTGGCGCCCTGGCGGTGGAGGTTGGCTTCGAGCTTCTCGGCGCGGGGAATGCTCATCTCGCAGGCCGTGAGGTGTGCCTGGCCCTGGGTGAGGGCGGCGACCTGCGTCGTCTTGCCACCGGGGGCCGCGCACATGTCCAGGATGTCCTCGCCGGCTTGAGCGCCCAGGGCCAACGGTGGCATCATGGACGACAGGCTCTGCAAGTAAATCTTGCCGTCGCGGTAGATGTCGAGGTCCCACAGGTCGGAAACCTGGGCCTCGGACAGGATGAAAGCGTCCGGGTACCAGGCAACGGTTTGGTGGGCGATGCCGGCCTCGTCGAGTGCGGCGGCGATGTCTTCGGCAGTCGCCTTGAGCGTGTTGGCGCGCAGCGTGACCGGGCGTGTGGCCGCAGCGCCGAAGCCCTCGATAATGAGCTCGGCATCGGCGGGGGCATAGGCGCCGGCGACCGTGTCGACCATAAAGCGCGGCAGGTCGGCGGCGGAGTGTTGGGCGGCAAGCTGGTCGGAAAGCTCGGTAGCGGCAAACTGCCTGAGCTTGAGCTCGGCCTTGACCTGCTTTTTCTGCTTACGACGACGCGGCTTGGACATCCGTCTTTCCTTCCCGTCCCAAATTGATTACTTTCCGGGCACGCCGCTGTTAGCGTGCTTTAGTACTGGCTCTCGTGCTTGCTGAAGAAGTCGAAGCGCGGGGGCAGCGGCTTCACGCGGTGCTCGCCGGGCTTCTCACCCAGGCTCTCCACAAACTCGTCCATGGAGGCAAAGATGTTGTCCCAGCTAAAGAAGGCGACCGGATCGATGCCGAAGTACTCGCAGATGAGCTCGCAGCCGGCCGGGACGATGCCGTGCATCAGGACGGTCGCCACGCGCAGCTCGGTAAAGGCGTCGACCAGGGCCTGCTTCATGGCGGCGTTGGCTGGTTCGCCCTCGAGCTTGTTGGCGGCCTTGGAGGCGTCGCTCCAGCGCTTGTTGGCGGCGCGCAGGTAGTCGTCGCACACGGCGAGCGCACGGTGCGTCTCGAACTTGTACATGGCCTGTTCAAAGGCAAGGGCGGCCTGCTCGGCAGCCTCGACCACGGCAGCAGAGGCGGCACCGGCCGGAATGCAGCCGTTGCGATAGGGGCTCTCGTCGCCCTCCTTGACGGCGACGCCGTAGAAGCAGCTGCGGGCCAGGCGGTTGAACACGCCGGTCAAAAGGGCGCTCTCCTTAAGGGCCGGATCGATAACGCGCTTGTCATCGCAGGCGCGCACCTCGTTGCCGTCCTTGTCCTTGCCGGTCACGCGCGTGTCGTATGCCTTGGGGCTAAAGCTCACCGGCTTCTCGGAAAGGCCGAGCGACAGCCAATGCGCGCGCATCTGCTCGCAGGTGTAGTGGTTGAGCAGGTCGTCTGCCGGCGGGGGAGGCGTCTGCGAGGACGAGCTGGCCTTTTTGCCCATGTAGAGCAGGTGGTAGCAGGCGCTGACGGTGCTCTGCGTGAGGTCCCAGCCCAGGGCCTCCCACATGGCGGTCTGCGCGATGCAGTAGAAGTAGATGTTGTCCTGACCGATGAACTGGTAGATCTGAGCGTCGTCAGAGCACCACCAGTCGCGCCAGTCGAGTGAGCTGTGCTGATAGGTGGGCGCGGGGACCTGCGTGGAATCGGCGGCGGGCTCGCCCATGAGGGCGGCGTCCTGGGCGGCGATACCCTCGGTTACGCCGGCGGCGCGGGCATCGCGGGCGAGCACGGTGCGGGTGTAGCTGATGGGCGCCCACAGACTCTCGGGCCAGCACCAGCAGGTGACGTCGTTCACGCCGTCGACCTCGGGCACCGGAACGCCCCAGTCGATGTTACCGGTGATGCGGAAGGGCACGAGCGCCTTGCCGCTGCGGAAGCGCACGCCGCCGTTGGCGAGCACCGCGTGGGCGTCGTCGCGCTCCTTCCAGCTGGGGAAGGTGACGGTAAAGCTGCTCTTGTTGCCCTCGGGCTCCAGCACGGTGTGCTCGGGCAGTTGATCCTCGACGGCGTCGAAGGCCTCGCGGAACTTGTTCTGGATGTAGATCTGTGCCGGCAGCAGCCACTCCTCCATGGTCTTGGAGACCACGGAGCGAACCTGCGGGTTCTGGGCGAGCTTGGCGGTGTAGGTCTTCATAAAGTCGAGGTAGGCCGGCAGGTCGAAGTAGAGGTTGTCGACCGGGCGCAGCTCGGGCACCTCGCCGGTGAGCTGGCTCTTGGGCGCGATGAGCTCCTCGGGCTCAAACTGGTGACCCAGGTCGCACTCGTCGGCGTAGGCTTTCTCGGACTTGCAGCCCTGGATGGGGCAGCGGCCGATCACCTGGCGGCCGTTGAGGAACGTGCCGGCCTTGGCGTCGTAGAACTGCAGCGTGGAGCGCTTGGAGATGGTGCCCTGTTCGTGCAGACGCTCGATAATCTCGGCGGTCACCTCGTTGTGAATCTGCGCAGCCGGCTCAAGGCCCGAGCCGCCGTAGATATCGCAGCTGATGTTGTAGTTGTTGAGGGTCGCGGCCTGGCGGGAGTGATTGGACTCGACGTACTCGCCGATGGACTTGTCGTAGCCTTCGTTCTCCTTGAGCTTGCGGTAGCTCTCCATGATGGGCGAGCCGTAGCAGTCGGTGCCCGAGGTGAAGATGACGTTCTCGCGGCCCAGACGGTCGCGCAGGAAGCGGGCGAAGAAGTCGGCCGGGACAAAGACGCCACCAACGTGGCCAAAGTGAAGGCCCTTGTTGCCGTAGGGCTCGCCGGCGGTAACGATGGCGCGGCGAGGCCAGCTGGGACGGTCGTTCATGGAGTATTTGGATGCCATGGGACTCCTTCGCATATGGTGAGAGCGCGGCCGGGCGCAAGGCCTGACGACGCGGTGGTCAATTCGTGCATATCATTCGACATTATCGCACATGCGGACGGGTACGTGGCAGGGGCGCTATCCTAAGATGCTATGAATGAGATTTCCAACATACATGCGTTTGAGGACGAGGATTTTCTGCGCGCCTGCTTTGTGTGGGGGATGGCAGTGCTTGGCGCATTTGCCGTGTGCCTGGTGCCGGTGTTTATGCTGCTGGGCGGGCCCGCAGACTTGGATGTGGCGGACGCGGGCGGCTGGACGGCGGTTTTGGGCTGGATAGTCGGCTTGGCTGCGGTTTCGGTGGCGTCATTTGCCGTGCACGAGCTGGTGCACGGTGTGTTATTTAAGCTTCTGGCGCCTGCGGGCGCGAAGGTGACCTTTGGGGCGAATCGCGAGACGGCGATGATCTATGCCTGCGCCGAGGGCGTGGTCTATTCGCGCCGGCGGTACGTGGCAGTTTGCCTGGCGCCGACGGTTGTTGTGACGGCGGCGTTTGCCCTGGGGTTTGCGTTTTCGGGCTATCCGCTGATGTGCTACCTGGCGGCCGGCTTGCATTTGTCGGGCTGTGTGGGCGACTGGTATTACGTGCGGACCATCCTGCGCGACCGCCGCATTGTCGCCTGCGAGGACACGTCCTTTGGCGTGCGCTTTTTCGGGTGAGGAGATGTTGATGAAGCCGTTGTTGTTGCACGCTTGCTGCGCGCCGTGCTCGCTTGAGCCGGTCCGCCTGCTGCGCGAGGAAGGGTTTGAGCCCACGATTTGCTGGACCAACCCCAATATTCAGCCGCACGATGAATGGCAGCGTCGCCTGGACGAGCTGCGCCGGTGGTGTGCCGATGGCGACATCGAGCTTATCGAGGCGGGGGAGGACCGCGAGCGCTGGGAGGCCGGCGTGGCCCCGCTGGGCGCCGATCGACCTCGTCGCTGTCGCGCGTGCTATGCCCTGCGTCTGGCCGAGGCGTGTCGTGTGGCCCAGGAGCGTGGGTTTGAGTTTGTGGGTACGACGCTCGCCGTCTCGCCGTATCAGTTGTTCGAAACCTGCAATGACGTGCTTGAGCGCTTGGCGGCGGCACATGGGCTCGTCCCGGTCATTCGCGATTTTCGCCCGTATTACCCCGAGGCCACGCGTCGTTCGCGCGAGCTTGGCATGTATCGACAGAATTACTGCGGCTGCCGGTTCTCGGCCGTCGAGGCGGCCATGGATCGAGCCCGCATCCGCGACGAGCGCAAAGCGTCCAAAAAGTAGTTCATTTGGGCTGGGGCTTTGAGCTGTCTGTGCGGTACGGTCGTTTTTGGGAAAGTCGATTTAATTAAGCGTGTGATCGTGGCTCGCTTGATACCAAACGACGACTCCTATGATTCTAATCCTCCGTTTGTTAAACATCAGATCCGGACTTGCTGTTGCATATGAATGGGACGACAGCACAATCATGTCGTTTCCTTCTGCAAATCGCCTAATTACCGGTGTTTTACCGTCTGCGAGCGCCAATACAGCACAGCCGTTCCAAGGCTTTGCGGTGGTATCGACAAGTAGTAAGCTGCCGGGAGGGTAAATGCGGGACATTTCGTCACCTTTGATTTTAACGAAAACGCTATGTGGGTGACGCTTGGCTACGTCTACAGGCGCGCAAGCATTTTGTTGGCTGTGCGTGATGCGGCGCTTTTGAGAATCGATATCGATGACGGGAAATGCGCCCTCCATTTCGTGGATAGCAGGGTCTTCGTCGGTGACGATTCTTTTATTTGCGAGCTTTACGGCCAAACCGTTTTCCTCGCCAACAAGTTCATCGCGGGTGCAACCGAAGAGCGCTTGTAACTTTTCAATATGGCGCTCACGGGGGGCATACCGACTTTTTTCCCAACGACAAACGGTCTCTTTAGATACCCCCAACATCTCTGCAAGTTGCGCCTGACCAAGATGCTCCATGGTGCGGAGTTTACGAATATTTGCCCCGAAGCCCATGGCTATAGATCCTCTCGCCACAGAGGGAGGCATAGACAGTTTGTGCCACCATAGCCTTTGGTGAGCTCGTCAATGGATAACGGGAATAATTCCATTCCTGCTTTCTCAAGCGCTTCGTTGGTCCAAACGTTTTCTTCATATACGCATAGTTTTCCTGGCGAGAGCGCAAGGATAGACGTTGCGTTGTTCCGGCGCTCTCTTTCGTAGGCGGTTTGATTCCCGCCTCCGCAGTCAATTACTTTTATTGGTTCGCAACAGGCTGCAGAGAGTATTTCCGGAATCGTGCGATCGATAGGAGTGATCGTAAGGCCCTTTCCGGATCGTTTTAGTTGAATGCTGTATGCATCAACGGCATTGCATATCTCACGATCGATGAGGAACGCGTCGTGATCAATTCTACTTATGAACGTATCGAGGTGGATACGCAGCCCGTCAGAGGGGACTCGAATCGCAATTAGCTCGGTGGTCTGGAATTTATTTGAGGTCAGGAGCTCTTTGGCAAGTGACTCGACGGCGGCGGGTTCAGTTCGGTCAGAGATTCCAACTAATAATGTCTTAGCACTGATAACAAGAATGTCTCCGCCTTCGATATGGTAACTACTCCTGTTCAAATCACATACCGGGGTTTCTCCCATGATCTTGTGGTGGGTGAATATCTGCCGGTATAAGGCGACCTCACGATCACGCTCAGGCCAATACATATGATTTAGGATGATGCCGTCTCCGACTACCACAGCAGGATCACGAGTGAAAAAAAGCGTGTTGAGGGGATTGACCAAGAGCGAGGCGGGGTCAAATTGCTCGTGCACGAGCGCCCGTAGTGTTTCCGACTGGTTTGAACATAGCTCAGTGTCTCCAAAGCGAATGCCGTTAAGTACTATATTCACCAATTCCTGGGTGTTCTTAGCGTTCTCAAACAGCTGGGTTATTGTCTCGAGGAACTCTCTGCCTGTTGCCCCACTGCAACGGAGGTAGTCATCAATAAAACATTTAAGTGATTGGGGCTCAGTTTCAAGTGAGTCTTCGAGAAGGTCCCTAATTTCAATGGTTTCTACGCCATGCTTCTCAAGCAATTGAACCATGGAATCGTGCTCATATATTGCTTTGTCGAGGTCAAAACGACCGCTCCATTTTCGCAGGGAGAAAACTTGGCTGAAGTCGGCATCAGGGTAGTTTTGTGTTTCAGTTCCTGGTCGATGGACAAGTACGGCTTTTAAATGACCGATTTCATTTGTTATGTGTACGCCTTGCATGTCTGTCTCCTGTCCTGCTGGTTTTTATATAAGGCTAAGGCAGGTTCCTTGTTGTGTTGCGGAAAAGTTAAAAGACGTATGTAATTGATAAATAACATCAATTTTAAATATCAGATTGATTAATAACGTCACTTTAGCTGCCGTTCATAGGTGAAAAGCGACACGATGGCGATGGTTGGCCGACCACCGCTGAGCAACCTCATACATTTATGGTGCCAGCTGGATAGATGGGAAAAGGAATGAAGGAGGAGATATGGCAGCGGAAAGTTCGAAAGGCATCAAGCAGTTCAAGGTCCCGCACGTATATGCGATCATCTTTGCACTTATGGTCATCTTCGCTGTTCTCACGTGGATTGTTCCCTCTGGGTCCTATCAGCGTCAGGAGGTGAACGGTCGTGAAGTCACTGTCGCAGGTACGTATGAGCAGAGTGAAAAGACATATATTGACGAGGAAACCGGGGATGAAGTAGATCTCAGACAAGGCGTCTTCGATGTTCTTCAGGCTCCAACGCGCGGTATACAAGAGGCAATTGAGGTCGTTGCATTCATCTTGATTGTGGGCGGTTCGTTTCAGGTTATTACTAAAACGGGCGCTATCACGAGCGGAATGGGTCGTGTCGTTCGCCGCTTTAAGAACAAAGACATTCTAATTATTCCTATTGCGATGGTTCTCTTTGCATTGGGCGGAACGAGCTTTGGCATGGCGGAAGAAACTCTCCCGTTCTTTGCGATCTTCATGCCAATTATGATGGCTATGGGCTTCGACTCGATGACGGCGTTCATGGTCGTGTTCGTTGGAGCGCGCACGGGTTACATCGCCTCAACGATTAATCCGTTTAATGTTCTCATTGCGCAAGGTATTCTTGGTATTCAGGGCAACCCCCAGCTGTGGCTGCGTATGATTGCCTGGGTTGTTTTGACTGCCGTTGCAATTACTTGGGTTGTCCTCTATGCACGAAGGGTAAAGAAGAACCCTGAGTCATCGATCACATTTGAGGATGATATCGCCAAGAAAGTCGAGTTCGCTGCCGATGAATCTGCCCTTGACGCGGAATTTACGGGTCGTCAAAAAGGCGTGCTTGCGGTATTTATCGCTGGTATGTGCCTTATCATCTGGGGACTTGTGACCCAGGGCTGGTATATGAACGAGATTTCTGCGGTCTTTTTGGCCATGGGCCTGTTGGCTGGTGTTATTGCGGGCTTTAGTCAGGACGTCATCGCTCAGGAATTTGTTGCGGGTATCGCTGACTTTGCTTTCTCGGCAATTGTCGTTGGACTTGCGCGTGGCATCCTTGTCATTGCCTCTGACGGCATGATCATCGATACCATCCTCAATGCGCTCGCCACTGGTCTGGGCGGCATCCCGGCGGTTCTCTTTACTACGCTTCTTTATGCGGTTGAGAACCTCCTGGCGATTCTGGTTCCCAGCTCATCTGGCCTTGCAGCGCTGACCGCTCCCATTTTTGGACCTTTGACCGAACTCATGGGCCTTAATCCCGAGGCCGCCGTGTGGGCTCTCTCCATGGGTAGCGCGACGATGTCTTTGATCTGTCCTACTAGCGCCATTCTTGTAGCGGGTTTGGGCGTGTGCAAGATCAAGCTTGGCCAGTGGTGGAAGACCGTTTGGAAATTCTTCTTGGTCGTGTCGCTCATCAATATCGTATTCGTAGCAATCTCGGGACTTATTGCCCTGTAGGTTTCATGGCTGAAATGGAGTAACAGGAATGTCTAAAGGACTGAATGTACACAGCGAGATTGGTAAGCTCAAGAAAGTTGTGCTTCACCGCCCCGGTCGTGACCTTGTGAACGTAAAGGCAGAAGAGTTCGAGGATGTCTGGATTCACGACTGTTTCTATCTTGATGTGGCTCAAAAGGAGCATGATGCCTTTGCGGATCTTCTGAGGAGCGAAGGTGTTGAGGTTCTCTATATGGAGAAACTCGTTGCTGAAGCGCTGGATGCATGCCCCTCGGCTCGCGCTGAGTTTACCGATACATTTATGGCTGAGAGCGGGATTGTCAATCCTATGCTTGAGCAGGCTGTTCGTGAAAAGCTCGATGCTATTTCAGATTCGTATCAGTTTGTACTTGAGGCTATGGGGGGGTATCGTTATCGTGACCTTGAGCTGCCTCGCGTTTCGACTATGCTTAGTATGATGGATAATGAGGATGCGAAGCCCGATGATTTGGTGTTGAAGCCTCTTCCGAGTTCATATTTCTCTCGCGATCCTCTTGCTTCCGTGGGCAAAGGCGTTCTGCTTCACCATATGTATTGGAAACAGCGAGATCGTGAAGTGCCCTTCTACGAAGCGATTTTCAAATACCATCCCGATTATGCAGGGACTCCGATTTGGTACGACCATAAGAATCCCTGGCATATCGAGGGCGGTGATGTGCTTAACATTAACGCTCATACCTTGGCTATTGGAATTAGCCAGCGAACTGAGGCGGCTGCGATTGAGGAGCTTGCAAAGAATTTGTTCTGGGGATCTGGGAATTCTGAGATCGATACCGTTTACGCTATTAAAATCCCCAACGGCTATGCTTACATGCATCTTGACACCGTTTGCACCATGGTGGATTTCGATAAGTTCACAGTTTATCCCGGTATTTTTGAGACCCTTCGTGTTTATCGTCTGACTCGTGGTGACTCTGAGGGAATGGTCGCTGTTCAAGAGATTGATGACACGCTTGAACATATTCTTGAAATGGCTACTGGCGTGGAGAAGGTGCAGCTTATTGAGTGCGGTGCCGGCGATATGGTTGAGGCATCTCGCGAGCAGTGGAACGACGGGTCGAACACTCTTGCCGTTGCTCCTGGTAAAGTCTGTGTTTACGAGCGCAATGTTGTCACAAATGATGAGCTCTACAAGAACGGTTTGGAACTTTTGGTCGTTCCCTCCGAGGAACTGTCCCGCGGTCGTGGTGGCCCGCGCTGCATGAGCATGCCCTTCTGGCGCGAAGATATTTAGTTGCAAATCCACTGTGATGGGAGATGGCGAATATGGGTGTTAATATCGCTGGGCGCAGTTTTCTGAAGCTGCTTGATTACACGACGGAAGAGATTGAGTATCTGCTTGAGCTTTCTGCTAACTTCAAAAGCATGAAGCGTGCCGGTGTTCCGCATAAATACCTTGAAGGCAAGAATATTGTTTTGCTATTTGAGAAGACTTCCACGCGTACTCGCTGCGCCTTCGAAGTTGGTGCACTTGACCTTGGCATGGGTGTAACTTATTTGGATCCGGGCTCGTCTCAGATGGGCAAAAAGGAGTCGATTGAGGACACGGCTCGCGTCCTTGGCCGCATGTATGACGGAATTGAATACCGCGGCTTTGAACAGGCGAAGGTTGAGGAGCTTGCTGCAAAAGCTGGGGTTCCCGTTTGGAATGGGCTGACTACTGAATTTCACCCGACTCAAGTGCTTGCCGATATTCTGACCATGCGTGAAGAGTTTGGAGAGATTAAGGGCAGGAAACTTGCATTTTTCGGTAAGGCGGCCGGAAACGTCGCTGATTCGCTCATGGTCATTTGCGCTAAGCTCGGCATTAACTACTGTTCTTGCGGCCCAATCGGGGGAAATTCGGAGGGGGCTACATCCTATGATCCTGAACTCCTTGCAGAATGTAGTCGTATTGCGGCCGAGCATGGATCGACGATTACCATTACAGAGGATATTGAGGAAGGCGCTCGTGATGCCGATGTAATTTACACGGATGTTTGGGTTGGCATGGGTCAGCCCGCAGAGCTGTGGGAAAGCCGCATTAAGCTCATGTCGCCGTATCGTGTGACCGCTGAGGTGATGTCTATGGCAAAGCCCGAGGCGATTTTCCTCCACTGCCTTCCGAGCTTCCACGATACTAATACTACTGTTGGTGCCGAAATTGCTGAGAAGTTTGGAGTTACCGAAATGGAAGTCACGGACGAGGTTTTTGAGTCCGATAAGTCTCGTGTTTTCCAAGAAGCGGAGAATCGCATGCATACGATTAAGGCGGTGATGTACGCAACGCTTAAGTAGCGGGGCGTTGAGAAAACAGTCGCAAATCTGTTTCCATACTATATTTCTCTCAACAAGCTGATAGGATACAGGGGAGAATGATGTGCGCGTCAGTCGATTTTTTCGACTGACGCGCTTTGTGAAAGAGGCAAAGATGCGTACCGATGATTTTGACTATAACCTGCCCGAAGAGCTCATCGCCCAGGCGCCTGCCGAGCCGCGCGACTCCTGCCGCCTGCTGGTGGTTGATCGCAAGGGCTCCGAGGCAGGAACGCCGCTGGAGCATGGCGGCACCGTTGAGCACCGCATCTTTCGCGACATCATCGACTATATCGAGCCGGGCGATGTGCTCGTCATCAACAAGACGCGCGTGATGCCGGCCCGCCTGATCGGTCGCAAGGCCGGCTCGGGCGGCGTGGTCGAGACGCTGCTGCTCAAGCGCCGCGAGGATGTGGATCCGCTGGGCCATGTTTGGGAGTGCCTGGTCAAGCCGGGTAAGCGCCTGAAGCCCGGTGCTCAGATTGAGTATCGCGCCGGTGGCGCCCATGCGCCCGAGGGGGCTCCCGTGGTGCTGACGGCCGAGGTCATCGACTTTGTCACCGATAGCCGCGGTGGCCGTCTGGTGCGCTTTGAGCCGGCCGGTTGCAATGCTGCCGGCGAGCCGCGCACGCTCGACGAGGCCATCCATGCGGCCGGCCACGTGCCGCTGCCGCCCTACATTACCGATTACGAGGGCGATCCCGAGAAGTACCAGACCGTCTACGCCATGAAGGAGGAGCACTCGGCTGCCGCTCCCACGGCGGGTCTGCACTTTACGCCCGAGCTCATGGCTGCCATCGAGGCCAAGGGCGCCAAGTTTGCTGCCGTCGAACTCGAGGTGGGCATCGACACCTTCCGTCTGGTGGAGGAGGACGATCCCACGCAGCACGTTATGCACACCGAGCGCTACCACGTGTCGCAGGAAGTTGTCGACGCCGTGCATAAGGCGAAAGCCGAGGGTCATCGTGTGATCGCCGTCGGCACCACCGCTGTGCGCTCGCTCGAGAGCGCGTTTGACGCAGAAGCCCCGGTGTTCGATCCGGCCGTGACGGCGCGCTATTTTGAAGGCCGCGAGGACGGAGCCGACACGCTTGGCCGCGGTGACATCGTGGTGCGCGAGAACGCCACGACGCAGCTCTACCTCATGCCCGGCTCGACCTATCACGTGGTAGACGCGCTGATCACGAACTTCCACGTGCCGCGCTCCACGCTCATGATGCTCGTGAGCGCACTTGCCACCCGCGACCAGATCATGGATGCCTACGCTGCTGCTATCGAAGAACGTTACCGCTTCTTCAGCTTCGGCGACGCGATGCTCATTCAGTAGGTTACGGCGTTTTCCAAACGCCGTAACCGGCCGACGCTGCAAACCCGCCAGAGCGGCAATCTGCCTTTCAACTTCGGCGGCATGACCAGGAAGGTTCCGCCGTTCTGCCGAACGGCGGACCGGGCGACGCTGCGCGGGCCGCATTTGGACAATCTGACGTTCAACTTCAAGGGCGCGAC
>NZ_JAHONA010000003.1 GCF_019131995.1 Collinsella aerofaciens | reverse complement strand
CCGTAACTATAACGGTCCTAAGGTAGCGAAATTCCTTGTCGGGTAAGTTCCGACCTGCACGAAAGGCGCAACGACTTGGGCGCTGTCTCGACCATGGACCCGGTGAAATTGCACTGGTCGTGAAGATGCGACTTACCCGCGGAAGGACGGAAAGACCCCGTGAACCTTCACTGCAGCTTGGCATTGGCCGCTGGTCCCGCGTGTAGAGGATAGGCAGGAGGCTAAGATCCGGAGGCGCCAGCCCCCGGGGAGCCGCCCTTGGAATACTGCCCTCGCGCGACCGGCGTCCTAACCCGAGGCCGTCAACCGGCTCGGGGACCGTGCCAGGCGGGCAGTTTGACTGGGGCGGTCGCCTCCTAAAGGGTAACGGAGGCGCGCGAAGGTCCGCTCGGGACGGTCGGCAACCGTCCTTTTGAATGCAAGAGTACAAGCGGGCTTGACTGCGAGGCCCACAAGCCGAGCAGGTGCGAAAGCAGGCTCTAGTGATCCGGCGGCCCCGAGTGGGTGGGCCGTCGCTCAACGGATAAAAGGTACTCCGGGGATAACAGGCTGATCTTGCCCAAGAGTCCACATCGACGGCAAGGTTTGGCACCTCGATGTCGGCTCATCGCATCCTGGGGCTGGAGCAGGTCCCAAGGGTACGGCTGTTCGCCGTTTAAAGCGGTACGCGAGCTGGGTTCAGAACGTCGTGAGACAGTTCGGTCCCTATCCTCCGTGGGCGCAGGAGAATCGATGGAGGCTGCCCCCAGTACGAGAGGACCGGGGTGGACGCACCTCCGGTGAACCGGTTGTCGACCAACGGCACGGCCGGGTAGCCGCGTGCGGCGCGGATAACCGCTGAAGGCATCTAAGCGGGAAGCCGTTCCAGGGATTAGTTCTCCTTCCGGTAAGGGCCCAGGTAGACTACCTGGTCGATAGACGGCAGGTGCAAGGACGGCGACGTCCTCAGCCGAGCCGCACTAATCGCCCGAGCTCTTCCGGAACCGCACCTCGCGGCCCGCGGGACTGAGCGCTCAGAAGCGCGGTCCGGGCACGAGGATGCCCCCGAGTCAGTCCCTTTCCTATACGCCATGCGGCCCCCAGGGCACGTAGACGAGACACCGGACACCGAAGATACGGTGGGCGCCGCCCACCGGTCAGCGGCCAGAGCATGGGGGGCACGCCCGGTCCCGTTCCGAACCCGGAAGCTAAGCCCCATCGCGCCGAGAGTACTGCGGGGTCAGCCCGTGGGAGGCCAGGGCGCCGCTGACCGGTGGACGGCACCGAGCCGTACGCTTGAATTGAGAAGGGGGAGGCCTCGCGGCCTCCCCCTTTTTTGCGTTATATACACGTTGTACTTTGGGACCTAGCTCCCCCGTATTCGCTCTTACTGTTTGGCTGTATTATGAGTTCTTCTAGTGTATTTGAGCGATAATTACTCGCATTGGCGTTAGGGAGGGCTTGATGTTTACCGTATTTGTCTTGGGCAATATTGCTTCGGGTAAGTCGACTGCCTGCCGCTATTTCGAATCTCGTGGCGCTATGCTTATCGATCTGGATGAGCTTGCAAAATCGCTGTATGTGCCGGGCTCTGATATCGTCAATACACTCGCGGATGAATTCGGTTGGGACATTTTGGATGAGGAAGGCGGCATTCGCCGCGGCATCCTCGCTTCTCGAGCTTTCGCTTCTCCTGATTCGGTCGCACGGCTCAATGGCATTGTGCATCCCGTTCTGATTGAACAGCTTTCGCTTAGGATTCTCGATCCGGTTTGTTGTACGGTTTCATCTCCCCGTTATCCCTTTGCGGTGGTCGAGGTTTCTGCTCCGACTGGTTTTGAGGATGCATTTGGCTTGGCTGATGAAATTCTGGTCATTAGCGCCCCTTTGTCAGTTCGTCGCGAGCGCGCTATTCAACGTGGCATGGAGCCATCCGATTTCGATGCTCGTTCTGCTTGCCAGCCCGTAGAGTCTGCGCTGTGCAATCTCGCTACAACGGTGATTGATAATGCCGCAGGCGATAATTCGCTCTTTGAGCAGCTTGACTCATGGCTTGCATGCCACGGGTTTATAGATACTGCGGATAAGGAGGAGACCGATGCCTAAGGCACGTTTCTTTACGTGGTATCGCGTGGCGCCACTTGCCGTTGTGTTCGTCTTCGGCCTTATTTCGCTCGTCTACTCGTGTGCTCCTGCCGCTTTCTTTAAGCCGCTGTATCCGATTGACTACGAGGCGTATGTAAAGCAATCCAGTATTTCGCATAATCTGGATCCGTATCTGGTGTGCGCTGTCATTAAGTCGGAATCGAATTGGGATCCCGAGGCCGAGTCGAATCAGGGTGCTCAGGGATTGATGCAGCTGATGCCCGAGACTGCCCAGGACATGATCGCCAAGGGCCTTGTTGACGGTGGCGAGTATTCGGCCGACAACCTTAACGATCCGGCTACGAATATCGAGTTTGGCTGTGCGTATCTTTCGTATCTTCTAGCGTATTTTAACGGGTCGACTGACAGTGCCATTGCCGCCTATAACGCCGGCATGGGCAATGTCGACGGATGGGCGCAGCAGGGTACGTCGCTTCATAATGCAATCACCTTTCCCGAGACGCAGGCGTATCTGATTCGTGTCAATAATGCCTGGGCTCGCTACAAGACCCTCTATCCCGATCGGTTCGTATAGGACTATGCCTGCCGCCTGCGTATACTGCAGATATATGAGTTAGGAGTATCCATGGCGGAATTTGAAGTAGAACGCGTTGGTGGTGAACTTAAGCGCTTTGGCGTTGAAGGCTCTGACGTGCCGTTTAAGGTCGTGTCTCCCTATGAGCCTGCCGGTTCCCAGCCTAAGGCCATTGAGTCGCTTGTGCAGGGCGTGAGGGACGGAGACCGCTATCAGGTTTTGCTGGGCGTGACTGGTTCGGGCAAGACCTTCACGATGGCAAAGACTATTGAGGCCCTGGGAAAGCCGACGCTGGTCATGGCTCCGAATAAAACGCTCGCCGCTCAGCTTGCGAGCGAGCTCAAAGAGTTCTTTCCCAACAACGCTGTGGTCTACTTCGTCTCGTACTACGACTACTATCAGCCCGAGGCGTATGTGCCGCAAAGCGATACATATATCGAGAAAGACTCCTCGATTAACGAAGAGGTCGAGATGCTGCGCCATCAGGCGACCGCGTCACTGCTCTCTCGACGCGATGTGATCGTTGTCGCATCGGTCTCGTGTATCTATGGCATTGGCTCTCCTGAGGACTATGCGGGTCTGGCTCCAAACGTCGACAAGAAGGTGCCGCTCGAGCGCGATGACTTTATCCATGCACTTATCGACATTCAATATGATCGCAATGACTATGACCTGGCACGCGGCACGTTCCGCGTGCGCGGCGATGTTGTCGACGTGTATCCGCCTTATGCCGAGCATCCGTTGCGGTTTGAGTTCTTTGGCGACGAGGTCGAGCTGATTGCCGAGATCGATGAGGTCACCGGTGAGATGCTTCGTGAGTACGAGGCCATCCCCGTATGGCCGGCATCGCACTACGTGACCGAGAAGCCGAAGGTCAAGGCGGCTCTGAAATCGATCAGCGAAGAGTGCGAGAAGCGCGTGGCGGAGCTCAAGGCGACCGACAAGTTGCTCGAGGCGCAGCGTCTGCAGCAGCGCACCGATTATGATCTTGAGATGCTCGAGACGATGGGCTTTTGCAACGGCATCGAGAACTACTCGCGTCATCTGGACGGTCGCAAACCGGGTGAGCCGCCGTTTACCCTAATCGATTACTTTCCCAAGGATATGCTCTGCATCATCGATGAGAGCCATGTGACGGTGCCGCAGATTCGCGGCATGCACGAAGGTGACCGCTCGCGTAAGGTGACGCTGGTGGAACACGGTTTTCGCCTGCCCTCGGCGCTCGATAACCGCCCGCTTCGTTTCGATGAGTTTGAGGCGAGGATTCCCCAGTTCATCTACGTTTCGGCAACACCGGGCGACTATGAGCTGCGGGTGAGCCAGAACGACGTGGAGCAGATTATTCGTCCGACCGGTCTGCTCGATCCCAAGATCGATGTGCGTCCGGTTCGTGGGCAGATTGACGATCTTGAGGACGAGATTCGCGAGCGCGTTGCCCGCAAGGAGCGCGTGCTGGTGACCACGTTGACCAAGCGCATGGCCGAGGACCTGACCGACCATCTGCTCGACGCGGGCATTAAGGTCAATTACATGCACTCTGATACGGCGACAATGGACCGTGTCGAGATCCTGCGAACGCTGCGCGAGGGCAAGATCGATGTCCTCGTTGGCATCAACCTGCTTCGCGAGGGCTTGGATCTCCCCGAGGTCTCACTGGTGGCAATTCTCGATGCCGATAAGGAAGGCTTCTTGCGCAACCGCCGTTCGCTGATTCAGACGATTGGCCGCGCGGCCCGTAACGCCGATGGCGAAGTCATCATGTATGCGGACGTTGTGACCGATTCGATGAAAGAGGCCATCGAAGAGACGCGGCGCCGTCGCGAGATTCAGATGGCATATAACGAAGAGCATGGCATCGTGCCCAAGACGGTGCGCAAGGCCATCAACGACATCTCAAGTTTTATTGCCGAGGCCGAAAAAACCGTGGGTTCCAAGGGACGCTCGAAGGGCGACTCTCTTGGCCATGGTGCATTCTATACGCCCGATGAGTCGGGCGAGGGCGGCGTGCCGGAAACGGTGGCGCCCGAGCAGACACTTGCGGAGCAGTTGGAAGAACTGCCGCATGACGAGCTTGTGCGGATTGTCGAAACCATGGAAGAGGATATGCGTAACGCTTCTGCCGCCATGGACTTTGAGGAGGCGGCGCGCCTGCGCGATGCCGTCGTTCAGATTCGGGCGATGCTCGAGGGTGCGTCTGAGGACGAGACGATCGAGCGCTTACGTTCGCAGGCCCGCAAGGGTTCCACGTTCGCATCGGGCAGAAAACGCCAGGGTGCACGGTTTAAGAAATAGCGAATAGGCCCCGAGCTCCCTGTGGAGCTCGGGGCCTATGTCTTTTGCGCGCTGGAATTCGTGCGTTAGAGGTCTGCGATCAGGGCTTCGGCACAACGGATGCCGTCGGTGGCCGCGCTCATGATGCCGCCGGCATATCCAGCTCCCTCACCACAAGGGTAGAGGCCCGGGGTCGACACGGCATGGCACGCTCGGTCTCGGGTGACAGTGACCGGTGAGCTCGAACGCGTCTCCACGCCAGTGAGGACCGCATCGGGGCGGTCATAGCCACGCAGTTTCTTACCGAGCGGGGGGATTCCCAAACGAAGCGACTCGACGATATGCTGCGGGAGGGCATCGTCGATCGCCGTCCAGGTCACACCAAGTGGATAGGTTGGTTTTACCTTTCCGGGTGCCGTGCTGGCGCGTCTAGCAAGGAAATCTCCGACGAGCTGTGCCGGTGCGTTCCAGTTGGAGCCGCCCAGGCGATAGGCGGCCGCCTCGCAGGCACGCTGGAGCTCGATGCCGGCGAGCGGGTCATCGTTGGGAAGGTCCTCAGGCGTGACGTTAACGAGCAGGGCGGCATTTGCATTGCGTCCGTCGCGGGCATTGAGACTGGCCCCGTTGACGCACAGATGGCACGGTTCTGAAGAGGCGGCGACAACCTGCCCGCCGGGGCACATGCAAAACGAGAACACGCTGCGGCCGTTGGGAAGATGGGCAACAAGTTTGTAAGGGGCCGCCCCGAGCGCTGGATGTCCCGCCGAGGCTCCATATTGGGCTCGGTCGATGTCGCGCTGCGGATGCTCGATGCGAACGCCCATGGCAAAGGTCTTTTGTACGAGGGCCACGTTGTGGTCCTTAAGGAGCTCAAAAATATCGCGAGCAGAATGCCCGCAGGCGAGGATGAGGTGCTTTGTCTCAATTGGCTCGTAAGCGGCGTCTTGGGACGATTGGACATCGATACCGGTGATGGCGCCAGACGCGTCGATGCGAATGTCGACGAGCTTCGTTCGATAACGGACGACACCTCCGAGCTGCTCGATGCGCTGGGATATAGCGGTGACAACCGTGGGAAGGATGTCGGAGCCAATGTGCGGCTTGGCATCCCACAGAATATCGCGGGGCGCACCCGCCTCGACGAAGGTTTCGAGGATAAGGCGATGGGCGGGATTTTTTGTTCCCGTATTGAGCTTGCCGTCCGAGAAGGTCCCCGCGCCGCCCAGACCAAACTGAATATTGCTCTCGGGGTCGAGGATGCGCTCCTTTAGAAAGAGGTCGATCGCCTGCGAGCGGCGAAATGCCGGGTCGCCGCGCTCGATAAGCAAGGGCTTAAGACCTGCTTCGGCGAGCGTGAGCGCAGCGAAAAGGCCGGCGCATCCGGCGCCGACAACGACAGGGCGTTCTTGAGGTGCGTCGGAGACGGGGGAGGGGAATGAAGGCTCATCGTCTTCTATCGCGCGTACGCGCGAGCGGTCACGCTCGGCAACGCTGTCGACCGCTTCTTGCTCGAGGTGGGGACTAGTCAGCTCAACACGAAAGCTCAGGATAAAATGGACGTCTCGTTTTTTGCGAGCGTCGATTGACTTGCGGTGGAGCTCGATGGACTTGATCTCGGAGTCCTTGCAACGTAGGACGCGCTTGGCGACTCGCTTGCCAACAATGAGACAGGCATTTTCATCGCCGGCTTCATCGAGCGACGCGTTGACTTGGGTGATTTCGATCATCGAGGTCTCCTTAGAGGCAAGAAAGAGGCCGTCCGGTATTCCAGACGGCCCGAATGCGTTTTTGATTATAGACTGAGCGGCTACAGGCTGCTTGCAGCGCGAATGCCCGAGAGCCAGGCCCACGCAAGGTTAAAGCCTCCGCAATCGGCGTCGATGTCGAGCGCTTCGCCGCAGACGTAAAGCGGGGCGTCGACAACGCTGCACGCGCGTAGACTGGGTGTTGAGATGCTCTCGACAGATACGCCACCACGCGTGACCTGCGCCGAGCGCTCCTCGGCTGTTCCCTCGACGAGCAACTTAAAGTGCTTGAGGACCGAGACCAGGTGGATGACATCGTTGGAGCCTGGATGGCACTGCTCGAACGCCGTGCAGACGACGCGGGAGAGTTGCGGGGCGAGCATGCCGTCGAGCCAACGGGGATCGCGGGGCGAAAAGCCGCCGAGCAGCTCGACGCGTCGGTTGAGCATATCGAGCAGCTTGTCTTTGGAGAGGTCGGGGAAAACGTCGAGCAGGATCGTATCGCCGCGCTGGATACGACGGGAGAGGTTGAAGACAGCGACGCCCGAGATGCCGAAGGCTCGAAACAGGACTTCACCGTCTTCGTGCCAGAGCTCATTATGATTGCGGGCGAGCGTCAAGCGGGCGCGGACGCGCAGGCCATCCAACGTCTTGAGTGCCGTCCGATCGCCGACGACCGTTGCCGATACGGGGCAGAGGATGGGGCGCAGCGAAGTGAGGGGGAGGCGAAACGTATCGGCGATACCGGTGGGGTTGCCGCCCGTGGCGATAATTACGGCATGTGCCTGCAGGGCCTCGTTCTTGCGAGGGACATCGGCGAGCGCTTTCCGAAGCGAGCGGAGCTCCGATTTCCGGTCGTCGTGCTTTTTTGCCTTGAGTGCCCGCGCTGGACGGTCTATTTGGAGTGTCCAGCCTTCGGAAGCTTTGTGCGCCGAGGCAACGTTGGCTCCGCAGATTAAGGTGATACCTAGGCGGTCGCAAACGTTGAGAAGCGCGTCGCGCACCGATTCGGCGCGAAGGGAGCGCGGGTACAGTCGGCCTTCCTCGGAGGTTGTCATGATGCCCAGCGAGGAGAAGAAACCCATAAGCTCTTGTTCGGGTTGGGGGCCCATGACAGATTCGACGAATGCGGGGTGGTTATACCGCTGAGGATCAATCGATTCGTTGGAGAGGTTGCAGCGGCCGTTACCGGTCGCAAGGAGCTTAAGGCCGCAGGCGACATCGCGCTCAACGATGCAGACGCTTTTGCCAGCACGTGCGGCCGTAATGGCGGCGGCGAGGCCTGAAGCCCCGCCGCCGATTACCAGGACGTCATAGAAGGCGCTCGTGTTCACTTAGGCCTCGTCGGTCTCGTGCGGGGTAATAGCCTCGACGGCAGAGACTGCCTTGGGCAACATGCCATCGGGCAGCGCGGTCTCGACCTCGCCCTTATCGCAGGCCTCGGCGAGTGCCGGATTAATGGGAAGCGTGCCCAAGATGTCAAGGTTATAGCGCTCTGCGACCTCGGGGAGCTTGCTCTTGCCAAAGACCTCGATCTTCTTGCCGCAGTCGGGGCACTCAATATAGCTCATGTTCTCGACGATGCCCAGAATGGGGACGTTCATCTTCTCGGCCATGTTGACCGCCTTGGCGACGATCATCGAGACCAGATCCTGCGGGCTCGTGACGATGACGATGCCGTCGACGGGCAGTGACTGGAAGACGGTGAGTGCGACGTCGCCTGTTCCCGGAGGCATGTCGACCAGCAGGTAGTCGATGGGGCCCCACGAGGTCTCGCTCCAGAACTGCCTAATGGCGCCCGCGATGACCGGACCGCGCCAAAGGACGGGGTCGGTCTCGTTTTGGAGCAGCAGGTTGGAGCTCATGACCTTGACGCCGTGCTCGGAGATTTCGGGCAGCATAAGGTTGCCAAGGGCATGGACGTGGCGTCCGCTCATACCGAACATCTTGGGGATAGAGGGACCGGTGATGTCGGCATCGAGGACGCCGACCTTGTGGCCGTGACGGGCAAGCTCGGTGGCGATGGCACCGGTGACAAACGACTTGCCGACACCGCCCTTGCCGGAAAGCACGGCGATGACGCGTTTGACCTCGGACAGCGTGTTCTCCTCAAATTGCGACGGCGACGTTTGTCCGCCGGCGGCCTGTGCGTGCTCGCAACCCATGCATGACTCCTTTGTATATGTTGGGGCCGGAGCCCCGTGATGTGACACGAGCGTCATTGTACCCTCGTTTGCGAGCGGGAGTCATTTGCGATGCATTTGGGCCGAGCGTGCTTGCAATACGATGGGTCCAAGCGAATGGGCGGGCTTACTGAACTTTGCTGGCGAACTCGAGGTATTGCATGCGCTGCAGCTTGTCGATCGTCGAGGCGTATGGGCTGTCTTCAGATTCCAAGTCGTAGCGCAGCCCGTCGGCACCAAGGTAGCCGGCGACATTGATGGTGGGCACATCTGACCTTGTTGCAAGCAGAGCCTTTTGATAGTCGGTGAGCGGGGCGCCGATCTTATTAAGGGTAATGGCTGCAATCTCGTTTGCCCCGACGGTGTCGTAGACGTTGAGCTCGGTATTGCCGGCGATTTCATAGTTAGCCCAGACGAAATATGTCGACTGATAGATACGGAAAGCGTGGCTTGCCGTATCTTCCTGAGGGTACAGCTCGTCGTTGAGAGTCGTTGCGGCGCTCGGCTGATGGTCGCCAAAAAAGACAAGGACAACCGGTCTGCCGATATTGCGGAGCTCGTTGATAAAGTACTCGAGGTCCCGGTCGGATGCGTTGATGCAGGTGAGATAGGTGTTGAGCGCGCTATTGGCGCCCTCGCTGGCTCCCTCGACCCAATAGTTTGTCAGCTCTTCGGCGGGAACGGTGCCGACATCGTATCCGCCATGGTTTTGCATCGTGACATCGAAGATGAACTGCGGAGCGTCGTCGGTCCTCAGCAGGTCGAGTATCTTGTCATAGGTGGCGTAGTCGCATACGCCGGCATGGTAACAGGGCGCACCTTCGAAATCGCCGATTGAAAGAAAGTCTCCAAAGCCCAGCTGCTGATAGATTTTATCTCGATGGTAGTTGACGGGGTTTTGCGGGTGCATAGCGGTAGCGGTATACCCAAGCTCCTTAAGGTCCTTTGCCAGGCTGTTGACGCCATTCATCTGATATAGCTGATAGGGGATTTTGCCTAATCCGACAAAGGCCGTTGTCGCTCCGGTCAAAAATTCGAATTCGGAGTTCGCCGTTCCGCCACCGGCGACCGAAGCGAGCATGGTGCCGCGAACAAGTGTGTCGGGAAGCGAGTTGTAGAATGCGGGGCCGGTGTACCCGGCCGCCTGGAGCTGCTCAAAGCACGAAAGGTCGCTAAAACTCTCGTTCATGACGGCAACAATCGTCGGCTTGATTTCATTGAACTGGGCAACGGCCGCCGCGCGCTGCTCGCTCGCGCCATACGTGCTGTCGTAGGTGGCGGCGAGCTCCTGCTCGATGCTCTGCGCCTCATCGGGCGTATAGTCTTCGGGCTTCTCAATGGGCAACTCGTTGACCATTTCGGTGAACGAAGTGATAAAACCCTGAGACGCATACGTGGTGATGGGCTGCCAACGGTCAAATCCAAAATTCAGCGCCTGCTCCAAGTCGATGCTGGAAAAGCCCGAGAGCCCCACAACGGTCACTAGCAGAAAAGCGCAGAGGTTGGCGGCGATTGCGGGGAAGACATGGGTGGGTGTACGGAGCTTTCTCGGTCGGATAAGCGAAAGAAGCCCCAGGGAAATCTCCAGCAGGGCTAGAGAGGTTACGATTCCGGCGGTAAAGGTAAACTCGTATCCCTCGCTCACTTCCATTGCGGTGCCAAGGGCCAAGATATCGCTTGGCAGGATGGCCTCGCCTTTAAACGTTATGACGAAGTGCTCGGCAATGCCAAGGATGCAACAGACGACGGGCGCGAGGGCCATGACGCCTCCATGACGTTGTCCCAGCAAATAAAGGGAGAGCAGAACCGTCGCGAGCAACCCGACGGAAAACCCAAATGAGTTGGCGGGAATGCGATAGAACGTTTCGTTGCAGGCAATTTCGAGTGAAACGAACGAGAGCGCTGAAACAGCGGCGATGACAAGGATGTCACGGCAAATACAGGCAACCGTTCCCGTCGCAAGATCGGTTTGGTCGATTAGTCCCGAAACCAAGGGCTCGACAAGAAGTATGACGGCGGCAGCACCGAGCGCCGAATAAGAAAGGACCCATAGGGAACTGTCCTCATTTACGAGCAATTGATTCGTAATCCATGCAGCTACCATGCCGAGCGGGATGAGGAGCGTCGCGCACCAAAAGACGCGGGCAATGGGCGGCTTTTCATTGTGTTTGATTGAAAAATACACGCGCACGACGACGGTGGCCACGATAAGGGCGGCGATGAATATGGGCAGATTGGCCATGTCACTCGAAGTGATTTCAAGGGGGATATCTTCGGTCATGGACGTTCCTCTGTTACAGCAAATTAAGTTCAGTATTAGATTACTGTAACCTTTCCACGGCATTTCGAGAAACAAAGCGCCCGATACGCAAAGCTAAAGGTCTGCGAATCTTGTATTACGAACATCTGTGCGCGTCGAGTGCGCTAAACTCATCGACAGTATGATTCGATGCAATAGGAGGCAAGGAGCTTCCATGTCTGATTCTTCTATCGTTATTCGCGGCGCTCGTGAGCACAACCTCCGTGATATCGATGTTTCCATTCCGCGTGACCAACTCGTGGTCATTACCGGTCTTTCTGGCTCGGGCAAGAGCTCGCTGGCATTTGACACTATCTATGCCGAGGGCCAGCGTCGATACGTCGAGAGCCTTTCGAGCTATGCGCGCCAGTTCTTGGGTCAGATGGACAAACCTGACTTGGATTCAATCGACGGCCTTTCGCCGGCAGTGTCGATCGACCAAAAGACGACGTCTAAAAACCCTCGCTCGACGGTTGGCACCGTAACCGAGATTTATGACTATCTGCGCCTGCTGTTCGCCCGTGTGGGCACCCCGCACTGTCCCGAATGCGGTCGTGTCATTGAGCGCCAGACGACCGACCAGGTTGCCGACAAGGTCTTGGCGGCGGGGGAGGGCCGCCGCGCGTTTGTGCTGGCACCGGTGGTGCGCGGGCGAAAAGGCGAGTACACCAAACTGTTTGAGGATCTTCGCGCCGAGGGCTTTAGCCGCGTGCGCGTTGACGGCGAAGTGCGCTCGCTTGACGATCCGATCGATCTGGACAAGAAGTTCAAGCACGATATCGAGGTCGTAGTCGACCGCATCGTGATTCGGGAAAACTCTCTGGGCCGCATCGCCGAGTCTGTTGAACAGGCGACTGCCTTGGCGCACGGCAATGTAAACGTGTACATGCTGCCCGATCGCGATGCTCCCGAGGGGACCGAGGGCGAACTGCTGGAGTATTCGTTGGCCTTGGCGTGCCCGGAGCATGGACACTCCATTGACGATCTTCAGCCGCGTGATTTTTCGTTCAACGCTCCCTATGGCGCATGTCCTGAGTGCGACGGCCTGGGCTTTAAGAAAACCGTTGATGCCGAGGCGCTGATTGAGGACCCCTCGAAGTCCATTGCCGACGGAGTCTTTGGTAGCCTGTTTGGCAATTCGAACTACTATCCGCAGATTTTTGCTGCGGTCTGCAAACACTTTAAGGTGAGCGCCGATACGCCGTGGGAGGACTTGCCCCCTCGCGTGCGTCGTGCATTCTTGGATGGCCTGGGCGATACGAAGATCTCGGTCGACTACCAAAAGCTCGACGGACGTCGTAGCCAGTGGGATACAAAGTTTTCGGGCGTTCGCAACATCCTGTACGAACGCTATGCCGAGACGACGAACGAGAACACCAAGGCGCGCCTGGAGAAGTACATTCGCGAGGAACCGTGCTCGAGCTGCCACGGCGCTCGTTTGCGCCCTGAGATGCTCGCCGTCACCGTGGGCGGCAAGTCCATTTACGAGGTTTGTTGCCTGTCGTGCCGTGAGTCGCTCGAGTTTTTTGAGGGCTTGGAACTTACCGAGCGTCAACGGTTTATCGGCGGCCGTATCGTCAAGGAAATCCTGGAGCGCTTGCGTTTTCTGGTCGATGTTGGACTCGACTATCTGACGCTCGATCGTGCCTCGGCGACGCTTTCCGGTGGCGAGGCACAGCGTATTCGACTGGCAACGCAGATCGGCGCGGGTCTCATGGGCGTGCTCTATATTCTGGATGAGCCCTCGATCGGTCTTCATCAGCGTGACAACGAGCGCCTGATCAAGACGCTCGAGCGCCTGCGCGATATCGGCAATACCGTTATCGTCGTCGAACACGACGAGGATACAATCCGTGCCGCCGACTACGTGATCGACATGGGGCCCGGCGCCGGCGTCAACGGCGGACACGTAGTCGCGGCGGGAACGCCTGCCGATATCATGGCGTGTACTGAGTCGATTACGGGCGCTTATCTGACCGGCAAACGAATGATCCGGGTGCCTGATGAACGGCGCAAACCCGGTCGCGGCTGCCTTAAAATTACGGGCGCTCGAGCCAACAACCTCAAAAACGTTACTGCCAAGATCGAGTTTGGTACGCTTACGGTTGTTACCGGCGTGTCGGGATCGGGCAAGAGCTCCCTAGTTACCGACACCATTGCGCCTGCCCTTACGAATGCTATTCACCGTTCGACGCGCCCTGTGGGTCCGTATAAGAAAATCGAGGGCATCGAGTGTATCGATAAGGTTATCGATATCGACCAGTCGCCGATTGGCCGCACGCCGCGTTCCAACCCTGCTACCTATATCGGCCTGTGGGATGATCTTCGCGCACTGTTTGCGAGTACGCCGGAGTCGAAGGCGCGCGGCTACTCGCCAGGTCGTTTCTCCTTTAATGTGAGTGGCGGGCGCTGTGAGGCGTGCAAGGGCGACGGACAGATCAAGATCGAGATGCACTTCCTTCCCGATATCTACGTTCCCTGCGAAGTTTGCGGCGGTAAACGCTACAACCGCGAGACACTCGAGGTCACCTATCGTGGCAAGACCATCTCGGACGTGCTCGACATGAGCGTTACCGAGGCGCTGGCCTTCTTTGGGAATATCCCGCAGATTAAGCGCAAGCTCCAGACGCTGTACGATGTAGGCTTGGGCTACGTGAGCTTGGGCCAGCCCGCCACGACGCTCTCGGGCGGCGAGGCGCAGCGTGTAAAGCTCGCCAAGGAGCTTCATCGACGCCAGACGGGCAAGACGTTCTATATTTTGGACGAGCCGACGACCGGCCTTCATTTTGAGGACGTCCGCCAGCTGCTCGATGTGCTGCAGCGCTTGGTCGATGCGGGCAACACGGTGCTGGTGATTGAACACAACCTTGATGTCATCAAGGTTGCCGACCGCCTGATCGATATGGGTCCCGAGGGCGGTAACGGCGGCGGAACCGTCGTGGTTTCGGGTACACCGGAGCAGGTTGCGGACTGTCCGCAGAGTTATACGGGCAAGTTTTTGGCGCCGTTGCTCAGGCGTGACCGGGAGCGCCAGGCTCAACTTGATGCTCAATAAATAGGCGATTCAGTTTATGGGCGCCATCGACTCCTTGTGATTCGATGGCGCTTGCTGTGCCGAAGTGACGTTTGCAGCCGAATTGGACATATACTTAATCCTTGCGTCCGAATGCGAGGGAAAGGATATGTCATGGCAAAGGCTGTAAAGACGCCAAAAACCAATGCGATGCGCGAGCTGGAAAGCGCTGGCATTTCC
Source organism: Collinsella aerofaciens (assembly GCF_019131995.1). GTDB lineage: Bacteria > Actinomycetota > Coriobacteriia > Coriobacteriales > Coriobacteriaceae > Collinsella > Collinsella aerofaciens_S. The sequence goes on along the minus strand of NZ_JAHONA010000003.1, from coordinate 141,769 downwards.
TATGTTCTACATACGTACGAAGACGATGGTGATGAGTCGGTGGGCCTGGGGGTCGCGATTTCGGAGCAGCTTGGCGAGGAGCCCGGTCAAGGATTCAAGACTTTGGTCTGCGTGACACCGTCCAACGACTATGTCGTGTGCTGTATCCCTGTTGCCGACGAGCTCGATCTAAAGTCCGCCGCGCGTGCCGCGGGGGAGAAGTCCTTGGCCATGATGCATGTGAAGGATTTGCTTGCGGCGACTGGCTACGTTCGCGGCGGCTGCAGCCCGGTCGGTATGAAAAAACGCTACCGGACGCTCATTGATGAGACATGCGTCCTTTGGGATACCATTTTTATTTCGGGAGGCAAGCGTGGTTATCAGCTCGAGCTTGCACCCGATGATTTAATTGCATTTTGCGGGGCGACGGTTGCCGCGATTACGAGAGAGGACTGAGCGATGCTGCAGGAAGAATTGAAGTGCGGAGCTCATTTTGCAAAAGAATCTGCGCCTCAGACGCCCTCATCCGAAGCTTCTTCGTCGCGAGATGACACTGACGACATGGGCTCGTCGGACTACTCCACGGTTGGTCGTTCCGCCGGGCTTATGACCGTGCTGACCATCGTGTCGCGCGTCACCGGGTTTATCCGCACGTGGGCCATGGCGGCCGCCATCGGCATGTCGCTGCTCTCGTCCTCCTATCAGGTTGCCAACAACCTGCCCAACATGCTTTACGAACTCGTGATGGGCGGCATGCTCGTTACGGCGTTTTTGCCGGTGTATATGGGTGTGAGGCGCGAGCAGGGCCGCGAGGCATCGAACGAGTATGTCGGCAACTTGCTCGGTATTCTGCTTCTGCTGCTGGGCGGTATCTCGCTGCTGGGCACCGTGTTTGCTCCCGGCTTTATTTGGACGCAGTCGTTCCTTTCGGGCGATGGCGGCAGCATGGACACCGCTGCGTTCATGTTCCGCTTCTTTGCTATCCAAATTCTGTTTTATGGCTTGGGCTCGGTGTTCTCGGGCGTTCTCAACGCACATCGCGACTACTTCTGGTCGACGTTTGCCCCGGTTCTCAACAATGTCATCGTTATCGCCAGCTTTATGGGCTTTGCGCCCGTGTCTGCACAATTTGGCGAGCAGGTCGGTATTATCTTGATCGCAGCTGGTACGACCCTCGGCGTCTTTGTCCAGATGGCCTGCCAGATTCCCGCGCTTGGCAAGCATGGCGTGCGTCCTCATATCCATATCGACTTTAAGGACCCCGCGCTGCGACAGACGATTGCGCTTGGTATCCCGACGCTGCTCGCCACGGTGTGCATGTTTGTCTCGACTTCCATTACCAATGCCGCCGCGCTGGTGGTGCAGCCCGAGACCGGCCCTTCCGTCATCGCATATGCGCGCCTGTGGTACACGCTGCCCTATGCGCTGATCGCCGCCTCGCTTTCGACGGCACTCTATACCGAACTCTCTCACGATGCACAGGAGAAGGATTACGACAGCGTCCGCACGGGCATTTCGCGCGGTGTCGCCCAGATGCTCTTCTTCCTGATTCCGTTTGCGATGTACCTGATCGTCTTCGCCCGTCCGCTCAACATGATCTACTGCGCCGGCAAGTTCGATGAATCCGGTGTGGCGCTGGTGTCGGAGTTCCTTATCTATCTGGCACTTTCCCTGCCGCTCTACGGCGTGGTCGTGCTGATGCAGAAGAGCTTCTCGGCCCTGCTCGATATGAAACCTTATAGCCGCTATTGCCTGTACTCCGCTATCGGTCAGGCCGGTTCGGTGCTGCTGTTTGGCGTGGTGCTGGGCTACGGTATGCCGGCAATTGCGCTTTCGTACGTCGTTGACTACGTGGTCTTGGTCGGATGCTCACTGTGGTGGCTGCGCCGTCGTCTGCATGGCCTTCAGGTCAAGTCTATCCTGCACGGCGGTTTCTTCGGCCTGTTGTTCGGTGGCTTGGGCGCTGCCGCGGGCGCCGGCGTCATGTGGGCACTTGAGCACTTTGTCGGAATGCTTGGCAGCTCGATCCTCATTACCCTGGGCTACGTTTGTGTTGCAGGCGTCGTCTCGCTCGCCGTGACTTTTGGCCTTGCCTTCGTCTTTAAGATGCCCGAGGTCTCCGCGCTGCTTCGTCGCAAGTAGGTGCGCGTGGCAGGTCACGACAACATTCCAACACTTGCCGAACAGGTTTCGCGCGTTCCCACGCAACCCGGCTGCTACCTTTGGAAAGATGCCAAGGGCGATGTCATCTATGTGGGCAAGGCAAAAAACTTGCGTGCCCGTATGCGTCAATATGTGACGCTGCAGGACGAGCGTCAAAAGATTCCGCTCATGATGCAGCTGGTGGCGAGCTTCGACTATATCGTGGTGGAGACCGAGCACGAGGCATTGGTGCTCGAGCGCAATCTGATTGGCCAGTACCATCCGTACTTTAACGTCGATCTCAAAGACGATAAAAGCTATCCCTTTATCGCCATTACCAAGAGCGACTTGTTTCCGGCTATTAAATACACGCGAGAGCGTCATAAACCGGGAACGCGCTATTTTGGCCCCTATACCGATAGCCGCGCGGCGCGTGAGACCATCGATACGCTACGCAAGGTTATTCCTATTTGCTCGGCATCCTGTGCGGAATGGCGCCGCTGCCGCCGCATCGTCGAATCTCATAAGGGCGAAGAAGACATCGTCAATATGATTTGCGCGCAAAACGGGCGCCCCTGCTTTGACTACCATGTCGGGCGCGGGCCGGGCGCATGCGTCGGCGCGATTTCGCCTGCCGACTATGCCAAGAACGTCAAGCGTGTCGAACGTTTCTTGTCGGGCCATCGCAGGGATGTCGTCGACGAGCTCACGTCCGAGATGACGGAGGCAGCCGAGACGCTCGATTTTGAACGTGCGGCGCGCGTCAAGCGTCGCCTGGAAGTCATTAGGGGCCTGGACGATCGCCAACAGGTCGTTTTTCCATCGAGCGTCGATATCGACGTCATCGGCTTCTATCGCGAAGAGACTATCTCTGCCGCCTGTGTCTTTGTCGTTCGCGAGGGCCGAACGGTTCGAACTTGTGAGTTCATCCTCGATAAAGGCCTGGATGTCGACGAGGAAGAGCTTCAATCGGGCTTTCTTAAGCGCTATTACGACGAGACGGCTGATATTCCAGCCGAGATCAATCTCTCTGTCGAGCTTGAGGATGCCGAAGCGTTGGGGGAGTGGCTTGCGGGCAAGCGCGAACGCTCTTGCCATCTCCATAGGCCGCAGCGCGGCGAAAAGCACCGCCTGCTCGATATGGCTTCCAAAAATGCACGCCATGCCCTCATGCGCTACATGATGCGCACGGGATATGCTGACGATCGCACCAATCAGGCGCTCCTGGAGCTCGAAAGCGCGCTGGCGCTGCCTGCGCCGCCGTTGCGCATCGAGTGCTTCGATATCTCGACGTTGCACGGCACCTTTACCGTCGCTTCGATGGTGGTATTTACCAACGGTCGTGCCGACAAGGGCCAGTATCGTCGCTTTAAAATTCAGGCCGAATTGGACGAGGCAAACGACTTCGTTTCGATGTCCGAGGTTTTGGGTCGACGCTATGCCCCCGAGCGCATGGCCGACGAGCGCTTTGGCTCGCGCCCCGATTTGCTCGTTGTCGATGGCGGCAAGCCGCAATTGACCGCCGCAATCAAGCAACTTGAGGCTCTTGGGCTCGATATACCAGTTTGTGGCTTGGCAAAGGCCGATGAGGAGGTTTTCGTGCCTTGGGACGAGACTCCTGTCGTGTTGCCGACGGGATCCGCCTCGCTCTATCTGATCAAACAGGTGCGCGATGAATCGCACCGTTTTGCGATTACGTTCCATCGCGAGCTGCGCGATAAGGCCATGACGGTCTCGGTGCTCGACGATGTTCCGGGCGTAGGACCCACCAGAAAACGTGCCATTATGCGCCATTTTGGTTCGATGAAGCGCTTGCGCGCGGCGAGCGAGCAGGAGATTGCCGAAGTTCGAGGCATTCCGGCCGATGTTGCCAAAGCGGTCCACGAGGCACTTGTTGCATGGAATGCCGAGCGCGCCCAGGCGTCGGCCAACCGCTCCGAAACCTAAACATGCCTCTAAACAACTGATATACATGATTGGCCGATTTTCAATCATTTATTTCGCGGTGATTACCTGTCGGTTTCGGGTTTTATTAACGCTAAAACGTTTGACTGACCATGGTGAATAACCCTGCTATCCTGCGGGTTGACGAAGACTGATATCTCACCTCGTCGATACATACTGTCTGGAGTTTCGTTTGTCAACGAATTCGGTGAACGGTAGTAAATACCGTTCAAGCGGATGTACGTATCGGTCGCCGAGCGCGGCACCCAAGTTGGGTTTGTCGGTAGGTAAGGTATATATCGTCCGCAAGTTGCGCGGGGGCAAGTCTAGGTGCCCCCGGGTAAGATTCTCTATTGATAGGAGAAGACATGGCCATCATCAACAAGGGTATGTCCAGGCGTTCGTTCCTCGGCCTCACCGGCAGCGTCGCTGCTGTCGCAGGGCTTGGTCTCACCGGCTGCGGTGGCAGCTCTAGCGACGAGGGTTCCGCTTCCGGTTCCACCGATTCCGCCAACCGTGGCGGCGGCGTGATCACCGCTGGTTCCGCTTACGCTCCGTCCAGCTTCGATCCCGCCAGCACCGGCTCCGCTGTGGGCCTGGGTGCTAACTGGCACGTCGTCGAGGGCCTCTACGGCATCGATTACCACGACTACAGCACCTTCAACGAGCTCGCCACCGACGATCCCAAGTCTGTGGACGACACCACTTTCGAGGTCACCATCCGCAAGGGCGCCAAGTTCTCCGATGGCACCGAGGTCACCGCTGACGATGTCGTTGCCTCCTACACCGCTTGCGCCGCTTCCGCTACCTATGCTCCGTTCTTCCAGCCCTTCGAGTCCATCGAGGCCAAGGACGCCAGCACCGTGACGGTCAAGACCAAGGTCCCCAACTTCTCCCTGCTCAAGGATCGTCTGGCCATCGTCCGCGTTACCCCGGCCACCCAGACCGAGGAGGATCGCGCCAAGCAGCCGATCGGCTCCGGCCCCTGGATGTACGACTCTATCTCCGATACCGAGATCACCTTGGTTCCCAACCCCGAGTACAACGGTGAGTATGCTGCCGAGGATAAGAAGATCCAGTACAGCATCCTGACCGACCCCACCGCTCGCGTTACCGCTCAGCAGGAGGGCTCCACGCTCGTTATGGAGCTCGTTACCGCTGACGCCGTCGACCAGCTCGAGAGCGCCGGCTGCAAGATCGATAACGTTCAGGGTTTCGGCACCCGCTTCATCATGTTCAACGTCGCCAAGGAGCCTTGGAACAACGTCAAGGTCCGTCAGGCTGTCATGTATGCGCTCGACACCGAGAAGATGGTCAGCAACACCTTCGCCGGCCTTGCCACCGCTGCCAGCTGCTACCTGCCCAAGAGCTTCACCAACTATCATGAGGCTTCCACGGTGTACAAGACCGACGCCAAGAAGGCTAAGAAGCTCATCGAGGAGTCTGGCATCACCCCGGGTGCCATCACCCTGCGCACCACCGACAACGAGCAGATTAAGGGCATGGCCGCCCAGGTCAAGAACGACCTCGACGCTCTCGGCTTCGATGTGACCATCCAGACCGATACCTCGCCGGCCACCTACGCTGCCATCGACGGCGGCGAGGCCTACGATATCCTCCTTGCCCCTGGCGATCCTTCCTGCTTCGGCGCCGACCCCGACCTGCTGCTCAACTGGTGGTACGGCGACAACGTCTGGATGCAGACCCGTTGCCCGTGGAAGGAGTCCGCTGAGTGGCAGAAGCTCCACAGTCTCATGGACGAGGCTCTTGCCGCCGAGGGCGACGAGCAGCAGAAGAAGTGGAACGAGTGCTTCGACATCATTGCCGACAACGCCGTTCTGTACCCCGTTGTCCACGTCAAGACCGTCTCCGCTTCCTGGGACGATCCGTCCACTGCGCCCAACGGCGAGGCCCTCGATGGCTTCAAGGGCATCGGCACGACGAGCATGTCCTTCAGGGGCGTTGCGACCGTCAAGGCGTAAGACTCGCTTGAGTCTGTATGCAGGATGTCGGTCATTGGGGCCGTATCCTCATAGTTGAAACAAAGACCCGGGCGGCAACGATGTCGCTCGGGTCTTGTAATGAGTACCCGTACTCATATACCAGTTGGTCCTACCGACAAAAGAAAGGGGAGAGAACGTGAACAACTTGCTACGTTTGATTGGAAGGCGTCTTGTGGCGCTGCCGATCATGGCATTGGGCGTCACCGTCCTGGTGTTCTTCCTTATGTCGTTCTCCAAGACCGACCCCGCCTACACGGCGTTGGGTGACGGTGCCTCGCCCGAGGCGGTTGCCGAGTACCATGAGAAGTATGGTCTGGACGACCCCTGGCCCGTGCGCTACGTGCGCTATATGGGCGATTTGATCCATGGCGACATGGGCACCTATGGTGCTGCTCGCAACTCCGTTGCCAAGCGCATCTCCACGGCCCTGCCCGTCACGATGCAGCTGACCTTTATCGGTCTTGCCATCGGTGCGGTCGTTTCGTTTTTGCTCGGCGTCATCGCGGCACTGTATCGCGACAAATGGCCGGACCAAGTGATCCGCGTCTTTTCCATCGCCGGCTTGGCAACCCCGTCGTTCTGGCTTGCCGTTCTGTTGATCCTGCTGTTCTCTTCCTACCTTAAGGTGCTCCCGGCATCGGGTGCTCTGCCTCACTTCACCACGAATCCGGTTGGCTATCTGGGACGTATGATCATGCCCGCTATCGCCTTGGCATTTCCGCTGACGGGCCAGATGACTCGTATCGTGCGTACCGCCATGGTCGAGGAGCTCGACAAGGATTATGTCCGTATGGCTCGCGGCGCCGGCGTTCCCGAGAAGGTCGTCGTCGGCATCAACGTTCTTCGCAATGCGCTGATCACCCCGGTCACCACCCTTGGTCTTAAGATCGGTTACCTCATGGGCGGCGCCGTCGTCATCGAGGTTATCTTCAACCTCCCCGGCATGGGCACTGCGATTCTGCAGGGCGTTCAGGGCAACGAGGCGAACCTGGTTCAGGGCGTCGTTATCGTCGTTGCTCTTGCCTTCATCATCATCAACATCGTGGTTGACATGCTCTACCTGCTCATCAACCCGCGCATCAGGACGGTGTAGATTATGGTAAAGATTCGAGAGAAGCAAACCGAGCAGCTCGAGAAGGCTGCCTCCAAGGGGCTCAAGCTCGGTGGCTGGAAGAAGATGACGCTGTCTTCTAAGATTGCCGCCGTCGTGCTGGCGCTGGTCGCCCTGACTGCGATTCTGGCGCCCCTTCTTGCCCCCTATAGCCCGGTCGAGATCTTTACGGCTCGCCAGGCTCCCGGCAACGGATTTATCTTCGGTACCGACGATAAAGGTCGCGACATTCTGTCGCGTATGCTCTACGGTGGTCGTTACTCGCTGATTATCGGCTTTGGCGCCACTGCCATGGCTCTGGTCTGCGGCTCGGTCGTGGGCGCCCTTGCAGCGGTTTCGCGCAAGGCCGTCTCCGAGACGATCATGCGTATCTTGGACATCATCATGTCCATCCCGGGCATCGCCCTCGCGGCCGTCTTCGTCTCCATCCTGGGCAACTCCGTGCCGTCGATCATCTTCGCCATCGGCTTTATGTACACTCCGCAGATTGCCCGTATCGTGCGCGCCAACATCGTGTCCGAGTACGGCGAGGACTATGTCCGCGCGGTCATCGTTTCCGGCGCCAAGGCTCCGTGGATTTTGATCAAGCATGTTCTGCGTAACTGCATCGCCCCGATCATGGTCTTCACCGTTACCCTGGTCGCCGACGCCATCATCTTCGAGGCCTCGCTGACCTTCATCGGCGCTGGTATCCAGGAGCCCACCGCTACCTGGGGCAACATCCTCGCCGACGCCCGCGGCGGCGTGCTCGCCGGTCGTTGGTGGCAGGCGCTGTTCCCGGGCCTGGCCATCATGATCACCTGCCTGGCGCTCAACATCCTCTCCGAGGGCATTACCGACGCCATGGCCGCTGCTCCCTCCGCCGCCCTGGATCCTACCGATTCCTCCAAGCGTCGCGAGGCCGATCTGCTGGTCTCCGACCCCGTTCGCGCCTACAAGGAGCAGGCCCAGTCCCTCTCCGCTCGCCTTGGCGCCCTGCGCGATGTCGAGCTCAAGCGTGACGATCGCCACGTGCCCGACGAGTCCGTTGAGCCGATTCTCTCGGTCCGTGACTTCTGCATTCAGTTTGAGCATCACGGTGATATCAACGTTGTCGACCATGTCAACTTTGACGTCCGTCCTGGTCAGACCATGGGCCTGGTGGGCGAGTCCGGTTGCGGTAAGTCCATCACCACGCTGGCCATCATGGGCCTGACCGACGATGACGAGCATCTTTCCGGCGAGGTTCTCTGGGAGGGCCGTGACCTGCTCAAGATGAGCAAGAAGGAATGGTTCGGCCTGCGCGGTACCGATATCGCTATGGTCTATCAGGACGCCCTGTCCTCGCTCAACCCCTCCATGCTCATCTCTGCCCAGATGAAGCAGCTCACCAAGCGCGGCGGAACCCGCAGCGCCGAGGAGCTCCTGGAGCTCGTCGGCCTCGATCCCAAGCGCACGCTCGAGAGCTATCCGCACGAGCTTTCCGGCGGCCAGCGTCAGCGTGTCCTGATCGCTATGGCCCTTACCCGCGACCCCAAGCTGGTCATCTGCGACGAGCCCACGACCGCTCTGGACGTTACCGTCCAGAAGCAGGTCATCAAGCTGCTCAACGATCTTCAGGCCAAGCTCGGCTTTGCCATGATCTTTGTTTCGCATGACCTGGCTCTGGTCGCCGAGGTTGCCCATAACATCACGGTTATGTACGCTGGCCAGGTTATCGAGCAGGCACCCACCAAGGAGCTGCTCACCAACCCGATCCACGAGTACACCCGCGGTCTTCTGGGCTCCGTTCTGTCCATCGAGAGCGGCTCGGGCCGTCTGCACCAGGTCCCCGGCGCCGTTCCCAGCCCGCGCGATTTCCCCAAGGGCGATCGCTTCGCACCCCGCTCGAGCCATCCGCGTATTGGCCTGGATACCCGTCCGGTCTTCAAGCGCGTGCCCGGCACCGAGCACTTCTATTCCGAGCTCCCCGACGAGGTGCTCAAGGCAAATGGTTTGACCCCTCACGCGGAGGTGATGTAGATGAGCGATACCGCAGTCAACGGCGTCGAGCCGATCATCTTCCTTGATGACGTCCACGTCACCTTTAGGACCCGTACCGGCTCGATTCTGCACCCCAACCTGGTTCACGCCGTCCAGGGTGTAACGATTAAGCTCATGCCCGGTCAGACGATCGGCATCGTCGGCGAGTCCGGTTGCGGTAAGTCCACCACCGCTAACGTCATGTGCGGCCTGCAGGCCCCCACGAGCGGCAAGGTCTACTTTAAGGGCAAGGACGTTACCAAACGTACCGCCGAGGACCGTCGCCACATGGGTCGCGTCATCTCGGTCGTGTTCCAGAACCCGGCCACGGCGCTCAATCCCCGCATGGTCGTTCGCGAGCAACTGCTCGACCCCATGCGCGTCCACAACCTGGGTACCGAGGCCGAGCAGGAGAAGCGCGTCAAGGAGCTCTTGGAGCTCACCGGTCTGCCCAGCTCCGCTGCCGAGGTTCTTCCCGGCCAGCTTTCGGGCGGCCAGCGTCAGCGCGTCGCAATTGCCCGTGCCCTGTCGCTGAACCCCGATGCCATCATCGCCGACGAGCCCACCTCGGCTCTGGACGTTTCGGTCCGCGCGCAGATTCTGAACCTGCTCACCGACCTTAAGAAGGAGCTCGGCCTGGCCATGGTGTTCATCAGCCATGACATCCAGACGGTCCGCTATATCTCTGACGACATCATCGTTATGAATGGCGGCAAGATCGTCGAGCAGGGCGAGGCCAAGCAGGTCTTCCAGCACCCCCAGGACCCCTACACCAAGATGCTGCTCGGCGCTGCGCCGTCGCTGCTGCATCCCAAGCTCGGCGAGTAACCTCGCTTTCCCTCCCGTGCGCCCGGTTCCCTTGCCGGGCGCACCTCCGTTGCGATTTCGAAAGGTTGGGTTCACGAGCCATGCCAAGTGCTCAGGAGCTACAACATCAATTTGGTGAATATCGAGGCGCCATGCCCCGTCCATCAGATTTCGATCTCTTTTGGAAGGATCGCATGGCCGAGGCCGACGCCGTCGGGCTTGACTATGCGATCGAGACGGCATCGGTCACCGATGCCGCGACCTGCCAGCTTTTCGACCTCTGGTATACCGGCATGTGTGGCGCTCGCCTGCATGCCAAGTACCTTAAACCCGTCTCGGACGAGCCCGTGCCATTGGTGCTTCAGTTTCATGGGTATCCGGGTGCAAGCCGCAGCTGGTTTGAGCAGGCGTCGTTTGCGGGCATGGGCATGGCACTCATCGCCCTCGACTGCCCCGGCCAAGGAGGTCCCTCCGAGGACATTGGTGGATTTGAGGGCACAACGGTTGCCGGGCATATCGTCGCCGGCATCGACGGCGACCCGGCCAACCTCTACTATGTCCGCTTACACCAAGATATTCGAATCCTGTGCCGTATTGTTCGTGAGCTCGAGGGCATCGATCTTGCCCGTGTGTTTGTGAACGGCGCGTCGCAGGGCGGCGGTTTGGGTATTGCGACCTGTGCGCTTAATAGCGAGCTTATCAATCGTGCCGCCATCCTCTATCCCTTCCTGTCGGATTTCCGCCTGGTCTGGGATTTGGATGCCGACGACATTGCCTACGAAGGCCTGCGCTATTGGTCTCGCTGGTTTGATGAGGACTCGACTCGTATTGACGAAGCCTATGCCAAGCTGGCGTACTTCGATTCCAAGAACTTTGCCCCTATGGTCAAATGCCCCGTGCTGTTTGGCACTGGCACAGCCGATATCGTCTGTCCGCCAGCGACGCAGTTTGCGGTCTATAACAACCTGACCTGCGAAAAGCGTCATGAGTTCTTTGAAGGCTTTGGCCACGAGGAGATTCAGGATTTTGACGATTTGATCATTCCGTTTTTCTGCAAGGGAGGGGAGGCTCATGTCTAAGTGCGAGAGCAATGTTGACGAGCTGATTGTCCCCGGGCTCGTGGGAATTCCTGGAACGGTTTCGTCAAGGCTCGCAGAATATCGGGACTGGCGCGGTGATGTCCAAGCAGATGTTTCTGATTTAGAGACATGCGCTTCGAATCTTGAGATTCAAGGCCTGGCCATTACGGCGATTGACTTTGTTAACCCCTGCGCCCGTTACTCGGAGGTCTCCTTTGAGCTCGGTGACGATGCGATTCACGCTCGTTTGATCGAGCCTGTCGGTCGTGCCCGAGTATCTGAGCGCGTGCCGCTGTGCCTGATGTTCCACGACATCGATCGGCCTGTGCGCGGCTGGCATCACATGACGAGATTTGCCGCCATGGGGTATGCCGTCCTCGCGCTGGATGACGATGTAGCTGGTGCGGACGACCTGCAGCGGGGGATTTCTTCGTCCGCTTTTGTCGAGCGCGTCCGTTGGGGTTGCGCGTTGGCGAAGGTGGCGCGCAATCTTGATGGCATGGACCCCGACCGCATCTTTGCATGGGGCGAGGGCCTTGGCGGCGGAGTCGCGCTGGCGGTTTCTGCTCTGGACGAGCGGGGCCTCGCCTGCACGGCGGTTGCCAATCCAATTCCCGGTGGCCTTGAGGCGCTGTCGTCTCGGGTGCGCGGATCGGTGTTCATGGGCACATCGCTCATGGATGCCGCGAGCGACCCCAAGGGCCAGTTTGCCGTATTCAACGGTCTTGAGTGTGACCGGAGGCATATCGTCTATGCCAAATACGCTCACGAGCGCATCAATGCGTTCGAAAACGAAGTCGTCGACTTCTTTAACCAAACGTTCTACCCGTGTTCTTTGGCCTAGGCGGCCTGGACACTGCCAACAAGAGTGGGCGGCATAGGGCTGCCCGCCAGACAACTAAGGAGATTCTTGTGGCAACTCAGAAATTCACCGGCGTTATCCCTCCCGTCGTTGTTCCCGATACCGAAGATCACCAGCTCGACGTTGCCTCCTTTGAGCGCAGCATCAACCGCATGATCGATGCCGGCGTCGATGGCTTGTTCTTCCTGGGCTCCTCGGGCGAGGTCGTCTTCTCCACCGACGAGCGTCGCCGTCAGATCATCGCCGAGGCCGTCCGTATCGTCGACCACCGCGTTCCCGTTCTGGTCGGCATCATCGACACCGAGACCGAGCGCATGATCGAGCACGGTAAGGTCGCTCAGGAGCTGGGCGCCGATGCTCTCGTCGCCACCTGCCCGTTCTATGCCCTGCAGGGCATGACCGAGGTCGAGGAGCACTTCCGCATCCTGCATGAGGAACTCGACCTGCCCATCTTCGCCTACGACATCCCCGTGTGTGTCCACACCAAGCTCCCCTGGAAGCTCCTTGCCAAGCTCGGTGCCGAGGGCGTTCTGGCCGGCGTCAAGGATTCCTCGGGTGATGACATCTCGTTCCGCTACCTCGTTCAGGAGAACGAGAAGAACGGCCATCCGATGAGCATCCTCACCGGTCACGAGGTTGTTGTCGACGGCGCTTACCTCGGTGGCGCCGACGGTTCCGTCCCGGGTCTCGCCAACGTTGAGCCCGAGGGCTACGTGCGTCAGTGGAAGGCCGCTCAGGCTGGTGACTGGGCTACCGTCAAGGCCGAGCAGGATCGCCTCAATGAGATTTCGCATATCTGGGATGTCACCTCGGGCGTCCAGGGCTATGCCGGTGGCGTCGGCGCCTTCAAGACCGCTATGAACCTCATGGGTATCTTCGACAGCCCGACCATGCCGCGCCCGGTGAAGGCCATGACCGGCGAGAACGTCGAGGCTATTAAGAAGGTCCTCCAGGACAACGGTCTCCTGTAAAGCTTCCCCGGGCACCCGATCTTGGGGCTCAAGCGGTCGAGCGTGACCCATTAGGTCAACGCCCGACCGCTTTCACCCCAACCTCGGACACCCGGGAAACCTTTACCAAGCTGCGGCGATAACGCAGCCTTCATTTCCTGTAGTTGTTTTTATCTCCTAAGGAGAGCGACATGGAGAACAAGTACGTCTGCTCTGTCGATATCGGCGGAACTAAGATCGCGACTGCCATCATGGAGTACCCGGCTGACGGTAGTGTGCCCCGTCCCGTCTTTGAGGCCGAGGTTCCCACCGAGGCCCAAGAGGGCGGCGAGGCCGTCTTCCAGCGTATCGAGGCGTCCATCAAGGCCGCTCTCGAGGCGAATCCCGATGTCGAGGTCCTTGGCGTCGGTATCGGCGCTGCCGGCGTCGTCGATCCCAAGACGGGCGCCATCGCGTATGCCAATGAGATCATGCCCGGCTGGTCCGGCGTTCAGTTGGGGCCGCGTCTGCGCGAGGACCTCGGTCTTCCCGTTGCCGTTGTGGGCGACGTGCAGGCTCATGCTCTGGGCGAGGCCCACTGGGGCGTCGGCAAGGGCAAGTTCTCCGTCTTGTGTCTTGGCATCGGCACGGGCATCGGCGGCGCATATGTCGAGAGCGGCCGCGTGATGCAGGGCTTCCATGGTGCTGCCGGTCATATGGGCCACATTGAGTGTTCGGCTGCCGCCGGCATTCCCTGCGCCTGCGGGCGTTCCGGCCATCTGGAGTCGGTTGCTTCGGGCACTTCCATTGGTCGAATGTACGATGAGCGTTTTGGCCGCGTCGACCCCAGCCGTCCTTCGGTCGGTCGCGATGTGAACGATCTGTGCCGTGCGGGCGACGCAAAGGCGACCGAGGTCATCCATGACGCCGGCTTTGCGCTGGGGGCCAGCTTGGGCTCGCTCGCTAACATCCTGGACCCTGAGGTCATCGTGCTTTCGGGCGGCGTGATTCACCAAGGTCCCGATTGGCGTTCGCAGACGTGGAAGGATTCGGTGCACGAGGGCTATGCCAGCCAGGCGCTGGATCCGCTTCAGGACACGCCGATCCTCATCGGTTCTCTGGAGGGCGATGCTCCGCTCATCGGTGCCGCCGAGCATCTTCTTGCTTCGTTGAAGTAAACGTATCTTCTGTAGGAGCCTCCCGAGACAACACGCCTCGGGAGGCTGTTCTGAGAAAGGTTACAGCCTTATGACCGTCGATCCTTTGATTCAATCCCTGAAGGGCAAGCTCGTCGTGAGCGTTCAGGCGTATATGGGCGAGCCGCTTCGTACGCCCGAGACCATGGCTCAAATGTCTCGCGCTTGCGAGCTCGGTGGCGCCGCCGCCATTCGCTGCCAGGGCCTTGCTGACATTGCCGCCATTAAGGGTCGCTGTGAGGTTCCTGTTATCGGCCTGTGGAAGGATGGGCACGAGGGCGTTTACATCACGCCGACGCTGCGTCACGCTCGCGCCTGCGTTGCTGCCGGTGCCGATATCGTGGCGATCGACGCCACCGATCGTCCGCGCCCCGATGGCAAGACGGTCGAGGATACCTTCCGCCCGCTGCACGAGGAGGGTGTGCTCCTGATGGCGGATTGTGCCACCATCGAGGATATTCGCCGTGCTGTTGATATGGGCTTTGACCTGGTATCCACCACGCTTTCTCACGGCGTCGCCGCCATCGACTGCACCATGGCCGATGGCCCCGACCTGCCGCTCCTGCGTCAGGCGACTGAGGAATTCCCCGGCCTTCCTATCATTTGCGAGGGTCGCGTGCATACGCCCGAGGAGGCTCGCGCCGCGATCGATGCTGGCGCCTGGGCCGTTGTCGTCGGCACCGCCATCACGCACCCCACGAGTATTACGAGTTGGTTCAAGGCTGCACTTGAGGCGTAAGACAGGCCTCGTATCCGCTCGGGGCGGTATACTCAATATAGGCAATTGACCGCGCGGGATCCGGGTTGCTGGGTCCCGCGCTTGTTTTCGGGAGGCAGCACATGCAAAAGGGAGATGCCATGGATGCGGCGGAGCGCTCGGAGCGCATCCCCGATATCGTCATCATCACCGGAATGTCCGGATCGGGCCGCACACAGGCCATGCACGTGTTCGAGGACATGGGCTATTTTTGCATCGATAACCTGCCTCCGCGTCTCATCGCCCAGCTTGCCGAGCTCGTCGGCATCAATACGGGCGTGGGCAGGCATCTCGCCGTTACCTGCGATTTGCGTAGCCAGGGACTGTTTGACGAGTTGCTCGATGCGGTCGCCGCGCTCGAAGAGCGCGAGATGAGCTGCGACATCGTGTTCCTGGAGGCTTCTGACGAGGTGCTGATTCGTCGCTACAGCGAAAATCGCCGCCGTCATCCCATTGCCAAGCCGGGGGAGACTACGGCCGATGCCATTCAGCGCGAGCGCCTTCAGCTTCAGGGCGTGCGCGACCGAGCCGATATGATTATCGACACGAGCCGTCTGCGCACCTCTGCGCTGCGTAACAAGCTACGTATGGCATTTTCCGAGCTGTCCGACCAGCAGCTCATGGACGTCCACGTGTTCTCGTTTGGCTTTAAGCACGGCATGCCCGTCGAGGCGGACATTATGATCGACGTTCGCTTCCTGCCTAATCCGTTCTACGATCCCGAGATGCGCACGATGACCGGTCTCGATAAGAAGGTCTCCGACTTTGTTCTGGACCATCCCAAGACCCAGGAGTTCTGGAAAGCTTGGACGCAGCTGCTCGATACGGTCATGCCCGGCTATATCGCGGAGGGCAAGCCACAGCTTTCTATTGCCATCGGCTGCACGGGCGGTCAACACCGCAGCGTTGCCATCGCCGAGGCCACGGCACGTTATTTGGAAGGCGCCCAATATCACGTGAGCATTTCCCATCGCGACCTTTCGCGCGCCAACACGAAAGCATAGGCTTGCATGTCGTTTACCGCCGAGGTGCGTGACGAGCTCGCGCGCTGCGAACCCGAATGTGAATACTGCGATTTGTCGACGCTTGCCGCCCTGACGCGTGTGAGCGGTACACTTTCGCTGGCCGGCTCCGGGCGGTATCGTTTGACGGTCGCGACCGAGACGGGCGCCGTCGCGCGCACGATGATCACACTGACGCATCGCATCCTTAAGCTCAAAACGGAATTCACCGTTCGTAAATCTGTATTGCATAAGGTTCGAAACTACCTCATCACCTTGCCTGATCAGCCAGACCTGGATAAGGCTCTGGTGCTGCTGGGCATCCTCGACCGCAGGGGAGGACTTGTCGCCGGCGTGCCCCGGCATATCGTTGCCCGTCCCTGCTGCAGGCTTGCCTATATCCGCGGCGCGCTCATCGCGGGCGGCTTCGTGGCCGATCCACGCGGCGATTTTCATTTGGAGATCGCGGTGCAGGGAGAGCAATATGCCAAGGGGCTTTGCGATCTGTTGGAGCAGATTGGGGTCCATGCTCGTGTTAATGCACGGCGGGGGTCATATGCCGTGTACATTAAGAGCGCCGAGGAGATCGAGCAGCTCCTAAAGCTGGTCGGTGCCAAGCGCAGCGTTGCCGAGATCGAGGAAGCGCGCGCGGTCAAATTGGTTAAGAACGACGTAAACCGTCGCGTGAACGCCGAGCTCGCCAACCAGACCAGAAGTGCGGGTGCCGCCCAGCATCAGCTTGCGTTGATCGATGAGCTCGAACAGCGGGGTTTGCGCGACACGCTTCCGGACGCCTTGGCGGTCTTTTGCGACCTGCGCGAGCGCTATCCCGATCTGTCACTGCGCGATCTGGGGGAGATGGCTGACCCTCCCTTGTCGAAGTCTGCCCTGTACCATCGCGTTTTGAGGCTTGAAAAGCTCATTGAAGCAAACAGGTAGTTGAACGAAACTGCTTATATAGGGATTGAACTGCTGTTTTACTCTTTAAAACGTTTTAACGTAAATTTGATTTTCAATTTCGAGCATTCTCGTGAAATTCAAGTCAAAAAAAAGGTATATTAGGCGAGTGGTTAGTTTGTGGGCCTCAACGGCGGGCGCTGTAGCTCGCGGGGGCCTTACGAAAGGAGACACAATGGCAGTAAAGGTTGCTATTAACGGCTTCGGTCGCATCGGTCGTCTGGCTTTCCGTCAGATGTTCGGTCATGAGGGCTCCGAGATCGTCGCTATCAACGACCTCACCTCTCCCGATATGCTCGCTTACCTGCTGAAGTACGACTCCACGCAGGGCAACTACGCTCGCGATCACGAGGTCGTTGCTGGCGAGGATTCCATCACCGTTGACGGCAAGGAGATCAAGATCTACAAGGAGGCCGACGCCAACAACCTGCCTTGGGGCGACCTCGACGTCGACGTCGTTCTCGAGTGCACCGGCTTCTACACCAGCAAGGCTAAGGCTCAGGCCCACATCAACGCTGGCGCCAAGAAGGTCGTCATCTCCGCTCCGGCCGGCAGCGATCTGCCCACCATCGTGTACAACGTCAACCATGAGACGCTGACCGCTGAGGACAACATCATCTCCGCTGCTTCCTGCACCACCAACTGCCTCGCTCCGATGGCCAAGGGTCTGAACGACTTCGCTCCCATCGTGTCCGGCATCATGACCACCATTCACGCCTGGACCGGCGACCAGATGCCGCTCGACGGCCCGCAGCGCAAGGGCAACAAGCGTCGTAGCCGCGCCTGCGCCGTCAACATCGTCCCCAACACCACCGGTGCTGCCAAGGCTATCGGCCTGGTTCTCCCCGAGCTCAACGGTAAGCTCATCGGTGCTGCCCAGCGCGTCCCGACGCCGACCGGCTCCATCACCAACCTCTACGCTGTCGTTGACAAGAAGGTCACCGTCGACGAGGTCAACGCCGCTATGAAGGCCTACGCTGCCACCATCTCCGAGACCTTCGGTTACAACGAGGACGACATCGTCTCCACCGACATCATCGGCGAGACCCACGGCTCCATCTTCGACGCCACTCAGACCATGTGCTCTGACCTCGGCAACGGCCAGACCCTCGTTCAGGTCACCTCTTGGTACGACAACGAGAACTCTTACACCTCTCAGATGGTCCGCACCATCAAGTACTTCGAGAAGTTCGTTGCTTAATTTAGCTTTTAGCGAATAGCTCGTTGAGCGTCTAAAGAAGGGCGCGGCCTTATAGGGCTTACACCCTAGGGTCGCGCCATTTTTATAGGAAATCGTCTGCCGTAATGGGAGGCAGACACGTACGAAAGGTAGAAGCAAACATGGCCTTTACCAAGAAGACCGTCCGCGACATCGATGTCGACGGCAAGCGCGTTCTCGTCCGCGTTGACTTCAACGTGCCTATCAAGGATGGCGTCGTTGGCGACACCACCCGTATCAAGGCTGCCCTGCCCACCATCAACTATCTCGTTGAGCACAACGCTCGCGTCATCCTCATGAGCCACCTCGGCCGTCCCGATGGCACCGGCTTCCAGCCTGAGCTCTCCCTTGAGCCTGTCGCCAAGAAGCTCGCCGAGCTCTCTGGTCTCGACGTTGCCTTTGTCGCCGACACTTACGGCGAGAAGGCTGCCGAGGCCGTCGCTGCCGTCGAGCCGGGCAAGGTTCTCGTTCTCGAGAACGTCCGCTTCGATAAGCGCGAGAAGAAGAACGATCCCGAGATCGCCAAGAAGCTCGCTTCCTATGGTGACGTCTTCGTTCTCGATGCCTTCGGCACCGCTCACCGCGCCCAGGGTTCCGTCGTGGGCCCCGCCGCTTACCTGCCTGCCGTCGCCGGCTTCCTGCTCGAGAAGGAGGTCGACACGCTGACCGGCATCTTCGCCGAGCCCGAGCGCCCCTTCGTCGCTATCGTCGGCGGTTCCAAGGTTTCCTCCAAGATCGGCGTTCTCGATCACCTCATCGACTCCGCTGACACCCTGATCATCGGTGGCGGTATGGCCTACACGTTCTTCCTGGCTCAGGGCCTGTCCGTCGGTCAGTCCCTCAAGGAAGAGGACTGGGTCGAGCGCGCTGGCGAGATGCTCAAGAAGGCCGAGGAGAAGGGCGTCAAGATCCTGCTCCCCATCGACAACCGCGTTGCCGATCACTTTGGCGAGGACGCTGTCCCCGAGGTTGTCGCTTCCGACGCTATCCCCGACGATCGTGAGGGCATGGACATCGGCCCCAAGACCGAGGAGCTCTACGCCGAGGCCGTCAAGGGCGCCAAGACCGTGTTCTGGAATGGCCCCATGGGCGTCTTCGAGTTCGATAACTTCGCTCACGGCACCCAGGCTATCGCCGAGGCTGTCGCCGAGGCCGACTGCACCTCGATCATCGGCGGTGGCGACTCTGTCGCAGCTGTCAACAAGTTCAACCTGGCCGACAAGATGAGCTGGATCTCCACCGGTGGTGGCGCTTCCATGGAGCTCGTCGAGGGTAAGGCCCTGCCCGGAGTGGAGGCGCTTCTCGATGCCTAATCGCACCCTTCTTATCGCTGGTAACTGGAAGATGAACAACGACGTCGCCGAGGCTGCCAAGCTCGCCGACGAGCTGGCTCAGGCTCTGCCCGAGGTTCCGGCTGGCGTCGAGGTGCTCGTCTGCCCTCCGACCATCGACATCACCACGGTTCATGACCGCATTCAGGCTGCCCCCATCGCCCTCGGTGCACAGAACGTGTACTGGGAGGCCAAGGGTGCCTTCACCGGTGAGTCCTCTTGCGACATGCTCAAGTCCGCTGGCTGCACCTACTGCATCATCGGTCACTCCGAGCGTCGCGACTACTTCCACGAGACCGACGAGGACCAGAACAAGAAGGCTAAGGCTCTCGTTGCCGCCGGCCTTGTTCCCGTCTTCTGCTGCGGCGAGTCCCTCGAGGTTCGCGAGGCTGGTACCTATGTCGAGCACGTCGTGAACCAGGTCAAGGCTGGCCTTGCTGGTCTTGAGATCACCTGCCCCAAGCAGGTCGTCGTCGCCTACGAGCCCATCTGGGCCATCGGCACCGGCAAGACCGCTACCGCCGAGGACGCTCAGGAGGTCTGCGGCGCTATCCGTGAGACCCTCAAGGAGATGTTCGGCGAGGAGCTCGCTAACGGCATCCGCGTCCTGTACGGTGGTTCCGCTAAGCCCGGCAACATCGCCGAGCTCGTCGCCAAGCCCGACGTTGATGGCGCCCTTGTGGGCGGCGCTTCGCTCAAGGCTGCCGACTTCGCTTCTATGGTCGTCAAGGCAGGCGAGTAGGACATATGGCACAGCGTCATCTTCCTGCACTCCTGATCATCATGGATGGTTGCGGCCTGGCTCCGGCCGATGGCGAGAACGCCGTCGCCGCTGCCAAGACGCCCTTCCTTGACAGCCTGTATGAGAAGTACCCCCACACCACGCTCGGCGCTTCGGGCGAGGACGTGGGTCTTCCCGATGGCCAGATGGGCAACTCCGAGGTGGGTCACCTCAACATCGGTGCCGGCCGCATCGTGTTCCAGGAGCTTTCGCGCATCAACAACGCCATCAAGGACGGCTCCATCGCCAAGAACGAGGTCTTCGTCAAGGCTATGGACGACGTCAAGGCTGACGGCAAGACTCTTCACCTCATGGGCCTTATGAGCCCTGGCGGTGTTCATTCTCACATGAACCACGTCGAGGCTCTGGTCAAGATGGCTGCCGAGCACGGTGTCAAGACCGTTCGCGTCCACGCCTTCATGGATGGCCGCGACGTTGACCCGCAGTCCGGCGCTGGCTACATGAGTGAGTTCTGCGCCTTCCTGGCCAAGATCTCCGAGGAGACCGGTTGCGACGCTCGCGTTGCCACCGTCTCGGGCCGTTATTGGGCCATGGACCGCGATAATCGTTGGGAGCGCATCCAGCGCGCCTACGACGTCATGGTCAACGCGTCCGATGCCGATGTCGACCCCGTTGCCGGTATCAAGGCCTACTACGAGAAGGATTCGCGCGGCGACGAGTTCGTCGAGCCCTTCGCTGCCCACAACGAGGGCATCCACGAGGGCGACGCGGCTATCTTCTTCAACTTCCGTCCCGACCGCGCTCGTCAGATGACCCGCGTGTTCACGGACAAGGAGTTCGACGGCTTTGAGCGCGAGCAGATCAAGCTTTCGCACTTTGTGACGATGACCGAGTACGATCCGACGTTTGACGTCGAGGTCGCCTTCCCCAAGACGTTCCCCGAGAACGTTCTGGCCGACGTTATCGCCGCCAATGGCCTGAAGCAGCTGCACACCGCCGAGACCGAGAAGTACGCCCACGTGACGTTCTTTCTCAACGGCGGCATCGAGGAGCCCAAGGAGGGCGAGGAGCGCGTGCTCGTCGCTTCCCCCAAGGTCGCTACCTACGATCTGCAGCCTGAGATGAGCGCTCCCGAGGTTACCGAGAAGCTCGTCGCTGCCATCAACGAGGATCGCGCTGATTTCTACATCGTGAACTTCGCAAACTGCGACATGGTTGGTCACACCGGTGTCTTCGACGCCGCCGTTAAGGCCGTCGAGGCTGTTGACGATGCCCTGTCCAAGGTTGTCCCGGCGATTCTCGCCAAGGGTGGCTTTGCGCTGATTACCGCCGACCACGGCAACGCCGACCACATGTTTGACGTTGCTTCCGACGGTTCCAAGCATCCGTTCACGGCTCACACCACCAACCGTGTGCCGTTCATCATCGTTGATGAGAAGGCCAAGCTCACCGGTATCGAGGACGGTCGTCTCTCCGATATCGCTCCGACTATGCTCACCATGGCTGGTATTGAGCCTTCCGCCGAGATGACGGGTCGCGTGCTCGCCATCGAGGCCTAATAGAAAACAAATACCGTTTTCTAGTAAGGGGGTTGTCCACGACCGGACAACCCCCTTTTTAATATTTCTGCCATTTCTACCCCGTACCTAAATGGCGGGTGGGTGAGTGCTGGGGATTGTGGTACAGTACTGGAGTTTAAACTGTTCTATTAAGGAGCTTATCTATGGGTCCGTTCCAGATTCTTCTGTTTGTCGTTTGGGCTGTTTCTGCCGTGGCGCTGACGATTCTCGTCCTGATGCATTCCGGTAAGGGTACCGGCGTTTCGGATATGATTGCTAGCTCGCTGTATAACTCCAGCTCAGCCACAGGCGTTATGGAGCAGAACCTTGACCGCCTGACTGTCATCATGGCTGTCGTGTTTGCCGTGTGCGTCGTGCTGTGCATGTTCTTCTTCCCGCAGGGCATCGTGGGCTACTAAGCACGAGCCGCATAAAATACTTGAAAAGGGTTCCGCAAGTGCGGGACCCTTTTTGTTTACATATTTGTAACAGAGTCAAAATATCCCCACATACTTCGCCTAACTAAAGAAATTCTCGACCGTTAACCGGAATTAGCCCCAAATCGTGCATAAAATGCGCTAATGTATTGCAAAACGTTGGACCGTTGTGCATAACCAGCCATTGCAGCGGGCGGCGTTTTGATGGTTCGGATCGGATTGTCTCGATATGTGTCCGACTGAACATTTCTTTGTCCTATCTCATAAGGAGGATGGCATGGCTGATTCTATGTTCCACCAGCCCGTTATGGGTCGTCGCGCCTTTGTTGGCGGCACCCTCGCTGCGAGCTCCATGGCTTTTCTTGCCGCATGCGGCAAGAAGGGCGGCGACGCTTCCGGTTCTGAGTCCGGTTCGACGCTGAACTTCTACATCAACAACCCGGTCTGCATCGACCCCTACAATGTCCAGGAGGACCAGGGCACTCAGGTCGAGTACCAGCTCTTTGACGCTCTGACCTCTTATGACGCCGAGAAGGGCGAGATCGTTCCGCTGGCTTGCGAGTCCTTTGAGGCCAACGACGACGCCACCGAGTTTACCTTCAAGATCAAGAAGGCCAAGTTCCACAACGGTGACGACGTTACCTCCAAGTCCTTCAAGCTCGGTTGGGAGCGTCTGGTCAACACCAAGTCGGCCATCGCTACCGAGTACGGCCCTTCCGAGGTCTCCTATCACCTTTCCATGGTCGAGGGCTATGACGACCTGCTTGCCGGTAACGCTACCGAGCTCAGCGGTGTTACTTGCCCCGACGATGAGACCCTCGTCGTCAAGCTGTCTTCCGCTTACGCCGACTTCCCCTTCGTCGCCTCTCACCCGGCTCTGGCCCCGGTTCCCGAGTGCGCCGAGTCCGATGTTAAGAGCTTCTACCTTGCACCGGTCGGTAACGGCCCGTTCATGATGGACGGCAAGTGGGAGGATGGTCAGGAGATCAACCTCAAGAAGTTCGACGATTACTATGGCGACAAGGCCAAGATCGATGGCATCCACTTCCAGGTCATCAAGGACATGGAGACCGCTTACAAGGAGTTCCAGGCCGGTAACCTCGATGTCTGCGACGTTCCCGTTGCTCAGATCGACGCTGCCAAGAAGGATCGCGGCGTGTCCAAGGACGGCTACACCATGGGTGACGGCGAGCGCATGCTGCTCGGCGCCGAGCCTTCCACCTACTACCTGACCTGCAACAACACGGCCGAGCCGTTCAACAACGCCGACCTGCGCAGGGGTATCTCCCTGGCCATCAACCGTGAGGCCATCTGCAAGACCATCTTCAAGGGTACCCGTACCCCTGCCGACGGCATTGTTCCTCCGGGCATCGATGGCTACAAGGAGGGCGCATGGGAGTTCTGCGCCTACGACGTCGACAAGGCTAACGAGTACCTCGACAAGGTTGCTCCCGCTGGTGCTAACGGCGATCGTGGCATTAACGTGACCCTTTCCTACAACCAGGACGGTGGCCACAAGGAGATCATGGAGTCCATCATCGGCGACCTCGCCAAGGTTGGCGTTACCGCTGTCTCCGATACCCCCGAGTGGTCTGCCCTGCTCGAGCAGTATCAGAACTTTAACTATCAGTTCGGTCGTCTGGGTTGGATTGCTGACTACCCGATCATGGACAACTTCCTGTATCCGCTGTTCCACTCCGACTCCCTCGGTGGCGACAACCGCTCTGGTTACAACAACCCCGAGTTCGACGCCAAGGTCGACGAGGCCCGTACCACGGTTGACGACGAAGAGCGCGTCGCTAAGATGCAGGAGGCCGATGCAATGGTCGCTGCCGACTGCCCGGTCATCCCGGTGATGTTCTACACGCACACCATCGCCGGCTCCGATCGCATCAAGCACCTCTATGTCGATCCGCAGAAGCACGCCGATCTGGGTACCGCTGAGCTCGCCTAAGAGTTTGCAGCTTCCGTGAGGGTCAAGTATTTACGTAGACCTCATGGGAAACATACAGTTCTCCCTAACCTGGGGTAAACTGGCTGATGGTAATTTTGGGATGCCGGTCTGGCGATCGGCATCCCATTTAGGTTAATCCCTAGATAGGGGAGTGGTATGGGTAAGTACATCGTTAAACGTGTGCTTCAGTTCATCCCGGTGTTTTTGGGCGTTACGCTGATTTTGTTCGCCCTCCAGAATATCGTGCCGGGAGATCCGATCAAGCTGATCGGTGGAGACAAGGCTCTGTCCCCCGAGGTGGAGCTTCAGCTTCGCGTCCGCTATCACCTGGTCCAGTCGGACGAGGACGGCAACGCGATCCTTGACGAGAACGGCGACCCCGTTCAAACGTCGCTCGTGGACCGTTACTTGTATTACATGAACGGCCTGCTTCATGGCGATCTGGGCAATTCGTATCAGCGCAAGCTGCCGGTTACGGAAATCTTTGCCCAGAAGTATCCGTATACGGTCAAACTTGCCGCGTGCGCCATCGTGCTCGAGGCAATCATGGGTATCGGTGCGGGTATCATTTCGGCGGTAAAGCGTTATTCCTTCTGGGATATTTTGGTAACGCTCACCACGTCGATCCTCGTTGCCGTCCCGGCCTTCTGGCTCGGTATGTTGCTGCAACTGTTCTTTGGCGTCATTCTCAAGGACGCCACGGGCGGTGCATTCTCCATGCCGATCTCGGGTGCCGGCGGTGCCAGCTCTCAGTATCAGGATTGGATGCACTATGTGCTTCCGACCATTACGCTGGCTTCGGTTTCGACCGCTTATGCTGCACGCATTATGCGCTCGCAGCTGCTTGACGTCATGAACCAGGATTACATCCGTACGGCAAAAGCCAAGGGTCTCTCCAATCGCGCGATCATCATCAAGCATGCGCTTAAGAATGCACTCATCCCCGTCGTTACCTATATTGGTGTCGACTTTGGCGGCATGCTTTCGGGCGCCATCCTGACCGAGACGGTCTTTAACTGGCCCGGTATCGGCTATGAGGTCTATC
This sequence comes from Collinsella aerofaciens, assembly GCF_019131995.1. Lineage (GTDB taxonomy): Bacteria > Actinomycetota > Coriobacteriia > Coriobacteriales > Coriobacteriaceae > Collinsella > Collinsella aerofaciens_S. The sequence goes on along the minus strand of NZ_JAHONA010000003.1, from coordinate 116,714 downwards.
GCGCCATTAGCATGCGTGACTGGCCCATCGTTATGGGCGGCGTTACGCTCATCGTCGTCGTCGTCATGGTGATCAACCTGCTCGTCGACATTAGCTATGCATTCCTCGACCCGCGCATCCGCCTTGGCGGTCCGTCGGATAAGGCCTAAGGGAGGTACGTCTCATGCAGGAAACTGATTCTCAGTCTCAGGAGCAGGCTACCGCCACCAAGGCCGCATCTGCTCCCGCCAAGTCCCGCACGCTGTGGGGCGACGCTTTTAAGCGTCTTCGTAAGAACAAGCTCGCCGTTATCGGTGTCTGCTGGATCATCATCGTCGTTGTGGTTGCCCTGACCGCAGATCTGTGGGCTAAGCCCTGGCTCGGTTCGCCGACGGCTTCCGACTCGACCACCATGGCCCAGACGTCGCTGATGGCTCCGTGTGCAGAGCACCCGTTTGGCACCGACGCCCTTGGTCGTGACATTCTCGTTCGCGTTATCTACGGTGCACGTGTTTCGCTTTCCGTCGGTATTATGGCCACTGCGATCTCCACGGTGATTGGTCTGGTCATGGGTGCTCTGGCCGGTTTCTACGGCGGCATCTGGGATACGATCATCATGCGCTGTGCGGATATTTTCCTGGCGTTCCCGTACGTGCTTTTCGTTGTCGCCATGATCGCCGTTATCGGCCGTGGTCTTCAGAACGTCTTTTTCGCCATCGGCATTCTCGGTTGGCCTTCGATTGCGCGCGTCTTCCGCTCTGCAATCTTGACGGTCAAGGAAAACGACTATGTTGACGCTGCGCGCGCGATGGGTGCATCTGATGCTCGTATCGTCGTGCGTCACATCTTCCCGAACTCCGTCGCTTCCATCGTGGTTTACGCGACCATGAACATTGGTGGCGCCATTCTGACCGAGTCCGCTCTGTCCTTCCTCGGTATGGGCGTTATTCCGCCTACGCCTTCGTGGGGCTCCATGATTCAGGACGGTCAGCAGTATCTTCTGACTGCTCCCTGGATGATGATCATGCCCGGTCTGGCAATTCTTTCGACGGTGCTCGCCTTCACCCTGCTGGGTGACGGTCTGCGCGACGCCCTCGACGTCAAGATGAAGGACGCATAAGGATGAAGAAGAACAAGAACTATGTGGACCTGAAGGACCAGCCGGTTCCCGAGGGCCAGCATCTGCTCGAGGTCGATGACCTTAAGATGTATTTCCACACCGAGGATGGCGTTGTTCGCGCTGTCGACGGTGTCTCCTACACGCTCGATCGCGGCGAGACCCTGGGTGTCGTCGGTGAGTCCGGTTCCGGTAAGTCCGTGACCGCCATGACCATCATGGGCCTCATCTCGATGCCTCCGGGAAAGATTGAGGGCGGCGACGTTCGCTATCGCGGTCGTTCTATCCTCGAAATGACCGAGGAAGAGATGCAGCACATTCGCGGTAATGACATCGCGATGATTTTCCAGGATCCTATGACCTCCTTGAACCCGGTCTATAAGATCGGCAAGCAGGTGGGCGAGGGCCTTCGTCTGCACCGTGGTTACTCCAAGCAGGAGGCGCTCAAGCGCGCCACCGAGCTTTTGGACCTCGTTGGCATTCCCGAGCCCGAGAAGCGCGTCAATGAGTATCCGCACCAGTTCTCGGGCGGCATGCGTCAGCGCGTCATGATTGCCATGGCTCTTGCCTGCGATCCCGATATTCTGATTGCCGACGAGCCCACGACTGCTCTGGACGTTACCATTCAGGCTCAGATTATTGAGCTTATGCAGGAAATGCAGGAGAAGAACGGCAACGCCATTATCATGATTACCCATGACCTGGGTGTTGTCGCCGATATGGCCGATAAGATCATGGTTATGTACGCCGGTCGTCCCGTCGAGTTCGGTACTGCTGAGGAAATCTTCTACGAGAGCCGCCACCCCTACACCTGGGGCCTTATCCGCTCCATCCCGGAGCAGGCCATCGAGGAGAAGAAGCCGCTGACGCCGATTCACGGCAACCCACCTTCGCTCATGAACCTGCCCGAGGGCTGCGTGTTCTCGCCTCGTTGTCCCTATGCGACCGATAAGTGCCGCAAGCAGCGCCCCGAGCGCGTTGTCACCGAGTCTGGTCACTACTCTGCATGCCACTACTCCGGTGACCCCGAGTTCCTCAAGAACGCTCCTGAGACGTCCCGTACGCGCAGGGATTCCAAGAAGGGAGGCGAGGCGTAATGGCAGATACCAACGAGCGTACTCCGCTGCTGAAGGTCGAGCACCTCTCTAAGGAGTTTCCCGCTGAGTCCGGCATGTTCGCCAAGCGCTTCTCCAAGCGTGTCGTCTCTGCTGTGAATGACATTTCGTTCGAGATTTATCCTGGCGAGACCTTTGGTCTGGTCGGTGAGTCTGGTTGCGGTAAGTCCACGACGGGCCGCACCATCATGCGCCTGACCAAGCCGACCGCCGGTAAGGTGTTCTTCCAGGGTAAAGATGTTGCCGAGATGAGCAAGCATGAGATCAAGGACATGCGTCGCGAGATGCAGTTCATCTTCCAGGACCCCTATGCTTCGCTCAACCCTCGTATGACCATCGGCGAGATTGTCTCTGAGCCCATGACCATTCATGGCGTGGGTACCAAGGAAGAGCGTATTGAGCGCGTCCGCGAGCTGCTGGACGTCGTCGGTCTGAACCCCGAGCACATCAACCGCTATCCGCATGAGTTCTCGGGCGGCCAGCGCCAGCGTGTCGGCATCGCCCGCGCATTCGCTCTGAAGCCCAAGCTGATCATCTGCGACGAGCCTGTCTCTGCACTTGATGTATCCATTCAGGCCCAGGTTCTGAACCTGCTCAAGGAACTGCAGGACAAGTTCGGTACCGCGTATCTGTTTATCGCTCACGACCTGTCTGTCGTGCAGCACATCTCCGATCGCGTTGCCGTTATGTATCTGGGTAAGATGGTCGAGGTTTCGGACTGGAAGACACTTTACAGCGAGCCTCACCATCCGTACACGCAGTCGCTGCTGTCTGCCGTGCCGGTTCCCGATCCTGATATCCAGAAGACCCGCAAGCGCATCATCCTCGCCGGCGATCCGCCGTCACCGCTGGATCCGCCGACCGGTTGCCGTTTCCACACCCGCTGCCCGATCGCGCAGGGTATTTGCTCTGAGAAGCTTCCCGAGTTTAAGGAAGTCGCACCGGGTCACTGCTGCGCCTGCCACTTCGCGGAGCCGTTCCCGATCAAGGAATCGCACATCGACCTGTAGTCGGTGAACTGTCCGGGCCCGCTCTGGAGTTGCCTTTCAGGACGTCCTCGACCATGGAAGCCCCCTTATCCTGCTCCTTCTGAGCTGCGGATAAGGGGGCTTCCTGGTCTGTGGAATGTCCTGAAAGGCAACTCCAGAGCGGGCCCTACGTTAACGCGGCGGAGGGGAGTGCGATTCCTTGATCGCTCACTTAATCTAATAGGAAATTGAGCGAGGCCGGAGCTTTAGCTCCGGCCTCCTTATATAAAGGGTCGGCAAAGCCGAGCCACAAACTTCTATTCAGCCCCAGAATAAGCTTGAGAATCGTACTTGGAGTACGTGGCTGTAGGGGCGGAATGGGGGTAACTTCCCAACGCATTCCGCAGGGGGCGGTACATTTTGTAGCGCGAAGCGCGAATCAAAATGTACCGCATGCCCGAGGACGCGTTGGGAAGTTACCCCCACTCCGACCCGGACATAACCGTCTACCAGCGCATTCACAAATTCGAAAACTTTTTTCAAAAAAGTGCTTGCACAGTTCTCGAATCATAGGTTATTATCTTCCTCGTTGAACGCGCGGGTCCAACAAAGCGAACCGTAAGTCAACAACATAGCATGTCGGAGTGGCGGAATTGGCAGACGCGCTAGCTTGAGGTGCTAGTGACCGCTTTTTGGTCATGCGGGTTCAAGTCCCGCCTCCGACACCATCGCATTTGAGAAGCCTCTTCGGAGGCTTTTTTGTTACCGATAGACGGTGGGGTCCACGATGGAAACGCTTGAACGCAACGAGTGGGCAGACGTTGCCCAACTAGTCGAGATCACGAGCGATGCTGTCATCATCTGCGAGCTCGACGGAACAATTCTGCATGTGAATAATCGCTTACTTGGTTTGATGTGCGAGGAACGCGCCGACGTCATCGGTGGAGATGTTAAAGACGTCCTGTACTCGTCCGCTTTTGAACGTGCGACGGAACATCGTCTGCCATTTGAAACTGATGGCTCCGAGAACGAACTGATGCTCAAGCTGAGTGACGGCTCCTTTATCCCCGTCTTGGTTCGTGCGGGCTCCGTAACGCCTCCACGCATCTTTGGGCGCCGCGCGCCACGTGTCCTGGTGGCGCTCCATAGCATCGAAGAACAGTATTCGCACGACCGTCAGCTCAAGCGTGCGCTTTCGGAGCTTAGAGTGGCGAACAAGCGCCTCTCTGGCACGCTCTCGGTCATTATGAGTACCGTTGGCTCCGATGAGCTGCCCAGCCTACTTGATACCGTTTTGAACCAGCTTGTAGGAACGCTCGATGCTTCGGGTGCCGCTATCTATTTTTCTGAGAGCGGCGGTTTTAAACTTCGCGGTGTTTCCAAGGAGCTGTACGACAGCTACCTGCCTGAGTTTTTGCCGTATGGCGCTGGCATTCCGACGTATGTTCTTCGTGAGTCGCGTGCCTGTCGCTTATCGATTCAACAGGACCTTGAGGGTGATAAGGCCGCCTCCGGTATGTTCATGGACTTGGACAATCGTTCTAAGCACCTGTTGCGCATGCAAGATATGCCTCCGTACCGCAGCGAGATCTGTCTTCCCGTTTTTTACGGTACGCAGATTCTTGGCGTGCTGGAAGTTGGTTGGAAACGCCCTCAGGCACCGCTCGCCTATGACGTTAATGTGCTCGAGGTCATTTGCGATTATCTATCTATCCAGCTGGTCGGCATGGCATCGAGCCTTCGCTCCCGTCGTACGGCCGAGCTTGGCCGCTCGCTCAATGTCTTGCGTGATGAGTTGTTTACCTTTCTAGACGATTCTGCCGCGGCTACCCAGGCGGTATCGTCCGAGATCTGCAAAATGCTTAACTGCCATTTTTGCCCTGTTGAGTATGACGCCAGTCTGGATTCCTACGTCATAGATTTTGAAGGCGGCAGTCGCGTTGCCTTGCCGGACGACCCTGAGAAGCTTTTCTTTTCCACGACGGCGCCAGCGGCACGTCTGGGGGCTGGCCCTGATGGCTTTGAGGCATCTGTTTTGGGCGGTACGAGTGCCGAGGACCTTAAACACGTCCGTATAACTCGCGTTGACGAATCGATGCCTATGGGAGGCTGGCTTAGGGCGCATGGTCTGCCTTGTCAAGGTCTCTACGTCGACTCCGGTATCGAGGCGGGGCGCCCGCGCTCTGAGGGTGATGGCAAGCACAGTAACGACGCGATTGTTCCTGCTTCTGTTGCGAAGAGCCCGACGACGCGCGCACTGCTGCTTCGTGATGGTAGCCAAGAGCCGATTGATGATCTTGAATATGACTACTTGGTGCACTTGGCGCATGACTTTGAACTGATCTACGAAGGCGAATCTCAAAAGCGCGAGGAGCGCCATATCGCTCAGACCCTTCAGATCGGCATGAGAAATTCCCTGGGGGATGTTCCGGGTATCGCAACCGATTCGGTGTACCTGTCGGCCACGAACTCGGCGTTGGTCGGCGGCGATTTCTATACGCTCATCCGTCTTCCCGACGACTGCGCCGTCATGATTTTGGGCGATGTGTCTGGCAAAGGCATTGAGGCTGCATCGATGTCCGCGCTCGTCAAGACGGCCCTGACGGCATATGCCTGGGAGGGCGCTGGACCGGCCCGCATGGCACGCTCCCTTAACAGCATGCTCATGGGCTTCTCGAGGGTCGAGACGTTCGTGACGGCCTTTATCGCCAAGATTGACCTTAAAGCCGGACGCGCAACGTATTGTTCGGCGGGCCATCCTCCGACCATGGTCATCAGGCCAGAGTCGATGCCGCTGGGTGGCGGCGAGGCCCGTGGGGGAGAGGTCGAGCTGCTTGGATGCCAATCGGGCGTAATCGGTGCCTTTGAGAGCATGGTGTACGAGACGGGAGTGTTTACGTTCGCTCCTGGCGACATGCTCTTCATGTATACGGATGGAACGATTGAGGCCCGCGACCGCACCGGAGCGTTCTTTGGCGAGCAGTGCCTTCGTGACCTTCTGCTCTCTGTCTCGGGTGAGGGCGTATCGGGAATCTGCGGCAAGGTCTTGGGCGAGCTTGACCGATTTACCGAATCGGCGCTGGACGATGACATTGCATTGGTGTCCCTTGAGTTTTTACGGGGTCGTTCATAGACGACGCTGGGCGGGCTGAATCCGTACGATTGGGGAAACGAATGCATCGAGTGGGCTTTTTTGGGGAACCATGGTCGTATGAATGAGTGGAATGACATAGCGGTTTTGACGCCACCAGGCGATATCGACATCGCCACGGTGCCTGCGCTGCGTCGGCGGCTGGATGCTTTGATTGGCCGCGGCGTGCGTCGTGTCGTCATCAACTGTCAGGCTGTTAGCTTTATCGATTCGACGGGCTTGGCATTCCTGCTTACGCGCGCTCGTGAGCTCATGAGGCGAGAAGGCCTGCTTTCGCTCGTCAATGCATCAGGTGAAGTTGTTCGCTTTTTGGAGATTGCTCGTCTTGTCGATATCCTTTATATCGCGGGGCCGGCGCGGGAGTCTATTCCCGCCATTCCGGTGGGGGAGCTGCCTCGCTGGAGTAAGAGCGTCGAGGTCCGTCAGGGTATCGAGAATCTTCCATACTACCGACATCGCATCGCCGAACTCCTTGAATCGCTTCCGTTGCGCCGTGACGAGCGCTACGATGTCGCATTGGCGTCGGGGGAGGCGCTGGGTAATGCCTATGACCATGCGGGCGGTATCGGGTGCGTCCTGACGGTTCAGGCCTATGGCGATCGCGTTGTGGTTGAGGTGCTTGATCGAGGTGTCGGCTATTCTATCGATGAAACGAGCGAACCGGTCGCATCTGAGGAGCGCGGCCGTGGCATCAAGCTTATGCGTATGCTCGTCGATAACGTGGAGGTTGCTCGTCGTACGGACGGCGCCGGCACGCGCGTGCAGATGGTGAAGCTGTTTAGCGGAGCGCTGGAATCGTGTGCCTAGCCAATCGCTTTAGCGCGTTTAGCTACTAAGAACATGCGGCAGACAAGTTTTTTGAAAAAAGTACTTGCGTCTTTTGGACAACTCGCGTAAATTAATAACCCGCAAGCGGACATGGCTCAGTTGGTAGAGCACAACCTTGCCAAGGTTGGGGTCGCGGGTTCGAGCCCCGTTGTCCGCTCCATTGCATTTCCGGACCGTTTAGGTGGTCCTTTTTCGGCGAAGTGGCCAAGTGGTAAGGCAGAGGCCTGCAAAGCCTTTACCCCCGGTTCGAATCCGGGCTTCGCCTCCAGGCAACATCCGGGCGCTCCGGCGCCCGTTTTGTTTTACATATGCGGACATGGCTCAGTTGGTAGAGCACAACCTTGCCAAGGTTGGGGTCGCGGGTTCGAGCCCCGTTGTCCGCTCCAAACGCAACAGCCCGGCTACTACGGTATCCGGGCTTTTTTGTATCCATCGCATGGGCTCGAACCCGAGAGGGAGCGAGCGTTTTGGGGCGTGGCTGTGGCGTTGTTTGCTGCGAATGTGCGCTTTGGGCGTATCATCGTGGGCATCTCGCATAACCTCGTTGCAAGGGAGATACGCCCCATGGTTACAGAAAAGTCTTCTTCGCGTTCATGGATGTCCGATGCCGCGATCTATCAGATCTACCCGCGCTCGTTTAAGGATTCGACTGGTTCGGGTCTGGGCGATATCGCGGGCATTACCCAGCAGATGGACTATCTTGAGCGGCTGGGTATCGAGGCCATCTGGCTGAGCCCGTTTTACCCATCGCCTCTTGTCGATGGTGGCTATGATGTGGCGGACTACTGCGATGTCGATCCACGTCTCGGCTCGCTTGACGACTTCGATGACATGATCGCTGCGGCTCACGCGCGCGGCATCAAGGTCATCGTCGACATCGTGCCCAACCATTCATCCAGCCAGCACCCCTGGTTCAAAGCCGCTCTTGCCGCCGGCCCCGGATCGCCCGAGCGCGCCCGTTATATCTTCCGCGATGGTCGCGGCGAGCATGGCGAGCTGCCTCCCACCAATTGGAATGCCAACTTTGGCGGCCCCGCATGGACGCGTGTTGCGGACGGTCAGTGGTATCTGCACATGTTTACGCCCGAGCAGCCGGACTTTGACTGGTCATGCCCTGAGGTTCACGCGCTCTTTTGCGACGTCCTGGCGTTTTGGAGCGATCGAGGCGTCGACGGCTTTCGCATTGATGTGGCGCAGGGTCTCGCCAAGGATCTCGACCGCGATGACCTCGACCGGTGGCATCTCGCCGAGGGCGATGACATGGTTGACGACGGCACCCATCCGCTGTGGGACCGCAATGAGGTCCACGAGATCTATCGCGAGTGGCGCCGCGTGTTCGACCGCTATAATCCGCCGCGCAGTGCCGTTGCCGAGGCGTGGGTGCTGCCCGAGCGCCAGTATCTCTACGCGCGTCCCAGCGAGCTTGGCCAGACATTCAACTTTGAGTTTGCCAAGGCCGCTTGGACCTATGATGACATGCACACTGCAATCGAGAAGGGCTTGAAGGCAGCCGTCGAATCCGATTCCGCCTCGACTTGGGTACTCTCCAACCACGACGTGCCGCGCGTGGCGACACGCTATGCCCTGCCGCAAATCAAGGCGACGCGCTACCACCAGATTGCGCTCGACTGGCTCTTACGCGACGGGTCGTCTTATGACGAGGACCGTGAACTCGGCGAGCGCCGCGCGCGGGCGGCCCTTTTGCTTGAGCTGGCGCTTCCGGGCTCGGCATACGTGTATCAGGGTGAGGAGCTCGGCCTTTTTGAGGTGGCTGATATCCCGTGGGCTGCACTCGAAGATCCCAGTGCGACCAATACGCACGGACCGAAGCGCGAGAAGGGGCGCGACGGCTGTCGCGTGCCCCTGCCGTGGGTGGCGGCGGACGATCCCGCGCAGGGCGGATCGTTTGGGTTTTCGCCGGCAGACGCCGATGCGGCGCCCCATCTGCCGCAGCCTGCATGGTTTTCCGATTATGCTGCCGATAGGGAAGAAACGGACCCGACATCGATGCTTGCGCTCTATCGTGACGCCCTCTGGCTGCGGCGCAAGCTGCGCGGGTGCGCCAACGATCTTGCGTGGCTCGATCTTGACGGGCGCACCGGTCTTGCGGATGGTGCCGAGGGCGCTGAGGGCGGCGTCATCGCCTATCGCCGCGATAACGGCTGGGCGTGTGTGACGAACTTCGGTGCAGCACCTGTGGAGCTGCCGGCGGGCAGGGTCCTGCTCACCTCATCACCGCTTGCAGACGGCAGGCTCACGCAGGACAGCTCTGCCTGGATCATGCTCGGCGAGATGTAGGGGCCTCTTGCGGCGAGTTTGCGTTTGCCTGCGCCTTCCGTGGTGGCTGATGTCCTCGCGAGGTTCGCGAGGGCGTCGCAAAACTTTTTAAAAAAAGTTCTTGCATTTGGGTGGATCATCCCGTATATTAAATCCTCGCAGGCGGACATGGCTCAGTTGGTAGAGCACAACCTTGCCAAGGTTGGGGTCGCGGGTTCGAGTCCCGTTGTCCGCTCCATTTGGGCGTTTAGCTCAGGGGGAGAGCGCTTCCCTGACACGGAAGAGGTCAGAAGTTCAAATCTTCTAACGCCCACCAAATGTTCGCAGCCCAGAGGCTATGTCCTCTGGGCTGTTTTGTTTTGCCACCAAGCACGCCGCCAATATAAGCCACCAAATATTGATCCAAGGTCTGTACGCGATGGTCTTCGCATCCCGTAGAGGTGCCGGCAGATTGCATACGTCCTGGCCGATCGTGACCGCAACATGTTGGTCAAGCACAATCTTTTGGATTCTTTTGGCGTGAGCGGTTTGGTTTTGGTAGGATTTGTCAGCGGCTTGACTAAGGGGGTTTTATAACTGCCATGCAGGTAGCCGTGTTGGTAACGTTTTACCGACTTGCCAAGAACCCCTCATTTTTAATGCGTCTGCAAAATGACTAATTGCTTTGACCTGCTGAAACACTATATGTTGTGTTTGACCTAAAAAAAGAATACAGGATATAGATGCTTCTTTGTCGTATGATAGATGGCGGACAGAGAACGAAGACCTTAACTGCCTCTTTTGAACGTGTCCCTGAGCCGCTTGATCGGCTCCAGGGAATGTCCGCATGGAGGCTTATGGTTTATCGAGAACACAGATTGCGCGACGGCGCCGCAAGACAGGGGCAAGCCCTGCCGGGTATCGTTTGGCTCTGAAGCGCGATGAGGCTACGATGCGAAAGAGGCAAGAGGATGAAGATCATCAAGCGCAGCGGCACCGAGGTTGTCTTTGACATCGATAAGATCGTCAATGCCATCCGCGCCGCAAACTTGGAGGTCGAGGAGAGCTCTCGTCTTACCGACCGCCAGGTGGTTTACGCGGCACAAAACGTCGCCGAGGCATGCGAGAACGCGGGCCACACCGTGTCGGTCGAGGAGATTCAGGATCTGGTCGAGGACGAGATCATGCGTCTCGACTGCTACGAGGTTGCCCGCCATTACATCATCTATCGCTATGTTCAGAGCCTGAAGCGCCAGAAGAACACGACCGACGACAAGATTCTGTCGCTCATCGAGTGCAACAACGAAGAGGTCAAGCAGGAGAACTCCAACAAGAACCCGACTGTCAACTCCGTTCAGCGCGATTATATGGCCGGCGAGATTTCCAAGGACCTGACCCAGCGCGTGCTGCTGCCCCAGGAGATTGTGGATGCCCATAATGAGGGCCTGATCCATTTCCACGATTCGGATTACTTTGCCCAGCACATGCACAACTGCGATCTGGTGAACCTGGAGGACATGCTCCAGAACGGCACGGTTATCTCGGGCACGCTGATCGAGAAGCCGCACAGCTTCTCGACCGCCTGCAACATCGCGACGCAGATCATCGCCCAGGTTGCTTCCTCCCAGTACGGCGGCCAGTCTATTTCGCTGACCCATCTCGCCCCGTTCGTTGAAGTGAGCCGTCAAAAGATTCGCGGCGAGGTCGCTCGCGAGCTTGAGGAGCTCGGCGTTTCCGCATCTCCCGAAAAGGTCCGCGAGGTTGTTGAGGACCGTCTGCGTGACGAGATCCGTCGCGGCGTTCAGACGATTCAGTATCAGGTCGTGACCCTTATGACCACCAACGGCCAGGCGCCGTTCGTGACGGTCTTTATGTATCTCAATGAGGCCCGTACGCCCCAGGAGAAGCATGACCTTGCCATGATCGTGGAGGAGACGCTCCGTCAGCGCTATGAGGGCGTTAAGAACGAGGCCGGCGTGTGGATCACCCCGGCGTTCCCCAAGCTTATCTATGTGCTCGAGGACGATAACGTTTACGAGGATTCCCCGTACTTCTACCTGACTCAGCTGGCTGCGAAGTGCACCGCCAAGCGCATGGTGCCCGACTACATCTCCGAGAAGAAGATGCGCGAGCTGAAGCTGTCGAAGGGCGAGACCGCCGGCAATGGCGATTGCTACACCTGCATGGGTTGCCGTAGTTTCCTGACGCCCGACCGTTCGGGCAACGGCTTTAACAATGTCGCCAACGCGCTGAACTATGACCCGACCAAGCCTAAGTACTATGGCCGCTTTAACCAGGGCGTTGTGACCATTAACCTGCCTGATGTCGCGCTGAGCTCGCACCAGGATATGGATAAGTTCTGGAAGATCTTCGACGAGCGCCTTGAGCTGTGCCACCGCGCCTTGCTGTGCCGTCATGAGCGTCTGATGGGTACGCTTTCTGACGCCGCACCGATTCTTTGGCAGTACGGTGCCCTCGCCCGTCTGAAGAAGGGCGAGACGATCGACAAGCTGCTCGTGGGCGGTTACTCCACCATTAGTCTGGGTTATGCCGGCCTGTATGAGTGCGTCAAGTACATGACGGGCCACAGTCACACCGAGAAGGAAGGCACGCCCTTTGCCATGGCCGTCATGCAGCGCATGAACGACAAGTGCGCCGAGTGGAAGGCTGCGAGCGACATCGATTTCTCACTGTACGGCACGCCGTTGGAGTCGACGACCTACAAGTTCGCCAAGTGCCTGCAGCGTCGTTTTGGCATCATTCCGGGCGTGACGGACAAGGGCTACATCACCAACAGCTACCACGTCCACGTGTCCGAGGAGATCGACGCATTCGACAAGCTCAAGTTCGAGGGCATGTTCCAGCAGCTTTCGCCGGGCGGTGCCATCTCCTACGTCGAGGTTCCCAACATGCAGGACAACCTCAAGGCTGTCATTCGCGTGATGCAGTACATCTACGACAACATCATGTACGCCGAGCTCAACACCAAGAGCGACTACTGCCAGGTGTGCGGCTACGACGGCGAGATCAAGATTGTCGAGGATGACGGCAAGCTGGTGTGGGAGTGCCCTAACTGCGGCAACCGCGATCAGGAGAAGATGAACGTCGCTCGTCGTACGTGCGGCTACATCGGTACCCAATTCTGGAACCAGGGCCGAACCGAGGAGATCCGCGACCGCGTGCTGCATCTCTAATAACCATCCCAGGCCGCCCCGTAGCGAGGCCCCGGACCTTTACTCGCTATTTCGGACAGTCCTGGCTCACGACGGAGGCGCCACTGGCGCCTCCTGTTCGTGCGGAACTCATATCGAGCAAAGGTCCGGGGCCTCGCTACGGGGCGGCCAAGTTGACGTAGCTGAGATGCAGCATGAGGCCTGCTCACTCCTCGAAGTTCTTAGCGGAAATAATTTGAGCTGCAGCTGCGATTTACTTGCGATGGCGGTTGAGCTGCAACAAAGTTTTTATTGGACCTCGAACCCTATACTCGATGTTCGCTTCGTTCATTGAGTTGCCCTTTGCATGAGGCCGGGACATATCGTCCCGCCCGCAGTTTCGCAGGCCGAAGGCCGAGAATGTTTGAGGACGGGATGATATGTCCCGGCCTCCCGGGAGAGTTACCTATGAACTACGCGAACATTAAGTATTTCGACATTGCTGATGGGGAAGGCGTTCGTACTTCTCTGTTTGTGAGCGGGTGCCGTCGCGGGTGCAAGAATTGCTTTAACTCCGTCGCGTGGGACTTTGCCGCGGGTGAGCCGTTCGATCGTGCCGTCGAGGACAAGATTATCGAGAGCCTCGACCATCCCTTTATCGATGGCCTGACGATTCTGGGCGGCGAGCCTATGGAGCCCGAGAATCAGGCGGGGCTTGTTGACTTTATCGAACGCGTGCGTGCGGCCTATCCCGCGGGGTCGGGCAAGACCATTTGGTGCTTTACCGGCGACGTGCTCGAGGAGCTTATGCCGGGTGGTCGTCACCATACCGAGGTGACGGACCGTATCCTTGCCTGCCTCGACATGTTGGTGGACGGCCCGTTCGTTCAGGATCTGTACGATATCTCGTTGCGCTTTAGGGGCTCGAGCAATCAGCGCGTGATTGATATGAACGCCACGCGCGCCCGTGCTGTGCGCGAGGGCGTTGCGCTTTGCGACGCTGTGGAGCTTTGGCGGGACGATCCGGTCTATTCGACCCATACTATGTAGCTTGTGGCCGATGCCAAAGGGCGTGGTACCATAGCGCGAACGTGAAATCGGAAAAGTGAGGCCCAGATGGTCGATCAGGAAAAAGTCGAGACTGCCATTAAGCTGCTACTTGAAGGTATAGGCGAGGACCCAACTCGTGAGGGCCTGCTGGAGACCCCGGCGCGCGTTGCCCGTATGTATGGCGAGATCGCCGGCGGTATGGACCAGAGTGCCGAGGAGCACCTGTCCAAAACTTTTGCCGTCGCTTCGAACGATTTGGTTATCGAGCGCGACATCACGTTCTACTCGCTGTGCGAACATCATCTGCTGCCGTTTTACGGCAAGGCTACCATTGGCTATATCCCCAACGGCCGTGTCGCAGGGCTCTCTAAGCTTGCTCGCACGGTTGAGGTTTATGCCCGCCGTCTGCAGCTGCAGGAGCAGCTGTGTGCGCAGGTTGCCGACGCCCTCATGGAGTATCTCGCTCCCCAGGGAGCGATTGTGCTCATGGAAGCTGAGCATATGTGCATGACCATGCGCGGCGTGCAAAAGCCCGGTACCAAGACCGTGACGCTCGCTCGCCGCGGCGTCTTTGAGACCGACCCCGCGCTCGAAGAGCGTTTCTTTAGGATGCTGGGACGCTAACCATGAGAGTCGTTAACGACTTTACATCGAATACTGACGAGGGAACGCCGCGTCGCGGTTTTATGGCTTCGGGCCTGGCGCCTTTTGGCGTCATGCCTCGTATCGATTACATCTGTGCCAACGGCCTGTTCCGGCGCCACCTGGGCAACATTGCTCAGCTGGAATCGGGACGCATCTTTTGTCGCCACGGTATTGACCATCTGCTCGATGTCGCCCGCATTATGTGGATCAAGAATCTCGAGGAACAGCTCGAGTTTGACCGCGAGGTCATCTACGCCACGGCACTTCTTCACGATATCGGCAAAGATGAACAGTATGAATCGGGTATATCCCATGATGTTGCAAGCGAACGCGTCGCTGATGCGATTCTCGGCGGCATGCCCGATGATGTGGCGTTTGAGCCGGCCGATGCCGCAGCCATTAAGACGGCCATTCTGGGCCATCGAAAGCTGCGTGTGAACAGCCAACCGCTTGAGCGTCTGCTCTATGCAGCCGACAAAGCGTCGCGCGCCTGCTTTGCATGCCCCGCGCGCAATGCTTGCAACTGGAGCGAGGATAAAAAGAACCTGTCGATTCGCGTGTAGTTAGTTTGCGCGGTCGGGGTTCTAAACGAAGGAGACGATCGCGATGAGCAACAAGAAACTGCCCGAGAATGCAACCAAGACTGAAGGCGCCGAGCTCGCCCGCCGTGGAAGGGGCGAAATATCCACCGCAACGGCGGTACCCCACGTGAGCTATGACGATCTGCGCCATGCCGACCGCATCACCGTTGAAGGTCTTGAGGTTTTTGCTAACCACGGCGTATATCCCGAAGAGAACGCGCTGGGCCAGAAGTTCATCGTGTCCCTGGTGCTCTATGCCGACCTGCGTGCAGCGGGGGAGCACGATAACCTGGACGCCTCGATTGACTACGGCTCGGTATGCCACGATGTCGATGGCTATCTGCGCGAGCATACGTTTAAGCTCATCGAGGCTGCAGCCGAGGGTGTGGCCCAGATGCTGCTGCGTCGTTACCCCCTGCTGCTTGGCGTGCACGTTAAGCTCGATAAGCCTTGGGCGCCCGTCGGTCTTCCCCTGGCAAGCTGCGGTGTCGAGATCGAGCGCGTGCGCTAGTCGACGCTAGAGCTTGTTGAGGGGCGGCTGCTTGAGCCGCTGCGACAGAGCTCTATTGTTGGGACAGTACGTGTCGAGCAGGGTGTGAAACCGCTGATTGTGGCTTGGCTCGAGCAGGTGGACGAGCTCGTGGGCGACAACCATGTCGAGACACTCGATGGGATAGGCGGCAAGTTCGCGTGCGATGCGAACGGCACCGGATTTGGGCGTGCATGAGCCCCAACGCGTTTTCATGCTACGTACGGAAACGCGGGAAACGGCGACACCCATTGCGATTTCGTACGCGCGCGCCATATCGCGCAGCGCCGTGGTGACCTCGGATGCATAGAGCTGGTCGATGCGGGTCTGGAGCTCATCGGACGTCAGGCCGTCGAGGGTTGCGCGCCGCTTGGCCTGTGGGCGTTCGTTCGATTTGTCGGCACCCATAAAACTTGCGAAGGTGGCCTGCTTGGGCCGCGGTGCGGGTGATGCAAAGTTGCGATCGAGCGCATCTTGTACCGTGATGGGCTTGCCCCAAAGTGCAATGATGGACGAGGGGCTGAGCGGCTCTCGTGCCGTCGCCTGACGTTGCTCGCGCTGGGCAAGTCGACTGATAATCCAGGCGCTGTTGCGCTTCACAAACGCTTCGATACGCTCGCGGCTGGCGTCGAGCGGTGCACTGGCGTGGACCTCACCGCTCGATGTGACGCGTAGGTTGAAGTTCTTGACGCGCTTTTTGGTAACGACGACGGGGATGGATGTGCCATCCGGTCGGGATACGGTAATCGTAAATTGCTGCGTCAAAAGCGGTCCTTCAGATTGGGGACGGGCCGCATGTCGACCGTTCGGCATGCGGCCCGCTCAGGGGATGTGAAATTAATAACGCTCGAAGAAGGCAAGGGCATTATCGCTGCAGAGCTTCTGCATCACGGTCTTGCCAAAGTGCTTGGAGAGCATGTTCTGGAACTCGGGCATCTTGCTGGCATCGGAGAGGAAGGCGGGCACCGTGGCACCGTCCCAGTCGCCGCCGAGCGCGATGACATCCTCGCCGCCCAGGTCGAGCCAGTGCTCGATATGTGCCGCTAGCTGGTCGAAGGTGACGTCTGCGGCGGTCTTGTCGGTTGCGTCGTTGGAAAGGAACTCGCTGCAGTAGTTGAGGCCGACGATACCGCCCATGTCGCGAATGGTGCGGAACTGGTCGTCGGTAAGGTTGCGTTTGATGCCGCAAACCGCGCGGGAGTTGGAGTGGCTGGCAACGAAGGGGCGCGTGGCGTGGGCGACAACCTCGTCAAAGCACTCATCGTTGAGGTGGGAAACGTCGAGCACCATGCCGGCGTGCTCCATCTGCGTAAGCGCCTCGATACCGGCGGCGGTGAGGCCGGCGTGGGTGTCGTGGCCGCTCGCGAGCGGTCCCTGCGCGTTCCAGCTGAGTGACGACATAAGCACGCCCAGGCTCTTGAGCACCTCGATCAGCGCGGGGTCCTCGGCAAAGAACGTGGCGTTTTCGATGGTGTGGATGCAAGCGACCTTGCCGTCTTTGAGCGCAGGGCGAATGTCTGCGGCGCTGCGTACGTTGACCATGCGGTCGTGGTTGAGCATTGCCTGGCCGCTCATATGCGCCATGATTTGCGCCTGGAAGCGCGCGGCGTGGGCGGTGGGAATCTCGTCGGGGACAAACGTGGCGAAGCACTGTGCCCACGGCGTGTTGCCGATCTTTGCGAGCGAGATGGCGCAGGCGTTGCCCTCGATGAGGTCGAAATCTTGCGGATGCGTTTCGTCGCCGGGGAAATAACCGTCGGTGCCGGCGGTAAAGCGCAGGTCGAGATCGAGCGTGGCCCAGCCGATGCGGTCGGCGGTGTCGCAGTGTAAGTCAAATACGGGATATGCCATGGATCCTCCGGTTGCAGCGTTTCTTTGCAAACTGTCTTTGAATTGTATGACTAGGGTATAGTTAGCGCCATATGTTCACGGCGGCCCGCGTTGTGCGCCGCCCTTATCACGGAGGTTACCATGTCCAACCAGGGCAAGAAGGTCAAGACTCATTATCGCGGCACGCTCGACGACGGCACGCAGTTCGATAGCTCCTACGATCGCGGCGAGCCGCTGGAGTTCACCTGCGGCGCCGGCCAGATGATCAAGGGCTTCGACGCCGCTGTTGTCGACATGCAGGTGGGCGAGAAGAAGACCGTGCACATTCCTGCTGCCGATGCCTACGGCGAGCACAATCCCGAGATGGTTATTACCTTCCCGGCCGAGCAGGTTCCCAACATCGAGCAGATCGAGAAGGGCATGAAGCTCTTCCTGTCCACGCCCAGCGGCATGCCCGTCCCCGCCGTGGTCATCGACGTGACGCCCGAGGCCGTGACGCTCGATGCCAACCACGAGCTTGCCGGCAAGGACCTCAACTTTGATATCGAGCTCGTCGAGGTCGAGGGTTAGAGTATGCCTGAACGCTTGGTTTCGACGACATGCTTGGGAAATCTCAACGACCCGTCCTATGAACTCCTGCTTCGCCGGGAGCTGGGCGGTGTCTTTGAAGTTGACGAGCTACTGCTCGATTGGGACCAGGCTGATGTATGCGCGTTTGTTGGCGTGACGGAGCTGGGGCGCACGATCGATGTTCGGCTGGATACTGCCGACGGCGGTCGTCTTGCCGATGGCGACGTGCTCGCCATTGACCGTTCGGGCGTGGTGCCTGTGGCGGTTATTGTGCGCCTGCGCAGCGCCGAGGTTTATTTGGTCGAAGTCGACCGCATGGATCCGATTGCACTCGCGCATGCGTGCTGGGAGATCGGCAACATGCATGCGCCGCTCTTCCGGGGCGACTCGGACGAGCATACCGTGCGCATGTATACGCCGGTGCAGCCTGTTTTGGGCCGCATGCTCCGGGGTGTCGAGGGTGTTCGGCTCTCGGTGGTCACGCGCGAGCTCGATGCCAGCCGACGCTTTGCGTCGAGTGCGGCGGAGGTCGTCGTGAGCATGGCTCCCGACTTTACCATCGTAAAAAAGACGCGCGGCTAAGCGCACGTATGCGCAAGACGGGCTTTGAGGGGCGACCAATCAAAGTCCGTCTTGCTGTTGATGAGGTGCTTTGGGGGAAAGCATATGGGTCTTGAGGGAATCAAGCTGATTGCATGCGATTTGGACGGCACGTTGCTGCATCCGGGGGAGCGCGAGCCGCGTTCCGAGGCCTTTGAGCTTATCGATGAGCTGCATCGTCGCGGTATCGTGTTTATGCCGGCGAGCGGCCGTCAATATGCGAGCTTGCGCCACCTGTTTGCCCCGGTGGCCGATGAGCTCGCATATGTATGCGAAAACGGAGCCCTGGTGATGAGCGAGGGACGTGCCGTTGTCAAGCGTTCCATGGAGCGCAGCCTTGCTATGGATATCGCGAATGCCGTGGTTGCGTATCCCCATGCCGACGTGACCCTTTCGTGCGAGGGGCACCTCTACACCATGAGCGGCAATGATGCGTTCGTCGACCATTTGCGCTATGAGGTCCACTGCGATGTGGCGGTGGTCGACCGTCCCGAGGACATCGACGAGGACGTCATTAAGATTGCCTTCCAGACGCCCGAGGTTGATCAGCCGGCGGCGCTGGAGCATTTTGAGCGCCTCTTCAGCGACCGTGTCGACGTGATGACGTCGGGAACCGAATGGACGGACTTTATCGGTTTCGGTTCGGGCAAGGGCTCCGCGCTTGCCGATTACGGTCGTGCCCTGGGTATTTCGCCCGATGAGATGATGGCGTTTGGCGACAATGAGAACGATCGCGACATGCTTAACGTCGTGGGCCATCCCTATCTGATGGAGAGCTGCAATCCCTCTATGCGTGGCATCAACGACCGCGTCCGCTACGTGCGCACGGTCGAAGAAGAGCTGCGTCGTCTACTTGCTGAGTAGACATTTGGGACATGTCTAGAAATCTACTTTTTGCTGCAGAGTGCGGAAAGGTGGATTTTAAGGCATGCCCCAAACATCTGCCGGCAGTCGGGGCAGAGACCCTCGAAGATGGTGTAGTGCGACGTGACGTGCCAGCCGATTTGCTCGGACGCCTTGGCGTCGAGCTGGGCATCGAAGGGGAGCGGTACGTCGATGACGCGGCTGCACGAGGTGCAGATAATATGCGCGTGCGGCTCGATGGTGCGATCGAAGCGACTGCCGCCCGGTGTCTTGATGGAGAGAATCTCGCCGGCGTCGGCCAAGAGATTGAGATTGCGGTAGACCGTACCGCGGCTGATTTTGTCATCCTGCGCGCGCACGGCGTTGTAGATTTCGTCGGCGGTGGGATGGTTATAGCTTTGGCGCACAGCGTCAAGAACCAGCTTTCGCTGCCTGGTATTCCTTCTTTGCACCGCCATGCGCCTCGCCTCTTTTCTATCAACGGTCGTAGGTAAATGATACCGTATTTAGCACACAATACTAATAACGAGGACTGAAACCGTGCTCATTGACAAGTAGGGCTCGGGTCTGGGCGTCTACGAGGCGAAAACGCGTCCCCATGCGCTCGTAGGAGGTATGAAGCGCCTCGAGATGAGATAGGATATTTGCCGGAGCTCCCTGTATCTCCATCTCGACTGAGCCGTCTTCCATGTTACGCACCCAGCCGGTGAGCGCGCGTGCCTGCGCGAGGTTGGTGTTGGTAAAGCGGAAACCGACGCCCTGGACCTGCCCCTCCCACCGCAGGAAATAGCGCTGCGGGGCGTCTTGAGTGGCCTCGTCACTTGCGAGCACGGTGAGCCTACGGCGCAGCTCGAGCTCGACGCCAGAAGGCTTTTGGGGTTCGCGGCCGCCGCCGGCGACGCTGGAGAAGAACGTATCGAAGAAGCCCATCGCTATGCCTGCTTGCCTGCGTCGGCCGGGAAGGTTATGCCGGCCTGCTGGCGCACGGCATCCATGATGCGCAGTGAGACGAGCGTGACATCGCGGTAGTGGCCAAGCTCGTGACGTCCCGCCGGGGTCTCCCAAATCTCTTCCTTGACGTTATCGATGCCGCCGATGGCGGTGATAAAGTCTGCGAGTTCGTATTCCATGGTGTTGCTCGATTTGGGCAGGTCGAGCATGCGGCCGTTGTCGCTCTGTTCGCGCGGCGCCTCGGTCGCCGAGCCGCGTACGACATCGCCGCGATAGTCGATGCGGACGTTGCGGGGCGTGGACAGATGGTCGATCTGGATAGTGCCACGCTCGCCTTCGATCTGCGAGGGCAGCAGGTCATTCGTAATTTTGGAGTGCGCGAGCTCGACGGAGATGCGGCCTCCGCCATAGCTGGCGAGTATGGAACCGCAGCCGTCGATGGGGCCGTGCGTGAGCTGTCGCGTGGTGGGGTCGAGCAGAGTAGTCATGCTCGTAAGGCCGGAGGGCATGCCGAAAATCTCGACCATGGGCTCGACGGCGTAGACGCCAATGTCCATGAGGGAACCCGATGCCATATTGCAGTCGAAGATATTGGTGGCGCGTCCCGCGAGAATCTCGTTGTAGCGCGAGGAATACTTGCCAAAGCGCAATGAGGCGCGGCGGATGGGGGCGATCTCGCCCAGGGCGTCCTCGATGGCGTGGAAGGCGGGATCGTGGAGGGGGCGCATGGCCTCGAGGGCTACGACGCCCGCCGCCTCGGCTGCGCGAAAGACCTCGAACGCCTGTGCCTCGGTGGCACAAAAAGGCTTTTCGACGATAACGTGCTTGCCGCCGGTGATACAGGCGAGCGCCTGCTCGTAGTGGAGCGCATTGGGGCTGCCGATGTAGACGGCGTCGACGTCGGCAGCGGACGCAAGCTCGTCAAGTGCGGTGAAGTTACGCTTGCCGCCGTGCTTAGCGGTGAAGGCGGCGCCGCGATCTGCATCGCGCGAGAGCGTGCCCACGAACGCGGCTTGGTCGTTGGCGTTGACGACCTGGATAAAGTCGTCGGTAATCATGGATGTGCCGATGGTCGCTATACGCAGCATGTATCCCCCTCGTGCCGTTCGGTTTACAGGATGAGTGTAGCGCGAGGGGGCAGGAAATAGCGTGCGAAAACGCCGTTACAGGTCGCTCTCGTTAAAGCCGGTGTCGATATCGAGGTTGCTGCCGTCGGCCGCCGTGGTGGCGAGCTCGTCGCAGCGCTCGTTGAGCTCATGGCCGGCGTGGCCCTTAACCCAGATGAACTCCACTTTGTGCTTGCTCTTTGCGGTGAGCAGGCGCTCCCACAGGTCGCGGTTCTTGACGGGCTGCTTGTTGGCGGTCTTCCAGCCGCGTTTTTTCCATCCGTCAATCCAGTGCTTGTTGAAGGCGTTGACGACGTACTGCGAATCGGAATGGACCTCGACGTCGCAGGGGCGGTTGAGCGCTTCGAGCGCTACGATGACCGCCATGAGCTCCATGCGGTTGTTGGTGGTCTTGGCGTAGCCGCGCGAAAGCTCGGAGGTGAAGGTCTTGCCGGCGGGGTTGGTGTATTTGAGCACGGCGCCGTAGCCGCCGCGTCCCGGATTTGATCGGGCCGAGCCGTCGGTATAGATGATGACCTTCACATGGTTCCTTTCGTTGGGTATGTTTCGTGCGAGTGACCATTGTAGCGCCATGCCCGCCGGGGGCTAGCAATCTGCGATTTCTACCCCGTCTTCCGACAGTTAGTTGGCATGGATGATGCGGTTGAGCTCATCGAGGTATTGCTGCAAGAGGGGAGAGGGCTTGCGCTCGTCGTGCATGATATAGCCTACGTGCATCGTTGGGGCGTCTGCTAACGGGATCGATGCCATACCCCATTGCATTTCATTGGAGAGGACGCCGGTCGACAGGGTGTAACCGTTCGACGTGATAAGTAAGTTGGTAAGTGTTCCGCGGTCCGAGATTCGTATGTTGCGGTCGCAAGGGATATAGCTAAAAGGTTCCTCGGCGTAATAGAAGGAGTTTGAGGTTCCCTGCTCAAAGCTGTAGCGCGTATAGGGCGTGAGGTCGGCAAGGGACAGCTGAGGGCGGCGTGCGAGCGGGTGGCGCTCGCTAACGAAGACGTGGACCGTCGCGTCGAATAGGGGATGGAAGCTTGCACGGGCATCGGCGAAGGCCTTCTGCAGAACGCGGGCGTTAAAGTCGTCCAGATAGAGGATGCCGATATCGCTGCGAAACGCGCGGACGTCATCGATAATCTGCGATGTGGTGGTCTCGCGCATGATGAACTCGAACTTGCTGTCGCGGCAGCGCTCGACCACGTTGACAAAGGCCTCGACCGAAAAGGCGTAGTGCTGGGCGGAAATGGCGAGGCGGGCTTGCGGGGTGCCGCCGTCCTCGTAGCGTGCCTCGAGCATGTCGGCCTGCTCTACGACCTGGCGCGCATAGCCCAAAAGCTCGGTGCCGTCGTTGGTGAGTGCAACACCGCGGCTAGAGCGCGTAAAAATTTCGATATGAAGTTCCTGTTCCAGGCTTTTGACGGCGTTTGAGATGTTGGACTGAGCAGTATAGAGGCGCTGAGCTGCGGCGTTGATTGAGCCGGACTCTGCCACGGCGATCAGAAAACGAAGCTGCTGGAGGGTCATCGGCGCTCGTCCTTTCGATTGTTATCTATATAACAGATAACAGGTTAGCGCTTTTAAGTGATTGACCGAGGGGAACAATGCTCGTACTATTCAAAACACACAAAGGCGGTAGGTAATTAAGCCAACCACGGAACCGGGATGCGAAAGGAGGCCCGCATATGAATTGCTTACCAAGACGAATGCCGGGCTCCTGTTTGCGCCCGTTGGCGTGATCAGGAGACAGCGACTTACTTCTCTCTTTTTATTTACTTTCGTTCGATCAAGGAGATCATCATGAGCCAGTTCATCAACAATCCCGAGCACACCTTTGGTTTCGATACCCTGCAGTTGCACGTTGGCCAGGAGAGCGCCGATCCTGCATCCGACTCCCGTGCCGTGCCTATCTACCAGACCACGAGCTATGTGTTCCGCAACTCCCAGCACGCCGCCGACCGCTTTGGTCTTGCCGACGCCGGTAACATCTACGGCCGTCTGACCAACTCCACCCAGGGCGTCTTCGAGGACCGTATCGCCGCACTCGAGGGTGGCGTTGCTGGCCTCGCCGTCGCCTCCGGTGCTGCTGCCATCACCTATACCCTGCAGGCTCTTGCCCAGGCCGGTGACCACGTGGTGGCTCAGAAGACCATCTACGGTGGCTCCTACAACTTGCTGGAGCATACACTCTCCCAGTTTGGCGTCGAGACCACCTTCGTCGATGCCCACAACCTGGACGAGGTCGAGGGCGCCATCAAGGACAACACCACGGTCATCTATCTCGAGACGCTCGGCAACCCCAACTCCGACATCCCCAACATCGACGCCATCTCTGAGATCGCCAAGAAGCACGGTCTGCCGGTTGTCGTCGACAACACCTTCGGCACCCCGTATCTGTTCCGTCCGCTGGAGCATGGTGCCAACATCGTCGTCCACTCCGCAACCAAGTTCATCGGCGGTCACGGCACTTCGCTGGGCGGTGTGATCGTCGACGGCGGTAACTTTGACTGGAAGGCGAGCGGAAAGTACGCCCAGATCGCTGAGCCCAACCCCTCCTACCACGGTGTTTCGTTTGCCGAGGCTGCCGGTCCCGCCGCCTTCGCGACCTATGTCCGCGCTATCTTGCTGCGTGACGAGGGCGCCTGCATCAGCCCGTTCAACGCCTGGGTCCTGCTCCAGGGCACCGAGACTCTGTCGCTGCGCGTTGACCGTCATGTCGAGAACACCAAGAAGGTCGTTGAGTTCCTTGCCGGCGACAGCCACGTTGCCAAGGTGAACCACCCGAGCTTGCCCGAGCACCCCGACCATGAGCTCTACAAGCAGTATTTCCCCAACGGCGGTGCCTCGATCTTCACCTTCGAGATCAAGGGTGGCCAGGAAGCTGCTTGGAAGTTCATCGACCACCTGCAGGTCTTCTCGCTGCTTGCCAACGTGGCCGACGTCAAGTCGCTCGTCGTGCACCCGGCTACCACCACGCACTCCCAGCTCTCTGCAGATGAGCTCGCCGAGCAGAACATCACGCCCTCCACGATCCGTCTTTCCATCGGTACCGAGAACGCCGAGGACATCATTTGGGACCTGAAGCAGGCCTTTGCCGCACTGGACGAGTAGGGCGACTTGTGCAAGGACCCCTTGCGACTCGATAGGTATAACTGTATAAAATGCCTGCTCAAGGCGTCTGCGCAAGCAATGGTTGCGCAGACGCCTTTTTGCATAGGAAGGGCGCTATTACAGGGTTTTTGGCATGCTTTATGCAATCGAGATGTGGAAAACTCCTGTTGAGAGGATGTGAGTTTTACGCAATTGACGTGCACCTTTTGAGAAAAACCGCAGGTCGCGATTTGCTCGGGGTACTATGCAGCGCGATCGAATCACACGCAGCTCAAACGCAGCAAAAAACGCACTACGGAGGTTTCCAGCTACATGAGGATCGATTCACGAAAACCGAAAGCCGCCGCCCTTTCCGCCGCTCTGACCGTGGCACTTTTGGCGGGCGCCGGCGCAACCGATGCCCACGCGGCAACACTGTCCGACACGGTCGGATCCACGCCGTCCGAGGCGACGCTGATGCAGCCCGTCGACTACCGCGGCGACGGTTATGGCTCTATGCAAGAGTGGAACGCCTCGATGGGGGCAAAGCGCGATTCCCTGGAGATGCGCGCTCAGATCATTATGAATATGTATGGCGACTATGCTACCGATGACGAGCGCGCTGTGTTGCAGGGCTGCATCGACGGTGCGGGTAGCCTGTTGACGATGGGGGAGGTCGACGCCAAGTCGACCGAGCTCGACGAGCTTCGCTCCACGCTTGAGGATGCCAAGCGCGAGGCGCTCGAGGCTGCCGCAGCCGAAGCCGAGGCCGCTGAGGCCGTTCAGGCTTCGTATTACAACGCCGGCTCCGGCTCGTCTTACACGTCCGCTGCGTATTACGCGAACGGCTCGGGCCTGACGCGCTCGAGCGGCGTCAATAACTATAACGGCCGCCGCGAGACTTATTACAGCAGCAACGTGTTGTATCACCACCGCACGGGCGAATGGACGCAGGATTCCGAGGGCTTTTGGCGCGATTCCGATGGCTACTACGTCGTGGCCGCGGGTGATAAAGCTCAGGGCTCCACGTTTACCGGTTCCAGGGGCGAGTGCAAGGTCTATGACTCCGGCTGCGCAGCCGGAACCACCGACTACTACACCGGTTGGTAATTTTTCTGCATCACGGATATTTGGCGGATGGGCGTCTTTACCGAGCTTTAGGGCAACGTAAGGACGCCCGTTCTATGTATGCGTTTGAGCTAACAGAGCCCTTACCGTGACGGTACGTCGCGCATATGGGCGCGGGGCACACTAGTTCATGAGAAATAAGGTCTTTCTCGTGGAGGAAGTGGTCTTGTGAACGCTCGAGATATTGCCATTGCCGCCGTCGCATTGGTGCTTGGCTGCCTTGGTCCTACGGCCGCGCTCGTTGCGGGCATGCAGGGGTCTTGTGGGGCTGCCTCTATCGTGGTCAGTGCGTTGGTCGCGGCCGCACTGCTGGGAAGTGCGGGTGTAGTCCTTTGTCGCGACGATGAGGACCAGGCGTCGGAGTCGCAGCTCTAACCGTCGGGACATCGACTACTGGTTATAGATGAAGATGAAAGCCGCCGTAAGGGGAGTGCTCCTTGTGGCGGCTTTGCTGTTGAGCCTGTTGACGTGGTGAGCCGGGCGCTACCAGCTTTTCTCGATATCGCGGATGCGCTGATAGAGCCAATCGTTTTGCGGCACTTGGATATCGTGTTTGACGGCCAGGCGGCAAATGGTGCCCGCGAACTCCTCGACTTCGGTTTTTCGTTGCGCGATGCGGTCCTGCGCCATCGAGGGCATACCGGTGGGGTCGATTCCCTCGATGAGGTGCACCATCTGCGTCAGGTCTGCCTCGGTCAGCTCAATGCCCTCGGCGTTGGCGACCGCAAGCGTTTCGCGCATGGCAGTAACAAAGCAGCGACGCTGTTCGGAGCCCGGCTCCGTGGCGCTTCCGTAGGTCCCGCCGTAGGCCATGCACGTCTGGTTGATGCCGTCGTTGAGCATGAGTTTGGCCCACATGCGGTGCGCAACGTCGCTCTCGACGGTATGGGCGATGCCGCAGCGCGTGTAGAGCTCGTCGATGGCGGTGACGGTTGCGGGCTCGGTGCCGGCCGCCGCGCCAAAGCGGATTTCGCCCGCACTGGTAAAGGTGAGCTCTCCGTTGAGGAACACGGCGTCCATGCCCTGGCAAATACCAAGAACGGTATGCTCCCAGCCAAAGCGCTCGGCAATCTTCTGCTCGCTCGTAATTCCGTTACACAGCGAGGCGATGAGCGTATTGGGCCCCACGACGCGCTCCATAGTCTTGAGTGCCGCATCGAGTCCAGTCGTCTTGACCGCAAGAATGACCAGATCGACGGGCGTTGCCTCGCTGGCGCGGACGGACTTGAGCGCACAGGGCTTGCCATTGACGGTGAGCGCATCGCCCGCGTGACGCTCAAAACGGGCGTCATCCATGACGTATTCGACGGCATCGTTGCCGAGTGCCTGGGCGATCATGCTGCCGTAGAGTAGCCCGACGCCGCCCTTGCCGATAAAGGCGACCTTGTTGATCTGCATGTGAATCATCTCCCCATATAAAAGGCGCCCGCGTGGGGGCGCCTGATGGATTGTATGCTGCCAGCGCACCTTGTGCATGCAGGGTGGCGATTTTTAAATGAATGGACGCGCGGAGCTTACGCTGCGGGGCAGACCGCGAAAACGCGTGCGGGATATCCAACGCCATCGCGTACCTTGGGGAAGGTGCAGAAGATGACGGCGCCTGTGGCGGGAGGCTCGTCCAGATGGTCCATGACCTCGATCTGATAGCGGTCGACCGAGAGGATGTATTGCTCGCCGGGGTAGGGGTAGGCGTCCTCGCGCGTGGTCATGCCCGGCTCCTTTCATCGGGCTTTTTGCTGATGTTAAAGCGGTGCCGTGACAGCTCGATTTCTGCTGCGTTACGATACGTTCTCGATTGCGATTCCACGATGTTTCGGCTGCGTGACCATTGTGTTTCGCCTTGCCGGGGCGCTGATGGCGAAGGGAGGGGCCGTGCAATATCGCGTTGACCCCAAAAGCGGCAACCGTATCTCGGCGTTGGGTCTGGGCTGCATGAGGTTTCCCGGTGCGCCGGGACGTCCGGATGCGAAGACAGCCGATGCCATCATTTCCCGTGCGGTGGAGCAGGGGATTAATTATCTGGACACCGCGTATCTCTATCCCGGTAACGAGGCGTGCGTGGGCGCCTCGCTTGAGTGCTTGGGGCTGCGTGACCGGGTGTTGCTGGCGACCAAGTTGCCGCATGCTTCGTGCAAGTGCGCGGAGGATTTCGACCGGTTCTTCGATGAGCAACTGCGGCGCCTGCGGACCGACCATATCGACTATTACCTCATGCATAACATTACCTCGCCCGCCCAGTGGGAACGTGTGGTGGCGTTGGGCATTGAGGACTGGATCGCGTGTCAAAAGGCGGCGGGGCGCATTCGCCAGATTGGTTTTTCGTACCACGGCAGCGCGGTGGATTTCCTGACGATGCTTGACGCATATGATTGGGATTTTTGCCAGATACAGTACAACTATGCCGGCGAGCGTTACCAAGCGGGAACGGCAGGACTCATGGCGGCTGCGGAGCGCGGGCTCGCGGTGTTTGTGATGGAGCCGCTTTTGGGTGGACGCCTGGCGGGCAAGCTACCTCCGCGGGCCCGCGCCGTGTTCGATGACGTACGCGATCCGTATCTGAAGACGCCGGCTGCTTGGGGCCTTTCGTGGGTGTGGAACCATCCTCAAGTCACGATGCTGCTTTCGGGCATGACCGATACCGCGCAGGTGGACGAGAACGCGGCATTGGCGGATCGCGCACTGCCGGATTCGATGACGACAGAGCAGCTCGATACCATCGCACGCGTGCTGGGAGAGTTTGAGAAATCGAATCGCGTGCCCTGTACGGGGTGCGGCTACTGCATGCCGTGCCCCAAGGGTATCAATATTCCCGGCTGCTTTGGCGCCTACAACGCGAGCTATGCGCATAGTTGGTTTACGGGGCTGTCTCAATACTTTACGGCGAGCGCGGTGCGGACGAACGAGCCCAAGCTGGTGAGCAATTGCGTCAAGTGCGGCAAATGCGCACGTCACTGCCCGCAGCACATTGATATTCCCGAGCGTCTCGACGATGTGCGCCGACGTTTCCAGCCTGGTCCCGTAACGGCCGCGCTTAAAGCCTTTTGCAAAACGCGCTCCTGATGCCCCTTTTATAACTTGCGGTGGAATAGTTCCTGTTTGCGGCAGAATAGGGGCCAAGCAGGAACTATTCCACCGCAACTGAAGGGGGCTGTCGTGGGCTATCGGGATTCATGTGATGGTTTGCGTGATGTTCGCTGGGGCGTTTTGGGCGCTGGACACATTTCGCATCGATTCGCATCGTCGCTCAAGGAGGTGGACGGGGCACGGCTTGTGGCTGCCGCCGGTCGCACTCCTTCGCATGTTGAGGAGTTTTGCAGGGCGTTTTCGATTGACGCCGCGCGCAGTTATGCCACGGCTGACGATAGCGGCGATGCGGCTTATGATGCGCTGATTGCCGACCCCGATGTCGACGCAATCTACTTGGCTCTTCCGCATGGCATGCATGCGCATTGGGTCTGTCGGGCACTGCGCGCGGGAAAGGCCGTACTGTGCGAAAAGCCGGCCGTTTTGAGTGAGGAAGAGGCTCTCTCGATTGCCTCCACCTCTCGCGAGCGCGGCGTGCTGTTTATGGAGGCGATGAAAAATCGGTTTTGCCCGATGCGCACTCGCGTGAAGGACTTGCTTGCGTCGGGCGAGCTCGGCCGTATCGTCTCGATTGAAAGCGTGCAAAAACTCGATTATGGTGAGCCCCCTTCGAGTTATCTGCTCGACCCGTTGCAGGGTGGCTGTCTATATGACATGGGCTGCTATGCGGTCGGGTGGTTTGAGGATCTACTTGCGGGTGCGTGCGATGTTTCGTCTCGTGAAGTTCGCTGGCGTGACGTATCGGGCGGCCGCGTGGATTGGGCCGACGAGATCCGTATGAGCGTCGGCGGCATACCCATTCATATGGTGTGCGACGGCAAAGCAGCATATGAAAGCCGCTTAACGATTGCCTGCGAGCGGGGCTCGTTGGAAATCGAGCGTCTCCATCGCCCCGAGCTCGCCCATGTGAAGTACTCCGACGGACGGATGCTCGAAATAAATGCCCCGTTTGAGGTCGATGATTTCTACGGCGAAATCCAGCATGCGACCCAGCTCATCCGGGCGGGGAAACTCGAGAGTCCCGTCATGCCCCTTGCCGCCACACAGCGCTGCGCGCGCATTATCGATGCAATCCGTCTGGCCCTCTAGGACTTGGCGCTGACGCATAGGGGATTATGACGCTGGCGCCCGTAGCCGTAGTGCTTGGCGGCCCGCATCTCTGATGCCCCTTTTATAAGTTGCGGTGGAATAGTTCCTGTTTGCGGCAGAATAGGGGCCAAACAGGAACTATTTCACCGCAACTGATGAGGGGGAGCTGGAGATGCTGACGATTGGGTGTCATCTTTCGACGACGAAGGGCTATCGGGCAATGGGGGAGACGGCGCTGTCCATTGGCGCCAATACCTTTGCATTCTTTACGCGCAACCCGCGCGGCGGCAAGGCGAAAGACCTTGACATGGATGATGTGGCGGCCCTGCGCGAGCTTATGGAACAAAACGATTTTGGCCCACTCGTGGCGCATGCCCCCTATACCTACAACCCCTGTTCTGCCAAAGAGCGGGCGCGCGAGTTTGCCCTGGAGGCAATGGCCGAGGACTTGCAGCGTCTGGAAGCACTGCCCGGCAACTATTACAACTTCCACCCCGGCGCGCATGTGGGGCAGGGGACTGATGCCGGCATTCAGATGATCGTCGACACCTTGTGCCAGGTGATGTTTGAGGGGCAGCAGACGACGGTGCTGCTCGAGACCATGGCAGGAAAGGGTACCGAGGTGGGCCGTAGCTTTGAAGAGCTGGCGCGCATTATCGGGGGTGTTGCTGCCAGACGTCCAGAGCTGTCGGCCAAGCTGGGCGTGTGTCTGGATACCTGCCATGTGAGTGATGCCGGCTACGACATCATCCATGATCTGGACGGCGTACTCGACGAGTTCGATCGCGTGGTGGGTATCGAGCGCTTGCGCGCCGTGCATATCAACGATTCGAAGAACCCTTGCGGCGCCCATAAGGACCGCCACGAATGCATCGGTAAGGGTTATTTGGGTAGTGAAGAGTTTGGCGGCGGTATGCAGGTTATGCAGAATATTGTATCGAATAGCCGCTTGCGCGCATTGCCATTCATTTTGGAGACACCGAACGAACTTGCAGGTTATGCGGCTGAAATCAGACTGTTAAGGTCGTTGCAGCAGTAATGACTGTCACAAAGTGCAGTGTTCCATTCACGTTATGGGTTTGTTTCAATCAGTTTTCTAATTGCAGATTCTCCCAAGCGGGTGCATAATAGCCATCAGTTTTTGCAGACCTCTGAATCAAACGAGGTCACCGGAAGGAGACTGATTATGAAGCTGAAGAAGCTTGGCGCATTTGCCGCCACGGGTGCTATGGCACTCGCCCTTGCTCTGACGGGCTGCGGTTCGTCCAACGCCACCTCTGGTTCTGATGCCGGTTCCAGCAGCTCTGACGACGCTAAGGTCGAGAAGGTCGACGGCTCCAAGGAGTACGCGCTCGTCAAGGACGGCACGCTGACCGTCGGCACCTCTGCCGAGTACGCGCCGTTTGAGTACAAAGATGACAACGGCGATTATCAGGGCTTTGACCTTGAGCTCATCAAGGCTATCGGCGACAAGCTGGGCCTGGATGTCGAGTATGTCAACAATGACTTTGACACGCTGGTTCCGGGCGTCGCTTCGGGCGCCAAGTATGACGTTTCCATCGCGGCTATCACCGACACGCCCGAGCGTGAGAAGGAAGTCACTTTCTCTGATTCCTACTACATGGACGATCAGGCTATCGTGACCAAGGTCGATAACACCGACATCACGGCCGACAACTACAGCGAGAAGCTCAACAACGCCGACGCTACCATCATCGTCCAGTCTGGCTCGACCGCCGAGGCCTTTGCCCAGGAGAACTTCCCCAAGGCCAAGATCGTCCCCTACAAGGACGCCACCGAGTGCTTCAGCGCCCTGCAGTCCGATAAGGGCGACGCCGTAGTCACCAACCGCTCCGTTGCGAGCCAGCTGACCGCCGAGCAGTTCAACACCTGCCAGACCATCAAGCAGATCAGCACCGGCGAGGAGTACGCCATCGCCATCAACCAGGGCAACACCAAGCTCAAGGACGACATCAACCAGGCTATCAAGGACCTGACCGACGACGGTACCGTCGACGCCCTCATGGCTAAGTACAATATCAAGTAAAATAACTACTTGATTGCGCGCGGGCCCTTTCCGTTTTGGCGGAAAGGG
Organism: Collinsella aerofaciens; assembly: GCF_019131995.1. Classification (GTDB taxonomy): domain Bacteria; phylum Actinomycetota; class Coriobacteriia; order Coriobacteriales; family Coriobacteriaceae; genus Collinsella; species Collinsella aerofaciens_S. The sequence goes on along the minus strand of NZ_JAHONA010000003.1, from coordinate 84,918 downwards.
CCTTTGCGCTTCTCTTGACGGAGAGCGTTTCCGTCTCTTTTTGCCGGCAACTTCTACGATAGGAGCCACCTTGTCTCGACTGAACAAAGGGGCCGCGGAGCAGCGTTTTCCACTGCCCTCGATGCTCCAAAAGCTGGCCTGTGCCCTGGCTGTGGCGCTCGCCCTGGTATGCGCGGGGGCCTGCGTGCCCACGACCGCCCAGGCGCTTGAGACCGCAAAGATTACCGCCCGACCCAATACCGGTTCGGGTAGCGATGTGGTCGGCGGCACCGAGACGCGCATCACTTGGGAAGTTCAGGCCGATGCCGACGAGGAGCTGAGCGGTCTTTCGCTGACGTTTGTCGACGGCACGACGTTTGGTACCGATGACACGCGATTGACGATGCTCTCGGGCGAGGACCTCATGGATCGTACGCCCATGAAGCCCACGTGCAAGGCTGACGGCCAGACGCTCAAGATTGACTTTGGCGAGACGGCGCCTGCCGGCGGCTATTTCCGCGTCGAGGTTTACGGTGTGACGTTTCCCGTCGAGGGCGGCGATGAGGCCTTTAGCGGCACCTATACGCTCGCCGACGGTTCGACCAAGAAGATCTCCAAGATTCCGTCGGTGGAGATCAAGGGCGTGACGGCCTTCGATAACTTCCTGGCCGACCTTAAGGAGCAGCCGTGGGTCGAGGCGTGGAACTCCAATATGTTCCTGCGCCTGTTCCTGAACCCGGTCATTTTGGTCCAGAGCCTGCCGATCGTCTTCAAGGGCTTCCTTATGTCGCTTTCGATCGTGCTCGTGGCGTTTCCGCTGGCAATTCCCTTTGGCTTTGCCCTGTCGCTTATGCGCATCTCCAAGTCGCGCATCCTGCGCTGCCTCGCCGGCATCTACGTGAATATCATTCGCGGTACGCCGGCGTTCCTGCAGATCTATATCGCGTTCTTCGGTCTGCCGTTGGCCGGCGTCAAGGTGGACGACTATGTTTTGGGCGTTATCGTCATGGCCATGAACTCGTCCGCCTACCTGTGCGAGATCTTCCGCGCCGGTATTCAGTCGATCCCCAAGGGCCAAAACGAGGCCGCTCGCTCGCTGGGCATGAATGCCTTCCAGACGCTGCTCTACGTTATGATTCCGCAGACGTTCCGCAATGTCCTGCCTACGCTGACCAGCGAGTTTATCCTGCTTTACAAGGATACGTCGCTGCTCGCGGCCGTGGGCGTGGTCGAGATCGTCATGAACGCCCGCACCATCGTGGCCACGACGGGCTCCATCACGCCGTATGTGGTTGCCGCCCTGTTCTATCTGGTCATTACCCTGCCGCTTGCACGCTTGGTGAGCGGTCTTGAGGCGAGGCTTTTGGGCACGGCCGAAACCAAAAAGAAGCGTCCCACCAAGAGCGCCGGACAGGTTGTCGCGACGCCCGCCGACCATATCGCTGGTCTGTAAGGAGGTTCTATTATGAGCGAAACCAATAACTCGAACGAGGTCGTCGTCAGCATCAAGAATCTCCAGAAGGCCTTTGGCGATAACGTGGTCCTGCGCGATATCGATCTGGATGTGCACAAGGGCGAGGTCGTCGTAGTCCTGGGTCCTTCGGGCTCGGGCAAGTCGACGATGCTTCGCTGCATCAATCGTCTGGAGCATCCCACGAGCGGCTCGATCATCGTTGAGGGCGTGGATGTGTGCGCCAAGGGTGTCGACCTCAACAAAGTGCGCACGCACTTGGGCATGGTCTTTCAGCAGTTCAACCTGTTCCCGCACCTGTCAGTCAAAAAGAACGTCATGCTCGCGCAGCAAAAGGTGCTCAAGCGCAGCAAGGAAGAGGCCGAAAAGATTGCCGTCGAGGAGCTGACCAAGGTCGGTCTTGCCGAGCGTATCGACTTTATGCCGAGCCAGCTTTCGGGCGGTCAGCAGCAGCGCGTGGCCATCGCCCGTGCCTTGTCGATGAACCCTCACGTCATGCTCTTTGACGAGGCTACGTCGGCGCTCGACCCCGAGCTCGTCCGCGACGTTCTGGGTGTCATGCGCGACCTGGCACGCGACGGCATGACCATGATCGTCGTGACGCACGAAATGGGCTTTGCCCGCGACGTCGCCGACCGCGTTGTCTTTATGGACGGCGGCGTTATCGTGGAGGAGGGCACGCCGAGCGAGGTTTTCGACCATCCCAAGAGCGAACGCACCAAGGCGTTCTTGGGCAATATCTCGTAGCGGCGCATCGAGGTTGTCGATATAACAAACGGGGACCGGATAGTATCCGGCCCCCGTTTTTGTTTGGGCATGAGCGACTGTTGTTGTACGGCACTCGGCTGTCAGTTGCCTTGCGACTTTCTGACGGCTTCGTTAGGCCAGCTCCGCTCCCAGGGCCTTGCAGGCCGCTTCGCCCTCGTCGTCGGGTGCGTCGTAGCAGATGACGGAATCTGCGACGTTGACGCCGGCCTCGTCGGCATCGGCCTTCCAGTTGTCCATCCACTCGCCCTCGGCCCACGAATAAGAGCCAAAGAGGACGACTTTCTTGTCACCGAGGGTCTCCTTGACCTCGTCCCACATAGGCTGGAACTCGTCATACTCAAGCTCCTCGGAACCCATGGCGGGGCAGCCGAAGGCAATGGCGTCATAGTTGGCGGCCTTGTCGGCGGAGAAGTCGGCGCAGGAGATGACCTCTGCCTCGGCGCCGGCACCGGTTGCGCCCTCGGCAACGAAGTTTGCCATGGCCTCGGTGTTGCCTGTACCGCTCCAGTAGACGACTGCGATCTTGCTCATATGTTTTCCTTTCGGTTGCGCGGCGTGCGGCCGCGTTTTGTATGCTCTATCGGGTTGCCTGGACAAGTTGTTCCAGGGTGCAGCCCTGTTGATAGATGTAGGTAAGGTATTGCGTGCATGCACGATAGGAATCGAAGGTCGTGAGCGCCTGCTCAACGTTTGTGTATACCTTCCATGCGCCAAAGACCTTATAGTTTTCGCCGTGCTGGACGATAAACTGATGGACATCTTCGTAGGGATAGCCCAAAAAATAGCCAATTTCGTGGGGGAACTCGCACATGCACCCCGTATCGCAGTGCCTATTTCGCGCTAGCGCGCAGACGCTGCCGTCATAGGCGCTCTCTGCGGCATTGCTGCTTGCCAGCGTGATGCGCGCGGCGAGATGCACCAGGGATGCGGGCAGGTTGTGGACATCGTAACCTTCGGCGGCTAGCGCCGTCGTGGCACGGGGGTCGGAGAGGTATCGCATGAGGTCCGCAGGGCGATACACATAGATGAGCGCTCCGCAGGGGCGCCAGACCAAAACGCTCATATGGATTCCGAGTGGCTGGAGCTCGCGGTTGCATTGGGCTATGACGGCGAGCAGGCGAGAGCGTCGCTCTTCGATATGGGCGGCGCCGGGTTTTCCGTTTTGGTTGGCGTAAACGCCGGGATAGGTAAAGAGCGAAGCCGGCTTGATACCTGCGAGCGTAGGGGAGCAGTTGCGCACGACAGCCGTTTGGTATGTTGGGATGTCAATGGTTCGAGTCACGATGCTCCTTTCTGGTCCTCAGTTGTTAGCCTAGGAAAACTTATACACGAAAGTAAGCCATGGTCAACAAAAAAGTTTGAAGAGGGAAACTAATTGACCGAACGGACACGATTTTGGGTTAAGATGAGGACACCCCATGGGGGTATCTAGATAGTGCTACTTGAAAGGGGAACGCATGAGCGACTTGCTCAACCCTGCGAATCTCATCGTGTTGGCCGTCATTGCCGTCGGCATGTTTTTTGGACTGCGTCGCATTGTCGCTTCGACACACGGAAAGAGCTGCTGCAGCGATGGCGCGAGCGGTAAGAAGGCCAAAAAGGTTGTTGTGGTGGATACCGATGCATCGCACTATCCCTATAGCGATGAGCTACTCATCGGCGGCATGAGCTGTGACGGCTGCGCTCAGAACGTAGCCAATGCCCTCAATGCGCTGGATGGCGTGTGGGCAACGGTGACGTATGCGGACCACACAGCGCGCGTGCGCTCCAAGCGGCCGATCGATCGCGGTGTCCTTGAGGCTGCCGTGAGAGATGCGGGTTACTACGTCATGACGCTGTAGGCCTTGCCTTGGATGCGCGTCCTTGTCTAGGCTCGTCCGCGTAGCTCGATGTCCTGGATGTCGTCGAAGTCGATGGCGATATCTTTGAGCTTGAGGAGCTTGAAGGCAGGGAGCACCTCGTCAAGGATGCCCGTGCGGCTACGATAGCCGTACGTATCGTAATAGGTGACGCGCACCAGGTCGCCGCGTTTGATGCCCTCGAGCTTTTTCGAAAGCTCGAGGGCTTTTTCTTCCGTGAGTTCGCATTTGGGCTCAACAGTGATCTCTTGTTTGCGCACGAGCTCGTAGTATCCCGTGAGGGCGGCAAAGGGCATAAACTGTGCGGCGCGGTTGGCGCGCACAGCACCGTTGGCGGTGAGCTTGGGGTCGGCGGAGCGACGTCTTCCCTCGGGGTCCGCTAGGCGTTCAAAAGGCGTCGGTGGCCGCATCGGCTGTTGTTGGGACTTAGGCACGATGTCCTCCTACCTGATCGTTGCGTTCGCGTGCGGTGGCGCCGGCGGTAAAGCTTAATCCCTTGACCAGGGCGTTCTTGCCGTACTTGCCCTTCACGGCCAGGACGGCGCGCGCCAGGTCGCGCTCGCGCTCATCCGCCTTAACATCGCTAAACAGGTCGATAGTGGCAAATTCCTCGGGCATGAGGTTGCCAAATCCCAGGTTGATGCGTTTGACCGGGCGTTTGGGATCGACGGTCTGCGCCCAGAGCTCATCGAAATAGCCCATAATCTTCTTAAACGAATTGGTGCGCTCGGGCAGCTTTCGCGAGGCGTTAGAGTGTGCAAAGAGTGCGGCGTAGCCACCACGCGGTTTGCCGCCGTGCTCTCCCACAAAGATGCCGTCGATTGCCTGTGCTTCGCGCACCAGGCGGTGCCGTTCGTCATCGCGTTGGACGGGCTTGGGCGCACGGGGTGCGAGCTCGGGGCCGGCGGTTGCGGCGGGTTCTATGCTCGACGTGCTCGAACGCAAATGCCCGCATCCGTCTACATATTGCGCCGTGCCGCTGGCGTCGAGGCGGCGTATGTCGGCTCGTTCGCTCGCATAACCTACGAAGAGCGAGATGCTGTCGCAGACCACGTGCTTATCGACTAAGTCCAACACGGCGTTGTCGACCATCTCGCGCAAGACGGTGTAGGCCTGCTCATAGGCATAGCCTTTCGATAGCACTTGCCCCGTGGTTGTTGAGGTTGCCTGTGGGCGATAGGCCTGAATATCGGCGATGGTTGTCGGCTCGCGCCCGAAGGCGTGGTCGATGAGATACTCGGCATTGACGCCGAGCTCGTCGTAAAGCAGGTTTTCGTCGAGCGCCGCGACGCCCATCAGATCGTAGACGCCGTATTTCTCGAGACGGGCCGCCACGCCGGGGCCGATGCCCCAGATGTCGGTGATGGGGCGATGGGGCCAGATCTCCTTGCGAAAGGTCTCGTCGTCGAGTATGCCGATGCGGCTGGGTACGTGCTTGGCGGTAATGTCGAGTGCCACCTTGGCTTGGAATAGGTTGGGGCCGATGCCAACCGTTGCCGTGATGCCGGTGCGTGCCAGGACCTCGTCGCGCAGCATGCAGGCGAAGCCTTCAGCGTCGGTATGGTAGAGGTCCAGATAGGGCGTCACGTCGATAAAGCATTCGTCGATGGAGTAGACGTGCACGTCCTGGGGGCTGACGTATTCCAGATAGATACCGTAGATTTTCGCCGACACCTCCATGTAATGCTGCATGCGCGGTACGGCCGTGATGTAGTCGATGCCATCGGGAATCTCAAATAGGCGGCAGCGGTTGTGAATCCCTAAGTCCTTCATAGCCTGTGTGATGGCGAGGCAGATGGTCGTGCGCCCGCGCGATTCGTCGGCAACGACCAGGTTGGTGGTGAGCGGATCGAGCCCACGGTCGACGCACTCGACGCTGGCATAAAACGTCTTGAGGTCGATGCAGATATAGGTGTGCTGCTCGTGCGCCATCCGTGTCCTTTCATCAAACACATGTTCTTATCGAATATCTGTTCGATAATACCCGCTCGACCGGACACCGTCAAAACCTACCAAAAAGGGACAGGTTTTTTTGGTCGGTTTACCGAGTGCTTACGGTGGGTCGGTAGCCTTAATGTGTTAAATACGCTGAGGGGGTATGGATGACCATAGGTATGGGTGATCTTGCACTTTTGATACTGTTCGTGCTGTGCCTTGCGATCTTTGTTTACCTGCTGATCAAGGTCCTCAAAGGACGGGCTATAAGAATCGATGAGGTGGGATACTTGCTGCTTGTCGAGAGGCTTCGGTCGCCGGTGTTGACGGCCGCGATGAAAGCCGCCTCGAGTTTGGCGTCGCTGCCGTTTGTCGTCGGTGTGCTAGCCGCGGCGATGCTGTGGGCGCCCAATTGGGCCCATGTTGTCTGGGCCGCCTTCAATGTCGGTGCTATCAGCGCAATCGACCAGCTGTTAAAGGTACTTGTGCGTCGACCTCGTCCACAGGGATTTCGGCTTGTCGAGGCACCGGGGCTGAGCTTCCCCTCGGGCCACTCGATGGCGGCCATGGCGTTTTATGGCTATGGCATATGGTTGGTGCGGTGTGGCGTGTGTGGCCTTCCGTTCGGCGCCGCCATCGAGGTTGCACTTGCGTGCGTCATCCTTGCGGTGGGTGTCAGCCGTGTCTATCTGGGCGTGCACTACGTTTCGGATGTGCTGGGCGGGTTTTGCCTGTCTTTTGTCTGGCTCATCCTGTTCGTGCGTCTTGGCCCTTGGATTTTGACCGCCTAATTGTCGCAACTGGACGCCATGTCGGATCGAATCTGATTTTAACGCAGCCCTAAAGAGCGCGAAACAGCTCGGAAAAGCTCGCTTCGTAGCATGAGCCTAACGATCGATACCACCATAAAGCACGGAAGGGTTGTGGGGACAATGGTCAACTATGGGTTTGGTATGCCGACGCGCCTTGTTGCGGATGGAGACGTGGCTCGCTGGTGCGGGCGATTGGTCGCTCACTACGGTGGCACCAAGGCGCTGGTCGTGCTGGGCGGCGACAAGCATACGCGCGATGAGCTTGTCTCGGCGGCACTCGGCTCGCTTGATCGCGCCCTGCTCGAACGCGTGCTTTTTCGCTGCGACTCGGTTGAGAGCGACGGGGGAGACGAGCTGATCGACGAAGCCGTGGCCCTGGTGACCGACGAAGGCGTGGACTTTGTCCTGGCGATTGGCGATGCCGATACTGCCGGCTTTGCGCGCGAACTCGCGCGTCGAATGGCGGTGCTCGATGCCGGCGAAGACGGTTTTGTCCCTTATGGATGTATTGTCTCGGAGGGCAAAGTGCCTGCCGTCGTGGGAGCCGGCGAGGTTCCCGTTTTTGCCATTATCGCTCCCGAACTGCTTGAGGGCATTGGGTCTCCTCTGCGAGAGTTGCTCGGTAGCGTCTGCGCCGCGGCCTAGTACCTGCCAGGAAGGGACAGGTTAATTTTGGTAGGTAAAGCGTTTGACCTGCCAAAATAAACCTGTCCCTTTTTGGCGGGTCGCCGTTTGGGGGCGGATTGGCAACGCTCGCTGATTGTAGTCTTGACCTGCGCTAGAATAGGGGCATCTGATTATCCGGGCGCATGGAGGTATGCGCCCGTATGCTGAGGAGGACTTTATGGCAACTGTTGCCGCACCTATCGACGCTACGTCGACCGCCGCTTGGAAGGCGCTCGAGGCCCATCAGGAGAAGCTCGAGGCCGAGGGCATCGACCTCAAGGCCTGGTTCGCTGCCGATCCCGAGCGTGTGAACAAGCTGAGCTTTGACGCTGGTGACCTGCACTTTGACCTGTCCAAGAACCTGGTGACCGATGAGACCGTCAAGCTGCTGTGCGATCTTGCCCGCGAGGTGAAGCTCGAGGAGCGCCGCGACGCCATGTTCTCCGGCGAGCACATCAACACCACCGAGGACCGCGCTGTTCTGCACACCGCGCTTCGCCGTCCGGCAAGCGAGAAGGGCCAGCTCATCGTTGACGGCCAGGATGTCGTCGCCGACGTGCACGAGGTCCTCGACCGCATGTATGCCTTCGCCGAGCGCGTGCGCTCCGGTGAGTGGAAGGGCGTTACCGGCAAGAAGATCGAGCATCTGGTGTCCATCGGCATCGGCGGCTCCGATCTGGGCCCGGTCATGGCCTACGAGGCCCTGCGTCCCTATGCCGACGCCGGTATCGACTGCCGCTACATCTCCAACATCGACCCCAACGACCAGGCCGAGAAGCTCAAGGGCCTGGATCCCGAGACTACGCTCGTGATCATCGTCTCCAAGACCTTCACCACGCTCGAGACCCTCACCAACGCTCGCGAGGTCAAGACCTGGATGCTCGAGCAGCTCAAGGCTCAGGGCGCCATCGACGGCTCCGATGAGCAGAACGCCGAGGCCGTGGCAAAGCACTTCGTCGCCGTCTCCACCGCACTCGAGAAGGTCGAGGCCTTCGGTATCGACCCCGCCAACGCCTTCGGTTTCTGGAACTGGGTCGGTGGCCGCTATTCCGTTGACTCCGCCGTGGGCCTGTCGCTGATCGTCGTGCTCGGCCCCGAGCGCTTCCAGCAGTTCCTCGAAGGCTTCCACGCCATCGACGAGTACTTCTGCAACACCCCGCTCGAGAACAACGCCGTCGCGCTGATGGGCCTGCTCAATGTCTGGTACGTCAACTTCTTCGGTTCCAAGAGCCACGCCGTGCTTCCGTACTGCCAGTATCTGCACCGCTTCCCGGCCTACCTGCAGCAGCTCACCATGGAGTCCAACGGCAAGCACGTCCGCTGGGACGGCAGCGCTGTGACCTCCGATACCGGTGAGATCTTCTGGGGCGAGCCCGGCACCAACGGCCAGCATGCCTTCTATCAGCTGCTGCACCAGGGCACTGTGGTGGTCCCGGCCGACTTTATCGCTTTCGCCAACACTGCCAACCCTGCGACCGACAGCGGCCAGGATGTCCACGAGCTGTTCCTGGGCAACTTCCTGGCCCAGACCAAGGCGCTCGCCTTTGGTAAGACGGCCGACGAGGTTCGTGCCGAGGGCACGCCCGAGCAGATCGTCCCGGCCCGCTGCTTTGAGGGTAACCGTCCGACGACTTCGATCTTTGGCGACACGCTGACCCCGTTCGCACTCGGCGAGCTCATCGCACTGTACGAGCACATCACGTTTGTCGAGGGCACGGTCTGGGGCATCGACTCCTATGACCAGTGGGGCGTTGAGCTGGGCAAGCAGCTTGCCAAGCAGATTACCCCGGCCTTCCACGACGACGCCGCCAAGGCCGAGCAGGACGCTTCGACCCAGGCGCTTATCGAGTTCTATCGCGCTCACCGTAAGTAGCCGCTGCTGTTAACGCATCGCGCCTTATAGTCAGGGGCCCGTATCCTATTGGATGCGGGCCCCTTTGCTTTGCCGTGGTCCCGGGGCGCACGGCCTTTGTGGAACATCGCCGGGGCGCTGCGCGCTGCGAGAACCCTGCGCCTAGATCTCGGCCTCCGCATGGCCTCGCTGCGCCTCGGGCAGCTCCCCGTAGAGCGGATGGTCTTCGAGCCTAAAGCGCTCGACCTGTTCGGGAGTGCGACCGCGTACAAAGAGCCACGAGCGATCAATCGGCGTCGCCATGAGCGTGCTGGGCAGCGCGTCGGCGCGGTCGGAAAACACCCGGGCACTCTCGGGATCCTGGAACGCCAGCACCAGATGCGTGTCGCAGTTGCCCATGATGGAGCGTGCGCGTGCCTCGCCATAGAGCGCATCGAGCTGGTTGGTCGACTGCAGCAGCAGCGTTGCCCAGATGTTGCGGCTTCGGATAATCGAGAGCACGTTGTCGATCTGGGGGATCTGCAGATTTGCGAAGTCATCGAGCATAAAGCGCACGGGCACGGGCAGGCTGCCGTCGGGCTGCCTATCGGCCTCACGAATGAGGCCCATAAACGCCTGCGAAATAAAGAGGCCGGTCAGCGGATCGAGATTGCGGTCAATATCGCTCACGGTTACAAACAGGGCGCAGGGGGTGTGTCCCATGGAAGCGAAGTCCACCTGATGGCACTCACGATAGAGCTGTGCCGCACCGTCGAATCCCAGACACATGACCTTTTCGGCAAGGATGCCGACGATGCTCGCGTGCATGCGCTCGGCATTTTGCGTAATGGCGTAGCGCCGCCATAGCGAGAGGGCATAGCTTTGGGGGTCGGTCGTGATCAGGTCGTCAAACAATCGACCCGTGGCACCGTCCTGCAGGTGCTCGATCAGCTTGATGACCGAGCTGATCGTCTGCTCGTCGGCGGGTAGCTGTTCGGTGACGTAGGCGATAAGACACGACAGCAGGTTTGCCGCCGCATGATCCCAAAAAGGCTGGTTGTTGTCCTCGATGGGGCAGATGGCCTTTGCCACCGAGAGGATGTCCTGCTGGTTGGGCCTGCCGTCCGCCTTGCGGCGAATGTGCCTCAGGGGGTTGTAGCCGCAGCGCTCGATGCCGGGCGCAAGGGCCGGGACGGTGTTGAGGTCGGCGAAGTTGAGACATTGCACGCGGTAACCGTGGGCTGCCAGCACGGGTCCCACTTCGCGACAGAGCGTGCCTTTGGTGTCGAGCACGATGTAGCTTGCGTTCATTTGCAGCAGGTTGGGCTTGAGGACGTTTCGGGTCTTGCCGGCTCCCGAGGGGCCGATCACAAGTGCGTTGTTGTTGAGTCCCGTTTGGCGGGTGTCGCAGGAAAGCGTTCGATCCTTGGCGAGGATGGTGGACGATGCGGACTTAGATGCGGCGAGGCGGCTGGCGAGGTTAGACATGGGCGACCTCCTTGGTGGTCGAGAGGATTTCGTGGGCAAAGCCGAGCTCGACGGCGCGCTCGGCCGAAAGGTAGGTGTCTTTTGCAGTGAGGGACTGGATGCGCTTGGGCGTGAGGCCGCTGCGGTCCGAGAGGATTTGCGTGAGGGTCTTGCGGGTCTGCATGAGACGCCGGCTGGTTTCTTGCAGCGCAAGTGCCGAGCCGCCTGCCCCCTGGGGGATCAGCGGGTCGTGAATCATGAGCTCTGCATGGGGCGCCATACGGCGATCGTCGCCGCCCATAAAGATCACGGCGCCCATGGACGCGGCGAATTCCAGACAGACGGTGCGGATGGGGCACGATGCGAGGCGCATGGCGTCATAGATCGCAAGGCCCGATCGCACGCTTCCGCCGGCGCTGGCGACAAATATGGTGATGGGGCGGCTGGGGTCGGTGGCATCGAGCAGGCGGATCTGCTGGCATAGGTCGTGGGCCATCGGGGTTTCGATGTTTCCCATGACGGAGAGCTCGCGACGGGCGAGCATCTCATCGTAAATGCTGGTGAGCGTGATGCCTCGGGCGGATTCACGCATGGTGAGGGGGCTGATGATGGGGGAATGATTGGTGTCCATGAGGACTCCTTTCTGTTGGTTGTGTTGTGGAATAGGATTGTTGCCCGCGGAGGGGCTGGCGGGCTACAGGGTTCGTCCGAGCCTGAGATCGAGCTCGGTTGTGGGGCAGACTGCCTGTTCGTGCGGCTCGCAAGCGCCAAGGGCTCCAAAGCGATAGAGCGTTGCGGCGGGCGTGGTGTAGGCGAGCCGCAGCTGATGCTCGACAGGGGCACATCCGTCATTTTTGTAATGAGCCGCGTAGTACTGCGCGATGCTGGCGTTCATCTCGCTGCCATTGCGATGGCGCTCAAACTGGCGTCTGCAGGTCTCGATGATCTTTGCTACCGACTTGGGTGCCGTCGCGGGAACAAGGGCGAGATAGCCCTCAAATAGCTCGTTGATGCTCAGGAGGCACAGCAGGTCGATTAGCGTCCTTATGGCTGTTCCCTCGGCAGAAAAATGCGCGGTCATGCGGTTATATCGGTTGCGGTCGACGATGGCCGCATGGGGTCTTGGAGTTTTCTGCCCCGTGGTCCCGGGCTTTTGCCGCGCCTGTGTATTGAGCTCGACGTTGCAGCGCTTGAGGCCGTCCAACGGAAGGAACAGTGCGGTGCGCAGGGTGTTCCGCTTGCTTTCGAGTTCATGACGCTCGTCGGGTTCCCATTCGAGCTTGAGTTTCGTGTCAAGCGCCGTAAGCATATGGGCTAGGCAGCCTACGGTAAGAACGTACGAATCGTTGTCGCGTTTTGGGGCATAGGGGTCTGTCAGCTTGCGAATGTCGGGGTCGCCCATGATCTTTGTGCAGCGCTTCAGCAGTTGAGGGTGGTCGGCCAAGATCGTCGCGAGCGGTAGCGACGCGTAGTTCTTGATGGTCGCGGCGGCAAAGGCGGCGTCATATTCGTTTGCATATGCTCGCTCAATGCGGGCATCCAGAATGCTTTTCTTATCGCCGTCTTCAGCGTGGTGGTTTGTCATAGCTTCTCCAATCGGTTGATGTTCGTGCTGTTTGTTGATGTGTTGGTTGTCGTGAGTGATGTGCTTGCCGTGGGTGATGTGCTGACGTTGGGGTGCTATGCGGTTTTCAATGAGCCCGTGAGGCAGTTGCTGCAGGGGCGGGATGGAACGGCCCATGCAAGGCGGAAGGCATCGTGCTCAAAATCGAGACAGCAATGCCCCGGGTGCCTCACATGTGGCAGTTACCTCATTAAGTTGTCATTGCGTTTGGGGCTGTACTTTGCCGATCTTCTTTCTCTTACACGCTAAAAACTGAAACTTCATATGCTCGATCTACTTAAAACCGCAACGGCGGTCTTTTATCAACTTATATGTCGGAACGCGTCTTTGCAAGTACTTTTTTGTCTTTGTTTCAAATGGGGTGGTTTTGCAACCGTCATACGCGCGCCGTGCGAACGTGCCCCGGCTCGGATAAGATAGTGCGCGATAAAAACGATGCAAGGAGGCACATATGGCAATTAAAGCCATCGCAATGGATATCGATGGTACGCTCACCAACGATCAGAAGGTGATCAGCCCGCGTACGCGCGAAAAGCTGCTCGCGGCGCAGGAGTCGGGCATTAAGCTCATCTTGGCTTCGGGTCGTCCCGCATGGGGGCTACATGCTCTGGCACAGGAGCTCGACCTCCAAAACCATGACGGTCTGCTAGTCGCTTTCAATGGCGCGCATGTTGTCGACGCTCAGACCGATGAGGTCCTTTTTGACCAGGCCATGCCAGCTGACGAACTGCACCGTCTGATTGATCACCTGCAAAACTATGATGTGATCCCCATGATCTCGCTCGGGCGCGACCTGCATGTAGAGGACTCGTATCGCTGCATGATTACACTGCCGGACGGCTCGCAGAAGAATATCGTCAAATACGAGCGCGATGCCTGCGACCTTAAGATCCGCGAGGTCGAGAGCTTGCATGAGGTCGTGGACACTTATCCCGTAGACAAGCTGCTGACGGCAGGCGATCCGGCCTACCTGCAGGCGCATTACGAGGAGATGTATGCGCCCTTTACCCAGACGCTTTCGGGCATGTTTACGGCCGACTGGTACTTTGAGTACACGGCGCCTGGTATCGACAAGGCCCGCGCGCTCGAGGGTGCCCTGCCCAAGCTCGGCATCGATGCCAGCGAGGTCGTCTCGTTTGGCGACGGCCAGAACGACAAGTCCATGATTGAGTGGGCCGGCACCGGTGTTGCCATGGGCAACGCCGTCGATGAGGTCAAGGCTGTAGCCCAGATGGTGACCGCCAATAATAACGAAGACGGCATTGCGGTGGCGCTGGATAAGCTGCTGGGTTAGAATCGCCGATAGTGCATGGCTCGGGCGTCCGCTTGCGGGCGCCCTTTTGTTAGGGAGGGTGCCGTGTCCGCATTTCCGTTCGACGCCGTTATCTTTGACATGGACGGCGTGATTGTCGATACCGAGTATTACTACCTGGGCGAGACTGCCGCGTTTGCCAAGGAGCTTGGGCTTAACCTGACTCAAGAGGAGTTGAATGGGCAGGTCGGTACTTCGCACCAGTTCTTCCTGCATATGCTGGTCGATTGGTTTGAGCGCGCCGGTAAGGGGCATTTCACTGGCGAGGAAGCGTTGGCCCGTTGGAACGAGTGGGCGCATAAGCGTCCGCGCGACTATCAGGCTTTGATTAACCCAGGCGCCGTGGATACGATTCGAGAGCTGCCGCGCCGTGGCGTTCGCGTGGCGCTTGCCAGCTCGTCTCCCATGGATAGCATCGAGGAAGTGCTCAACGCATGCGGGCTGTCGGATGCCTTTGAGTATGTGGTGAGCGGCGAGCAGTTTAAGGAGAGCAAGCCCGAGCCCGACATCTACCTGCATGCGCTGGACCTGCTGGGGCTGCCCGCGAATCGCTGCTGCTGCGTCGAGGATTCGGTGCCTGGCATCACCGCTGGCAAGCGAGCCGGCCTGACAGTCATTGCCAAGCGCGAGGAACGCTTTGGCTTTAGCCAGGATGCCGCGGACAAGATTATCGACCAGCTGCCGGAGCTGCTCACGCTTTCTTAGGAGCGCGGTAGTTGCGCGTTTTTCGGGTCTGATGAGTAAATAGCCAACATTTTGGTGCGACACCTAGCATACTTTAAGCTAATGCGGGCTTAAGGGCTTGTTGAATGCCCTTAAGCCCGTTTTAGAATTAATTGTGCTGGGAGAGGGTATATGCCACCGACTGAAGGGCCAACTGACGGTAAAGCAGCGATACCGCTGTACCAACAGGTCATTGATATCATTAAAAACGAAATCAACTCCGGCGCCTACAAGGCAGGCGCGCGGATACCCAACGAATTCGAATTGGCTGAGAGCTATAAAGTTGGCCGCGTTACCGTGCGACGCGCTATTGAGGAGCTCGTCCAGCAGGGCTATCTAACGAAGCGACAGGGGAAAGGCACGTTTGTCAATGCCCCCAAGCTCAAGCGCAAGATTCGCCAGAAGGATGACGTCCAGAGTTTTTCGGACGCATGCCGCGTTAACGGAATGGAACCGGGGGCGTGTGTCATTTCGAGAAAGATACTGCCGGCGGATTCCACCGAAGCGCAGTTCTTTGGTGTTCCCGTTGGAACTGACTTGATTTGCGTTGAGCGCGTGCGCACTGCCGATGGCGTCCCTGTCATGCTCGAGAACAACATATATGTTTACGAGGACAACGCCTATCTATCAACGGCACTTCTATCTAACCAATCCATTTTTGAGTTCGTGCGCAACCGGACGGGCCGCACGCCCGCGTTTACCGACCCGTGCACGCTCGAGATCGCGTGCGCGTCGCCCGAGGTCGCTCGACTGTTGGCAGTTCCCGTTGGCGAACCCTTGTTTTATATGGAAGCCTTCTTTTTCGATGAGCAGCGGCGGCCGTTTATCATCGGTCGTCAGCGGATCGTTGGGTCTCGCTACGTTTTTGACATCTAGGACATTGCGAATGGAAACGCCCGGTGGATCATCTCACCGGGCGTTTCCATACCGTTCATGGCGCAAACGCGACCGTTCAACCGCGTTGCGGCAATCAGTTTGAAATTATCTTGATGAAGGGAAAAGCTGCTGGTAATCTATGGGACGTCATAGAACGTTTGCATTGTGCAAACGTTGAAGCGAGATGCGATGCAGTCTCGAGTTCTTTGGAGGTATCTATGTCAGATACGAAGGCGAAGAAGACAAACAGACGTTTTAAGTTCAAATTACCGCATGTCTATACGATCATGTTCTTGCTGATCGTTGTCTTTGCGGTCCTGACTTGGATCGTTCCCTCTGGTCAGTATCAGCGCAAGACAATTTCGACAGCGGCGGGCGAGCGTGAAGTCGCCGTTGCTGGAACCTATGAACAGGTCGATAAGAACTACACCGATTCCGAGACCGGCGAGACCATCAATCTGGGCCAGGATATCTTCGCGGTTCTGCAAGCGCCCACCAAGGGTATCCAAGAGGCTGCCGACGTCGTTGCGTTCGTCTTATTGATTGGCGGATCGTTCGCGATCATCACCAAGACCAACGCTTTGAATGCCGGCATGAGCCGTGTGATTAAAAAGCTCAAGAACAAGGACATCCTCATCATTCCCATCACGATGACATTGCTGTCCATTTGCGGCACTACGTTTGGCATGTCTGAGGAAGCCCTGCCGTTCTATGCCATCTTCATTCCCATCATGATGGGTATCGGTTATGACTCGATGACGGCATTCATCATCTGCTTCCTTGGTCCTAACCTGGGATATTGTGCTTCGACCATCGACCCGTTTAATGTTTTGATCGCCCAAGGCATCATTGGCATCGAGGGTAATCCGCAACTGTGGCTGCGCGCCGTTTCTTGGGTCATCTTCACTGCCGTCGGTATCGCATGGGCCATGCGCTACGCCATGCGCGTCAAGAAAAACCCCGAGTCGTCCATTGTGTACGAGGACGATAAGCTCAAGCGTATTGAGTTTTCCGTGACCGATGCCTCCATCGAGGAAGAGTTCACTATCCGTCAGAAGCTCGTGCTTATCGATTTTGCTTGCGGTATGGGCATTATCGTCTGGGGTCTTGTTACCCAGGGCTGGTACATGAATCAGATTTCCGCCGTGTTCCTTGGCATGGGCTTGCTTGCCGGTATCCTGGGCGGCCTTGACCAGCAGACGATCGCAGAGGAGTTCGTTAAGGGTCTCGCCGACTTTGCGTACGCTGCCGTCGTTATCGGTATCGCTCGCGGTATTCTGGTCATCGCCGAGGGCGGCATGATCATCGACACCATCCTCCAGGCGCTTGCTACCGCGCTCGCCGGTGCACCTGCCGCCGTCTACACCACGTTTATGTATGTCGTCCTTGGCCTGCTCTCTTTGCTGGTTCCCTCGAGTTCTGGCCTGGCGGCGCTCACCATGCCCGTTATGGGCCCCCTGACCGAGCTCATGGGCCTCAATCCCGAGGCGGCCGTCACCGCGCTCCAGTTTGCCAACCAGACCATCAACACCATCAGCCCCGTGGCGGGTATGACGGTCGCCGGCCTTGCCGTGGCTAAGATTTCGTTTGGCCAATGGTGGAAGACCATTTGGAAGTTCTTCATCTTCATGGTCGTGTTTGGCTTGGTCATTACTGCCATTTCCGGCATGCTTCCGGCGTAGGTGGTTGTGATGTCTGATCGTTTGACGGTCCTGACGTCTAAGAGCGTCTTTACCGGTACGGGGGACCTGCCGTTTGAAGGTTTCGTAGCGGTCCGTGGCAATCGAATTGAGGCTGTTGGCACCAAGTGTGAGGCGGCTTCGTATTTGACCCAGGCGGACGAGGTAGTTGACCTGGGCGACCGTACCGTCATGCCTGGCCTGATCGATGTGCATACCTTCTATACAGGCTGGGCGCTGCGGACGTTGGGGTCTGATCTGTCCGGCATCGCCGATGCCAAAGAGGCCGTGTCGCTCTTGCGTGCATGGAAAGAAGGTCATCCGGATTGCGCGGCGGCTTTTGGCCACAACCTACCCGAAACGTTGGCATCGGATGCCGAGAACGCAAATACGGCAGCTGTGTTTGACGATTGTTTTGGCGATATCCCCGTTGTCTGCTTTACATCGGGTGCGGAGACCTGCGTTCTCAATGCTGCCGCTAGTGCGCGATACGGCTTTACGCCCCAGGCGTGCTATGCCGAGAAGATCTGGCGCATGATGAGCGATTTCCTCGCGCTGCCCGAGGTGCGTGCCGGGTATTCGGACTACATGAACATGCTTAACGAGCGCGGCGTCACCGCCATCAAGGAGATGGCGTTTGATGACTATTACGGCTTTGCCGACGAAATGGCTCGCCGTGAGGAATCTGGTGAGCTGACGGTTCGCGTCTCTATGATGTCGCAGCCGGTGGGTGCCGGTGCAAATCTGGCATATGCCCGCGAGGCGCGAGAGCGCTTCCGGGGACCGTTCGTTCGTTTTTCTGGCTTCAACCGTATGACCGATCGCGGCGTATGGGCGGGGCTTGCCGAGATGATTGAACCCTATGAGGACACGGCCGATGCGGGCGCTGCCGGCAAGACGGTCGTCGAGGAGCCAGAGTGGGATCTGATTGAGAACGAGCTGCGTGCAATTGATGCTGACGGCTTCCGATATTCCTTGCATTGCCAGGGCGATGGCGCCGTTCGTCGCACCGTGGCGCTCTATGCCTCGCTGCCTCGAGACGAGCATGGACGGATGCTTCGCCGCCATGCGATTACCGATCTCGAGAACTCTGACCCGACCGATCTTGTCGAGTTTGGCAAGTTAGGTGGAATTTGCGAGGTCTATCCGCAGATTCTAACGCTGGACCGGCGCGAGGATTGCCTGTCGATGATGCGTCGACAAATTGGTGAGACGCGACTTTTGCACAGCTGGAATCGCCGCGGCATGGAAGATTCCGGATGCACAGTGTGCTGTGGCACGGATTTACCGCTGTTGATTCCGAGTTTGGGCGAGTCAATCTACAGTGCGTGCGGCGGATACTTCGACGACGGACTGCCCGTGAATGAGGTCAACGCGCTGACGCTTGTCGAGCTCTTGCGCGCTTGGACTGCCGGGGGCGCGTACGACCTGATGCGCGAAGACGAGCTGGGTACGCTTGAGGTTGGCAAGCTTGCCGATATCTGCGTGCTCGATCGGGATGTGTTCGACCTCGATTATCGCGACGCACGCGATCTTGCGGTTGATATGACGATGTCGGACGGACAAATCGTGTTCGATCGAAATAAGGAGGCATAAGATGTCTGAATCCAAACCGACGCTGCACCGCGAACAGATTGCGGGCATGAATATCCACTACATCATGTGGTCGCTCGATTACTTCCTTGATGTGCAGCAGCGTTTGGGCTTTGAGTCCATTGAGCTGTGGTGTGCGGAGCCGCATGTGACGCTCGACCACACGGGCTACTTTGAAGCTGAGGTCCTGGCGAAAAAGGCTGCAGACCGTGGGCTTAGGTATCGTACTCTGTGTCCCGAGAATGTTGTCTATCCTTGGCAGTACTGCGCACGCAAACCGCTGCATGAACAGCGCAGCTTGGCGTACTTTAAGCACGGCATTGAGCTTGCCGAGGTACTTGGGTGCGACCGCATGTCCATCAACTCGGGCTGGGGCGACTGGGACGAGGACCGCGAGGAAGCCTGGAAGCGCAGCCGCGAGCACTTGTCCATTCTGGCGGAGTATGCCGGCGAGCACGGTCTGGTGCTTACGATGGAAAGCCTGCGTCCCGAGGAGAGCAACCTTGTGACGACGGTTTCCGATGCGAAGCGCATGATTGACGAGGTCGCGAGCCCGTACTTACAGCCCATGGTTGATACAACCGCGATGGGCGTTGCAGGCGAGACGCTCGAGGACTGGTTTGCCGCCTTTGGTGATGGGGCAATTCACGAGATGCACTTTATCGACGGTGACCCGTATGGCCATCTGGTGTGGGGCGATGGCAAGCACGATATGGACGCCTTCGTCGCCACGCTCAACGCCCATGGTTTCGACGGCATGCTGGGCCAGGAAATCACGGACGGTCGTTACTACGATGACCCGGCGGCGGCAGATGCCAAGAACATGGCCGCATTCGAGAAATATCTGATTGACTAAAACAACCATCGGCCACGCAACCAACGTCATTGATTGCGGGCCAAATAAGAAAGGAACTGGATATGAACGCACACGATCTGATCAAAGAGGCAATTGCCGAGAAGGGCAAGTTCGACAGCGTCTACTGGATTGCTTGCGGTGGCTCCATGATCGATTTGATCCCGGCTCATGAGCTTCTGCAGCGCGAGGCAACCACCTTCACTTCGTATATCTATACGGCTCGCGAGTTCGATATCATGCGTCCGCGTCGTCTGGGCGAGAAGTCCCTGGTCATCGCTTGCAGCCACAGCGGCAACACCCCGGAGGTCGTCGAGGGCTGCGAGATTGCCCTTGCTGCCGGTGCTACGGTGATCGCCCAGACCGACAACGCTGGATCCAAGATCGACTCCGGCAAGTGGACCACGTGGGTCTACCCATGGGGCGAGGGCGTGCCGCAGGCCGAGGTTCCCGCTGGTATTTCGCTGTCGCTTGCGGCAGAGCTGCTCGATCAGCAGGAGGGCTACGCCGATCTTGCCGATATGTATGCCGGTATCGCCGAGATGGATAAGATTCTTCCCCCGGCACGCGAGAAGGTAAATGCCGAGCTGGGCGATCGCTTTGCCAAGCTTTGCCAGGAGCACGAGTTCTTCTATATTCTGGGCAGCGGTCCCAACTTTAGCCAGACCTACGGTTTCGCTATCTGCTCTCTTATGGAGATGCAGTGGCAGCACTGCAGCTACATCCACTCCGCCGAGTACTTCCACGGCCCCTTCGAGGCTACTCAGGATGGCGTTTTTTACTTCCTGCAGATGGGCTCCAGCGAGTGCCGTGCTATGGACGAGCGCGCCCTGGCGTTTCTTAAGACGCATACCGATACGCTGATGGTGCTCGATGCCAAGGAGTACGGTATGGAAGCCGTGCCGGCGAGCGTCCGCGCCTATCTGGACCCGGTGCTGTTCTACGCCATGAACTGCGAGCTGCGTGCTGCACGCGGCAAGGTGTTTGATCACGACCCCGATTTCCGTCGCTATATGGGTGTTGTCGAGTACTAGAAGGGACAAAGGCCATGGCATTTAACGTTAACGCGCTCGGATTTGGCGACAACGTCGTCGATCGCTACGAGCATATCCACACCATGTATCCTGGCGGCAATGCGGTGAACTTCGCCGTTTATGCCAAGAAATGCGGTGCCGCACGCTCCGCATACATGGGAATTTTTGGCAATGATGCCGCTGCCGAGCATGTCATTGCAAGCCTCGAGGATGAGGGTATCGAGCTTGACAAGTGCGAGCAGATGATTGGCGAGAACGGAGCGGCTCGCGTGACCGTCGTCGACGGTGACCGTGTCTTCCTCGGCTCCAACGAGGGCGGTATCCGTGGCGATGCGCGCTATGTCCTCAATCGCTTTGACCTTGCGTACATGAAGCAGTTCGATGTGGTTCATTCGGGCAACTATTGCTTTACCGAGCGCGAGCTTCCCAAGTTGAAGGCTGCGGGCGTCACGGTCTCTTTTGACTTTTCGGACGACTCCACCGACGAGTACTACGAGCAGATTGCGCCCTACGTCGATTTTGCTTTCTTTAGTGCGGCGGATGCTGCGAGTGAGGACGAGATTCGCGAGCGTCTGGCATGGGTGAAGGGCCTGGGTCCGCGTTTTGTGTCGGCTACGGCGGGCGCCGAGGGCTGCATTGCTTACGACGGCGAGCGTTATTACCGCCAGCTGGCTAAACCGGTAACGGACATGAAGGACACCATGGGGGCGGGCGACTCGTTCCTCACCTCGTTTTTGATGTGCTATCTCGATTCCGCCAAGCGCGGTGAGGATGGCGCCGAGGCCATCGAGCGCGCGCTCGACTTTGCTGCCGGGTTTGCCTCGACCGTGTGCGGCATGGAAGGTTCTTGGGGCCACGGAGCGCCGATTTCCGAATAGGTGAGCAGTGCCGGGGAGTCGAATTGTCGACTCCCCGGGACCTCGTGTGCAAAAAACGCCAAATATGAGTACTGTATCCATTCCGGTAACAGTACTCATATTTGGCGTTTTTTGCACACCGAGCTTAGCGAAGGTCAAAAACAGCGTGCGCATTTGCTAAAACTACCGACTCGATGCGCTTTGCGTCACAGTTTTTGAGTGAGGCAATGCGCATCGAGGTCCTTGCGAGCGATCTGATGAGCGACTGCGCGCTTGTTTCTGTGTTTGCCTCCGCCGGCGCATCGGTTTCGAGCAGTAAACGATCGAGTGGAATCTGTCGTGCGTATTCGCGACCGCGCTTGGTCGCGAGCATGCGTTCGTTGACGGAAAAATAACAGCCCGCATTACGCGCGCGGACGAGTTCGTCCGAAGTACCGCTAAACCAGTGGAAGATGATAACGGGGGAGTCGGGGTTTGGGATGAGTAGTCCATGCGATTCGAGGACGTCCAGTACGGCTCCTGCCGAACGAACGGCGTGAATTGATATCACGCGCCCGGTAAGAGGATGCTGCACGAGCGCATCGCAGAGCCGGTTAAGTGCCTGTATTTGTAGCGGCTCACTTCCAGCAAAGCGCGCGGAAAAGTCGAGTCCGACTTCGCCGATGTAGTGCTCTTGGGCGGCAACTTCGCAAAGCAGATTGACTTCGGCAGGACCGCAGCGGCCGTCGGCGAGCCACCAGGGATGGAGGCCGACGCCCGCGATAATGTTTGGGTAGCGGCTGGCACGCTTTTTTGCTGCCGCGAAGTCGCGTGGGTCGACCCCGCAATCAAAGACCCCCAGTCCTATAGCCGCAGTTTCGTCGGCAACAGCATTCGGGTATGCCATCAAATCAAGATGGCAGTGTGCATCAAATAACCGGGGCTCCATCTCGGCGCGTTCCGCTAGTCCAGGCGCTGGCCATCGGAGCGTACACGTTCGGTGCCGCGGCCGCTGATCTGGCGGATAACCTCGCCGGCAATCATCTGACCCATGATGGGCGGCATAAAACTGGCGGTTCCGAGCTCGGTACGCTCGTGGATGTTGGAAGGGTCGCGGGGCTGTGTCTTAACCGATTCCTCGCAGCTAAACAGCACGTGCAGGCTCTTGATTCCGCGCTTCTTACATTCTTTGCGCATAATGCGGCTCATAGGGTCACGTACCGTATCGAAGATGTCGGCAAAGCGGAGACACTCGGGATGGAGCTTGTTGGCCCCGCCCATGGAGCTAACCAAACGAATGTCGTGGTCCTGAGCATATTTGGCAATGGTGAGCTTGGCCGAGATGGTGTCGATGGCGTCGATGACGTAATCGAGCTTGCCGCCTGTCTGCTCCAAAACGCTTGCGAAGAATTCGTCGATGTTGTCGCTTAGCAGGTATTCGGTACGCTTGATGACGGTGGCGGCAGGATTGATGTCTTTGATCATGGCCTCCATAACGTCGACCTTGCGCTTGCCGATGGTGCTGTGAAATGCGATGGCCTGGCGATTGATATTGCTGGGCGCGATGATGTCCTTGTCCAGAATGACGAAGTGACCGATGCCGCCGCGGGCGAGTGCCTCGCAGCAGTTGGAGCCCGCGCCTCCGCAGCCGAGCACCAGCACCGTGGCGTTGGCGAGCTTATCGAGTGCCTCGCGGCCCATGATGATCTCGAGCTTGGTGTCGCGTGTCTCGATGGGAGTTGCGGCTGTGGTTTCGGTCATAAATATCCTCCGATGGGGAAGCGAATCGTGTTTTAGCTATCGTCATTATAGGTAATCGCCCATAGGTTGCGATGGCGTTTGCTTTAATGTGGTTTGAAGCATTGCGATTAGATAGTTAGACAAACATCTAAATATCGAGTATAGTATGCGCGTCATGAGAGATGATGAGAGGAGGTCTTATGCCGGGAGAGGGTTTTAAGGCGCTGGCCGATCCTACGCGGCGGCGCATTTTGGAACTACTGCGCGAGGGCAATTGTACGGCCGGGGAGCTTGCCGAGCATTTTGACATTAGCAAGCCGTCACTGAGCCATCACTTGGCGACGCTTAAAAACGCCGGGTTGGTAACCGACGAACGTCATGGCCAAAACATCGTTTACAGCTTAAACACCACCGTCATGCAGGACTTGATCGGTTGGTTTATGGGCTTTACAAACACGGAAGGTGATAAGGATGAATAACGAAAACAAGGGCATTCACCCCACGGGGGTATCGTCTCGCGTGTGGATTGCGCTGGTCGCTCTGTGCGTCGCCAATGTCGTAGCGCACCTCATGGTGATGCCGAGCTTGCCTGCGCAGATTCCCACGCACTGGGGCGCGAACGGCGCCGTCGACGGTTGGGGTCCTAGCTGGATGGCCTCCGCGCTCGGCGCGCTGCCTCTGGCGCTTCTCGCAATGTTCTGCGTGGTGCCGCGCATCGACCCCAAAGGTGAGGCATATCGAACCTCGGGCAAGTTCTACCAGGGCTTCGTAATCGCCTTCACCTTGTTCATGTGCGCCATAAGCTGGCTGGGAGAGCTTACGGTCTGGGGCGTGGTGCCGGCGGTCGGTTCGGTTAACGTGCTGATTTCCGGTGTTGTCGGTTTGCTGTTCATCGGCGTAGGCAACTACTTGCCGCGTGTGAAGCAGAACTATACGCTCGGTATCAAGACACCCTGGGCGCTTGCCGATCCCGAGAACTGGCGCCGTACGCAGCGTTTTGGCGGCGCCTGCTTTATGGTGCTGGGTATTGGCCTGATTGTGATGGGCGTGGCAGGCAGCGTGCTTTCGAGTGAAGTCGTCGCCGCGGTGATTGCGGTTCTGGCGTTTGGTTCGGTTGGAGCCGTCTACGTCTACTCGTATCTGTTGTGGCGCAAATCGCAGCGAGCCGCTCGTTAAGGTTGCGGAAAACTAGCGTACGCAGTTCATAGTATGTTCCGGGGGACTTTTCCCAGGTAGTATTAGGGGGTATGGGCAACCATGCCCCTTTTTATTAGAACGCGCGAACTGCCTCTCCGCTTTTTCCAAAACGGAGAGGGGGAGAAGATTTCCGCAGCTAGATAAGGAGAAATGACTGTGGCGGAGTTCATTTATCAGATGTATCAGGCTCGCAAGGCCCATGGCGACAAGGTAATCCTTGACGACGTGACCCTGAGCTTCTACCCTGGTGCCAAGATCGGCGTCGTGGGTCCCAACGGCATGGGCAAGTCGACCCTGCTCAAGATCATGGCCGGCATCGAGGAGGTCTCCAACGGCGATGCTAGGCTCACCCCCGGCTACACCGTGGGCATCCTGCAGCAGGAGCCGCCGCTCGACGATGACAAGACCGTCATCGAGAACGTGCGCATGGCGTTTGGCGATATGATCGCCAAGGTCGATCGCTTCAACAAGATCGGCGAGGAGATGTGCGACCCGGATTGCGACATGGATGCCCTCATGGCCGAGATGGGCAAGCTCCAGGACGAGATCGATGCCGCCGATGGCTGGGATATCGATTCCAAGCTCGGCCAGGCCATGGACGCCCTGCAGCTGCCCGATTCCGACATGCCGGTCAACGTGCTTTCCGGCGGCGAGCGCCGTCGCGTGGCCCTGTGCAAGCTGCTGCTCGAGGCTCCCGACCTGCTGCTGCTCGACGAGCCCACGAACCACCTGGACGCCGAGTCGATCCTGTGGCTCGAACACTTCCTGCACAACTACCAGGGCGCGGTGCTTGCCGTCACGCACGATCGCTACTTCCTGGATAACGTTGCCGAGTGGATCTGCGAGGTCGACCGCGGTCACCTTTATCCCTACAAGGGCAACTACTCCACGTATCTGGAGACCAAGGCCGCGCGTATCGAGGCACAGGGCAATCGTGACGCCAAGCTCGCCAAGCGCATGGAGGCCGAGCTCGAGTGGGTGCGCAGCTCGCCCAAGGCTCGCCAGGCAAAGAACAAGGCCCGTCTGGCTCGCTACGAGGAGATGGAGGCCGAGGCCCGCGCAAGCCAGAAGCTCGACTGGACCGACATCCGCATCCCTGTGGGCCCGCGTTTGGGCAACAAGGTGCTCGAGGCCCATCATCTGCACAAGGAGTTCGATGGCCGCGTGCTCATCGATGACCTTTCGTTCACCCTGCCGCGCAACGGCATCGTGGGCGTCATCGGCCCCAACGGTGTCGGTAAGACCACGCTGTTCAAGACGATTGTGGGTCTGGAGCCGCTGACTTCGGGCGAGCTTGAGGTGGGCGAGACCGTCAAGATCTCCTATGTCGACCAGAACCGTTCCGGCATCGACCCCGATAAGAACCTATGGGAGGTCGTCTCGGACGGCCTGGACCACATGATGGTCGGCGAGACCGAGGTTCCGAGCCGCGCTTATGTGGCGAGCTTTGGCTTTAAGGGCCAGGACCAGCAGAAGCGCGCTGGCGTACTTTCCGGTGGCGAGCGCAACCGTCTGAACCTGGCGCTCACGCTCAAGCAGGGCGGCAACCTGCTGCTCCTCGACGAGCCTACGAACGACCTCGACGTCGAGACGCTGTCCTCGCTCGAAGCGGCGCTGCTCGAGTTCCCGGGCTGCTCGGTGGTCATTAGCCATGACCGTATGTTCCTGGACCGCGTCGCCACGCACATTCTGGCGTGGGAAGGCACCGACGAGAACCCGGGCAACTGGTATTGGTTCGAGGGCAACTTCGAGGCCTATCAGGCCAACCGCATCGAGCGCCTGGGCGAGGACGCGGCCCAGCCGCATCGTATCCACCGTAAGCTGACGCGCGACTAGATCGTTACGCGGTTTTCCAAACCGCGTAACTGCTCGACGCTGCGCGGGTCGCAAGCACCCCATCTTGCCGTTCAAGCCGTCGCTCGCGTACCGAAGTACGCGTCGCTCCTCTTTCACGGCAACCTGGGGCACTTGCGGCCCGCTCGCTGTTGGTTACGCAACATCAACAAATAAAAACGGCTCAAATCCTGATTTGGATTTGAGCCGTTTGTCGTTACTGCTCGGGTTCTTCGACTTTATCGATGGCCCAGGTGGATCCGAGGCCACCGGTGGTGTTGCGGCGGACGCGCACGGTAACTTCGTGGCGCTCGCCGGCCTGCGTGTAGCGCAGGGGGAAGCTTGCGCGGTTTCGCGCGGCCTCGATGGTACCGCGCTCGCGGGCGATCCAGTAGTACTCGCCGACGATGCCGAGGGTATCGGCGCCGTAGG
This sequence comes from Collinsella aerofaciens, assembly GCF_019131995.1. Classification (GTDB taxonomy): domain Bacteria; phylum Actinomycetota; class Coriobacteriia; order Coriobacteriales; family Coriobacteriaceae; genus Collinsella; species Collinsella aerofaciens_S. The sequence continues at coordinate 58,398 of NZ_JAHONA010000003.1, read as the reverse complement.
GGAGATAGGTCGACAGCTGGTGTAGCAACGGACCGGGGCAGAAGACCTCGGTTGCGAAATCGACGGGGAAGTCCTCGGGGATGGCGGGCGCTACGGGTGCGGGGGCCGGTACCATCGTCGGTGCGAAGGCCTGCTCATTGACGGGCGTCACCTCGATGACGGGCGCGGGTTCGGCGCCGAGTACTGATTCGGTGTCCGCTTTCGGCATCGCCGCGGAATCTGCGGGCTCGACGATGGCAGGTGCGTCTGCGGTCGCGGTGTCGAACTCGACTTGCGGAGCGCTCTGATTCTCGACGCTCGACTTTGCCTCGATGGGCGTGGATGCCATGGTGGTGATGCCGGCGTTTGCGTTCTCGGGGTCATAGACGACCGTGAGCGAGATGGCGGGCTGCGGTGCCTCGGGCTCCGGCGTCGACTCGGTAGCGTCTTGATCTGCGGGCTCGTCGGACTGATCGTCCTCGGCCTTGTCACCAAAGACATCGCTGTTTTGGAATGCAGACGTCTCGGGCTGGTCAGCGGCTTCTTCGGTTGTCGACTTGGGAGCTTCGTTGAGCTCCGCAGTGGTTTCCTGCTCAGATATGACTTCGGGATCGGTCGTGGCGGTGATTTCGGTTTCTGCTGTTACCTCAATAGCGACTTCGATCTCTGCCTCGGGCTCGGGCTCCGGCACGGCTTCAACCATGGTTTCTGGCTTGGGACGTTTAACGTGCTTGGGACGCACGGCCTTGAGGTCCTTCTCGCCGCGCTTTTTCTTTTTGTAGGACTGCTTGGCTCCCTTGGCTGCCTTGGGCTTGTCCTCGCCCTTGGCAAGGGCGGCATCCCAAGCCTCGTTGGCGATGACGGTGGCATACAGGCGACCGCCCTTAAAGACGGTCAGCTTAATGCAGTCGTCGAGCTCCTCGAGCAGCTCACGCGTGGACTCAAAGCCCAGGTCATAAGCGGTCATGTCGCCGGCGGCGAGCGCCTCCTCGACCTGTGTCATAAACGTTTGCTTGCCGCACCCAATCGCGTCGCGCAGCAGGCGATACAGATAGATGTGGTTGCCCAGCGAAAGCGTGGGCCTAACTATTGTCTTGCTCATGGCAAATCTCCTCTTTACACATGTAAAGCATCTTACCATCGCATAGCGTTCGCCATGGCGGCGCCCAAGGCAAACGGGCGCGAACCGCTTTCGATTCGCGCCCGTTGTACAGGTCGGTTATCTATGAGAGGCAAATGTACTTAGTTGCCCGATGCCGTGCCTTGGCTCGAGTTGTCAGATGCCGTGCCGGACGCGGTTCCACTCGAGCTGTTCGAGCTGTTGGTGTTGTTGCTGTCTGCTGTGCCCGTTCCCGAAGTGGTGTCGCTCGTCTGGCCGCCCGTGCTCGGCTGCGAACCGCCAGTCGTTTGGCTTGAGTCGGTCGTGCCGGACGGCGTGCTGCTGTTGGCCGTAGAGGAATCGGTGCCCTGCGATTGGTTTTGGGTGTTCGAGGACGAATTGGCAGAGGTAGAACTGTCTTGCGTATCGTCCGTCTGCGCCTGCTGATCTTGCGACTGGGTGTTGCCATTTGCATCGCTCTCGGTCGTGCGCGACGAAAGGATTGGCTCGGGGCGCTCGCCCAGACCCTCACCGGCGGTGGTTATAAGGATGGCGCCGGTGCAGGCGATGACCGCGACGATGGCGATGGCGATCGAGAAGACGATGACCTTCTTTTGCGTCTGGCTGCGCTCTGCCGCGGCCTTGGCGCGCAGGCTGTTAGGGGCGACGCGCGCCGTGGTCGCACGCCCCGCAACCTGGCGCATCTCCTGCGTAGTCGCGGCGCCGCCCAGGTGCTCCTCGGCATTAAGCTCAACGGGCTCATAGGCGCCGGCGGGGTAGTCGACGTCGGCGTGCGTACCTTTGAGGGCTTTGGCGCTGGCAGAGATAAAGTGGCGGTAGACCTGCGAGGACACAACGGTGATGACCGAGCTCACGGCGGCGCCAATTACTGAACCAGCGATGCCAATCTTGGAAGCAAGCGCGACACTTGTGGCGGCGGCTGCGGCGCCAGCGATGATCTGAGGAATGGAAATGTCATCGAACAGGCCCTTTTTGGGCGCGATGGCCATGGTCTGTCCGATGGAATGGTTTTCGTGCACGCCGTTGTTGAGCGCGGCCGGTGTCATGACGCGCGTGCGCGGCGCGTCGGTGTACTTGGTTGTCATACGGGGTCCTCCCGGTGTAAATCTGCTTCGTTTCATGTAGCCATCAGGGTACCCACCAGATGTGAATCGTACGTGACATTTAACAGATACCATCAACTCATCAATAGCTCACCAAGTTGGTGGGATGCGGTTACACCCGGCGGTTGAACTACAATAGGGCTTGCTAATTGTTGTGAATGGCGTCTACGCACGGGAGCATTCTTATGAATCTTCACCTTTCTCAGTCTGATGGCTTTTTGCGTGTGGCGGCGGCGTCGCCGCGGATTCGCGTGGCCGATGTCGAGGGCAATGCCGAGGTTGCGCTGGCGGCTGTTCGCGATGCTGCCGAGCGCGGCGTTCGCGCGCTGGTGTTGCCCGAGCTTAATCTGACTGGCTATACCGCGGCTGATCTGTTCCATAACCGCACGCTGCTGCATGCCTGCGAGACGGCACTTGTGCACATTCTCGATGAAACCCGCGATCTGCCGATTGTCTTTACCATCGGTCTTCCCGTTGCAGTTGCCGAGAATATCTACAACTGCGCTGCCGTGTGCTGCGCGGGCGAGCTTTTGGGTCTTACGGCCAAGAAGTATCTGCCCAACTATGGTGAGTTCTATGAGCGTCGCTGGTTTGCTCCATCGCCTGCGGATCCCGTGTGGGTCGAGTTTGCCGGTCAGGGTCCGGTTCCGCTGGGTTCGGGGCTTGCCTACCGCTGCTGTGATGAAGGTGCCGAGGATATGGTGCTGGGCGTTGAGGTCTGCGAGGACCTGTGGGTGCCGGCGCCCCCTTCGACCGAGATGGCGCTTGCCGGTGCGACGGTGATCCTCAATCCGTCGGCTTCGGACGAGATTATCGGTAAGGCGGATTACCGCCGCAGCCTAATCTCCAACCAGAGCGCGCGCCTGTACTGCGCCTATGCCTACGCGGACGCGAGCGAGGGCGAGTCCACGACCGACATGGTCTTTGCGGGCGAGAACCTCGTCTACGAAAACGGCTCCAAGCTCGCCGCGACCAAACTGCTTACCTGCGATATGGCCATCGCCGACGTTGACCTTGACCGCCTGGTTGCCGAGCGCCGTCGCTCGACGACGTGGACGCGCACCGACGATGCGCCGGAGGCCACGGCCGTTGAGTTTTCGTTTGAGGGCGTGCTGGCCGAAGAACCTGTCCTGCGCGATGCCTGCGATATCGACCGCGTTTTCCCGCGCGCGCCCTTTGTGCCGGCCGACCACGGCGACTTGGCCGAGCGCTGCGAGACGATCCTCGGTCTGCAGACTGCGGGCCTCAAGACCCGCCTCGCCCACACAGGTACCAAGGCTGCGGTCATCGGCCTTTCGGGCGGCTTGGACTCCACGCTAGCGCTGCTTGTGACCGTGCGTGCCTTCGATGCGCTGGGGCTGTCGCGCACGGGTATCACGGCGGTTTCCATTCCCGGCTTTGGCACGACGCACCGCACTAAGTCCAATGCCGAGTCGCTCGCTCGTGACTTGGGTGTGAGCTTCCGCGAGGTCTCAATCCATGCTGCCGTGGAACAGCACTTTAAGGATATCGAGCATGATCCGGCCGTGCAGGACGTGACCTACGAGAACAGCCAGGCGCGCGAGCGTACGCAGATTCTGATGGATCTGGCCAACCAGGCTGGCGGTTTTGTCATCGGCACGGGCGACCTGTCGGAGCTGGCGCTCGGCTGGGCTACCTATAACGGCGACCACATGAGCATGTACGCCGTCAACGCGAGCGTGCCTAAGACGCTTGTGCGCCATCTGGTGCGCTATGCGGCCGATGTGTTTGGCGGGCGTATTGCCGAGACGCTGCTCGACATCCTCGATACGCCGGTGTCCCCCGAGCTTCTGCCGCCCACGGGCGACGGCGAGATTGCGCAGAAGACCGAGGATTTGGTGGGCCCGTATGAGCTGCACGACTACTTCCTCTACTACCTGCTGCGTTTTGGCTTTGAGCCGGGCAAGATCTACCGCATGGCGCTCAAGAGCTTTGAGGGCGTCTACGATGTCAAGACCGTCCACACGTGGCTACGTACGTTCTACCGCCGCTTCTTTGCCCAGCAGTTTAAGCGCAGCTGCCTGCCCGATGGTCCCAAGGTGGGATCGGTGACGCTCAGCCCGCGCGGCGATTGGCGTATGCCGAGTGACGCTAGCTCGTGTCTGTGGCTTGCGCAGATCGACGCGCTCAATCCAATTGACTGAGGTTGGCCAAATTGAACCAATGCGGGGGTTGCAAGCGTTACACTTTTGCAATCTGATGGCCCGTATCGCGCGGCGCTCTTGTCGGAGCGCCGCGTTTTTTATATCGAAAGGTGGCACCATGCAGGCATCGCAGCGTCTCGACCGCTTTGGCGCGGAGGTCTTCGCCTCGCTCAACAACAAACTGCTCGCGCTGAAGGCTCAGGGCAAGACCATTTACAACATGAGCGTGGGCACGCCCGACTTTAAGCCGTACAATCACGTGGTCGAGGCACTCACGCAAGCAGCCCAAGATCCCGAGATGTGGAAGTATGCCCTGCGCGACCTGCCCGAGCTCAAGCAGGCTGTGTGCGATTACTATGAGCGCCGCTTTGGCGTTTCGGGCATTACGCCGTCCATGGTGCAGTCGTGCAACGGCACGCAGGAAGGCGTGGGTCATTTGGGTCTGGCCCTGCTCGACCCGGGTGACACCATCCTGGTGCCCGATCCGTGCTACCCGGTCTTTGAGGCGGGTGCCAAGATCGCCGATGCCAAGCTCGAGTACTATCCGCTGATTGCCGAGCACAATTACCTGCCCTATGTGGCGGGTATCGATCCCGAGGTTGCCGATCGTGCCAAGTATATGATCGTGTCGCTGCCCGCCAACCCGGTGGGCTCGGTGGGCACGCCCGAGGTCTACGAGGAGATCATCGCTTTCGCCCGCGAGCACGACCTGCTCATCGTCCATGACAACGCGTACTCCGACATCGTGTTCGACGGCGAGCCGGGTGGCAGCTTCTTGCAGTATCCCGGTGCGCTCGAGGTGGGTGTGGAGTTCTTCTCGCTTTCCAAGTCGTTTAACGTCACCGGTGCCCGCATTGGCTTTTTGGTCGGTCGCGAGGACGTGGTCTCGGCCTTTGCCAAGCTGCGCAGCCAGATTGACTTCGGTATGTTCCTCCCGATCCAGAAGGCTGCTATCGCGTGCCTTAATGGCCCGCGCGATGAGGTCGAGGCACAGCGTCTGAAGTACCAGGAGCGCCGCGATGTCCTGTGCGACGGTCTTGAGGGCCTGGGCTGGGAGCGTCCCAACGCGCATGGCTCTATGTTTGTGTGGGCCAAGCTCCCCGGTGGCCGCACCGATTCGATGGCGTTTTGCGAGGAGCTCATGGAGAAGGCCGGCGTTGTGGTGACGCCGGGCGCGAGCTTTGGTCCTTCGGGCGAGGGACACGTGCGCATGGCGCTGGTCTTGCCGCCCGACCAGATCGCTTTGGCTGTCGAGGCCATTCGCGAGGCGGGCCTGTATTAGAAAGCTATTTCGCCTCGTCAATATATCGAAACCGATTTCGTACAGTTATTTTACGAATTCTGCAAACAATTTCGGTAAACGGTCGATTTTTGGCTGCGAATAGGAGCATAATCAAAGTCCCGATTGGATGTATTGGGATTACGGCAAGCCGCTCGGGTCGTTCCCGGGCGGCTTGTTTGTGGAGAGAGATGGGAGTTTCTAATGGTTAACGAGAAGAAGGTCGCTATTGTCGGCTGCGGCTTCGTCGGTTCGTCTTCGGCGTTCGCTCTGATGCAGAGCGGTCTGTTCTCCGAGATGGTCCTCATCGACGTGGACAAGAACCGCGCCGAGGGTGAGGCTCTGGATATCGCGCACGGCATGACGTTTGCCGAGCCGATGAAGATCTACGCCGGCGATTATTCCGATGTCGCCGACGCCGCCATGATCGTCGTCACCGCTGGCGCTGCCCAGAAGCCCGGTGAGACCCGCCTGGACCTGGTCAACAAGAACGTAAACATCTTTAAGTCCATTATCCCCGAGATTAAGAAGTCCGGCTTTGACGGTATTCTGCTCATCGTCTCCAACCCGGTCGATGTTCTGACTTATGCCGCCATCAAGATGTCCGGCTTGCCCGAGGGCCATGTCATCGGCTCCGGCACCGTGCTCGACACCGGCCGTCTGCAGCAGATGCTTGGCGCCCACGTCGAGGTTGACCCGCGCGACGTTCAGGCCTACGTCATGGGTGAGCACGGCGACTCCGAGTTTGTCGCTTGGTCCAGCGCTCAGGTTGCCGGCGTTCCGCTGAACACCTTCTGCGAGCTTCACGGCCACCTGGAGCATGAAGCCGCCGAGAAACGTATCGCCGAGGACGTCAAGAACTCCGCCTACACCATCATCGAGAAGAAGCACGCCACCTACTATGGTGTCGCCATGGCCGTCAAGCGCATCTGCACCGCCGTCATGCGCGATGAGCAGACCGTTCTGCCCGTCTCCTCGCTCATGGTGGGCGAGTACGGCCTGTCCGATCTTGCCATCTCTATGCCGACCGTCGTTGGCCGCGACGGCGTTGTCTGCCGCGTCCCCGTGCCGCTGGACGATGACGAGCAGCATGAGCTCACCGCCTCCGCCAAGGCCCTCAAGGACATCATCGACAGCGTCGACTTCTCCTGCTAAATCAAGCTCGCTAGAGCGAAAAGCTACAATGAAGGCGTCCGAGTCCACGCGGCCCGGGCGCTTTTTTGGTGCAAAGTAACCTGACCCCAATGCACTATAGTCGATGGGAGGGCCATGTCGGATTCGCCTAATTTTTTGACCTATGCCCAGACGGCGTTTGATCCGTTTGAGGAGCGGCCGTTCTGCGCGGTGGATAGCCTGGTCTTTGCGTGGTTGTCCTATTTGCGTTTGCCGGGTGATATGGCGGAGCTGACGAACTGGCAGGGCCTAGACGTACGCGAGCTGCTGCGTGCCGAGTGCTATCGGGACATGATTGACGACTTGTGGGACCCGGAGGGGAGCAGGGCCTTGTTGGAGGCCGTGGCAGCAAGTCCTCGCTACCGTGGCGTGCACGTTTGCGGCTATCGTGCTGTGAGCGATGTGGTGGCGACGGAGCAGTTTGCAGCCATGGCGTTCCGGTTTCCGGCGGGGTTTAGTTACCTTTCCTTCCGGGGGACCGACAGCACGATTGTGGGTTGGAAAGAGGACTTTAACATGGCGTTCCGGTGTCCTGTGCCGGCCCAGGAATCCGCGGCACGTTATGTGGACGAGGCGGCGGATGCGATTGACGGGCCGCTTTTGTGCGGAGGTCATTCCAAGGGTGGAAACCTTGCGGTGTACGGTGCGGCAATGTGCTCCGATGTCGCCCGTGAGCGAATCGAACGGGCATATTCCCATGATGGTCCGGGTTTCGTCGAGGAGTTCCTGAACGGCGACGCCTTTGCCGATCTTTCCGGTCGAATCGACAAGACGCTACCTCGGTCGTCGATCTTTGGCATGATGTTCGAGACACAGGAGGACTATGCCATCGTTGAGAGCACCGAGTTCAGCCTGCTGCAGCACAATCCCTTTAGCTGGGTGGTTGATGGCCACGACTTCGTGTACTGTGAGCGCCTGTCTGCCGGTGCTCGATACGTTGATGGCTCCATTCGCGAGATGCTGCTTGCAGTGTCGCCCAGCGAGCGCGAGCGTTTTGTAGATGCGTTGTTCTCTGTGTTTGAGGCTACGGGTGCTGAGCGGTTTGCGGATATCGCTGGGAATCTGCGCGAGAGCCTGCCCGTGATGCTCCAGGCTGCGCAAGGCTTTGACAAGGATACGCGACGTTTTGTCTCGCAGACCATCGTGGCAATCCTTAAATGCGCACTGCTGCCCAAACGACCCCAGATCGACATGCCCGCTGCCGGCAAGAGTTTGGCAGAACAGCTCGAGGCTTGGCAGTCCGAGCTCCTGCGCTAGCCATTGGTGCAAAGCACCTGTCCCCGATGCACCAATCTTCGATGCGTCTGGGGCGGGCTCGACCGCTATACTGGTTCGTGCCGAAATCGATCTAGAACGGAATGCCGTATATGAAAATCAATCACGCGATTCTGCATATCCTGGACTTTGACTCTGCCGTCAACGTTATGAGCCAGCGCGAGTTGGATATCGAGAGCCGCACCGTGCGCAACTTCGTGACCACGCATCTGCGCCGCGCGCGCACCTCGGCCGACAATAAACGCGCCACGTTTGCCGAGAACTCTGCGTTTGGCGGCGAGCTCAAGGGCTATTTCTTTGGCGAGCGCGAGTTCGTGGACCTGTCGCAGCAGATTGCGGAGTTTATCTCCTCCGAGCTCACCAAAGCCGAGAAAGCCGAGTCCACCGACGTGCTCGTGGCCGATTTTGACGACGATGAGGATGCCCGCTGGTTTGCCGTGATGCTGCTGGGCTCCAAGCAGGCATTCATGCACGAAGTGGGCCGCGAGGAAGGGGAGGTGCGCAACGACATCGCGCGCCACTACGCCATTCTGCCGAACCCCTCGCAAAAGGTGCCGAGCTATGCCATCGTGCGCGCAAGCACCATGGAGATCGGCTACGTGGACAAGAAGCGCAAGATTGCCGGCGAGGACCGTATGCTTATCCCCGATGGCCTGCTGCAGTGCGACACGGGGGTATCGGGCAAGGAGGTCATCGACACCGTGACGCGTGTGGTCGAGGAAGTCGCCGAGGAGCACGGTGCCAACACGGCTGTAGCACTCGCCAAGGTTAAGGCTGCTGTTGCCGAGAAAGTTGAGGATGACGAGGAACTGCCCCCTTGGGATATCGTCGATGAGGTCTTTGAGGACGAGCCGGTTATCAAGGAGAGCGTGCGCGCGGCACTGACTGAGGAGAAGGTGCCTGAGCGTGTGCCCGTGGAGCGCAAGCAGGTCGAACGCGCGGCGGTGCGCAATCACAAGATCCGTACCGACACGGGCATCGAGATCAGCTTCCCGGCCGAGATGGGTTCGAACTCTGAGTACATCGAGTTTGTCAACGAGCCCAACGGCCTCATCTCCATCGAGCTCAAGAATATCGGCAGCATCGAGAATCGATAGTGCTTTTTTCTTTCGAATAAAAGTCTGGATTATATTTTGAAGTATACTTTGAAATATAATCCAGATTATTTTTTGGAGGTCAAAATGTCCCCACTTGTTCTGGAAAAACCGGTGTTTACAAAAGACCAGGTTGTTTCGGCTACCGAAGCAAGCAAGTCTTTATCTGCCATTCGTAAACGCGCAAAACGCGCACCACAGTTCATTGCCGATCATAACGATATCGATACCGTGATTATCGACTATGCCGCCTATGAGGAAATGTACGGCGCGCTGCAGTATCTGCACGAACTTGAGATAAATCGCATCGCTGCGGATCGAGTCAAGCATGGTCCGCATGAATTTGTTCCGTTTGAGGACGCCCTAACTACCGAGGAGCTCGCGGAGTTTGAATCGATGGATCCGGACGCGATTCCCGATGAGGATCTTTTCGAATGAGTGGGCATTTTGTCGTCGGCTTTTTGAATCGAGACGTCGAGAAGGAGTATCAAAAACTAGATGGATCTCAGCGAAGACTCGTCCGTATTGCAGTCGCGAAATTAAAGACGCGCGCTGATGAAATTGGAACGCCGCTTCACGGTGAGCTTGCCGGCTGCAAAAAGATCAAATGGCGGAATGCAGGACTCCGAATGGTTTTTCGAATCCGGGAGGACGGAACGGTTGAGATTGCCGAGATCGTGGCAATAGGGCGGCGCGACCGTTCCGAGGTCTATAAGACGGCCGCAGGGCGCCTGTCAAAGCGACCCGCCATGGTTGAATACGACGGAACCCTGAGATGATGAAAGCCGAAGCCCCGATGGGCTTCGGCCTTTTTTGTTTTCGGCTTGGTTGCTGACATTGCGCCGCAGGTTGAGCATACGTCAGCGAAAACGACCCAGAGCGAGCATGGTGACGTGAAAGAGGAGGACATTGACCTTTTGGTCATGCCCGACGATTGAACGTCAGATTGCCGCTCTGGGGCGTTTGCAGCGTCGAGTAGTTACGGCGTTTGGTAAAACGCCGTAACTATTAAAGTTGACGCAAGCCCTCTTCGAGGCCGGTCTTGCTGTCGGTCTTCTCGTCGCGCATCTTGATGACGCGGGCGGGGACACCGGCCACGACGGCACCGGCGGGGACGTCCTCGACGCACACGGCGCCGGCGGCAACGACAGCGCCCTTGCCTACGTGCACGCCCTCCAGGACCACGGCGTTGGCGCCGATCATGACATCGTCCTCGATGATGACGGGCGTGGCGCTGGCGGGCTCCACGACGCCTGCCAGCACGGTGCCGGCGCCGATGTGGCAGTTCTTGCCCACGGTGGCGCGGCCGCCCAGCACGGCGCCCATATCGATCATGGAGCCTTCGCCAATGACGGAGCCGATGTTGATGATGGCGCCCATCATGATGACGGCGCGATCGCCGATCTCGACGCGGTCGCGGATGATCGCGCCCGGCTCGATGCGGGCGTTGATGCCCTTGAGGTCGAGCATGGGTACGGCGGAGTTGCGGCAATCGTTTTCAACGTCGTAGTAATCGATGGAGTCGGCGTTGGCGTCCAGGATGGCCTTAAGCTCATCCCAGTCACCAAAAACAGTCTTGCCACGACGACCGCCATAGACGTGTGCGTTGCCCCACTGGACCTTCATGCCCGGCTTTTCGCGCACGTACAGTTTGACGGGCGTTTTCTTGGGCGCGGTGGCGATGTAGTTGATAATCTCCTGTGCATCCATCTCGGCTGCATTGCTCATTTGCTGTCTCTCCTTTGAGTGAATCCGGTTGATACCTGGTTAAGCAAACATGACCTGGTCGAACGTATAGAAGCCGGGCTCGCGGGTGACGAGCTTCTGCGCGGCTGCTAGGGCGCCGTTGACAAAGATCTGACGACTCGTGGCGCGGTGCGCGAGCGTAACCTCCTCGTCCTGGCCAAAGAAACTCACTTCGTGCACGCCGGCGACAGTGCCACCGCGCAGCGAGTGCATGCCGATCTCCTTGGGGTCGCGCGCTCCGCACATGCCCTCGCGGCCATAGACGGGGTGGTAGCCTGCCTCGGGCTCGGCTTCGACGACGGCATCGAGCAGCAACTTGGCAGTGCCGCTGGGGGCATCGACCTTTTGGTTATGGTGCGTCTCGACGATTTCGCAGTCAAAGCCGGGCAGCTCGCGTGTGGCCTGGGCCACCAGATGACGCAGGGCTGCGATACCGATGGAGTAATTTCCGGAGTGCATGACGCGGGCGTACTGACCCAGCTCGCGCAGGCGATCCATCTGCTCGGGTGTGTAGCCCGTGGTGCCCGAGACCAACGCCGCGCCCGTGCGCTCGACATAGGCGACGACAGCATCGAAGGTTGCAACGTTCGAGAAGTCGATGATGACGTCGGCTGCCGGGGCGTTCTCGAGCTCGGACAAGTCGAAGCCGATCTGGGCGACGATATCAAAAACGGGCTGACCGGCGGCGTCGACAACGCCCTCGGCGGTGGTGCGGATGAGCGAGCCCATGCGGCCCGTTCCCATAATGACGGTCTTAATCAAGCAGACCAGCTCCCTTCAGAGCATCGGTAAGTGCGGAGCGCGTGTCGTTGGCCATGGGGCACAGCGGCATACGGTAGTTTGCCTCGATCATACCTATTTGGGCGAGCGCTTCCTTGACGGGGATGGGGTTGACCTCACTAAAGAGGGCGTTGATGAGCGGCTGGCCGGCAATCTGGATATCGCGGGCACGTGCCACGTCACCGTCCAGATAGGCGCGGCACATGTCGTGCACGAGCTGCGGCTGAACATCGGCCCACACGCTGATGGTGCCCGAGGCACCCAGGCTCATGAGCGGCACGGTGAGGGCATCCTCACCCGAGTACATACGGAAGTCGTCGGACAGCAGGTGTGCGATCTTGGCCGCGTAGGCGACGTTGCCCGAGGCCTCCTTTATACCCATGATGTTGGGGTGCGCGGCCAAGCGCTCTACGTTGCGCTCGCTGATGCCGCAGCCGCAGCGGCCGGGGATGTTGTAGAGGATGCAAGGGATGTCCACGGCATCGGCGACGGTCTTAAAGTGCTGGTAGATGCCCTCTTCATTTGACTTGTTGTAGTAGGGGGTAATGAGCAGCAGACCGTCGGCGCCCAGGCCTTGGTAAGTGAGCGACTTGGTGAGCATGGTTTGCGTGGAGTTGGAGCCCGAGCCGGCGATGACGGGGACGCGTCCTGCAACATGCTTGACCACGGCGGCGACGACGGAGTTGTCCTCGTCATCGGTCATTGTGGCGCTCTCGCCGGTGGTGCCCAGGGTGAGGATGGCGTCGGTGCCGTTTTGCAGGTGGAAATCGATAAGGCGCTCGAGCGCGTCAAAGTCGACGCTGCCGTCCTTTTTAAACGGCGTGACGAGGGCGACGATTGAGCCCTCGAGGTTGCGGATATCCATGTTCTTCCCCTTCGCTTCCGCGATCTGGATGCGTTTGTTCCATTGGGCGGCGACGGCCAGGCGCTCGTCCTGAGCGCGACGACGAGCGCTTTCGGCACGCGATTTGGCCAGCAGCTCTCGGCCGCACGGCAGCACGTCGAGCGTGGCAAAATAGTCGCCCGGGCGCTCGGCGCGGCGGATAAGGTCGGCCGAGCCGTCGGGACGCAGCAGCACCTCGGCGGAGCGCAGGCGGCCGTTGTAGTTGTAGCCCATGGAGTAGCCATGCGCGCCGGTATCGTGGATCACGAGCACATCGCCCATGTCGATCTGCGGCAGCTCGCGATCGATGGCGAACTTGTCGTTGTTCTCGCACAGATTGCCCGTAATGTCGTATGTGTTTGTGACAGGAGCCGCGGTCTTGTCGGAGCCACCCGGCTGGCCCATCACCGTAATGTGGTGGTAGGCGCCATACATGGCAGGGCGGATCAGATCGACGGCGCTTGCGTCGACACCGATATAGTCCTTGTAGATTTGCTTCTCGTGGATGGCCTTGGTGACCAGGCAGCCGTAGGGGCCCATCATAAAGCGGCCCATCTCGGTGCAGATGGCCACATCGCCCATGCCGGCGGGAACCAGGATCTCGTCATAGACCGCGTGCACTCCCTCGCCGATGGCGTGAATGTCGTTGGCCTGCTGCTCGGGCAGATAGGGGATGCCGACGCCGCCGGATAGATTGATGAAGGCGACATGTGCGCCGGTCTCGCGCTCCAGGCGCACGGCAAGCTCAAAGAGGATGCGCGCAAGCTTGGGGTAGTAGTCGTTGGTGACGGTGTTGCTGGCAAGGAATGCGTGGATGCCAAAGTCCTCGGCACCCTTGGCCTTGAGCATGCGGAAGGCCTCGAAGAGCTGCTTGGTGGTCATGCCGTACTTGGAGTCGCCGGGGTTATCCATGATGCCGTTGGAGAGCTGGAACAGGCCGCCCGGATTAAAGCGGCAGCTGACCGTCTTGGGGATGGGTCCCGCAACGCGCTCAAAGAACTCGATGTGGCTGATGTCGTCAAAGTTGACGATGGCGCCCAGCTTGTCGGCGAGCTCAAAGTCTGCCGCCGGCGTGTCGTTGGACGAGAACATGATGTCATGGCCGGTGATGCCCAGCGAGCGGGCGATCATGAGCTCGGTATAGCTCGAGCAATCGCAGCCGCAGCCGTATTCGTTGAGAATTGAGATAAGGGCCGGGTTGGGGTTGGCCTTGACGGCAAAGTACTCCTTAAACCCCGGGTTCCACGCAAAGGCGTCGCGCACTTCTTGCATGTTGCGGCGGATACCCGCCTCGTCGTATAGATGAAACGGCGTGGGGAACTGCTCGACGATATGCTCGAGTGTCTCCTTGTCCACAAACGGCTGCTTGGCCGCATATGCCTCGTTGGGGGTCAATGCCATGTCCCGTAAACCTCGCTATCCAGACGGCGCCATCTGCGCATCGAATCCGCATAGCGTGGACCCAATGTCCGGATAGCGCTCCCGCATTGCTGCAGACAGTCCTGCGAGTGTTTCCCGCAGGCCCACCAGGCTGTTCGTGCCCGAAAAACCCAGTTCGGCGGGTTTCGCCTCCCCGCGGGGTCAAAGTCTGCCGACTCGCCCGCGGCTCTTCGTGCCCGCGCCTCTATCAAGTGGTAAAGACCCTACCACGTTGCACTTTACCAAACAAGAGTATTCGTATATAACGTTTAAAAAATGCAGCATCATGCTAGAAACGAGGGCGCCACAATCCTGCGTCACAATAGGTGACAACTGAGTTGCCCCATGAAAGGAATCCCCATGACCGAGCTCCAAGAACTCCGTCGCTATCGTCGCGACCTGCATCGCATTCCGGAGCTCGACTTCGATCTTCCGCAAACTATCGCCTATATCGAGGGCGTGCTCGCTCCGCTTGCCTGCGAGGTGATCCATCCGTGCCCTAGTTGCGTGTGCGCTTTCTTCGACGCTGGCACGGGTGCCTCGCATGCCACGGCGATTCGTGCCGATATGGATGCGTTGCCTATTGCGGAGACGACGGGCGCCGCTTTTGCCTCGACGCATCCCGGCAAGATGCACGCGTGCGGCCACGACGGGCACATGGCTATGGCCCTCGCGGCGGCAACTTTTGTCGACCGTACGATTCGTGAGCAGCCGGGCGTTATTAAGCGCAACGTGCTTTTTGTGTTCCAGCCGGCCGAGGAAACAACCGGTGGCGCTAAGACGGTATGCGAGAGCGGCGTGTTCGAGCGCTACGGGGTCGACCGCATCTTTGGCTTTCACGTGTGGCCCGATCTTCCTGCCGGTGCGCTGGCGAGCTGTCCCGGTCCGCTGCTGGCGCGCTCGAGCGAGACGCACATTCATATCCATGGCACGAGCATCCATATCGCCAAGACCTACGGCGTTCCAGTCGAGGAATCACATGACGCAGCGCTGGCGGCGGCAAAGTTCCTGGTTGCCGAGCGCGAGCTGATGGACGAGCTGGGTGCCGATGAGCCCTGCATCGGTAAGTTTGGCCTGCTGCAGGCCGGCACCGTCTGCAATGCGGTGGCGGGGGAGGCCCATGTTGCCGGTAGCTTGCGTGTGTTTACAGACGACATGTTCGACCGGGCACGCGAGGGCGTGCGCCGCGTGCTGGACGATGCCTGCGCCGCAACGGGCTGCACGTACGATCTCGATTTTGCCGAGGGCTATCCGCCGGTCGACAACGACCCCGAGTTATTTGCCAATGTCGCGTCTGCCTTGCCCGAGCTGCAGCTCGTGGATGAGCCTTTGCTGATTGCCGAGGACTTCGCCTTCTATCAGCGCCATCTGCCGGGCGTGTTCTTCCTGCTGGGCACGGGCGTGCCGGAGGCGCAAGAAAACCCGATTGACGCTGATGGCTGCCCAGCCTATGCGATGAGCGCTCTTCACACTGATACCATGCTCTTTGATGAGGAAATTTTGCTCAAGGGCCTCGATGTCTACAAACGATTGCTTGACTTGGAGTGATGATGAAGCGCCGACAGACTGTCGTTTATAGTCCCGGTGGGTGTGGATGCGGCTTGCTGCTGCTTCCGGTTATTGCTGTGAGCATTGGCGTGATGTTTGCGCTTGCTGGACTGGCGGCAGCGGCACTTGTGCTGTTGATTGTGGCCATTGGCGTGACGATTTGGCTCTGCCGCAATCGCGAGCAACGCCGTGCCGATGGTAACACCAATGCCGGCTGGGTCGTCTTCCTGATTATTGCGTACCCGCTGAGCATCAGTTACTTGGCGTTCTTTATCCTGCTGCTCATCAGCACCTTTACTGGGGAATCCGTCACGGTGGGGTAGGCTTCGATAAGCTTCTTGAGGATGAAACGAAAAAGGGGTCGGATGGGCGCTTTGCCCGTCCGACCCCTTTCGCACGGTAGTTAATTCGGTCTCCTACTTTGCTGCCTCGCGGCGAGCGACCTCGTCGATCAAGATGGCATCGCCGTGCTTGGCGGCGGCAATGCTCGCGGCCATAAACATGCCCATTGCCGTGATGTAGGCGAAGAGCATCGACGGCGCCACGTCCATAACGATGCCGGAGAGAATCGGTGTCGCCACCTGAGCCGCCATGCTCACGGTGTAGTAGTAACCGGAGTAGCGGCCCACGCTTTGGGAGCTGCAGCACTCCAGAATCATCGTGTACACGCACAGGTCCACGCCGCCCAGCGCAACGCCCATCAACAAAAAGACGCCGTACAGCACGGGCGAGAAACCGGGTGCCAGCCAAAGAAGCGCGGGGCATAAAACCATGATGACGGCGGTGCCCAGGGCGACCTTTTTACGGCCGATTTTGAGCGAAAGATTTGCCAAGGGAACGTAGCTTAGCAGCGCGCCTGCAATCGTCACGATATTGATGATGGCATAGGAACCGCCCTCCATGCCGTAGAACATATCGGCATAGCGGCTGATATTGGTGGTCATGGCGTTATAGCTCATGTAATAGAAAAACGTTGCGGCGAGCAGCATGATGATGGAGCGACGCACGCCGGTGTCTACAATGCGTTCCTTACCGCCGGCCTCGGGGGAGTCATCTTTGTCAATCTGATCCTCGTCGATGCCCATGGACAGCGATTTCTCGCGCATCTTTTCGACGAGGGCGGGCTCACGGACAAAGATGCCGTAGACAACGGCCGACACGAGGATAAAAGCGGCCTGCAAGATAAAGAGCGGAAGATAATCGGGTTTGTCGGCCTTGGGAACCATGACCGAGATAGCGACGAGCATAAGGCCCGTTCCCGCATAGCCGACGATCTTTTCGATCGAGTCCGCCTTGGTTCGCAGTGGGCGAGGCGTAATATCGGCCACGATGGCAACCGTCATGGTGCGGTAGGCGCATATTGCCAAAAGCGTGAGGATAATCGCGCCAAGGAGCAGAGGTAGGCTGCCCATGTTGTTGGCAATCGCGATGAGCGGGACGGAGAACATCGCCACCGCGGAGCCGCCCAAGATAAAGGGCGTTCGGCGCCCGAGTTTGCTTGTGCAACGGTCCGAGAGGATGCCAAAGAGCGGAAGCAGGAACAGACCAAAGACATTATCGATGGCCATGATCGCGCCGGTGAGCGAGTTGGATAGGCCAAAGGTCCCCGTGAGCATCTTGGGAACGATGCCGTCGTAGACCTGCCAAAAGCTGATCATGCCCATAAAGGGTAGAGAGGCGAGGGCGACGGCCTTGGTATCGAGCCGGGCCGCCCGCTTAAGATTCGGTTGGGTCATGCTGGTTCTCCTGGTCGGTAAAAGCGGGGAGGGGCGCTATCGGCCCTCCTGTCCTACAGTTGTTTAAGGTTGGCGAGAAACGCCACATAGAATTCGATGCCGCGCTTGTAGACGTCGACGCCGATGCGTTCGTTGGCGGCATGGATGAGCTTGCGCGCCTCGCCCGAGTAGATAAAGCCGCAGAAGCGGTAGACGCGATCGCAGATCTCGTTGAACTCGCGCGAGTCGGTGCAGGAGTTCTGCACGTAGGGGGCAAAGCCGGCCTCGGGATAGACACCAGACACGCAGCGATGGATGTAGTTGAAGGCGGCATCGTCTTCGTAAGGCGAGATGGGCGCGGGCTCGGTGTAGGGAATCGCCTCGTTGATTTCGACGGTGACATGGTCGGGGCTTACGCCCGAGGCGCGGCACTGCTGAGCGGCGAGCCTGCGAGCGCGCTCAACGGCATCGGCGATGGTCTCGAACGGAGCGATGCGCACGTTGAAATTGGCGCGAGCGACCGGTGGCAGCACGTTGTGCGCGTTGGAGCCTTCGAGCTGCGTGAGCGCATAGGTTGTGCGCAGCATGGCCGAGGTCTCGGGGCTGGCGGCCATGATCTTGGTAACCGCGGGGCGCGTGAGCCACAGGTTGCCAAAGATTGCCTGATACGTCGCGCTGCTACGGGCACCCAGCTCGGTCAGAGTGGCCTCGACGGCGGGCGTGAGCTGCGGCTTGCCGGGGTTGGCCGAGATAGTTTCGCATACACGGCAGAGAAGACGGCAGGCATCGTTTGCCGCAGGCGTAGAGGCATGGCCGCCGTCGGCGCGCGCCGTGACGGTAAGGTCGACGTGGCCCTTCTCGGACACGCCTACCATGGCAACGGGTTCGGTGACGCCGAGCGGGGCGTCGGTTGCCACGGCTCCACCCTCATCGAGCACCATATAGGGATGGATGTTATGCTCGCGAAGCCACTGCACTGCATGGGTTGCAGTAGGTGCGGCGATTTCCTCGCCATCGCTCGAGAAGAACCAGACATCGCGCGGGGGAACGAAGTCCTGGGCAATCAAATGCTCGGCGGCCTCGAAAAAAGCCGAGACGATGCACTTGGTGTCGAGTGATCCGCGGGCCCAGATTTCGCCGTCGATGATCTCGGCTCCAAAGGGATCATGCTTCCAGTCTTGGCCCTCGACGGGCACGACGTCCTGATGCGCCATCATGACGATGGGGTCCAAGGCGGAATCGGCGCCAGGCCAACGCAGGAGCATGCCAAAGTCGTCGACGCGTGTGAGCTCGGCGACTTTAAAGAAATGCGGATAAAGTCGCTGAAGCGTGGGAATCCACTGGCTGAAGGGCTCATCGTCGCGCTCGGCGATGTCCTCACGCGAAACGGTGGGGATGCGGAGCAATTCGCGAAAACGCTCGACGGCTGCCTCGTCTGCCTTGTAGGTGCCTGCATCAAGAGGCGCGCCCTGTGCGACCGATACCGATGCTCCCATGGTGGGACTCCTTTCGTGTTGTATATCGAATACGTCAAGATTATCGCCCGCACCGCGTGTGGGAAATGGCGAAACACGTTGTTCATCTGCGGGCGGTGGGTCGGATAGCCTTAGCCGACGATGACCGTGCCGTCTTCGGTCACGGTGATGGCGTCTCCCGTCGACGCGGCATCGAGAAACTCATCGCCCAGGTTGTCAATGGTGGGCATGGGGGTGTCGGTCCATACACCCGAGAGGATCGCGCCAGCGGCGGCAAGGCTGTCAATGGGTTTGGAAAACAGCAGGCATGCGGGTTGGCGCCCCATTTTGGTGGCGCAGAAGAGCACCATGCCGCCTGTGGTGGATCCGATAGTCTGCGGAAGGCACAAGGCACATCCCGCCAAAGGTTTGCCGTACAAGTCGGGATTGTTTTGGTCGGAACACGTGGCCTTTTTGTCGCCAAACATCAGTGCCTTCTGAAACGATGCGAGTGTGTTGAGCCCTCCGTGAGAGACAAGTGCCTTGGCGTGGGCAGTTCCGGGGACAACGACACGGCCGTGAAAGATTTTTTCCATGAGGAGTCGCCTTCCTATTTGATTGGTTTTCCGGTGGTGACGTAGGCGAGCACCTCGTCGTCGGTGTAGTAGCGCGATGCCGAGTACGTACGCAACTTGTTGGAGTTGGTGATGATGGGCATGCTGCCGCACAGCGGGTTGTTGGTGTACATAAGCGGGCAGATGCTCGAGACGACGGCGCCGGTAGTCGAGAGGCGTCTGTATGCCGCAGTCTTGCGGAAGGCGTCTGCCACGGATGGGGCGGCGGTCAGTACGGCTGGTACTTGCACGCGGCAGTTGCCGGAGGCGCTCAGCCCATCGCAGATGGCGTCTGCCCAATGGACGAGTTGTGCAGACGAGAGGTGGGGGCAGCCGATGAAGGCAAGCTTGGGGCGCGCGCCCGGGTTCTTCCACATAACGGGGTAACTCGAGCGGATGCGTTCCAACTCGGCGTCGTCAATGCGATAGATTTGGGCGTCTGGTGCTATGAGGTGTTCGCCTTGTTCGACGGCCTCGGGCGTGATGCCGTCCACGTGGTAGAGCCCGACAGCGCCGTTCGATGCACTGGCGGCGCCCATGTCCTTAAGGTAGTCCTGCGTGCCGGGTGTGAGTTCGCGGCCAAGCCAGCGGTCGAGGCCTTTAATGTAAGGGACGTCTTCCATCACCTTCATGCCGATGGCGCTGCCAAGCACTTGCGCTTCGGGCTTGCGCTTACAGTCGACTTCGATGATCCAGGTCGCCTTGCGGCCCTCATCGGTGAGCAAGCCGAATTCCGGGACAAAGCCGGCAATTGAGCCGAACATCTCGATGATGCCGGAGTTGCGATTGCAGCGAGCGCCCAACACGGAGTTGGCAAAGACCACCGCGCTGCTTTCTGCCCAGCTTAGGATGTCGCCACGCCGAGGTCGATTGCCAACTTCGGGCTGGTAGCAGGTGCAGGTGAAAGCATCGTTGTCCAATAGGCCCATGCTGCGCAGCTGTGCCTCATAATCGTCTTGTTTGGAATACATAATCTTGAACAGCAGCTTTTGCAGCGGGTTGGCCGGGACGGCGGGGTCGAGGGGTCTCGGGTCGACCGAGAATGACTGACCGGACAGGGCGCCGTCTTTCAGCAGCTCATCCATAAGATCATAGACTGGACCGAGCATGGAGAGGCCAAAACTTGTGACAAGATGACCGTTTGCGCCGGTCACGGGAACCATACGCTCGGCGCCAAAGCATTCGCCGTACATAACGAGGGTCTTGACCACTTTGGCCATGGCGGGGCCCTTGACGCCGTCGAGTAGGGCTTGTTGTTGGGAGGTCAGGTTCATCTGTGAGCCCATCCTTTCGTGTTAGATATTGGTGCCGAGCCGGTATGCCGCACGGACCGCTTCGAGCACACGGCCGGGTGCAAACCCATCGCCGATGCTATGCAGCTCGTCTGCGGCGTGTGTCTGCTGCAGTTTGTAGAACAGCGCGTCGTCGGGGTGTCCGCCGCAGGCAATGATTACCAGGTCGCAGGTTAGCTCGAGCGACTTCCGGTCGTTTCCGATTTTGGGTGCAAGCGGATTTTCGACGTTCTCGGGCAAGATCGGTGACCACGAGACGTAGGGGTCGGGAACGTTTTTGTGGCAGTTGCGACTCAAGTGGAGACGCGCGCACCTCGATGGGGCTCCAGACTCGCGTTTGCCGCCGACTTCCGCGCGCTCGACGCGTGTCATATTGAGGAGCCGCACATTGCGTCCCCTGAGCGCATGGAGTAGGTGGCCACGATTTGCCGTGCAGGCGCCCTGCATCATGTGAGGCAGCATTTCAATTACGCTGACCTGTGGTATGCCGTGTTCGACGGTGAGCCATTGGGCAACCTCGCAGCCCACGGCCCCTCCGCCAATGATGGCGACGGTTTTGGCGTTGCCAAGCAGCGCGGGTTGGCGCAGTAGCTGCGTTGCCTGCACGGCATGGCCCGATGCTGCAAGCTCCGTAAGGCCGGGGACGGGCGGTATCGCATTGGAAGTGCCTGTCGCGCACACGATTGCGTCGAAGTCTGCTTTTGCAAGATCTTCGGCGCGTGCCGCCCGTCCAAGTTCGAGTGTCAGGTTCCCGTTGGGTTTTTCTGCCTGCTCGCGCACCTGTCGAACAAGATAAGAGCGGTAATTATCGAGGTCGAACTTGATCCGGGCGGCGCTGGCGGAGAGGAGTTTTCCTCCAAGTTCATCTTCGGCGTCGATGAGCTTTACGTCGTGGCCACGACGCGCGGCGATTAGCGCACAGACCATCCCGGCGGGTCCGGCTCCTATCACCGCTATGCGTTTGGGTTCTATGGTGGGAGCGGGTGTCTGGGGCATGAGGTATTCAAAGCTGCAGCGTGGATTGACGGCACACTGCGGATGGCCCCCTTCGACAAACTCGTTGAGGCATCCTTCCTGGCATCCGATACAGGGGCGAATATCTGCCACGCGACCGGCGTACGCCTTGTTGGGCCACTCGGGATCCGCAAGCAGCGGGCGTCCGAGCATGATCATATCGGCGTCGCCATTGCGAAGGGCGCGTTCGGCAATGTCGGGGTAGCCCAACTTACCCACCGCGACAACGGGTACGGGAAGGCCGGCATTGGAGCGGATATTGTCGGCGGCAAAGCGCTCCCGAACGGCGCGCGCCACGGGAACGAAGCAGCCTGCGGGCATGCTCGCAGGCGGGTGGGGCATCCACCAGTTGTCATAGCAACCAAGGTCGACGTCAAAGATGTCTACTCCCGCCGCCACGAGCTCTTCCATATAACACAGGGTCTGTTCGACTGTGCGGCCGCCGCGCATGCGTCCCAGATAGGTCGAATTCATGACCTGCTCGTCATAGGTTTCCTCGAGTGCAAGCGAAAGGTCGATGCGGTACATGATGGGGTAGTCGGGCCCAACGCGGCGACGGATTTCTTTGACCATATCGAGGCCAAATTGACGCCAATCGGCATAACGTCCGAGCTTGCGATGGTTAAAGGCGGGGTTTCCGAGCTGCTCGATAAGATAACCCTCGTGCCCGTGCAAACAGACGCCATCGATGCCCATGGCATGGGCATCGGCCGCCGCTTGGCCGATATTGTTTACGATACGGCGCAGCTTTTGGTCCGAGAGGCGCATGCATGGAATGGCGGGGATGTAGTAGTTAGGCAAGAAACTCGCCGAGACCGGAAACTTCTTTTGCGTGATGAGGCATTGTGGGTTGCCCACGCGGCCGAGTCCAGCCGTAAGCTGGACAAAAATGCGCGATCCGAAGGCATGGACACCTTGGGCAAGGTCGCGCCAGCCTGCCATAACGGTTCGGCTTCGATCGATGCGCGGGAAATAGGTGAGCTTGTCCAGCTCGGTGACCGTGGTATCGATGCCGTGGCTTACCGGTACGAGTCCTGTTGTGATGAGGCCGCAGCCGCCTTTGGCGCGGGCGAAAAAGTACTGCAGCATCATGTCGCTGGGGCGACCAGTTTCCTCGCACATGTCGATATTGCCCATCGGCGCCATGACAATGCGGTTTTTGACGGTGAGCTTGTTGATTTTGATGGGAGAGAAGAGCTTGTCAAAAGGATAGAGCTCTTGTGTCATGCGGGACGATCCGCAACCGGTTTTTTTGGCGGGCCAGCTGTCGAATGAGTCGACGAGTTGCTGCACCAGTACGTCTTTTCCCAATGAGGTTCCTTTCAGATGTTGACAAGGTAACAAAGCAGTTTACGTCTAAATGTTTAATAGTCAACAACAAAGGCATGAGTTCGGTGAAGGAAAAAAAGGACTCAATGAGTGCCAGGTGGCAAGCTGTGTTGCGACATTAGCTCCCAGCTAATGAATTTGAGCTCGCTGCCTCCTACGATGTGCTGTGTGCCGGCACGGTAGCCGGATCGTAGGAAGGATGCATAATGGCAAAAGAGGGAAAGAAGCCGATCGGCAAGATCATTCTGGGCGTCATCGTGGTGCTCGTTGTTGCCGGCGTTGTAGGCTCTATGGGTGGTAACTCGTCTGATTCGTCAACGGGTGATGCAGCAAAGCCTGCCGAACAGACCCAGCAAGTCGAGGAACAAAAAGAGGCACAAGAACCCTATACGGTTTCGGATGAGGCCGGGGATACGTCTAATCAGTTCGCGTATATGATCACTGGCACGTTGACCAATAATACGGATAAAGAGCAAAGCTACATTCAGATTGAGTATGTTCTGTATGACGCAGACGGCAATCAGGTGGGAACGGCTCTTGCGAACACCAACCATCTCAAAGCGGGTGGCACCTGGAAGTTCGAAGCGATGAGCACGGTATCTCCCGACCAGGTTGCCAGCTGGGAACGTTCTGACGTGAGCGGTTTTTAACTAGAATTAAAAACATGGTTACTATGCGAGCTGGGGGTGAGGCCATATGCCCGATAAGAAGCTAACCGAAGAGTTGCTCAACGAGCTGCTTGATGCCCCGAGTATCGAGGGCTATATCAAAGAGCACGACTTTGCCGCCCCGTCGCTTTCGGACTACCTTAAGCAGCTGCTGCAGGAAAAGGGCTTAGAGCGTTCGCGCGTGGTGCGCATGGCCGACCTCAACGAGACCTTTGGTTATCAATTTTTTACCGGTGCGCGCCACCCAAGCCGTAATAAGGTGCTGCAGATTGCCTTTGCGATGGCGTTGACGCTCAAGGAGACCAACCGCGCCTTGACGGCGGCGGGCGCCAATGTCCTCAACTGCAAGGACCGCCGTGACGCCATCATCATTTTCTGTATCGATCGCGGCTGCAGCCTGCAAAAGGTGAACGAGGAGCTGTATCGCTTTGGTGAGGAGACGGTGAGCTAACGGTTGGCTGCCGGCGGAAGCGCCGTTCACGAGATTTAGAACGTGCGGGGCACGGGCGTCATGGGGCGTCCATGCCCTGCGTTATTATGGACGCTATGGATACTCAGAGCCCAACATATTCCGATGATGAGCTGACCGCTGCGCTCGCCGGACACCTGGCGTCACTCGAGCGTGATGACAGTTATCGCGTAGACCGTGTGCTCAAGCACTCCGACGTCGAGACGACCGAGCTCGTGTACTTTGAGGGCTCCGGCGGAGGATCTCTTGGCCCCTTTGTTCGCAAGCGCATCGACGCGTCGGCCCAGATTGGTGGGGCGTATGAACGCCTGTTTGCTGCCCAGCATGCCGGGCGACGCTACGAGCACTTGCCTCGGATTGTCGATTGCCGCCGCGTGGGCGACGAGCTTTGCGTGGTCATGGAATACATCGAAGGCGAAACACTCGGGGCCCTGGTGGGACGTTTGGGTGAGTCGCCCCATTATGCTTGTGAACTGTTTGGCGCCCTTTGTGATGCAGTTGCGGAGCTCCATGCCGGCTTTGCGTCGGCGGGGGAGATGGCTGCGCCGGTGATCCATCGCGACCTAAAGCCCTCGAATATCATCGTGTCGGGCGCGAGCTATACGCCCGATACGGGCATGACGTTTTCATCGCTGGTGATTATCGACTTGGGAATCGCTCGCGCGTGGCGTGAGGGAGCCGATGCCGATACCGTTAAGTTTGGCACGCGTCCCTATGCACCGCCCGAGCAGTATGGTTTTGGCCAGACGGGCGTGCGAAGCGATGTCTATGCGCTCGGTGCCCTGCTGTTCTTTTGTCTGACGGGGGCCGACCCCAAGCCGGGTCGGGGCATGCGCGAGCAATGCGAGGCATATGATATCCCCGCCTCGCTTGCCGATGTTATTTGCATGGCGATGGCACTCGATCCGGACAAGCGCTTTGCAAGCGCGAAGGCGCTAGGGCACGCTGTGCGCGCATCGTATGCGTTGTCCGCACCGACGCCGTCGTGCGCGCCGAATGCTGCTTCCTTCCAAGAGCCTCCGGAGCGGCGAGCTGTGTGCCCTGCGCCCGTGCTCCCCACGGATCAGTCTCAGGGTGGATTGCCGTTGGTGTCTGAGCGCTCGAGTTTACTTTCCCGCATTCCCGACACAATTGGGCGCATTTGGAACGCATTCGTCTATCTTTCGCTACTTGTTTTCTTTGCCGGAAGCCATGTTGCCGTTTTTCATCCCACGGGCGCCAACCAAAACTACCCGATGTGGTTTCTCGCGATTGAGTATTTTATCTTCGTCGACGGTCTCGTAGTGCTCATTCATTTTGCGATGCTCGATAAACGCCGCCTTCGCCGGCGGTTTGAACTACTCGATAGATATCGCGGTAAAAAGCTTGCAAAGCTCTGGCTCAAGGCCATGGGTGTGCTCTTGTTGGCAATGATTATCATTGTTGCCATCGCAAACGCGACTGGTGTCGTCGATACCTCCGTCGCGTAAAAGAAAAAGGGCCCCGATTGGGGCCCTTTGACGTTGATCTTAGATGCGGTTCATCTGGGCTGCAACCTTGTTGTACCAGTCCTGCCACGTGGGCGGGCAGTACTTTTTGGCGGCTGCCGGGGTAAGCGTGGAGCCATAGTTGGCGCCAAGGTAGGCAACGTGGGCAGAGACGCCCTCGCTCCAGCTGCCAAAGCTCCGCCAGCCGCCGCCACGGGCGCTCCAACCCCAGGCGTTATAGGAGCCGGCACAATAGAGGCCCTTGCTGCTCTCGATGCAGGCGATGGCGGGAGACCAGCGAGGGTCAACACCGGTGTTCCAGGCTGCCACGGCAAAGTTATGACCCTGGCCTGCCATGGGGGAGCCGGCGAGGTAGTTGTCGATGCGACTCGTCCACTCGTTGATAAACGAGTCGTAATCGGAGTTGCCGGTATTGGAGTTGTTCACCGTGGTGTCGATGGTGGTGTTGGCGTTATTGGCCTGGCTGTTGGAGTTGTTGCCGCTCACGCCCTCGCCCGAGAGCTTCTCGGCGGCAGCGGCCTTGTCGGCCTCGAGCTTGGCCAGCTCGGCGGCATTCTCCTGCTCGGCCTTTGCCTGGGCTTCGCTGCGAAGCTGCTGGGCCTGTGCCAGTGCGTCCTCGGCGGTTTTCTGCTCGGCCTCGAGCTGGGACTTGGCCTGCTCGAGCTCGGTCTTGTTCTGCTCGAGCTCGGTCTGCATCTTGTTGAGCTCTTCGATCTCGTCGACGCTCGAGCTCGTGATCTGGTTGGTGTACTTGCAGGTGGTGATGAACTCGCCCAGGCTCTGCGCGTTGACCAGGAAGCTCACGATGGGATTGGTACCCTTCTGATACTTATACAGATCGCGCATGGCGGAGCTCGCCTTGGCCTGTTGATCGGGAAGTTCGGCTTCGATCTTCTCGATGCTTGCCTCGTTGGTGTCGATTTGCTTCTGCAGATCCTCGAGCTTGGTGCGGGCCTCGTTGTAGGCGCTCGTGGCGGCTTCGATCTTCTGCTGGGCAGCGGAAAGCTGATCCTGCGTTGCCTGCGAGGCGGCATAGGCGGCGACGGGGGAGAGCATCGGCGCGGCCGTCAGTGCAACGGCGAGCGCGGCGCTCGTGATGATACGAGCCGGCTTCGACGCGATGAGCGCTGCGGTGCGATGGTTCGAATGCTGCATCCAGTCCCTCTGCAATCAATCGTAGGTTATGGTACGAAAGGTATTCTACTACTGCTTTCGACCTCAACTTGAACCTTAAAGGTTCTAAAGGGTCAAGTTGAACTTGAGGCTTTGGCCTTGACCTGCAGTTATAGTGAATTGTTGAGAAACCATAGAGTTCAACTTTAACGTTACGGAACCCTGCGGGCTCGATCATAAACGCCTGCTTGCCATAGATACGGTGGAGCTTTGGGTGCCGGCGGCTCGGCACGCTAGAATAAAACGGTTGCTCAAAGACCACCCGTTCTGGGGCAGTTCTAGATAGGAAGTTTCCATGGCATTGCAATTTACAGAGCGCGAGTTCATTCCCGTGCTGCTCGGTGGCGACATCAACGCCTATTCGGTGGCGCGCGCCTTCTACGAGGAGTACCAGGTCAAGAGTCTGGTCTTTGGCAAGTATCAGACGGGTCCCGCGTACCGCAGCCAGATTATCGACTACACGCCCAACGTGGATATCGACACCATGCCCGTGATGCTCAAAACCGTCAACGGCATTGCCCAAGCGCATGCCGACAAGACGATTGTCCTTGTGGGCTGTGGCGACAACTATGTTGCCCTCGTGGCTCAGGCCAAGGATGCTCATGAGCTGGCGGACAACATCGTCGCTCCCTACGCGCCCTACAGCATGCTCGAGCAGTGCCAGAAGAAGGAGATCTTCTACGAGCTGTGCGAGAAACATGGCGTGCCCCATCCGCACACGTTTACCTTTACCAAGGCGATGCTCAATGCCCAGGGTGAGGCGCCTGCCGAAGTGCTCGACCAGATCGATTTTCCTTACCCGATGATTCTGAAGCCTTCTGACGGCATCATGTGGTGGCAGCACGAGTTCGAGGGCCAGAAAAAGGCCTATGAGATTGCCGACCGTGCCGAGCTGGAACAGGTCATTCGCGACTCGTATGCCAGTGGCTACACCGACGACCTGATCTTACAGGACCGCGTGCCCGGTAACGACGAGTACATGCGCGTGCTCACCAGCTATTCCGACCGCAACGGCAAGGTGCGCATGATGTGCCTGGGTCACGTACTGCTCGAGGAGCATCAGCCCCACGGTGTCGGCAACCATGCCTGTATCATTACCGAGCCTAATGACGAGCTCATGGGCGGCGTGCGCAAGTTGCTCGAGGACCTTCACTTTGTGGGCTATTCCAACTTTGACGTTAAGTACGACGAGCGCGATGGCTCGTTTAAGTTCTTCGATTTCAACACGCGCCAGGGCCGCAGCAACTACTACGTTACCAACAGCGGCTTTAACGTTGCCAAGTATGTGGTGGACGAGTATGTGTTCAACCGCCCGTTTGCGCCGGAGTTTGTGACGGCGCAGGACGAGGCTCTGTGGATGGTCGTCCCCATGGGCGTCGTCGACAAATACGTCAAGGATCCCGAGCTGCGCGCTAAGGTGCATCGCCTGGACAAGGAAGGCAAGGGCGCCGACCCTTCGTTTATGAAGGGCGACTTTGTCTTTAACCGCTGGCTGCGCATGTGGCACACTAAGCTGCGCCACTTTAAGCTGTTCAAGACGTATTACAAGTAGATGAGTGCGGCGCCCGTCCGGTTTGCATCGGGCGGGCGCGGGTACGATACGCGCAATTGCGCAAGCGTCACCAAGGAGGCGGCGATGGAAAAGCTGGGAGTTATCGGCGGCATGGGCGCCGAGGCCACGTCGTATTACTACGACCAGGTGGTGCGTCATACGGCTGCTGCCTGCGATCAGGAACATATCGACATGGTGGTGCTCTCCAAGTCGACCATGCCCGACCGCACGTTGGCCATTAAGACCGGCGAGCATGCCAAGCTGCTGGCGACCATGAAAGAGTGTGCCCAGGCACTCGAGTCGCTGGGCTGTGCGCACATTGCCATTCCCTGCAACACGTCGCACTACTTCTACGACCAGATCCAGTCGTTTACGAAGGTGCCGATTATCCACATGCCGCGTGAGTCGGTGCGCTATGCCCTTGCGGGTGCGGTGATGGGGGAGTGCGAGTTCGACCCCAACCTGAGTATGCCGGCCGAGCCGGTGCACAAGATTGGCATTATGGGAACCGATGGAACCGTGGGCGCGGGCGTCTACGGACGCGAATGTAAGGCTGCGGGTGTTGAGGTTGTCTATCCCAGCGAGAAACGTCAGAACGATGTGATGTCGCTTATCTACGATGACGTGAAGGCCGGACGTGAGCCCGATATGGATAAGTTCGACCGCGTGATGTGGGAGTTCGCCCGTAGCGGCTGCGACCGCGTCATTCTGGCCTGCACCGAGCTCTCGGTGCTGCAGAAATACCGCGAGATGCCCGAGATTACCCTCGACGCCATGGACGTCTTGGTGCGCGAATCCGTCATCCGCAGCGGCGCCCCCTACCGCCAATAGCCCTCGATCTGCCAAAAAGGGACAGGTTTATTTTTGGTAGGTATTATCTGGGGAAACAGTAAAGGCCTCGGCTCGTTTGGTGCGAGCCGAGGCCTTTTGCGTTGGGTGGTTGCTGTCGGTGGTGAACTAGAACAGGAAGCCGATGGCGATGAGGGCGATGCTGACGATGAGCACGGCGATGTCCAGACCCTTGATGGGATAGCGCTTGTACGAGCTGGCGCGTGTGCGCAGATAGAAGCCGCGCTGTTCTGCCGCCAAGGCTGTGGCATCGGTCTTGCCCACGCTCGAGATGAGCAGTGGCACGCACAGTGGCAGCATGAGCTTAAGCTTCTTGATGGGGTTCTTGGTATCGTACTCGACGCCGCGTGCGGTCTGCGCCTCCATGATGGCATTCATCTCCTGACCAAACACCGGTACAAAGCGCAGCGCCGTGGTAAAGGTGAAGGCATAGCGATACGGCACATGCAGCACCTCGACGCAGGCGTTGGCAAGGTCGTTGAGCTTGGTCACCATGAGCATGAGGATGAGTGGTAACGCCACACCCAGCAGGCGCAGGCAGGCCTTCGATCCTGTGATGAGGCCCGTGTCGGTGATAAAACCCCACACCACGTTGCCATCGCGCATAAAGGCCAGCTGGAGCATCAGCATGATAAGCGCGAGCGGAATCAGCAACTTGAGCAGCGAGAACAGACGGTCGACGACGCCGGCGTAAGCTCCCAGTGCGAGCGTGAGCGCCAGAAAGCCCAGCAGCGCCACGTAGGTGTCGGACAAAAAGATGCCGACGATGATGGCGGCGGCGAGGCCCAGTTTGACGACGGGATTCAGGCGATGCAGCAGCGTATCGCCCGGCATGTAGTCGATGACGTTAACCACGGTGGACCATCTCCTTGGTAATTCGAACGACATCGGTGACCTCGCTCACCTGCGCAAAAGCGGGCGAGACGGAAGATGCCAGACGGCGCGAGAGTTCGATGACCTGGGGCGGCTCAACGTAGGCATGCTGCATGAGTTCGATGTTCGAGAACAGCTCGTGCGTGCGGCCGCGATCGAGGATGCGACCGTCGGCCATTACTACGATGCGCTCGGCAAAGTCGGAGACGACTTCCATGTCGTGGCAGACCATGATTACGGCGCAGCCACGCTCGGCCATGGTACGCACCGTTTCCATGACGGTCATGCACTCGCGGTAATCAAGGCCGCTCGTGGGCTCGTCGAGCACCACGATTTTGGGCTCTACGACCACGACGGAGGCGAGTGCCACCATTTGTCGCTGGCCGCGCGAAAGCGAGAAAGGCGCCTCGTCGGCCGGCAAGCCAAAGCGGTCGATGACGAGTTGGGCACGACGCAGAGCCTCGGCGCGGTCCATGCCGCCAAGCTCCAAGCCAAAGGCGACCTCGTCGAGCACGGTGTCCTTGCAGATTTGACGGTCAGGGTTTTGGAAGAGGGTTGCGACCTCGCGGGCAATGCGGCTCGTGGGGACGGTTGCGGTATCCAGTCCCGTGACGCGCACGCTGCCCGAGGCGGGCTTGAGCAGACCCGTGAGCAGCTTGGTGAGCGTGGTCTTGCCGGCACCGTTTTGGCCGACGATGCCCACGAGCTCGCCAGGATAGAGCGTCAGGCTAAGGTCGTGTACGGCGGCTCCGCCATTGGGATAGGCAAACTCAACATGGTCGAAGGTGAGTACGGGTTCGGCGTCCTTGGCATGAGGGCGCAACGACGGTGCATGCGGGGAACCGGCGGGCGCCTGGGCTTCGATAGCCGCGCGTGCGGGGTCGACGATGCCCGAAATCAGGCACTCGGCCTCATCGACATCCAAGCAAGGGGTACCGCTTACTAGACCATCGGTTTCGAGGCTATTGAAGATACGCGTGACGCGAGGGCAGTCGACGCCGATGGCACGAAGCTCGTCGGTATGCGCGAAGACCTCGTGTGGCTCGCCCTGCAGCGCGATTTCGCCATGGTTGAGCACGAGCACGCGGTTGCAGTACTCCGAGAGCAGGGCGACCTTTTGCTCAACGACGACGATGGTGATTCCAAGTGTGCGGTTTGCCTCACGCAACGTCTCGAAGACCAACGTGGAGCTGGCGGGGTCGAGTGCCGCGGTGGGCTCGTCGAGAACCAAGACGCGCGGACGCATGGCGAGGATGGCGGCGATGGCTACCTTTTGCTTCTGTCCGCCCGAGAGGGTGGCGATCTCGCGGTCGCGCAGGTCGCTGATGCCGACGGTCTCGAGCGTTTCGCTCACGCGCTGCTCGATCTGGTCGTGGGGAACGCCAAAGTTCTCGAGGCCAAAGAGCATCTCGTCCTCGACGACCGAGGCGACCATCTGCGTGTCGATATCCTGCAGCACACTGCCGACGATTTGCGACACGTCGGTCAGCGAGACCTCGCAGGTGTCGTGGCCGTCAACCATGACGGACCCAAAGAACGTGCCGGTGTAGTGGTGGGGCACGGCACCCGACAGGCAGGCGGCAAGCGTAGACTTGCCGGCGCCTGAGGGCCCGATGATGCCGATGAAATCTCCCTTGTTCACGCTGAGCGAGATGTGGCTGAGCGCCTGCTCGGTCTGCGTGCCATAGGAGAACGAGACATCGTCGACGTTGATGATCGTTTCCATGGATACCTTTCATAGTCATTGGGGACGTTCTTTAATGACTAGTCGTTTAAGAACGTCCCCAAAAGCTAGTCGTTTGGGACAGTCTTTGATGGTGAAGCACGGAGACGGCTTTACGAGGGGCCCCAGGTTGGCGCGAAAGAGGAGCGAAGCGTACTTGGGTACGCGAGCGACGAATGAACGCCAAGATGGGGTGGCTCGTAAAGCCGAGCGGGTTAGTTGAGCCTAAGGGCCTTCTGAATGGGCAGGTAGAGGGCGCCGACCAGAATGGCGTTAAAGACGGCGGTCATGGCGACGACGGGCAGCATGGCGGCGGCGAGCTCGCCTACCACGCCGAGCATGGCCATCTTGATGATCATGAAGATGACGCCGGAGACAAAGGTGGTCAGGAAGGTTGCGACAATGGCGATCGCGGGCTTGACCTGACCGTTCTTGCCGGCGGCGTTGACGATGCCGGCCATGAGCATGGCGGCGATGCCTTCGGCGGCAAAATCGACAAAGGGCGAAGTGGTGGTGATCTGGATCACGGCAGCCGAGATGAGGCCAATGACGAGCGCCTGACCGATGTTGGGGCGAACGACCAGGATGGTGAGGCAGAAGGCCGAGATGATGAACTCGGGGCTGATCATGCCGCCCGAGATGCCCGAGATTGCCTTGCCGACGGTGAAGTTGAGGATGAAGCCGGCGGCGAGCAGGATGGCGAGCAGGACGAGGGCGCGGACATCGAGTTTGCCGCGGTCGGCGGTCTGGACGGTGCGGGGCTGGGCGGCGGTGGTGTTCTGAGACATGGTGAAAATCCTTTCGGAAGGGGAGTGCAAGAGAAAAGCGGAGGCGCGTGATGCGAATGCGATCGGGCTCGAGATAGAAAAAGGCCCCCGGTCGAAACCGGAGGCCTTCCAATCACCTAGAGCGCAAAAACAGGCATGAGAGACTCACTGTCGACCGATCGTATTCGCATCACGCCACCACCAGTTGTTGAGAGACGTCATCGTGTCCTTCATATTGGTGACTCCTTTCGTGATGCCATGGCGCGGTCGCACCTAGTTGCTGTTGCGCTGCACTATAGCACAGCGAAGTGTGTACAGGGAAATCTTTTTTGAAAAGATTTCGGCGACGTTTCCCGCCGGTCGAACGGGCGGCTGGGTGGGCGGGCGACCTTGGCCTTCCCGCCCGCGCCTTAAGGTGAGGGGTTCTTAGGCCTTTTTGCGACGATAGAGCACGAAGCCGCAGACACCGATGACGACGACGGCGCCAACGGCCATGGCGGCCATGTTGTTGCCCTCGGACTTCTTCTCGGTGGCCTCTTCCTTCTCGACCTCGGGCTCGGCTACGTCCTCATCGGAGAGGGCCTCGTCGGCGTAGGTGATGGACTCGACCAGGCAGTCGTTGTCGGCATCATAGTCGCTCGGGACGAACTCCTCGGAGAAGTCGCCCTCCTTGAGGTAGTCGCGCATCTCCTCGAGCATGGCCTTGCACTTGACGTAGGTGTTCTTGGTGGCAGCCTTGCCGGCCTTGTTGGCCAGGGCGGTACGGGCCTCGGTGTCCTCGGCGGCCTGCATGGCCTCGTCGACGGTCAGGTTCTGCTCGATGAGCTCCTTCTGCAGCGCATCGAGGTAGGCGCGGACGCCGGTGGCGCAGTTGTCGCGGTTCTCCTCGGCGAGCGTGTTGATGTCCATGAGGACGTAATTGATGGAGTTCTTGGGCTCCTCGTTGTTCACGACGTCTTCCTCTTCACAGTGATCGAAGGAGACATCCTGATCGCTGAAGTAGGGGCTGACCTCGGTGAGCAGTGCAGAGTAGAAGGGAATAGCGACGGAGAACTCGGCGTTGGAGAGCATCTCCCACTGGATGGTCGCGATCTCGGGATCCATGCCCTGACGGATCTGGAAGGTGTGGATCTCGGTGTTGCGGTTGGAGCCGATGGCGTAGGCGCCGTCGGTGTTGGCGTTGAGGCCGGCGACATTCTCGCCGCGAGCGGCGAAGGAACGGATCATCTCAAAGGTGTTCCAGTCGGACTTGCCGGGCTGGAAGAACAGCGGCTGCATCTCGTGGACCAGGGCGCCGGTCGTGGCGCGAGCGTCTTCTCGCTCGTCCTTGACGATCTCGTAGTCGGTGCCTTCAGCCAGCGGGGTCATGAAGTAATCGCGACCCTGGATATAGCGCGACCACTGGTGCATACCGGCCTCGCCAATCTCCTCGCCGTAGGTCTTGGCGACGTCGAACTTGCTGTCGGTGTACTCGGCAAAGCCCTTCTCCTTAGGCATGGACTCGATGCCCTCGGAATGGAGACAGTTCTCGGTGTCATCGAGGTCGACGTTATAGGTGAGGTTGCCGATGTTGGGGTTGAGCGAGGCGATGTCATCGGCGAGCTTCATAGCAATCCACTGATGGCCGGAAAGCGCGGCGAACAGCCAGGTCTCGGTGCTGTCGGCGATGATGATCTGGTCGTTGGAGCAGACGCCCTGCTCGTCGATCAGGCTGCCGATGAGCTCGACGCCCTCGCGGGCCGTGGCGCTCTCGCCCAGGATGACGCTGGCATAGCTGTACTCGCCAATGCCAGTCTCCTCGGTGATGGGATCGGCCTCTTCGGCCTTCTCGTTATAGGAGGTGCTCAGCGTGGCAGAGCAGGAAACGCCCTTCTCGTTGATGCCAGCCTCGGAATATGCGTCGTAGCGATCTTCCCACTGCGAGGGGTTGTCGCGAACGAAGGTGTAGCGGTAGGTTGCGCCCTTGGACTTGTACTCAAAACCGGACTCGACCGAGGTGTACTCGTTGCCGTCCTTGTGTGCGGGCTCAATGCCAAAGTGCTTGACATAGCGCGGACCGAAGTCCTCGGAACGGCCATAGTACGTGTTGCCGTCTGCCGTGAGCTTGCTGCCCATGTAGATCTGGGTGCAGGCGAGCGCCGAAGTCGGCATGGCCATGATGGCCGCTGCTCCAAACGCAAGGCCGCAGCCGAGCTTTTTGAGCGTGTTGACAGGATGAGTAAACCTCATGATCCCTCCCAACCGTTGAAACCCCGCGGAACCGTGCAGGATTTCAGCTAATAAATACATCTATTAGCCTATCGGAAGTCTAAATAGTATTCATCTATTTCGATGAAATACTCGATGAGCGTCCTAAAATATGCGATGAGCGGACAAGAATACTCATTATCTAGCTTTAGTTAAATAAAGACGCCCTGCAATTACTGTACCTGAATAAAGCGCCTTGCACGGGGCGCAAAGAAAAATCCCCCGCTGTTTGGCAAATGCATAAACAACGGGGGAGACGATGATTGGATGAATATCATACCAGTGTGGAATTACTTCTTCCGGCGGTGGATTACGTTAATCGCATAGCCGACGAGCATGGCCAAGACGATGACGATAAAGCCAATCAGGGGGTTGTCGTTCATGGGGTCCTCCTATTTTCCGAGCGGGGAGAATTCGTCGACGATGAGGTCGAGGCATTGCGGAAGCGCGCGGGCTCCAAAGACGCCCGAATTGCTGGAGATAATCTCGCCATCGAACTGCATGCCCAGCGACGGGGTGCAGGTGATCTTGGCTTCCTTGGTCTGGATGATCTTGAACTGCGGGCGGCCGAGTACCTTGCCGGCGGGGTCGAGTGCGGCGGTGATCACAGTCGGTAGAAGCTGCACAGTTTTTACGGGTTCGATGACCGCAATGTCGACCATGCCATCGTTCATACGGCAGTCGGGGAACAGGTTGATGTCGTTTTGGATGACCGAGGTGTTGCCGGCCATGCAGCAGATGCCGTCGAGCTCCTCGACAATGCCGTCATGCTCAATCGTAAAGTGCGCCACCGTGGGATTGGGCGTGGCGAGCGCGGAGAGGAAGTAAGCGATCTCGCCGATGTCGTTTTTGGTGGGGGCGGCCTTCATCATGATCTCGGCGTCGAAGCCCGAGCCGGCGATGATGATGAAGCCGTGGCGCTTCTCGTTGCCGTTCTCGTCGAGCCAAAAGAGCTCGCCCATGTCGACTTTGACCGTGCGACCGGCACGGCAGGCCTTGGCGAGCGCCGCCGCCTCGGGGGCATTGCCGATGTTGTAGAAGAACAGGCAGGCCGTACCGGAGGGGAAGACGAGCGTGGGGACACCGCATCCGCGCATCTGGTCGAGCACGTTGGAGACAGTGCCGTCGCCGCCCGAAACGACCACGCGGTCAAACTCGCGCACGTCTGCCACGGCGTCCTCGGGTTCCATGCCATCGCCGATAAAGCGCATCACGACCTCGTCGCCGCCCTGTGCAAGGGCGTGCGTGAATGCGAAGATTTCATCTGAGCTGGGGCCCGATGCCGGGTTGTGGATGATAAGGCAGCGCATACTTACGTTCCCGTTCTGTGACTAACCGAGTATAGTTGTAAGGCAATGCCGATATCCTACCCGTGTTTTTCGGGCCTAACCTTATTCGATGGGTTGATATGTACATTTCCACACATCAGGCTCTACTCGACTTTTGCCAGCGCGCCCGTGAGTTCGACGCGATTGCCGTCGATACCGAGTTTTTGCGCGAGCGCACGTTCCATCCGCGTCTATGTTTGGTTCAGATTGCCACCCCTGCTGAGAGCGTCGCGGTCGATCCCCTGGTAATCGACGACCTATCGCCGCTGGCCGAGCTTATGGCCGACGAGAGCGTGACCAAGGTCTTCCACGCGTGCTCGCAGGATATGGAGGTCATGCTCCATACCGTGGGCGTGCTGCCACGACCGATTTTCGATACGCAGGTCGCCGCCGCCTTTTTGGGCGAGCGCCAGCAGATTTCGTATGGCGCGCTTGTTCAGACGTTCTGCGGCGTATCGCTGCCCAAGACCGAGTCACTGACCGACTGGTCGCGCCGCCCGCTGACCGATAAGCAGATTGAGTATGCGATCGATGACGTCAAGTACCTGATCGTCGCCTATACCGAGATGATGAGCCGCCTGCGCGAGCTGGGCCGTGTGGACTGGGTGCTCGACGAGCTGCACCCGCTGGCTGACGAGTCGCACTATCGCGCCGATCGCCACGAGGCGTTCCGCAAGGTCAAGCGCATCAATTCGTGCAGCCGTCATCAGCTGAGTATCGCGCGCGAGCTCGCCGCCTGGCGCGAGGACCGCGCCGAGCGGCGCAACATCCCACGCAAGTGGGTCATGTCCGACGACACGCTGCTAGCGCTCGTTAAGCGCAATCCCGTGCGCGTTGAGGAGTTCCGTAGCATTCGCGGTACCGATCAATTGGGGGAGCGCGACGTGGACGGTGCGCTCATGGCCATCAAGCGCGGTGCGAGCTGTCCGCACGATCGCCTGCCGCTCTTGGTGCGCGGACATCGTCAGATTTCGCCGGAGCTGGAGAGCGTGACTGACCTTATGTATGCGCTTATCCGCCTGGTTGCCGAGCGCTCAGGCGTTGCGACCTCGGTCATTGCCTCGCGCGATGACCTGGCCGACTACATTGAGCATCCCGAGCAGAGCCGCCTGCGCGAAGGTTGGCGCTTTGAGCTTGTGGGCTCGCGCCTGGACGATCTGCTTTCCGGCAATATGGGGTTGACGGTGAAGGACGGCAAAATCGAATTGCTGTAGGTATATAGTTACGCGGTTTTACCAAACCGCGTAACAGCTCGACGCTGCAAACGGCCGAGAGCGGCAATCTGACGTTCAATCGTCGCTCGCGTACCAAAGTACGCGTCGCTTCTCTTTCACGTCACCTTGCTCGCTCTCGGCCGTTTTCGCTGACATTGCCAAAACATCGATGTTGATTTGCTGGTCAGTCGAATGGGTAGAATGCCTCCAACGTGTAACTCGATTCGGAGGAATTCGCATGCCTTATTACTATGGATACGGCTTTGGCATTGACCCGCTGTACCTGCTGGTTGTTCTTGTCTGCACGGTGCTTGGCCTTGCCGCGCAGAGCTATATCAACTCGACGTACAAAACCTGGTCCAAGGTTCGCTCGGACGGCGACACGGGCGCCACGGTCGCTCGCCGCATGCTCGACGCCAACGGCTGCAACGCCGTGGGTATCAAGGGTGTCGCCGGCGAGCTCACCGACCATTACAACCCACAGGACAATAACCTGTATCTCTCGGATGCCAACCGTTCGGGCGGGTCGGTCGCAAGCGTTGCCGTCGCCTGCCACGAGGCGGGCCATGCCGCCCAGCGTCAAAGCGGTTACGCCATGATGAAGGTTCGCACCGCCCTCGTGCCGGTCGTCAACTTTACCCAGAACACCTGGACCATCGTGTTGCTCTTGGGCCTGTTTATGAACATCGCGGGACTCACGACCCTCGCACTGATCTTCTTCTCGTTTAGCGTGCTGTTCCAACTGGTTACGCTGCCGGTCGAGATTGATGCCAGCCGCCGCGCCGTGGCGTACATCGAGCAGTCGGGCATGAGCTCCAAGCAGGTCAATGGTGCCAAGAAGGTCCTGACGGCAGCCGCGCTTACCTATGTTGCTGCAGCGCTCACTTCGATCATTCAGCTGCTCTACCTGATGGCTCGCTACAACAGAAACTCCAACCGATAACAAATTGGCTTGACAGGCGCCGCGGAGATTTGTGTCCCCGCGGCGCTGTACTATGTGTTGGACTTGAATTTGCGCAGGGCCGGAGCCCTTGTGCACGATAACGAAAGGAGGCTGCGTGGCAGGCTGGAATCTGACCGGCAATGCCGTTTCCGCCGAGTTCGACGGTTCGGACGAGCAGGAGCGTAAGGAACTCAGCGTGAGCCAGGCGGTGGAGATCGCCGCCGGCGCGCTCGATGCCATTCCGCAGCTGAGCGTTTTGGGCGAGGTCACGGGCTTCCGTGGCCCCAACGCCCGAAGCGGCCACTGCTACTTTCAGATCAAGGACGACTCGGCGGCCGTCGACTGCATCATCTGGAAGGGTGCCTATCTCAAGCGCACGTTCGATCTGCGCGACGGCATGCAGGTGAGCTTTAAGGGCAGCTTCAATCTTTATAAGGCCACGGGCCGCATGAGCTTTGTCGCTCGCTCATTCTCGCTGGCGGGGGAGGGTCTGCTGCGTCAACAAGTGGCGCAACTGGCCGAAAAGCTGCGTCGCGAGGGCCTGATGGACGAAGCGCGCAAGCGCCGTATTCCGGTGTTCTGCTCCCGCGTGGCGGTCGTCACCTCGCTTTCGGGTGCCGTAATCGACGACGTCAAGCGCACATTGCGTCGTCGCAACCCGCTCGTCGAGCTCGTCTGCGTGGGCGCCAAGGTTCAAGGTGAGGGTGCGCCGGCTGAGCTCATTGAGGGCTTGCGCCGCGCCGCCGCCATCACGCCGGCGCCCGACTGTATTTTGCTGGTGCGCGGCGGCGGCTCCTTTGAGGACCTCATGACCTTTAACGACGAGGAGCTTGCTCGCGCG
The DNA here is from genome assembly GCF_019131995.1 of Collinsella aerofaciens. Classification (GTDB taxonomy): domain Bacteria; phylum Actinomycetota; class Coriobacteriia; order Coriobacteriales; family Coriobacteriaceae; genus Collinsella; species Collinsella aerofaciens_S. Next base: position 19,282 of record NZ_JAHONA010000003.1, on the reverse strand, counting down.
GTGGCGGCTTGTCCTGTGCCCGTGGTGACCGGCATTGGCCATGAGCCTGATACCTCGATTTGCGACATGGTGAGCGACCGCCGCGCCTCCACGCCCACGGCGGCGGCAGAATCGGTGGCGCCGGCTATGACGGAGTTGGCCGATGTGCTCGAGGCGCGCCATCAGCGTCTGGGTGCCGCGATGGCATCGATGATTGGGTCGAATCAGGTTGATCTGGAGATGCTCGACCAGCGCGGTCGCCGCGCCTGGGATACCTATACGGCCCGCTTGGGCGATGCGCTCGATGCGGCTGCGTGCCGCCCGTGCCTCAACGACCCAACGTTTATGGTCGAGCGTCGCGAGTCTGAGCTTGCCCTGACCGCCGATCGCCTGTCGGGCGCCATAGTACGCTCGGTCGGGACATTCCGCTCCAGCTTTGAGCGCCTGCCCGAGCGCCTGGTTGCAAGCACCTCGGGGCTCGATGGCAAGCGCCATGCGCTCACGCTTGCGAGTTCCCGTCTAGAGCATCAGGGGCGTACGATGCTCAGCAAACCCGCGTCCGACCTAGGCCGTGCGGCAGCCTCGCTCGATGCCCTGTCTCCGCTCAAGGTGCTTGCCCGTGGCTACTCCATCGCGTATAGCGATGACGGTGTGGCTACGAGCGCCAAGACCTTTAAGCCCGGCGACGCCATCCGCGTGCGCATGGCAGACGGCAACGTGGCTGCAACGGTCGATACGGTCGAGTAGGCCGCGTTTCATAGCGACAAACCTTTAGGAAAGGAAACAGATATGGCAGAGAAGACCCCGGTCGAGCAGCTTACGTACAAGCAGGCCTCGCAGGAGCTGGAGCTCATCATCCGCAGCTTGGAGTCGGGCGATATGGAGCTCGAGGAGTCGCTCGAGAGCTATACCCGCGGCGTAGAGCTCCTCAAGAGCCTGCGTACTCGCTTGTCCGATGCCGAGCAGAAGGTCTCGGTGCTCCTTAAGGACGTCGACGGCAACGACGTGCTCGCCGACGGCGAAGCCGCCAACACCGACGACAACCTCTCGTTCTAACCATCCCGACCAAATATAATTACCTTGGTCTGTGAGAAAGGAACCAACCATGTGCGATTGCATCTTCTGCAAAATTGCCAACCACGAGATCCCCTCGACCGTTGTCTATGAGGACGACCAGGTCATCGCCTTCGACGACCTCAATCCCCAGGCGCCGGTCCATACGCTCGTGATCCCCAAAAAGCACTACAGCGATATCGCCGATAACGTGCCGGCCGAGACCATGGGTGCAATGGCTCACGCCATCCAGGAGGTCGCCAAGGCCAAGGGTCTGGAGGACGGCTTCCGCGTCATCTCCAACAAGGGCGTCAACGCCGGCCAGACCGTCATGCACTTCCACATGCACGTCCTTGGCGGCAAGAACCTGGGCGAGAACCTCATCTGAGGACGCCTCTTCCGTGCAATGAAACGGAAGCTCAGGCACCGATAACTTATATATCAACGCAATAAACCCGAGCGCGAGGGCGTTTGGGTTTATTATTGAAGCGTATGTAACCTGGCGGCGCCACACCGCCTGTTAGTAGGGAGACACATGAACGTTCTGGTCGTCAACGCAGGATCTTCGACCCTCAAGTATCAGGTCATCGATACCAAGTCCCACAAGGTGTCCGCAAAGGGCTCCTGCGAGCGCGTCTGCTTTACCGGCGGTACCTTCACCCACGCTGCCAACGGTTCCAAGAAGGTGACCGAGAACATCGAGTTCCCCGACCACAAGGTCGCCATCGAGGTCGTCCTGAAGGACCTCGAGGCCAACGGCGTCAAGATCGAGGGTATCGGCCACCGTATCGTTCAGGGTGGTTGGTACTTCGGCGATTCCTCCCTCGTCGACGAGGACGTTCTCGCCAAGATCCGCGAGGTCGCTCCGCTCGCGCCGCTGCACAACAACCCCGAGGCCAACGTTATCGAGTACTGCCTCGAGCAGTATCCCGATCTGCCCAACGTCACGGTCTACGACACCGCTTTCCACTTCAACATGCCCGAGGTCGCCAAGACCTACGCCCTTCCCAAGGATGTTTGCGACAAGCTGCACATCCGTAAGTATGGCGCCCACGGCACCAGCTATCGCTACATCTCCAAGAAGGTCGCCGAGATGACCAACGGCGAGGCCCGCAAGGTCGTCGTGTGCCACATTGGCTCCGGCGCTTCCCTGTGCGCCATCGAGGACGGCAAGTGCATGGACACCACCATGGGCTTGACGCCGCTCGACGGTGTCATGATGGGCACCCGCTGCGGCTCCATCGACCCTGCTACCGTGTGCTACCTGCAGCGCGAAGGTGGCTACACCTTCGACGAGGTCGACGAGATGATGAACAAGAAGTCCGGCCTTTTGGCTGTGACCGGCGGCAAGACCAACGACTGCCGCAACGTCGAGGAGCTCGCCGCTGCTGGTGACCCCGAGGCCCAGCTCGCCTTCGATATGTTCGTTTACAAGATTGCCGCCAAGGCTGCCGAGATGGCCACTTCCATGTGCGGCATGGACACCCTGGTCTTTACCGCCGGCATCGGCGAGCACGCTCCGGCTGTCCGCGCCGGCGTGGCCGATCGTCTGACCTTTATGGGCGTCAAGATGGACCATGCCCGCAACGCTCTGCGTGGCGACGGCGCTTGGTGCCTGTCCGCCAAGGATTCCAAGGTCAAGATCTTCGTCATCCCCACGGATGAGGAGTTCATGATCGCCTCCGACGTCGAGCGCATCGTCAACAGCAAGTAATTGCAAGAGGGGAGGGGCTGGACGACCAAGTGCCGTTCAGTCCCTCTTTTGCGCTCGTTGGGCGATATGCCTGATAGCTATTTATCAAGATGTGATAACTTCTTATTAAAATGCGGTCGCCTTAAGAGGTCTGCGTCGACCGTATTGCACTGCAAAGGAGTCTCATGAACGTACTTGTTGTCAACGCCGGCAGCTCAAGCCTTAAATATCAGCTTCTGGATACCGATACCCGCGAGGTTTTCGCCAAGGGCAACTGCGAGCGTATCGGCTCGGACATGGGTATCTTTGGCCACTCCGAGAACGGTGGCGCCAAGCAGACCGAGGAGGTTCCCTTCCCCGATCATCGCTCTGCTATCGCTCGCGTGCTCGAGGAGCTCGAGAAGACCGACTTTACGATCGATGGCATTGGGCATCGTATCGTTCAGGGCGGCTGGCACTTCGATGATTCCGCAGTTGTTGACGACGAGGTCATGGCTAAGATCCTTGAGGTGGCCCCGCTCGCCCCGCTGCACAATTACGGCGAGGCCGCAGCAATCGAGTATTGCCGCGAGAAGTATCCGGAGCTGCCCAACGTGGCCGTCTTCGACACCTCGTTCCACATGACCATGCCCGAGGTTGCCTACACCTACGCGCTGCCCAAGGACGTGTGCGACAAGTACCACGTGCGAAAGTACGGTGCCCACGGTACGAGCCACCGCTACGAGTGGATGATGGCAAAGGAGATTCTGGGCTCGTGCTGCCACCGTCTGCTTTCGTGCCATCTGGGCAACGGCGCTTCGCTCGCCGCCATTGAGGACGGCGTTTGCCGCGACACCACGATGGGGCTCACGCCGCTCGACGGCCTGATGATGGGCACCCGTTGTGGTTCCATTGACCCTGCCACCGTGTGCTACCTCCAGCGCGAGGGCGGCTACAGCTACCAGGAAGTCGACGACATGATGAACAAGCAGTCTGGTCTGCTTGCCATCTCGGGCATCTCCAACGACGCCCGCGACATCCGTACACGCGCCTCCGAGGGCGACGAGCGCTGCCTGCTCGCCTTCGATATGTTCGCCTACAAGGCTATGCAGCAGGCCGGTTCCATGATTGCCTCTATGGCGGGCGTGGATACCATCACCTTTACCGCCGGCATCGGCGAGAACGACTGGTCGATCCGTAAGGCCTTCTGCGACTGCTTTGAGTGGCTGGGCGTGCGTATCGACAACAACAAGAACCGTGAGGCCGTGGGCAACGGCCCGCAGGTCATCAGCGCCGCCGGCTCTTCCGTCACGGTCATGGTCATCCCCACAGACGAGGAATACATGATCGCCCACGACGTCGAGCGTCTAACCAAGAACAACTAACGCGCGCATTTGCAAGTAGACGAAAGGTCTCCAGAGCAACAGCTCCGGAGGCCTTTTTTACTAGCAGGCGGAAATTCCAGTCCCAAAGTGATCACCGCCAGCAACGCCTGCACTCCCAACAACGGCACCCATCCATTCAGATTTTCAGCCCCAGCTCGTAGCCAAGCCGCCGTCCACTCCAGATGCCCCGATTGCCACGTAGCGGCAGGGACCCTACAGGGTAAAGCTCTGAAAATTTTCCGCAGGACGGAGGAAGCCCCCGCCGCGCGTAGCGCGCAGCGGGGGCTTCCGACATGTCCGAGGACGTTTTCAGAGCTTTACCCTGTAGGGTCCCGAGGGGATATGTCCGCTACTCAGCCATCTGAGCCTGGACGGCGGTGATGGCAACGACACCCACGATGTCGTCGGCAGAGCAGCCGCGCGAAAGGTCGTTGACCGGCTTGGCGATGCCCTGCAGGATGGGGCCGTAGGCGTCGGCGCCGGCGAAGCGCTGGACGAGCTTGTAGCCGATGTTGCCAGCCTCGAGGTCGGGGAACACGAGCACGTTGGCCTTACCGGCGACGGAGGAGCCGGGAGCCTTGAGCTGGGCGACGGTGGGGACGATGGCGGCGTCGAGCTGCAGGTCGCCGTCGATGGCGAGCTCGGGAGCCTTCTCGTGGCAGAACTTCACGGCCTCCTGGACCTTCTTGGCAACCTCGCCACCGGCGGAGCCCATGGTGGAGTAGGAGAGCATGGCCACGTGCGGCTCCACATTGCCCATGAAGGTGGACCAAGAGTGAGCGGAGGCGATGGCGATCTCGGAGAGCTCATCGGAGGACGGGTTGATGTTGAGGCCACAGTCAGCGAAGATCAGCGTGCCGTCGGTGCCGAACTGCGGGGTATCGGTGCACATCACGAAGAAGGCAGAGACCAGCTTGGTGCCCGGGGCGGTCTTGAGGATCTGCAGCGCGGGGCGCAGAGTGTCGGCGGTGGAGTGGCAGGCGCCGGAGACCAGGCCGTCGGCGTCGCCTATCTTGACCATCATGGTGCCAAAGTAGGTGGCGTCCATCACCTGGGCGCGAGCCTGCTCGATGGTAACGCCCTTCTTGGCGCGGAGCTCGGCAAACTTCTGCGCGTACTCCTCGTGCTTCTCGGCGTTGCGCGGATCGATGACGGTAGCGCCGGGAACGTTGATCTCGTCGGGGTTACCCAGGATGACGATCTTTGCCAGGCCCTCCTCGATGATCTTGGTGGCTGCGACGATGGTGCGCGGATCCTCGCCCTCGGGCAGGACGATCGTCTTAAGGTCGGCCTTGGCGGCAGACTTCATACGGTGTAGGAAATCGCTCATGTTACTCCTTACAAGCGTTTCGCTAAGCTCCAGGCGCCCGGCTGTTCACGAATAAACCCGCTGCTAGCGGGTTTACCTTTCAATTATGTTCGCCGCGGTGCTTGAGCTTTCCTTGTGTGGCAAGCTCATTATAGGACGCATTAGCGCTATAATCGCTCTGATAAATATGTCTCGAAGAATGTTCGAGAAAAGCCCAGCTAACGAGCCCGTGGCTTTTGACAAGGAGTATCGATGCAGATTACCTCAGGCCTGCCTGAAGGCTTTAACGCCGGCGCATACGACATGATTGTCGTCGGTGCCGGTTATGCCGGTGCCGTTTGTGCCCGCCGTCTCGCCGAGACTATCGGCTATCGCGTTGCCGTTCTGGAGCGCCGTAGCCACATTGCGGGTAACGCCTACGACTGCGCTGATGAGGCCGGAATCCTGGTCCACGAGTATGGTCCGCACATCTACCATACCTTTAATGAGCGCGTCCACAATTTCCTGTCGCGCTTTACCAAGTGGACGGACTACCAGCACAAGGTGCTTGCCAACATCAACGGTACCCTTATGCCCGTGCCCTTTAACCATGCGAGCCTCAAGCTCGCCTTTGGCGATGAGCGCGGCGAGGAACTGTACCAAAAGCTCGTGGAGACCTTTGGCAAGGACGTCAAGGTGCCCATCATGGAGCTGCGCAAGAAGAACGACCCGGATCTTGCCGAGGTCGCCGATTACGTCTACGAGAACGTCTTTTTGCATTACACCATGAAGCAGTGGGGCCAGACGCCCGACCAGATCGACCCCTCGATCACTGGCCGCGTTCCCGTCTTTGTGGGCGATGACGATCGCTACTTCCCGCAGGCTCCTTTCCAGGGCATGCCGCAGGATGGCTATACCGCGCTGTTCGAGCATATGCTCGATCACGATCTGATCGACGTATTCTGTGACGTAGACGCCCGTGACCTCTTTGAGATTGACGAGACTACCGTCAAGATCGACGGCAAGGTCTATGGTGGCGAGATCGTCTACACCGGTCCACTCGACGAGCTGTTCAACCTCGACCTGGGCGCGCTGCCGTACCGCACGCTCGATATGAAGTTCGAGACGCTCGATATGGACCAGTTCCAGCCTGTGGGCACCGTCAACTACACCACGAGCGAGGACTACACGCGTATCACCGAGTTCAAGAACATGACCGGTCAGGTCTTGCCCGGCAAGACCACCATCATGAAGGAGTACTCCAAGGCCTATACGCCCGGCTCGGGCGAGACGCCGTACTACGCTATCCTGGAGCCCGAGAACCGTGAGCTCTACGAGCGCTATCTTGAGCGTGTCCAGAACCTGACGAACTTCCACCCGGTGGGTCGTCTGGCCGAGTATCGTTACTACGATATGGACGCCGTGACCAATTCCGCCCTCGATCTTTCGGATGAGATTATCGCCTGCCATGCATAAAGTCATAACATTCGGTATTCCCTCGTATAACGCCGCCAAGGACATGGACCATTGCATCACCTCCATCTTGGAGGGGAGCAATTACGCCACCGATATCGAGATTATCGTGGTGGACGACGGCTCCAAGGACGAGACGGCCGCCAAGGCCGACGAGTGGGAGGCCCGTTATCCTGGAATCATCCGCGTGGTGCACCAGGAGAATGGCGGCCACGGTATTGCCGTCCTTTCGGGTCTGCGCGAGGCGCAGGGCACCTACTACAAGGTTGTCGACTCGGACGACTGGCTCGACGGTGCGGCGCTTTCGACCATGCTGTCGATTCTGCGTGGCTTTGAGGAGCGCGACCAGCGCGTCGACCTGTTTATCTCGAACTACGTGTACGAGAAGGTTTACGAGGGCACACATACCGCTATTGGCTACAAGTTTGCCCTGCCGCGCAAAAAGATTTTCTCTTGGGACCAGATCGGACACTTCCGTCCCGATCAGAACTTGCTCATGCACAGCCTGTGCTATCGCACCGATGTGCTGCGCGAGTCGAATCTGCCTATGCCGGCACACACGTTCTACGTGGATAATATCTACGCATATGTGCCGCTGCCGCGCTGCAAGACCATGTACTACGCAGACATCGACCTCTATCGCTACTTTATCGGTCGCGAGGGTCAGAGCGTCAATGAGGCCACGATGGTCAAGCGCCTGGGTCAGCAGTTCCGCGTAACGCGCATCATGATGGAATCGTTCCATCTGTACCAGGACGTCGAGTCCTCGCGTTTGCGTTCGTACATGATGGGCTACTTCACCATGATGATGGCGATTTGCTCGGTGCTCACCAAGCTTTCCGAGGAAGATTGTGCCGATGAGCGCCTGAAGACGCTGTGGAAGGATCTGAAGGCTTACGACGAGCGCATGTATCGTCACGCGCGCTACGGCGTGGTCGGGATCTTCACCAATCTGCGTGGACGGGCCGGAGACAAAACCACACTCGGCCTATACCGTCTTGCCTCTAAGATCTTCAAATTCAACTAACTGTTGAGTAATCGCTGCTGATAGGTTGACTGGGCCCCTTGGCCTTTAGTTTGCTACCGCGAACAGTCCTGCTCGCACGGAAAGCACATTAAGTGCTTTCCGGCTCGTGCGGAACTTGTATCAAACTAAAGGCCAAAGGGCCTCTGCTATAAATCGATTGTCAGATAGGTGAATTTGAAGATCTTCGACGCGCGGTACACAGGGGCCTGGGCTGAAAAGAATCTGGTTGGTAGGTTGCCCGGTGGGGCTTGGTTATGTTTGTCGCGAGTTCCGCACGAGCCGAAGAGCACTTAATGTGCTCTTCGTGCGAGCCAGGACTGTAGAGCAGCAAACATAACCAAGGCCCACCGGGCAACCGGACGAGCTAGTTTACTTTGCGGCACCAGGGATGCCGTGGGAGGTTTTGGCGGTTTTGGCTCCGTTTACGATGGCGGTCTGCAGGGCTCTTACGGCGAGCATGCCCAACAGGTCCAAGGGAACGGCGGCGCTTGTCTGAGCGTCTAGTTTGCCGCTGGCGAGGGTGTAGATGGTGTCGCCGTCGTTGGTGGTGTGCGTGGGGCGAATGGCGTGCGCATAGGCGTCTGCGGCCATTTGGGACACCTTGGTGGCCTGGGCCTTGGTGAGTTCCACATTGGTGACAATGCAGCTGATGGTGGTGTTGGTGCGGTCGAGCGGCATCTGCATGGATCCGGCGGCGGCAAAGGCGGCGAACTCCATGTCGACGATCTGGTTGCTATCGGCTGCGGCGCGCATGCCAGCGACCCACTCGCCAGTGAGGGGGTCGACGACGTTGCCGCAGGCGTTGACCGAAACCACAGCGCCTACCTTAACGGGACCGAGCGCCACGGCGGCAGCGCCAAGGCCGGCCTTCATGCAGGTGGCGGGCCCCATGAGCTTTCCGACGGTGGCACCCGTGCCGGCACCCACGTTGCCCTGCTCGAGCGTGGTGGGGGTATTGTCGAGCGCTTCGCGCACGGCGGTGATACCGGCCTCAATGTCGGGACGCACGGTGGGGTCGCCAAAGGCGAGGTCGAAGATGCAGCTGGAGCACACGATAGGCACCTGGGTGGGGCCGACGGGAAGGCCGATGCCGCGGCTCTCGAGCTCGCGGGCGACGCCGCTTGCGGCCTCCAGACCAAAGGCCGATCCACCCGAAAGGCAGACGGCGTGGACTTTGTCCACGGTGTTCTCGGGACGCAGCAGGTCGGTCTCGCGCGATGCCGGGGCACCGCCGCGAACGTCAACACCGCCGGTGGCGCCCTCGGGTGCCACGATTACGGTGCAACCGGTGCCGGCCTCCTCGTCCGTATAGTTGCCAAAGCAAAAGCCATCGACATCGCAAACGTCAATGGCCTCAAGCAGTGTGTCCATGTTTTACTCCTATCGGTTTTCCGCCGGGCCTTATGCCCGGTCGGGATCCGTACGGTACGCCGAAATTGTAGGCGCTGGGGGATACCCAGCGCCAGATGCAATTACGATAGTTTTTGAATCGCACGCGCGACGCGAGCGATGGGCAGGCCCACCACGTTGTAGAAGTCGCCCGAAATATCATGCACGAGCATGCGGCCGCCTGTGCCTTGGATGCCGTAGGCGCCCGCCTTGTCCATGGGCTCGCCTGAGGCGACGTAGCGCTCAATCTGCTCGTCGGTGAGCTCATAGAACGTCACGTCGGTCACATCGACAAACGATAGGCTCTCGGCGGCGTGCGGGGCTGTGGCGTCTCCGGCTCTAACGATGCAGACGCCAGTTGCGACCTGGTGCGTGCGCCCCGAGAGCTCATGGAGCATGATGCGGGCTTCGCCCTCGTTTGCCGGCTTGCCCAAAATCTTGTCATCGAAGGTGACGATGGTGTCGGCCGCGATGGTCAGCTCATTGGGCTCGGCGTGCTCGGCGGCAACGGCGGCAGCCTTAGCGCGAGCTAAGCGCTCGACAAGCGTAAGCGGGGTCTCGTCATCAAAAGGAGTCTCGTCGATGTCAGCGGGAATGACGCGGATGTCGTAGCCCGCTTCGCGCATCAACTCGATGCGGCGCGGTGATTGCGAAGCCAAAATCATAGCTGAATGCCCTCTGCAACCTTCTCGACAGCCTTGTCGCCGGCGAGCGTACGCAGCAGCTCAAGCGCAAAGGGGAGCGACTGGGCCATGCCGCTGGCGGTGATGATGTTGCCGTCGTGCGTGACCTTGTCGCCGGTATAGGCACCCTCGGGGAAACTCTTCTCAAAGCCGGGGAAGCACGTGGCGTGGCGTCCCTCGAGCAGGTCAAGCTCGCCCAGGATAAACGGGGCGGCGCAGATGGCGGCAACATGCTTGGTCGCGGCGAACTCGCAGACTACGTCACAGACGCGCTGGTCGGCGCGCAGGTTGGTTGCGCCGGGCAGACCGCCGGGCAGCACGACGCAGTCGTACTCGTCAAAGTTAATCTCGTCAAAGAGTGCGTCGCAGGTTACGGGAATCTGCAGCGAGCTTACGACCTCGCGCGTGGGCATGATCGAGACGAGCGTGGCACGCACACCGCCGCGACGCATGACATCGACCATGGTCAGGCATTCAATCGTTTCAAAGCCATCGGCGGCAAGAACGGCAACGCTGGGCATAAGGGTTCCTTTCGTAAGGCGGCATACAATTAGCCGTCTTATACCCCGACTACCCCCACTTGCCACGCTCGATTTCCCAATGATTTTTCTGAGCAATGATCATGTGTCTAGTTGCGCTTGAGGTGGACGACGGTTTCGCAGTGGAAGGTTTGCGGGAATAGGTCGACCGGCGTGATCTTGATGGGAGAGAAGGTGCCCTCCTCGACAAAGCGTTTGAGGTCGCGGGCCAAAGTTGCCGGGTCGCAGCTCACGTAGGCAACATCTCGGGCACTCGTACTCGCGATGAGGTCGATGGCCTCGGGCGCCAATCCTGCGCGCGGCGGATCGACTATCAGGACATCGGCGTCCTGATCGGGGAACTCGCGCACCGCGTCGCCGCCGATGACGTCGACGTTATCGAGCTTGTTGATCTCCAGGTTGCGACGCAGGTCGCGCACGGCCGGGCCGTAGGCCTCGACGGCGGCGACAAAATCACAGCGGCGGGCGAGCGGCAGGGTAAAGGTGCCGGCACCGCAGTACAGGTCCACGGCCAGTTCGTCTTCCTGCGGGTCGAGGGCGTCCATAACGAGTTCAATCAAAATCTCGGCGCCCTTGGTATTGACTTGGAAAAACGACGGAGCAGACAGGCGCATCTGACCCTCGGCGATATTCTCGGTCCATGAGCCCTCTCCGGCGAGCATTTCGACCTTGGAGACACGGCGGGCCTTCTTTTCGCCCTTGCTCATCACGCGCACGATGCTCGTGGGATGAGCGGCGTCCGCCAGCACGCGGGAGACCTGCGAGCGCGGAAAAGAGCCTGTGGGCGTCCAGAGTGCGACCTCGAGTGCCTTGGTGCGGCGCGAGGCGCGAATGCCCACGCGCTCCAGACCCAGGTTGTGGCTGCCGCTCAGATAGTTGAGCGCGCCGACGACTGACTTGAGCGCCTTGGGAAAACGCTTATCGAACAGCGGGCACGAATCGACGGTCACGATCTTGCTGGGGTCGACGCCGTGCATGCCAAGGCGCACGCGACCGTTGACGACGGTCGGTTCGAGCTCAATCTTATTGCGGTAGCCCCAGTCGTCCTTGGTGTGGCGGATAGGCTGGACAAGTTCGTTGACCTGCTCGGGGGTGAACTTGCCAATGCGCTCGAGCGTGGAGCGCAGGTTTTGCTCCTTGGCGGCGAGCTGTGCCGTGCGTGAGAGATTGCCCCACGAGCAGCCGCCGCAGATGCCCACGAAGGGGCAGGGAGGCTGAATGCGATCGGGGCTTGGCTCCAGAATCTCGGTGGTGCGGGCGCGCATGAACGACTTGCCGTCCTGTACGACCTCGGCCTCGACGGTGTCGCCTGCCACGGCACCCTGCACAAAGACGGCCTTGCCGTTGTCGGCGTGCGCCAGCCCGTCGGCGCCGTAGGTCATCGATTCTATAGTGAGCTTCATATTCCTGCCTGTCATTCGCGTTGTTGCTCGCACCATGGTAGCAGGGAAAAGCGCCCCGCATCCGAGGCTTTCCTTAAATGCGGGGCGCTTCTACAAACTGCTTCTACAAACGACTATTTCGTCTTGCCGGTAATGATCGTCTTAAGACCCAGGCCGATCAGACCCAGGCCCATGCGCACGCGGCCGGGGCGATGGCGCTCGATGGCCTTGGTCTTGCCGGCGGGCTTCTTGCGACGGGCGCTCGTTTCGGGTGCGGGCTTGGTGACCTGCGGCTCGGGCCGAGGTGCAGGTGCAGGCTCGGGCTCAATGACGGTCGCCTGGACCTCTTGGACCTTGGTTGTGGCCGGCTGCGGCTCAGGAGCAGGGGCGGGCTTTGCCTCGACGGCCTCGGCGTTGCGATAGGCACGCTCCAGTAGAGCTTCCTGCGAGTTGAAGGGTTTCTCACCCTCTGCACGCTCCACGGGGACCCAGGTGCCGTCGCTCGTGAGGCTGCGGGCCTTCACGTTGTCGCGCAGCTGCATGCCCATGTACTCGTGCACCAGGGCGCGGCAGGTGGGGTCGAGCACGGGGAAGGCAATCTCCACGCGGTGCTCGGTGTTGCGCGTCATCATGTCTGCCGAGCTCAGGTAAATCATGTCCGAGTCCACGCCGAAAGCATAGACGCGCGCGTGCTCCAAAAAGCGTCCGACGATGGAGCGGACATGCACGTTCTCGGTCTTGCCCGGAACACCGGGCTTGAGGCACGAGATGCCGCGGATGATCATGTCTACGCGCACGCCGGCACACGATGCCTCGGCGATCTTGTCGATAACCTCGCGGTCGGTCAGCGAGTTGAGCTTAAAGAACACGCGGGCGGGCTCGCCGGCAAGGGCGCGCTGGATCTCGCGGTCAAGCCCGCGCATGATGAGCGGTTTCAGTCCGACGGGCGCCACACCCAGGAAGCGGTAGTCGCCGCGCAGGTTGCCCAGCGACAGATTGCGGAAGAACAGGTTGGCGTCCTCGCCGATGCCGGGATGGGCTGTCATGAGCATAAAGTCGCTGTAGAGTTTGGCCGTCTTCTCGTTAAAGTTGCCGGTGCCCAAAAGCGTGAGGCGGGTGAGCGCCATGCCCTCGCGATAGGTGAGCTGGCAGATCTTGGAGTGGCACTTAAAGCCTTCGGAGCCGTAGATGACGGTGCAGCCTGCCTCTTCCAGACGCTCGGCCCACTCGATGTTGTTCTGCTCGTCAAAGCGGGCGCGGAGCTCCATGAGCACCGTGACCTCTTTGCCGTTCTCGGCGGCATCGATCAGCGACTCGCATAGGCGGCTCTGCTTGGCCACGCGGTAGAGCGTGATGCGCAACGAGATGCACTCGGGATCGTAGGCTGCCTCGTGTACCAGATCCAGGAACGGATTCATGGCCTCGTAAGGGTAGAAGAGCAGCTTGTCGTGCTGCAGCACCTGCTCGCGGATGGAGCGGGTCATGTCGATGGTGGGGTTGGGCTGTGGCTTAAACGGCGTAAAGAGGAGCTCGTTGCGCAGGTGCTCGGGAATCTTGCCCTCAATGCCAAAGACGTAGCCCAGGTTGAGCGGGATATCGCAGGTAAAGACAGAGCGGCGCGAAAGCTCGAGCGCCTTGCGGATAGTCTTGAGCGTCGCCTTCTCGAGCGACCCCGAGACCGCGAGCACTACCGGCTGCAGGCGCAGGCGCTTCTTGAGAATGCGCTTCATGTGCTGGCGGTAGTCCTCTTCCTCTTCGACGCCCTCGCCGTCCGGATCGATGTCGGCGTTGCGGGTGACGCGGATCAGCGCACGATCCAGCGGCTTATAGGAGCCAAAGCAGCTGTCCAGGCAGGCGAGGATGACGTCCTCGAGCAAGATGTAGGAGTAGGTGCCGGTGGGCGAGGGGATCTCGACCACGCGGTTCATCGAGGCGGGAATCTCGATAAGGCCCAGTAGGCTCTCCTCGTCGGTGGCGCTGTCCAGACCACAGGCCAGATAGAGCGCGCCGTTGCGCAGGTTGGGGAAGGGGTGGCGAGGATCGATGACCAGCGGCGAGATGACCGGCGACACGTAGGCCTGGAAGTAGCGGGTTACAAAGGTGCGCTCCTCGGGCGTAAGCGAATCGATGTGGGCGCGGTGAACGCCCAAGGTGTCGAGCTTGCCCTCGATGCTCTTAAAGATGGACTCCCAACGGGTAAGGAGCCCGGGCATTTCGGCCATGACAGCATCGACCTGTTCGGAGGCGGTCATATTGCTCTTGTTGTCGACAGGTTGTTTTTTGAGCTCCGCCAGATCGGACAGGCCGCCCACGCGCACCATAAGGAACTCGTCGAGGTTGGACTCGAAGATCGAGACGAACTTTAGTCGCTCGAATAACGGAACGGTTTCGTCGAAGGCTTCGTCGAGCACGCGGTTGTCAAAGCGTAGCCAGCTGAGCTCTCGGTTCTGCGTGTACGAGAAGTCGCGCGGCGGTTTGCGCAGCTTTGCGGCGGCTTGCTTTTTTTCGATTTTGCTCGGCATATGCATCTGTCCGTTCAGTCCCCGCAGGGGACGGTAGCCTAACCCTATTCACTATTGTCTCAATTTAGTCGACTTGTGGCACGGACGTATTGTGCGAACGGTATCTTTACCTACTTCTTACGCTGTCAAGGCATGCGACTAACTGCCCGACTCGTTTTGAAAACAATCTATATCCATACTCAATTGGTGAGGATGTATGAATAAGAATGATTGCGAGCTGAATATAATCGAATCCAAATTGAATCATGGACAGATGACATATATATGCAGAAAACAGTTTTAGCTATGCAATTCCTAAACATGAAATTATTTGTGCAATCTTGCTCAATTCCTTAGAAAAAAGAACGATTACCTTTGAAAACCTGCTTTAGAGAACTGAAGTGCATCATGGGGGAATCATATGCGATATACCGTTCATCGCACTTTGCTGACCGTTCGGGGGCGAGGTGGAATTGCGGGTGGTTTTTGGATATAACTAGAGCTGTCAGCAAGCAGCGTCCCATACGGAGGGGCGCTGATACATTCGGCCAGTAAGGCCCGAAAGAAAGGTAGGAGGCCATGACGAAAGGTCTGCACGTGCCTTCCGAGATCGGCAAGCTCAGGAAGGTCTGCCTGCACCGTCCCGGCGACGAGCTCCTCAACCTGCCGCCCGACGAGCTCGAGCGACTCCTGTTCGACGACGTCCCGTTCCTGGAGGTCGCGCAGCAGGAGCACGACACCTTCGCCCAGATCCTGAGGGACCAGGGCGTGGAGGTCCTCTACCTCGAGAACCTCGTCGCCGAGGTGTTCGACCAGGTCCCCGGCGCCCGCGCCGAGTTCACCGACCAGTACATCGCCGAGGCCGGCATCCGCGGCCAGCACATGCCGCAGATCGTCCGCGAGAAGCTGGACTCCATCGAGGACAACCTCGAGTTCGTCAAGAAGACCATGGCCGGCATGACCAAGTCCGAGATCGACATGCCCCTCACGGCGTCCACGACCCTCGACTCCCTGGTCAACTCCGAGTCCGAGTCCGACCTGATCATCGACCCGATGCCCAACCTCTACTTCACCCGCGACCCGTTCGCGGTCGTCGGCGAGGGCGTCAACCTCAACCGCATGTACTCGGTCACCCGCAACCGCGAGACCCTGTACGGCAAGTACGTCTTCAAGTACCACCCCGACTACAAGGACGTCTCGCTGTACTTCCGCCGCGACTGCCAGTTCCACACCGAGGGCGGCGACGTGCTGAACATCAACGAGAAGACCCTCGCCGTCGGCATCTCCCAGCGCACCCAGGCCGCCGCGATCGACGTCATGGCCCAGAACATCTTCTGGAACTCCGACTCCAAGGTCGAGCGCATCCTGGCCTTCGACATCCCGGTCTCGCGCGCCTTCATGCACCTCGACACGGTCTTTACCCAGATCGACGTCGATAAGTTCACGATCCACCCCGCCATCATGGGCACCCTGCGCGTCTACGAGCTGACCGCCGGCAAGAACCCGGGCGACGTGAACATCCGCCTGATCGAGGACACCCTCGAGCACGTCCTGGAGGACGCCACCGGCGTCGACCAGGTCAAGCTGATCCCCTGCGGCGGCGGCGACCCGATCGCGGCCTCCCGCGAGCAGTGGAACGACGGCTCCAACACCCTGTGCGTCGAGCCCGGCAAGATCTGCGTCTACGCCCGCAACACCGTCACCAACGACGTGCTGTACAAGGAGGGCCTGGACCTTCTCGTCGTGCCCTCCGCCGAGCTCTCCCGCGGCCGCGGCGGCCCGCGCTGCATGAGCATGCCCTTCTGGCGCGAGGACCTCTAAGGTCTTCAAGGACCCGTACAGGTCATAATACATACATCTAGCTGCCATTAGATGTCTCCCATTGGGGCGGTGCGGGTTTTCGCACCGCCCCAATCTTGTATGAGGGACGTCAACACGATTGGATGACTGCTTTTGTAAGGAGCTTGGCCATGGACATCAAGACGATTGGCGTTGAGGAATGGCTCAACGTTTGGGAGAAGAGTGCCACGTGGGACATCGCCCAGTCGACGATCTCGTCGCTCACCATGGGCGAGCTGCGCGCGCTCGATGAGCAGGACGGCGCCACGTTCTACGAGCGCCTGGACCGCGAGAAGATGAACTACGGCTGGATCGAGGGCTCGCCGGAGTTTAAGGCCGAGGTTGCCAAGCTGTATCGTCGCGAGGTCAATCCCGACCACATTCTGCAGACCAATGGCTGCACGGGTGCGAACCTCAACGCCATCATGGCCGTGGTCGAGCCCGGCGACCACGTTATCGCCGAGTGGCCTACCTATGCGCCGCTCTATGAGATCCCACGTACGCTCGGCGCCGAGGTCGAGTATTGGGAGCTTCGCGAGGGGCTCGGATGGAAACCCGATATCGAACAGCTCAAGCGCCTCGTTCGTCCCAACACGAAGCTCATCTGCATCAACAACGCATCGAACCCCATCGGTACGGTGCTCGATGCCGATATGCTCGGCCAGATTGCCGAGATCGCCCGCTCGGTGGGCGCCTATGTGCTGTGCGACGAGGTGTACCTGCCGCTTGAGAACACCGAGGCCTTTATGTCGATGGTCGACGTGTACGAGAGGGCCATTGTCACCAACTCGTTGTCGAAGACCTATTCGACGCCTGCGGCCCGCGTGGGCTGGGTCGTGGCCGACGAAGAGGTGTCCAACCGCATCCGTACCTATCGCGATTACACCATGATCTGCGGCGGTGTGTTCAACGACGCCTTGGCGACCTATGTGCTTGAGCACAAGGACAAGATCCTAGAGCGCAATCGCAAGATCGTGTTTGGCAACCGCGATATCGCGCAGGCTTGGATCGATACGCAGCATCGCGTTTCCTGGACGGCCCCACAGGGCGTGTCTACCTCGTTTATCCAGCTGGATATTCCCGAGGACGACGAGGAGTTCTGCAAGCGCCTGCTGTCCGAGAGGGGAGTGCTGCTGGTACCCGGCAGCCGCTTTGAGCTTCCCTGTGGCGCACGCCTGGGCTACTGCGCGAGCGAGGACGTTCTGCGCGAGGGCCTGAGGCTTTTGGGCGAGGCGCTGGCGGAGTTTGATCGCTAGGATTCCGATGATCTTCGAGGGCGTTATCTAAATTGGCCGAAGATAATCGAAAACGGACCCGTTTCCCTAGTGAAGCGGGTCCGTTTTTCTATACCGAGAAGTCAAGTTGTTACAAATGGGGCCGTAAAGCGAGCCGGTATCCGCTGGTCCTTATACTGAGTTTCCGGTGAACGGTATCAAGCGTCTGGTAAACGGTAATTTATTTACCAGAAATGAATAGGACAAACTTTTTTCTGAATAAAAATGAAAATGGTTGAGACGCGGTATGAACCGCTAATTCTATTCATAGCTTTAGTGGAAATATGCAATTTGAGGATGGTTTAACAAAGTTAAGTTCCATTTGATTTTAGGATTGAAAACGCGTTTAAGCACGTAAATACGCTTTATTAAGATGAAGTGTGCCATGCGTGAAGTATATGTGTATGCCGTTCACCCCCTATAAAAAACCGTTCGGGGGCAAGGTGGAAGTATGGGCTGATTTTGGATATAAATATGTCGTCAGCAATAACGCCTCACACGGAGGGGCGCTAACGAATCGGCCCTGACAAGGGCCCGAAAGAAAGGTAGGAGGCCATGACGAAAGGTCTGCACGTGCCTTCCGAGATCGGCAAGCTCAGGAAGGTCTGCCTGCACCGTCCCGGCGACGAGCTCCTCAACCTGCCGCCCGACGAGCTCGAGCGACTCCTGTTCGACGACGTCCCGTTCCTGGAGGTCGCGCAGCAGGAGCACGACACCTTCGCCCAGATCCTGAGGGACCAGGGCGTGGAGGTCCTCTACCTCGAGAACCTCGTCGCCGAGGTGTTCGACCAGGTCCCCGGCGCCCGCGCCGAGTTCACCGACCAGTACATCGCCGAGGCCGGCATCCGCGGCCAGCACATGCCGCAGATCGTCCGCGAGAAGCTGGACTCCATCGAGGACAACCTCGAGTTCGTCAAGAAGACCATGGCCGGCATGACCAAGTCCGAGATCGACATGCCCCTCACGGCGTCCACGACCCTCGACTCCCTGGTCAACTCCGAGTCCGAGTCCGACCTGATCATCGAGCCGATGCGCAACCTCTACTTCACCCGCGACCCGTTCGCGGTCGTCGGCGAGGGCGTCAACCTCAACCGCATGTACTCGGTCACCCGCAACCGCGAGACCCTGTACGGCAAGTACGTCTTCAAGTACCACCCCGACTACAAGGACGTCTCGCTGTACTTCCGCCGCGACTGCCAGTTCCACACCGAGGGCGGCGACGTGCTGAACATCAACGAGAAGACCCTCGCCGTCGGCATCTCCCAGCGCACCCAGGCCGCCGCGATCGACGTCATGGCCCAGAACATCTTCTGGAACTCCGACTCCAAGGTCGAGCGCATCCTGGCCTTCGACATCCCGGTCTCGCGCGCCTTCATGCACCTCGACACGGTCTTTACCCAGATCGACGTCGATAAGTTCACGATCCACCCCGCCATCATGGGCACCCTGCGCGTCTACGAGCTGACCGCCGGCAAGAACCCGGGCGACGTGAACATCCGCCTGATCGAGGACACCCTCGAGCACGTCCTGGAGGACGCCACCGGCGTCGACCAGGTCAAGCTGATCCCCTGCGGCGGCGGCGACCCGATCGCGGCCTCCCGCGAGCAGTGGAACGACGGCTCCAACACCCTGTGCGTCGAGCCCGGCAAGATCTGCGTCTACGCCCGCAACACCGTCACCAACGACGTGCTGTACAAGGAGGGCCTGGACCTTCTCGTCGTGCCCTCCGCCGAGCTCTCCCGCGGCCGCGGCGGCCCGCGCTGCATGAGCATGCCCTTCTGGCGCGAGGACCTCTAAG
>NZ_JAHONA010000039.1 GCF_019131995.1 Collinsella aerofaciens | reverse complement strand
AGGCACCTTTGTGGTGGTTTTGCTTGGGCGGATGACTCAGGTTACAATACGCCTGACATATCGCCCCCTTCTCCGGATGGGGGCAGCGTAAGCGCTCTTGTGGCGGCACCGTAGGACTTTGAAGGTGGCCGCTGTGAGGGCGCTTTTTGTTTAGGCGCCCGGGCTCGGGCGCACGCTATGAAGGGAGAGCATATGAAGAGTTTCGTTGCCGAGGATTCGTTTTGGGAGCTGTTTCCGCAGGCGGCTATCGGCGTTGTGGTCGTAAAGGGCATGAAGCCCGCGGCGCAGATTTCCCAGGAGGACGTGGATGCGATTTCCGCGTTGCTCGACCGCGCCAATATCGATGCGGAGCGTCACCTGACAAGCGATACCATCAGCGAGAATGCGCCGGTTAAGGCCTGGCGTGACGCGTACCGGCTGTTCAAGACTAAAAAGGGCGCGCGTTGCTCAGTTGAGAACCTGCTCAAGCGCGTGCTCAAAGGCAAGCCGGTCGGCCACATCACGCCGGCGGTGGATATCTACAACACGATTTCGTTGACTTATGCGCTGCCCGTTGGCGGTGAGGATTTGCATGCTATTGAGGGCAATCTGCGCCTGGCGGTGACCGACGGCGGCGACGCGTTCTTGCCACTTGGCGAGGAGGCGGACGATCCGACGCTGCCTGGCGAGCTCGCCTACATCGATGATGCGGGCGCCGTGTGCCGTTGCTGGAATTGGCGCGACGGCGTTCGAACGGCCCTGTCCGACGATTCGGCCGATGCGTTCCTGGCGATTGAGTGCGTGGAGCCCGAGCGGATGGGGGATTGCCAGGCCGCCATCGATCGCTTGGCCGAGCTGCTTGAGCGCTATCTGGGAGCGACGGTTGTCGTTAAGACGCTTGTAACCCGCGACAATCCCTGCGTGGAGCTGTAGCGGCGCCTAGAACCTATTGATGCCCCAAACCACCACAAAGGTGCCTGTCCCTTTGTGGTGGTTTTTATGTTGATGGGTTAACAAATGGGATGTTTGGGTACGGGGGGCTCGGACGTGCGTCTAAGATGTTTACCCGTTAGCATCATGTAAGCGAAAGGCGGTCGTCACCATGCAGTGGAACGACGAGACACGTTTTGAGGACTTTGTCGGACTGATCAGCGGCCTCTACAAGGAGATTCAGCGCATCAAGACGTCCGAAGGTGCAAGGCTGGGCCTCAAGGGCTCCGACGTCATGTGCCTGTACTATCTCGAGCGCAGCAAGGACGGCCTGACTGGCGCCGACCTCGCCCGCATGGCCGGCGTTACCCGTGCCGCCGTTTCGCGCACACTGGCACACCTGGAGGAGGGCGGCTACGTCGAGGTCGATGATTCGGGTGATGCGGCCGTCAAGTACCGTGCCCCGGTGCGCCTGACTGCCCTGGGCGGCGAGAGCATGAGCGAGGCCGATCGCATCATTCGCGAAGTGCTCGACACCACCGGTAAGGCCATGGGCGTGGAGCAGCGTGAGCAGATGTACGCGTCGCTGCGTACGATTCTCAACACTCTACGCGAGATCTAGAGCCGCGCTGGCGCTAGCTTTCAGCCAACAATTGTATCGTCCCGTTTGAGCGCGTATACCGTGCCGGGGCCTTGCTGTCAAAATTCCCTGCGCGGGACCTGCGCAAGATAGGATTCGCTATGTCCGTCCGCATTATTACCGATTCCGCAAGCGATATGTCGCCGGCCGAGCACCCAGCACTGGCCGTTTTGCCGCTGTCCGTCACCTTTGGCACCGATGTGTACATGGATGGCATCGACATCGATCACCAGCGCTTTTACGAGATGCTCGTGGAGCGCGATGAGCTGCCCAAGACCGGCCAGGTCAACCCGTACGCGTTTTCGCAGGCGATTGCCGAAGCGCGCGAGGCCGGCGACGAGGCGGTGATTATTACCGTGGGCGCTAAGCTATCAGGCACCAATCAGAGTGCCCGTACCGCACTTGCCGAGGCGCCAGGTGGCGACGTGTTCGTGGTAGACAGCAACAACGTCACCCTGGGCGAGCGCGTCCTGGTCGAGTACGCGCTGCGCTTGGTGGACGAGGGCCACAGTGCAGCTCAGATCGCGGCGGCTGTCGAGGCCGTCCGTGACCGCGTGGTCGTCATCGGCCTGCTCGAGACGCTGGAGTACCTGGTGCGCGGCGGTCGCCTGTCTGCTGCGGCCGGCGCCGTGGGCACGCTGCTCAACGTAAAGCCCGTGGTGGCTGTCGAGGACGGCCTTATCGTGCAGCTGGGCAAGGCGCGCGGTTCCAAGAACGGCCGCAACCTGCTGAATCAAAAGGTCGAAAAGGCAGGCGGCATCGACTTTTCCATGCCGCTGGCACTGGGCTATACGGGCCTTTCGGATGCGGTGCTCAAGAAGTATGTCGAGGACAGCGCGGCGCTGTGGGCTGGCCACACCGAGGGCGAACTGCCCGTTCACACCATCGGCGCCACCATCGGCACCCACGTAGGCCCCGGCGCCGTAGCCGTAGCCTTCTTCCAGCCCGCCAACTAACCGACCTGCCATAAACCACCACAAAGGTGCCTGTCCCCTTTGCGGTGGTTTATGCTTTTCAGGGTGGAAGGGAGCGAGCAATGGCGTCTGAGGGCTTTTTTTGAGCGGGTGTACGAGGTAGTCGAGCAGATCCCTGAGGGGATGGTCGCCACGTATGGTCAGGTGGCGCTGCTTGCCGGTCGTCCACGAAGTGCGCGGTACGTGGGGTATGCGTTGCACAGCAATCCGCGCCCCGGCGAGATTCCCTGTCACCGCGTGGTGTTTGCCGACGGGCGCATATGCGAGGGTTTTGCTTTTGGCGGCCCCGATGCTCAGCGTGAGCTCTTAATGGGGGAGAGCGTGACGTTTACCGGTCCCATGCACGTCGATCTGGGCGCCTGTCGCTGGCCTGCCGGACTCTAACAGCTCCGCCATGGCCAAAACCACCACAAAGGTGCCTGTCCCCTTCGTGGTGGTTTTCCGTTGCAGGTTTACCGGGGCTAACTTATGGAGAAGGTATGGCGGCGCATATTGACGCTAGAAAGTAAACCTCGGTGAACTATATTGGTTTCAGCAACAGAGCAGGCAATAGGCGATGAAAAAGCCTGCCCTGTTGAGTTTGATTCGCATTCCTCCCCTCTGTGCGATTCAACGGTGTACTTCGGGAACAGGCCCGCTGGCAACTTACTGCCAGCGGGCCTGTTCCTGTTTGTCGGGGGAGTGCAACGGGCAGAGCCGAACCGGTCGGGCACCAAAAAAGGCGGACGCCGAAGCGCCCGCCCTAAAACAATCGACAGCTCAAGCCAGCAGATCGGTCTAGTACACCATGCCCATTGCGTCCCGAACCTCGGCCAGGGTCTGCTCAGCGATCTCGTTGGCGCGGCGATTGCCCTCGTGCAGCACGTCCTTGACGTAATCCAGGTCGTTTTCGTAGCGCTGGCGACGCTCACGGATTGGGGCGAAGTACTCGTTGACGGCCTCGGTCACGTACTTCTTGAGCTGGCCGGAGCCGCCCATGCCGATCTCCTCGGCAATCTCGACCTCGGAACGACCGGTGCAGATGGCGGCCGTCGAAAGCAGACCGGATACGCCGGGGCGGTTCTCGGGATCGAACGTGATCATGCGCTCGGAGTCGGTCTGGCTCTTCTTGATGCGCTTCGCCGTCTCCTCGGCGGTCATCGAAATATTGATGGCGTTGCCGTAGCTCTTGCTCATCTTGCGACCGTCAAGGCCGGGCAGCAGCGGGGTCTCGGACAGCAGCGCCTCGACCTCGGGAAATACCTTGCCGTAGCGGTTGTTAAAGCGGCGTGCGATGGTGCGGGTGAGCTCGATGTGCGGCAGCTGATCGCGACCGACTGGCACCACGTTGCCCTTGCAGAACAGAATGTCGCAGGCCTGGTGCACCGGGTAGGTGAGCAGAAGGCCGGTAAGCTCGTGGCCCGAGGCCTCCATCTCGGCCTTGACCGTGGGGTTGCGCGCCAGCTCGGCCTCGGACACCAGCGACAGGAACGGCAGCATGAGCTGGTTTGCGGCGGGCACGGCGGAGTGCGCGTAGATCATGGTCTTGTCGGGGTCGATGCCGCAGGCAAGGTAGTCCATGACCATGTTGTACACGTTGTCCTGGATATGCTCGGTGGTGTCGCGGTCGGTGATGACCTGGTAGTCGGCGATGAGTACGTTGGTCTTGGCGCCCATGTTCTGCAGTTCAACACGGCCCTTGAGGGTGCCGAAGTAGTGACCCAGGTGCAAGCGTCCGGTCGGGCGGTCACCGGTGAGCATGGTGAACTTCTCGGGCGTCTTTGCCAGACCCTCGCGAATGGCGTTGCTCTTTTGCAGCGCGACTTCGTAGCTGTTCTCGTTTGGCATGATTGCTCCTAACGTATGCGTATTAGTCAAAATGATAACGCGTTTATTGAAGGGGGTTGGGCGTAAGTAGGCGAGGGGCGGGAGAGGGGCGGCTTGTGCGATGGGTGCGGCGCGGCTGCGCTTGGCCAGCGTTGCCTGGGCGCATCCTCGGCAGCTTATCCTAGAGCTTGTGGTGGCGCTCTTCTTTACGTTCCTCGGCTGCTTGCTCCTCCTGCTTAAAAGCGGGGTCGTCGGGGGTTACCAGCTCGTCCTCGTGTGTGCGCTTGTTGTAATGGTGACGCAGGACGGGCTCAAACAGGTGCAGGTGTTTGGCGAAGGCCGTCGAGCCAATGGCGAGCACGGTAAAGATGAGCACGCGCGTGGGCACCTCGACCTGATTGATCGCGGCGGCGCCGGCCGAAAGCATGATGCACCAGGCGTAGATGAGCAGCACGGCCTGCTTTTGGTTGTAACCCTCTTGGATCAGGCGGTGGTGGATGTGGCCCTTGTCAGCCTGTCCGATGCTAATGTGGGCGCGCTTGCGGCGCACGATGGCGCTGAACGTGTCGATGATGGGCACGCCGGCTACGATGAGCGGGATGATGAGTGAGGTGAGCGCGGCGGTGCGGCTCACGTTGAGCAGCGAGATGGAGCCCAAAGCGAAGCCCAACAGCAGCGACCCCGAGTCGCCCAAGAAGATGCTCGCGGGGTTGAAGTTATAGCGCAAGAAGGCGAGGCACGAGCCAAAGAGCGCGATGGAGAGCGCGGCGGCGTCGATGCGGCCCGAAAGCATGGCCATCGTGAACATGGTGAACGACGCGATGCCGCAGATGCCCGTGGCCAGACCGTCGAGGCCGTCGATAAGGTTGATGATGTTGGTGAACGCCACCAGGTAGACAATGGTGATGGGGTAGGCGAGCCAGCCGAGCATGATCTCGCCGGGGGCAAACGGGTTGATGATGACGCCGATTTTTAAGCCGCCGATGCAGGCGATGAGCGCGGCGAGCACCTGGCCGGCCAGCTTTTGCTTGGGCTTGAGCTGGAAGACATCATCGATTGCGCCGGTCGCAAAGATCACAGTAAAGGAGAGTGCCAGCACGGGGTAGCTGATGTGCAGGCGCGGGTGCGGTACCAAAACGGGCGGCCAGCCCAGGTACCAGGTGCCCAGGATCTGCACAATACAGGCGACGACGAGGCCCAAAAAGACCGCGGTGCCGCCCATGCGCGGGATGGGCTTAGTGTTGATACGGCGCTTGGAGGGATAGTCGACGGCGTCGAGCTTGATTGCCAGGCGCTTGACCAGGGGCACCGTGAGGAGGGTCGTGATAAAAGCCGCGGCCGCCACGCATAGGTACGGTATGAAGCTCGTGGATGAAGCCATGAATCGAAAAACCGCCAAGCGTCGAAGGAAAAGGTCAAAGGGCGCTACGCGCAAAAGGGCATAGCTGACCCATGATACTCGACCGGGGGGGTGCGGGGGTTTGCGCCGTGCGATTATCACGCGCTTACCAGATATTGGGATGTTGGCGGGGGTTCTGCCGAGTGCCGTTGGGTGTCATACGGAATCTGTGATGGCAATTTTTGGCAATATCGGCAAAAGAAAACCACCCCCCACGTTACGAAAATGAACCCACCTAAAACAGGTGGGTGCCCTCATCGACTGTTCCAGCGTCCTTAACAACGAAGGATACCTGTACTAAGTACGACTGTGTGGGCTCCCTAAATAAACGCGACGGTTCACCCAGTTGCTCCGCGGGGGGCGGAATACCTACATCATAAAGCGGCACTTTGTTGATTCCAGTCTTGACATTACAAAAATCGTGTCGGACGATTACGGCGCCTTGGGCTTGGAGCCGTCTGTGCGGTCCGGGCCTTTACGTTTGAGCTGCTGAATCGTTGTTTTGGAGCATGTTTTTATGCCGACGTCGTTGACCGAACTTTTTTCGCCTGCCTGCCATTTGTGTCCGCGCCGTTGCGGTGCGGCGCGCGATGAGGGCGCGCATGGCGTGTGCGGCGCCGACGACACGCTTAAGGTCGCCCGCGCGGCGCTCCATATGTGGGAGGAGCCGCCCATCTCGGGTGAGGCCGGCTCGGGCACGATCTTCTTTAGCGGCTGTTCGCTCAAATGCGTCTACTGCCAAAACCACGAGATCTCGACGGGTAATTTCGGTCTTGAGATTTCGCCCGAGCGCCTGGTCGAGATTATGCTGGAGTTACAGGACCAGGGCGCCAACAACATCAACCTGGTGACTGCGACGCATTATGCTCACCTGCTGCCGGCCGCGATTGCCGCAGCGCGGGAGCGCGGGCTGGACATCCCGATCGTCTACAACACGAGCGGCTATGAGCGGGCGAGTGCCGTTGCTGCCCTGGGTGACCTGGTTGATGTGTGGCTCACCGACTTTAAATATGCTGATGCCGAGCTTGCTCAGTCACTTTCTCATATTAAGGATTACCCGCGCGTGGCCGTGTCGGGTCTGGCACAGATGGCGCGCGAGGTCGAGCGCCGCGGGGGAGAGCTGGTGGACGACGAGGGGCTCATGAAGCGCGGCATCATCGTGCGTCACCTAGTGCTGCCGGGACATGCGGACGATTCGTGCCGCGTGCTGGACCTGGTGTGGCAGACGGTGGGCGACGTGCCGATTTCGGTCATGAACCAGTACACGCCCAATGCGCTCATGCGCGAGCAAGGCGGCGAGTTGGCACGCGCCGTGACGCGCGAGGAGTACGAGCAGGTGCTCGATCATGCCGACGACCTGGGCTTTACGACGATGTTCTGGCAAGAAGGCGGAGCGGTAGACGAGAGCTTTACCCCGGCGTTCGACACCACCGGCGTCCTCACCAGCGCAAAGTAGTGCATTTGCCGATGATTTTTTAATCCCCGTCCCAGAAAAATCATCGGGTGGCTCGGACGTTCGAAAAGTAGACAAAACAGCCCCGTCCCAAAAAGACTGGGTATTGGGCGTTGACAGTTGGCGAGCCGTAGGTAAAATATCAACTTGTCCTGGGGACGTAGCTCAGTTGGGAGAGCGCTGCCGTCGCATGGCAGAGGCCGAGGGTTCGACTCCCTTCGTCTCCACCCTTGGATTTGATAAGCCGCTGACATTGTGTCGGCGGCTTTTTTTAAAAAGAAAGGGCTGCACCATGGCCGAGCTTGAGTCCCAACCACTGTCTGCCGAGGAGCGCGCCGAGTTGGAAGAGCTCCGCGCCGAGAAGGCTCGTCGCGAGGCCCAGGAAGAGGCGCGCCGCGAGCGTGAGGAGCTGGCCGCCCTGCGTGCCGAGCGCGAGAAGGCCGAGGAGGCCGCTGCGAAGGTTGCATCCGAGCCTGCGCCCGCGCCCAAGCCCGCGCCTGCGCCCAAGCCCGCCGCTGCGAAGCCCGCGCCCACCGCACCCAAGCCTCAGCCTAAAAAGGCCGCTCGTCCCAAGTCCGTCGAGCCCAAACCGAGCCGTGACGAGATGACCTTTGCCCAGCGCATGGTCACCTCCAAGGAGCCTGCGGGCGAGAATGAGATCCCCGGCATGGCGCCGGCTCAAAAAATCATCATCGTGCTCGCCCTCATCGCGTTTATCGTCTTTATGGTTTACACGATCACGGGCAGCATGGGCCTGCACTAACCTGTTCGCGCCGGGCTCCATGCCCGCACGTCCGCCTCGCCCAACCCTCAACCTCTGCACAACACATCCGAAAGGTCGCCCCATGGCTTTGACCGACATCTCGCATCCCACCGACATTGCAATGCTCACCGATCTGTACGAACTCACTATGGCCCAGGGCCTGTGGGAGAGCGGCAAGGCCAATGAGCAGGGTTGTTTTACCGCGTTTTACCGCGACCATCCCTTTGGCAGCGCGTATGCCGTCATGTGCGGCACCGCCGAGCTGCCCGAGCTTGTCGAGAACCTGCGCTTTACGCCCGAGGACATCGACTATCTAGCTTCGCTCCAGGCCCCAGCCGGCGGCGCGATGTTTAAGCCTGCATTCCTCGACTACCTGCGCAACTTCCGTGCGCACGTGAATATCGACGCCGTGCCCGAGGGCGAGCTCGTCTTTCCGCGCGAGCCCATGGTGCGCGTCACCGGCCCGTCGCTGGAGTGCCAGCTGCTCGAGACCGCGCTGCTCAACATCGTCGGCTTCCAGACGCTCGTCGCCACCAAGACGGCGCGCGTGGTACTGGCGGCTGATGGTCGCCCCGTCGCCGAGTTTGGCCTGCGCCGTGCCCAGGGTCCCGATGGCGGCCTGGCTGTTGCGCGCGCGAGCTACGTTGCCGGCTGTTCCTCTACGTCTAATGTGCTCGCCGGTCGCCGCTACGGTATTCCCGTCTTTGGCACGCATGCGCACAGCTGGGTGATGAGTTTCGATTCCGAGCTCGAGGCCTTCCGTGCCTTTGCCAAGTCGAGCCCCAAGAACTGCACGCTGCTTATCGACACATACGACGTGCGCGAGGGCTGCGAACATGCCATTACGGTTGCCAAGGAGATGGAGGCGGCGGGTGAGCGCCTGTCGGCCATTCGCATCGACTCGGGCGACCTGGCTAAACTCTCCAAGTATGTCCGCGGCCGTTTTGATGCCGAGGGCCTGCCTTATGTGGGGATCTCGGTTTCCAACGATCTGGACGAGTACACGATTCAGTCGCTGCTCGACCAGGGCGCGCCCATCGATAACTTTGGCGTGGGCACCAAGCTCGCGACCTGCTACGATCAGCCGGCGCTGGGCGGCGTGTACAAGCTTTCGGCCCGCCGCGCGAGCGAGACGGACCCGTGGACGCCGGTGGTGAAGCTTTCCGAGCAGCCCTACAAGCGCACGATTCCCGGCGTGCAGCGCGTGCGCCGTTATTACGATGGCTTTGGCGGCCCGGTCTGCGACATGATCTATGACGAGGACCATCTGGCAGGTGAGGGCGCCGCGCGCGGCAATACCCTCGTGGCCGTGAACGATGCTGCCTTGGTGACCGATGTGTCCGAGCTTGAGTATCGTGAGCTGCTGATGCCGATTGTGCGCGACGGCAGCGCGGTGGCTCCGCGTGAGAACATCGAGGACGCGCGCGAGCGCTGTGCTTGGGCACTCGATCATCTGGACGCGGCTTTCAAGCGCTTCCTGTATCCGCAGACCTACGTGGTGGGTATGGAACAGGGCCTGGCCCAGGTGCGCGACGAGCTCGTGCGCAAGAACATGGCCGCGGCTTCGGCCTTCCCCTGGGCAAAATGACCCGAAGGGGACGGAGGAAAACGGATCATATTTGTCCGTCCCGCACCAGGTGCCCCGGCAGCTCCAGCTCGCCCGAACGCTCAACACTCGATTGGTTTGACGTATGACGACTTCTTATAAAACGATGGTGGTAAAGATCGGCTCGTCCACGGTGGTGGGCGCCGATGGCAAGGTCAACCGCGCCTTTATCGGCGGGCTTGCCGATCAGGCCGCGGCCCTGCGCAAGCTCGGCTGGCGCTTGGTCGTGGTGAGCTCCGGCGCCATTGCCTGTGGCTATCCCGTTCTGGGTTTCGACCGCAAACCGGTTGGCGATCTGCCGAGCCTGCAGGCCTGCGCCTCGGCCGGCCAGTGCATCATCTCGTCGGCCTACGACGAGGAGTTCCATGCGCGCGACCTACTCACCTCGCTCGTGCTGCTCACGCGCCATGACACGGCGCGCCGTACGTCCTACCTGCACGCGCGCGACGCCCTGCTGCGCCTGGTGGAGCTGGGCGTGGTGCCGGTCGTCAACGAAAACGACACCGTCACCGTCGACGAGATTAAGTTCGGCGACAACGATACGCTCGCGGCCCTCGTGAGCTGCTTGGTTTCGGCGGACTTGTGCGTGACGCTGTCCGACATCGACGGCCTCTACACCGCCAATCCGCATGAGGATCCGACGGCCGAGTTTGTCCCGGTCGTGCGCAAAATCGATGCCAAGATCATTGCCTCGGCGGGCGATTCTTCGACGTCGGTGGGCACCGGCGGCATGATCACCAAGATCCGCGCGAGCCGCATTTTGATGACGGCTGGCATTCAGAGCGTGATTTGCTCGGGCGAGGAGCCCGATGCGCTCGTGCGCCTGGCCCGCGGCGAGAGCGTGGGCACGCTGTTCGACCCGCCGGCGGAGCGCCTGGATATTGCGCCCCGCAAGCTGTGGATCGCGCTGGGTGACAAGGCACATGGCTCGGTAACGGTTGACGACGGCGCTGCGAAGGCGCTGGTCAGCCGTGGTTCTTCCCTGCTTGCGGTGGGTATTCGTGAGGTCGATGGCGAGTTTGCCGAGGGTGATGTGCTCGATGTGTGCGATCCGAGCGGTATGGTCGTCGCCCGTGGTATCGCCGAGGCCGATTCGGACGTGCTGGAGCTTGCAGCCGGCCGCCGTCAGGACCAGATCGCCGGCAACCGCCTGCTGGCAGACCTGGCCGAGAAGCCCGCGATTCATCGAGATAATCTGATCGTCTTCGCCTAACCAATTGACGCTGCAAACGCCCCTAAGCGGCAATCTGACGTTCAATCGTCGGGCATGACCAAAAGGTCAATGCCCTCCTCTTTCACGTCACCTTGCTCGCTTAGGGGCGTTTTCGCTTTCCGCCTTCTACCTGCGATGGCCGTAACGCCGGCATATCGTAAGTTGCGGTGAAATAGGGATGGTTTGGCGGCTTTAAAGCCTTTAACAGTCCCTTTTTCACCGCAACTCGTTGAGGCAGCGGGGTCCCACTGCCGGCACTTGGGGACGTTCCTATTGTGCCGGCACTTTTGGACACTCCTTTGCTAGAAGATCCGGCGCAGGTCTCCGCGGTTGAGGGCTTCGTCGAAGAGGTGCTTGAACACCACGCTGCCGTGCAGGCCGTCGTGCTCGAACTCGTTGGTCACCCAGGCGTGCGAGTTGCCCACGCGGCTGAGTGTGTCGAGCTGCATACCCGAATCGACGTACATGTCGTCGAAATACACCGCGGCCTGGAGTGGCACCTCGTTGCATGCCAAACGCTGCGGGTCGTAGATCTTGTCCCAGCTTGTGTCTTCCATCAGCAGGTCCATCGCGGGCTTGAAGGGCTTAAGTTCGGGCATCTGCTCGAACATCCACGGGAACATGGCCTCGCCGGTAAACATGAGCGGGCGCGCGAGCGTGTCGAACTCGGCGCGGTGTGCCTTTTCCTCTGCCGCGGCCCAGCGAATGGGCATGGTGTCGCCATCGGCGTAGATGAACTCTTGCAGCGTCCAGTACAGCGGATTCGTGCGCGTGTTGGTGCGCTCGAAAGCGCGCATCAAAAAGCTATCGGATACTGAGGCACCGCAGCCCAGCGTGCCGTCGCCATCAACAAACGCATGGTCGATAATCCAGTGCATGCGCTCAAAGCTCGGCTTCATGCCAAAGTCGCTGCCCATGAGCTGCAGGCGCTCGACCGTCATCGGCGAGCCGTCGGGTAGCACGGGCTTTTGCTCTTCGATCGCATCGGCCAGGGCTGCCACCCGCTCAACGTCGGCGGGGTAGCGGTCATAATACTGCTGCGTCTTGGCCGCCATGCGCGGGAAGGTGTGCGCGTAGACCTCGCTGGCGCTCGCCGGGACGTGGGGGATGCCACCACAGGTAAAGCTCGCCGCCACGCCCTCGGGGAAGAGCGATAGATAGCTCAACGTTAAAAAGCCGCCGTAGCTTTGGCCGAGCGTGACCCACGGTTTGCCGCCAAAGCCCACGAGGCGCAGGTACTCAAAATCGCGCACGATGGAGCTGGCGAGGTGGCGCTTGAGGAAGTCCGCCTGCGAGCGTGCGGCATCGGAGCCTGCCGCCTCGGCGCGCTCGCCCAGTGCGGCAATCGTGCGCCCGTCCACGCAGCTACTGCGTCCGGTGCCGCGCTGGTCGGGAAGGACCACGCGGAAGTGCTTGACGGCTTCCTCAATCCAACCGTCGCTCGTGGGCGAGAGCGGACGCGGGCTCTCGCCGCCGGGGCCGCCCTGCAAAAACAGGAGCAGTGGCAGATCGTCGTTGATGCGGTCGGGCGCGCAAACCACGCGGTAGAAGAGCTTGATGCTCTCGGGCGCGCCGGCGATGGGTGCCGGCATAGCGCCGCGGCGCATGGTGCTGCCGACGGCCAGGAGCATCGGCTCCAGGCCGCGCCAGTCGAGAGGGACATCGATGCTGTGGTCCTCGACATACAGGCCGGGGACGTGGTACGAAGTGATGAGCGCCATGTAATGCTTCCATTCGTTGCGGTGTTTCGGGTTGACCAATTCTACCGCCGTCGGCGAGGATGCGCATAAATCGGCTACCATGGTTGGCAAACAACTAAGAGAAAGGGCCGTCCATGTCGGTCGATATAGCTACGTATGTCCACGATCTTGCCGTTGCTGCCAAGGCGGCGTCGGCATCGCTTGCCACGGCGAGCGATGAGCAGCGTCAGGAGGCCGTGCGCGCCATGGCCGCGGCGCTGCGCGATGGCGCCGACTCCATCGTTGCCGCCAACGAGCTCGATATGTCCGCCGCGCGCGATGCGGGCACCTCGGCGGGGCTCTTCGATCGCCTGTTGCTGACGCCCGAGCGCGTCGAGGGCATGGCCGCCGGCCTGGAGAAGCTTGCCGAGCTGCCCGATCCTGTCGGCCGCGTGCTCGACCACCGCGTGCTTGCAAGCGGCGTGGACCTCACCCGCGTGAGCGTGCCGCTGGGCCTGGTCGCCATGGTCTATGAGGCGCGCCCCAACGTGACGGCCGATGCCGCGGGTATCTGCATCCGCACCGGCAACGCCTGCATTCTGCGCGGCGGTTCGCTGGCGTATCACTCGTGCGCCATGATTGCCGAACTGCTGGCCGATGCGCTTGAGGCCCAGGGCTTCCCGCGCGAGGCTATCTCGATGATCGAGTCCACTGATCGCGAGGCCACCGGCGAGCTCATGAAGCTCCGCGGCATCGTCGACGTGCTCATTCCGCGTGGCGGTGCGGGCCTGATTCAGCGCTGCGTGCGCGAGTCGCTTGTGCCGGTGATCGAGACGGGCACGGGCAACTGCCACATCTACGTGCATGAATCCGCCGACTTTGATAAGGCGCTCAACATTATCGTTAATGCCAAGACCCAGCGCGTAGGCGTGTGCAATGCCGCCGAGTCGCTGCTGGTCGACCGTGCTGTGGCCGATGCGTTTTTGCCCGCGGTCGTGACCGTGCTGCATGACCACGGCGTGCTCATTCACGGCGACGAGGCCACGTGCGCCGCATGCGCCGATGCTGGGCTTGCCGAGGGTGATGACTACGTTGCCGCGACTGAGGAGGACTGGGGTCGCGAGTATCTGGCGCTCGAGATGAGCGTGAAGGTCGTGGCGAGCGAGGACGAGGCCATCGCACACATCAACCGCTACGGCACGATGCACTCCGAGGCCATCGTTGCCGAGGACACGGATGCTTGCGAGCGCTTCCTGGATGCGGTCGATGCCTCGGCCGTGTACGCCAACGCCAGCACGCGCTTCACAGACGGCGGCGAGTTTGGCCTGGGCGCCGAGATCGGCATCTCGACCCAAAAACTCCACGCCCGTGGTCCCTTTGCCGCCGAGGCCCTCACCACCTACAAATACAAGCTCCGAGGCACCGGCCAGGTCCGCCCCTAGCGTCCGCGCAAACAAAAACCACCACAAAGGGGACA
>NZ_JAHONA010000038.1 GCF_019131995.1 Collinsella aerofaciens | reverse complement strand
TGTCGTAGACCGGCAGCAGCTGCTTGGAGGTCACGAGCGTGAGCGGGTACAGGCGGGTGCCGGACCCGCCGGCGAGGATGATGCCTTTCATAACATAACTCCTTAATAATAAAGCAGCCAAACATTGCATACTTGCGGCAACGTTAACTTAAAGGTCTACGTTGCCGCAAGTATGCATCCATCAAATTAAAACTATAGTATCAGTCATATAGGTGAACGACTTTATCCGTCAGTTTTGACCAGTCCCTCTCCTCCGCAGTCTTCAATCCCCCGCCATACAGCGTCTCACGAAGACCGCGATCATTAACGATGCGATTAATGCAGCTCACCGCAGCATCAATATCTCCACGGCCGTAAAGCAAGCAATTCGATCCATCGCGAAGGAACTCTGCGTTACCTCCATTGGGAACAGCAACAACAAAGCCGCCGGTCGCCATCATCTCCAACGGGGGATATGAAAAACTTTCGAGAATGCTTGTCTTCAATAAAATATGACACTGGTTATAGATGTCTGATATTTGATCATGCGGCACTCTACCGAGGAAATTATCGATACGGTACCAAGGCTTCTTTTTACCAGTGTAGCTCATATACCAAATCTCATATCTTTCAGAGTCAAGCCTTTCCACTACCCTGAAAGCTTCATCAACATTTTTATAATCCGAACCGCAATCCCCCTCAATAAGTATCCGAATTTTAGGCATAGAGAAATCACGCTCAGAATGAGGGAACGAGGCAAGGTCGAGTCCATTCGGAACCGACTTACAATTCTGACCAAACCTATCATGAAGCCATTCCTCGCACCAAGGCGAGATCGTCAGGTAGTCAATATCGTTATTTAAATAAGTAGAATTCGCCTGAAGACGCAGCCTATCTCCTGGAAGATAAAAATCAGTCTCCAGGTTCTGAACCAAGTACTTTTTCTTACCAATACGTGGATAGCGTTTAACAAAATCAAGAGTATCCCAAAGGGTTGCAACCGCAGTATCAATTGCACCCGACAAAGGGCATTTATCGAGTTTGCCACTTGGAACGACGCGATTAAGAACAGGAATACGATGTCCGAAAACTTCAAGCCACTTTGTTGAATCGTCGGTATTAAGTATTAATACATCAACACCAGCGTCCTGAAGAATGCACAGGTGCCTAAGGGCGACTAAGACACCACCGCTAGTATTCACGCTCGGCATGACCATTCCGAGATTGGGAGATTGTTCTTTTACAATAATATCTCGGATTGCTTTAGCAGCCGAAACAGTAGTGCAGTGCTCATGGCAGTATAAATATGCAGATTCGCCGACGCTCTTCCTAAGATCAGAATCTAATATCAGACGATTGAGGACAGCACACCAGTCCTCAACACCATCGCAGAGAAATCCAGTAACGCCATCCTGAATCATCTTCTTAAAGGCGCCAACATTGCTAGCAACCGTAGGAACCTTAACAAGCGATGATTCAATCCATTTATTCTCGGATTTAGCTCGATTGAATAGAGTGTTCTCCAAAGGAGCGATATTGATATCACAGGAAGCAATATAATTTGGAAGCCGACGCCAATCGCAAAATGGGAACGTGACAATACGTTCGGAAAATGGCATCAAGTCATCAGGAACATCGAGTTCCCCGCCCACCATCAAGGTGACGTTGTGATGAGTCTCCATTACCTTAGATAATGCTGGGAGCACTAAATTGAAATCTGCATTATGGGTAATGCTTCCGCTAAAATAGCCGATTCTGATTTCCTGAGTTTTCTGTTTTTCATCCCTACGCTCAACCGCTCGCTTGTAGGGAACCCTATCCTCAGGCAAGACGCTTGAGCTTTGCAAGCTGGGGAGTACATCTCGACGATAGATAGCAATATTCGAATAATCAATCATCGATTCAGATGCTACATTTCTATTTATATAAACCCTGGGAACATATTTTTTTAGTTCTTCCGCCATCCCCTCAGTAGTAGTGATAGCGCAATCGCAAAGCTTCAGTGTTTCACCCATTCGCCTGACTCCATCGTCATAGCAAGACTTATCATGAGCAGTCATTGCATTAACGAACGGAATAGAATCGGTATAAGCAGTGTCGATAACCAAATCATCAATGTCATAAATAACACGCTTATTGAGTTTTTTTGCCTGCCTAATTAAAGATTCAACTTCATCACTTAGGGGACAACGGAAAATAATAAAAGTACGCGCATGCCTAAGAATATCCTTTTCCATCTCCCAGGCATTAACCTTTTGGACCGTTAAGCCGGCAGCCTCAAGTTCCTCAATCTGATGATCGACACGGTACCTAATAGGATGCGGAACGGAATAATCACATCCATTAATAAAAATAACATCAAAAAAAGAATTGTCTTGGCGAGAGCCAAAATCAAATCGAGGCCTATGCATTGAGAGTACATGGGAGACCTTCTTGGGGACGTTATAAAAGCCCTCTTCTTTAACGGTGTAACCAATGCCCTCAAGAAGGTTCAACATGAAACACTAACTCCTAAAACGCAGAAAGAATTGAAATAAAGTCAACAAATAGAATAGTACTCATTATCAATGAAGAACCAAGCAAGACATGTCCTTCAGAACTTGATTTTATCGGTCTCAAGATATTCAACAGAACCGGAAGGACCAGTGGGAATAAATATCGTCCTTGGACCCCCATGATAATATCTTCACGCTTATCAACAGTAAGAGTCCAGTTCCTCATCGTCATAACAATCAGGAAGAAATTGACGAATACAACAGCAATCATTACAAAGCGATCCGTACTGCAGAATAATTTTTTATTATTCTCATCGTTATAAAACAGAACAACGGACTGAAGAATGATGTAAAGCCAAAAACAAAATGGCCAAACATTAATCGAAAGAGCGCCAAGATTGTAACCTGCATAGGATTGAAACCAGAATGGCCCCATCTCCCAAATAGACTTAATAAAGACCTTTGCGCAATGCAGCGGCGCTCGCATCAAATCAAAAGAATCTGGCATGAAACTACCATGATAAAGAGACACGAACGCACAGCTCGCAACAAAAGCTATCGCAAAGAAGGAAAAGATGAACTTTATATAGCTGTCTGTTCCTTTAAGTTTTTTCCAGTGAATAAGATTCAAGAGTACCAACGGGAAAAACATTATCTTTGAAAGAAGCAGTAAAACGGATAGCAGTATTAACGCCAGCAGAGATCGATATGAGTACAACGAGTCCGCATAAATCTTAACAACTACAGCAACGTACAAAATGGCAACAATGTTTGCGACAGAATCAGCCGAAACAGACGCTTCCTGCTGCAATAAAATGGGATTTAGTAAAAAAATCAAAACAGCATTTTTACCAACTGGCATCAGTTTGATTATCCAATAAGCCGCGAAGCAATATATTAATCCAGCGCACACGCGCGAAACTGAAAGGGCCACAAAGGCATTGGAACCCGTTTGCTGCGCAAATCCTAGAATTACTCCCGGAATTAAATAAAGATGAGGGTAATAGCTCCCCAAATACGTATGGCACACAAAGACGCTAGACCAATCGGTAGGCTGAGTCATTGCATTAAAATAATCTGCGTACGATGAAGGAAACTGACCCAATTGGAAGCAAGAGACAACATCAAAGCCATTGCCGTTACGAGACAATAAGGCGGCCGCCTGCCAAATATGAGAAGCCTCGTCTGGAACATTAGCGGGCAGCATGAAAAGGCCAAAAGCAGTTACAGCGGGCACACCAATCACCACAAAGCAAATTGCGGGATTGTGCTGCTCTTTAATTAATAATAGGACACCAACGAACAAGCAGGCGATTAAGGGCAGAGCCGAGAGCCATAGCCCAGGCAATCCGATAGCGCTGGCTTTAAAGGCGCAATAGTAGAAAAATCCCAAGCAAAGAGAGAGTGCAGCTATAAGTGGATAAACGATAAACGTCAGAGCTTTTCGATAACTATCAGATAGTTTCAGATGACCAGTAAAGGTATCTAGATTCATAACTCTACAACTCCGTCTCGATAAATGTTCAACTTACGCCGGCATTGTTGCAGCGTCATAAAGAATTGCTTCTCATGCTAAGCGAATACAGGCTACAGACTATTGGAGCAAACCACTTGGGCCAGAATTTTTGAAGCATAGTTTCATCCTCCGACCTCCTTGTATCATCTTTAATCAACGCCGTGGTCTCAGAGCCTTCATGAATTCGATGAAACATTAAAACCTCGGGAGAATAAACGAAAGATCCGTCGATTTTCGAGAATCTTTCCCATGCCTCCCAGTCCAAGTCACATTTCATGTCTGTCATAAATAACGGTGTCTGTAAGATGCTTAGATTAAATGTCACAGAAGGACAGCAGATGGCGGAACCGAACCTCAGGATATCCCTTTTATCCTTAACCGATGAAAGAGCGCCGTGGCGAGCAAACTTACGAAGTAAAAATCTCTTAATTTTCAGAATAAGGAGCTTTTCTTCATATACGCCATTTCTTATCTCACCATAATTAGAAAAGAAGATTAAAGGTCGATCCGCTTCTTTCATAGCCCGCAGCATAGTTTCCGTATAACTAGAGCTATAGATATCATCCTGATGAGCTATAGTCACAAGCTTTGTATTTGAATTCGCAATAGCACAATTCCAGTCATGAGATATGCTAGGCGACCCCTCGTTAACAATTACCGGAATCGAATAATTAGACGCTATACGATCAATATAGGAATTAGGAGTTGACGTCGATATAAGGATATTACTTCGGGTGCTTTGGTCCACTAAAGAATCTAAACAGTCAGACAAGTACGGAGACTCGCCGTATGCGCACAATACAAATGTATGATCTTTTGCCAAGCACATGGCATTACTCCCTATTTTTTGATTCAAGCTCTTTTTCAAGCAATGCAATTCGTTGAGTTAAGTTAGCAATTGCAGAAGATTGTTTACTTGACAGACATGCCATAGAAAGAACAATGCATATCAAAAATAAAAACCCTAAGACAAAAACAAAATTGGCTGGAGTCTGAAAACCAAATAAACTTGAAATGAAGTAAAGAGGTTGCGGAAAGAGGCCGCATACCAACAAAACCAATGCAAGAACAATCCAAAGAAGTGAATACTTGAGCTGAAGGCTATCCTTTAATACAAGACGCAGCACAAAACAAAGCAAAACTAAACAAGCAGTAATGACACCAAACTGTAAGGAAATATGCATAACAACCCGTCCTAATTCGAGAATGAAGAGATGATAATCGCCAAAGTAACCTTTATCATGTAATAAATGCTACTAAAACCAGAAATTGACGACTTTCCCCCCTGTCGTTCTTTCATTACGACAGGCACTTCTGTAACGCGAAGGCCCTTAACCATAGCCGCAACAGCAGAATCCGGCTCCGGATAGTCTACGGGATATTTTTTACAGAACAGATCTATGGCCTTAGATCCACATGCGCGAAAACCAGAAGTGGGGTCGCTAACACGAACGTGAGTTGTAAGATGAATTACCGCAGAGAGCCATCTAATTCCAAAACGCCTCAAGAAGGTTGACTTGAAGCCTTCAGATTCCTCAAGAAATCGCGATCCGATAACTAAATCAGACCCATTATTTATTTCATCAAGCAAGCGCGATATGTAATGGGCGTCATGCTGCCCATCACCATCAACTTGGATGTCTACATCATAGCCAAAGCGTTTGGCATATTTGTGTCCGGCTTGAACCGCGCCTCCAATGCCAAGATTCTGCGGTAAATCCAGGACATTAACCCCCGCATCGCGACAAACACGCAAAGTGTCATCAGTGGAGCCATCGTTAATAACTACATAATCGTATCCAGCTTCCTCCACAGAAGAAACCGTATCTAAAATGTTCGCCTCTTCATTAAAAGCTGGGATGATAACCAGCGCTCTTAATTCATGCATCATCTGAATCCTCAGTACAAAATATCAATCAAACAGCCCAAGTCGAACTGAAAAACCCTATCGAAACAAGGAGAGCGAATTTACAGTTCGGATGTGACAGATTGCTTCGCCTTCCGATTTAATAGGTTAATTATACAAAGGAAGGAAAATAATAATCCAAAACCGTATGCCACCAAGATAATGATATTGATGACATTTGCATCAGAAGCAAATACCGGATTCACAAAACAATAACGAGAAAGAAACACGGCCAACGCTAACGAAGCGGCACCAGAAATCGTGCCAATAATCGGTTTCCCAAATGCAATAAAGACATCAATAGTGAAAAAGTTCAAACCAGTGAATGCGGTAGCAACGAGTGCCAACGGAAGATAATCTGAGTGAAGGCCAACTTCTTTGCCATAAATAGCAGTAAGCACAGGTTCGCCTATGAAAGCACTAGCCATGGCACACATCGCCGTCAAAACGAATACGGAAACGAGCATCTTAATAAATACTAAGCGTAATCGGTGAGTTTCGTTTTCTCGCCACATTGCCGAAATAGGTCCAAGCAGGGGGGCATATAGATAAGATACGAGAGCCTGAATTACGGCAGTCGGAGTGGCAACGGCGGCATAAAAACCCAACGCCTCATTTCCATAGGAAAGGCCATAGAACTGTCTTGTTACGCTAACAACAGCCGTGCACGCAAGAGATGCAACAAAACCGGGAAAGCAGATACGCGACAATTTGATAAGGGAAGTAAAATCAAAATCAGGTATAACGGCACAAAACCGTTTTGTCATTCTAAAATCATATATAAGCACAACAGCTATGGTAACAAAAGCCATTGAAGCAACGGCTATTACCAAGTTATCAAATAGCAACAAGCACAACGAAAAGGAGACTAGAACTCCTACGCCACGAACTATTTGAGAGATAGCCGCAATGTCCAATCTGTTGTTTACCTGATCCACACCGTGAAGAACATCGACAAATGAATCACCAGCTTTAAATAGGCAATAAACAGCAACAACTGCCCAATCGTTGAATGCAACAGAGACTAAACAATAGAAGAAGCAAATTACACAGGCAAGTATTGTTGCAACGATTCTATGAGCGATAAAATTCCCAGTCGTAAAATCAGAATAGCTCTCAGAAACCTGAACGGGGCGCGCTCTAAGCAAAACAATGGTCGCAAAAATATTACCAACA
This sequence comes from Collinsella aerofaciens, assembly GCF_019131995.1. Taxonomy (GTDB): domain Bacteria; phylum Actinomycetota; class Coriobacteriia; order Coriobacteriales; family Coriobacteriaceae; genus Collinsella; species Collinsella aerofaciens_S. Next base: position 10,484 of record NZ_JAHONA010000038.1, on the reverse strand, counting down.
GACATAGCCACAGCAAGGCTACCAGACATGCTAATGTCGGAACCAAGTGTCACCACAAGAACAGTAATCAGCCAGTTGCAAATCAAATACGCCATCGAGCCGACGCTGTTCCAAACAAGACTCTGCTCAACAGAGAGTTCTTTCGTTTTTCTATTAGACACAATCACTCCAGCAGTGGATCATCAGGCCTTGTTGAATAAAAACAAAACGCGAAGAAGTAAATCAGAAATCAAAGTAGGTCGCAGACGCTTTGGGAAAAATGCTTTCCTAAGTCTTGAAATAATCCCATCATCATTGGTGAAAATATCAAGCTCATGTTTCTGCTCAAAACTAAGCTCATCATAAAACACCGCAGAAAAATGGCTTAACTTTTTACTCTCATCTTTCGATCTATCACCAAATAGCTCGTCCTTAAAATAGGTCTTTAAAAGATCAAAATAACGATTATCTCCAGACGTGACCGCAGAGGAATGACGAACATGTGAAGCCGTACAGACGGAATCAAACAATACCTTTCCAAATGCCGAAGCACACCGAATCAGCCAGCGATCATGCATTTCATTCCCTGGATCTACCTCAAGAATAAAGGCCCTGCAGGCAAGGCGATTAAATACTATCGTGAAGCCTAGTCCGGGAGTATAAAACAAGGTGTTATGAAAAGAGAGGTACTTGTCCTGCGGAGCCGACTCGCGTATCGTCTCGCCATCTTCGTTTACATATGAAAAGGAAGAAAAGTAGACAGTCGGCACCTTGTCTCCACTATTTTCAATTGCCCTGACTGCCCGTTCAATTTTATCGGTCTTCCAAATATCATCCTGATCGGCAAATGCATAGTAGTCATATTCGGGAACCCGTTTGATAATTTCATAAAAACTATTTGGGCACCCAAGATTACCGATTGAATCTTGAATTAAATGAATGCTGGAGTTTGACCGACAGTACCATTGTGCAATTTCAACAGTTTCATCCGTTGAACCATCATCACGAATATAGACGGAGCAATTAGGCCAAGTTTGCTCCAAGATACTATCAAGCTGTTTGGCCAAATACTTTCCGCCGTTATATGTGGGTAAAACAATGCAAACAGACTTGTCTTTGATTTTATCCATAATCCTATTTATTTCTTTGCGAGGCACGATATTTAAGAAATGCGGGAATCAACCCGCTGATCACTTTATAACGAAGCTGAGGAAAAGGCCTGGTTAGGAAATTAAAAGTCCGCCAAGCAAGAAAATAAACGCCCCAACCATCTTCATCTTTCGCGTCCTTCCAGAACGTTTCTGATAAATAAAAGTGATACTCATTATTGAAGCGATGAGTATTCCCCCGCCGCCATGGCCTCTCTTCGCCGAGATAATGGACAACGATGGGCTTCGATCTTGCGGTATTAAAACTGTTTTCATCCGAAAAGCCCGGCATTAACGAGTTTAAGAATATAAACGGATAGTAGTCAAAGATATTGGAATAATTGAACGCAGGGGATAAACTGCAAATCTTATCTTTAAGTACTGCATTTAGAGCATCTTGATCATTCGCAAACAAGCGTCCTGAGCGGCGCTCGCAATAATCCAATAATTGATCTTCGCAACAAGTTGATCTCCATTGCTTTAAATCAACGAGCAACACGCCAGCATTGTGGTACAGACAGCCATTTAAGTCTAAATCATTAAGTCGAGATGGACCGACCGTTGGCTCGGGAACCATTCCAACCACGCAACCCTTAAGATCTTGATTCCAAAGAAGAGCAATATCCCCAAGAACAATCGTATCGCCATCGAGGTAAATAACTCTTTCGATCTCATTAGGTAGAAAATGTGCCATCAAAAGCCTAGCAAGAACTATTTCATTCCATCCCGATGTATCAAAATCAAACCCGAGAGCATCTTTGAAGTTCGAAATATCATAAAATACAAGGTTTTGGTTGTATTCGGTCACCATCTCCTGGAGCAAACGCTGGTTATCCTCTGCAATGCCATTAGAGAAGACATGAAAAGTAATGTCTTGAATACCGGAATGATTTGAAACAACCGAGCAAATATTGGCGGCCAACTGTGGGACAAAATTGTTATCAACCGTATAAAGCAAATTCATGATTACCAAACTTCACCTTAATTCACCCAATAGAAATTAATGATGACGACTTAATGAAAGAGGCCGAAACGAAATCCTTACACAAAGGATAAAGTCTAGCACGGTTTGTCTCTTTCAAATAACTTGCAACTAAGGAGGGTGAATTGAGGGGACTACAACCCCATCAATTCACCCCCACTTCATTAGCGTTGGTATATAGGCAAATTGGATCTATATTTAGCTTTTCTCAACCAGCCTAACCTCAAGCGCTTCTAGATGCAGAGCCTCACCAGTTGTACCGGCACACTCGCCCGATTTAACCCAGTCTAGCCAACCTTTGCTTTGAACGTGTGCCCTATAGACAACGTCATAATGCTTGGCAAGATCTCCCGTCAGTTTTATTTCAACAGCCTCAACAGCAAGAGACTTCCCCGTAGTACCGGCAACCTTTCCATTTTTGACCCACTTTTGCCAGCCGATATTTTGAACGTGAGCTCGATACTCGATGCCGCCGGAATACCCTAGGTCAGGCTTGCTAATCGTCAACGCCTCAACAGCAAGATTTCGGCCAGTTGTGCCAACGGTCATGCCTTCGTAAACAGGCGACTGCCAACCAAGGTTTGAAACATGTGCCTTGATTGAAAACGCTCTCTGAATAGAGGGCTGACTCGTATCCCCAGGAGCGGGCGAACCCTTTTCGACCAAAACGACCTGAAATGCCTCTAGCCTCAAAACGAAACCGGTCGTTCCGGCAACTTGATCATTGCAGGCCCAACCGAGCCATCCCTTATCCTGAACGTGAGCTCGATAATAAACGTCATAGTGATTGGCCATCTCACCAGTCAGGCGAATCTGAATAGCCTGGACAGACTTGCTCTGGCCCGTAGTACCAGAAACTTTCCCCTCCTTCACATAGCCCTGCCAGCCATAATCGGAAACATGTGTCCTGTACTCCAATGCACCATCATAGGGAGCATTCTGCAGATTGAGAGTAATAGCCTCGACGGCTTTTGACTGCCCAACGGTACCGGAAGCATTTCCACCCTTAGAGGCCGATTGCCAGCCGTCATTTGAAACATGCGAAGTTGCCAAGACGTCAAGAGGGCCTCGTGACACCTTAACAACATCATAGCCCGACTCGCCCTTCTTGAAATAAGTCAGAGCACCGCTATTGTGCGAATAGATAGCAAAGTCGTAATTTGCCGAAGCAAGTATGGAATCCGAAAACTCTACGAGATAGCAAGAGTCTCCCTGTTTGCAAAGGGATCTGATAGAAGCATCCGTGTCTTCGGTAATCGGAGAAGCAAACCAATCCATAATGGAATAATCGATGACGGCACCCGGCTTCAAGGCCTCGGCCTTTGTGGAATTCCAAAGTCCACCAGCAGCATCGGCACTGGCCGAGTTATACGTACTAGACCCATAACCAGACAGACCGATCTCCGGATTAAAGAAGAGGATCAGCTCTGCAGCGACGGAAGAATCGACATCGGTAATGCCAAGACGGTCAAGCTGTTCCTGCTTTTGGGGATACATACCCGTCGGTGTGTTTGGATGCCCCTTGTAATAATACAAATAGTCATCGCCATAGATAACTTCGGTCAAGTTGGCATAGTCGTCAAAATTCTGCTCGTAAGAAACGTACGTTCCAAGCAGCATCATTACCTTTTTGCCCTGCTGAGTCGCCGCATCAAAATAGCCATCGTTAAAGTTGTACAGCGCCTTAAACGCTTGGACTGTATCCTCTCCCCTATTCTGCAGGCTCGTAAGCATGCCCGAAACATTCACCTTCTTAACGCCGGGATCGGACGCGATCTTATTCGCAAAGGCATTATCGTCACCACTCGTAAACAGATTCGTTCGAGTCATCCACCACTGAGTGCCAGGCTCAATACTCAGCACGGCATACATAGAATCCCAGTGATCGTGATAATCGCTATACGACTTTGAGACCTCACCGGTTTCGTATTCCTTATTCTTGGCGGCGTTCCATAAAATAATCAGCTCCGCTTGCTTAGAATCTGGATCCTTAACGTCAAAGGCTTCGTTGGTAAAGACATACGTGGCGGATCCATCGGACAACAGCCGAATGGAGTATTGGCCTGCGGGAATCTTGTTGGCGTAAATCATCCTATGGATCAACGAACAGGTGATGTCATTGATATACAGATTGAACTTTGCCTTGGGATTGATCTTGTAGAGAGCAGCGACATAATCCGCGAACGCCTGATAGCTCGAACTAGAAGCATTCTCCTCATGAGTCAGATACGGAAGACCGTACATCCCGAATGGAAGCGAGTTCCAGTTATAGGCACTTGGACGATCGAGCATTACAATTGACGGAACGGTCGTTCCAGCAGAAGAGGTACTGATATCCCAGAAAGATAGCGAATAGAGAACAACGGGGAAAGAAGCACTCAAAGGGGCAAGGTTGTACTCACTCGCAGAAATGCCAATTGACTGATGGTCCTCTTGAACGATGTTTCCGTTCTTCAAATACTGCAACGTAACGTCAAACGGACCATAATCGCTAAATTCAATTTCACTGGAGCTAGAGCCCAGATCTCCGAGTGCAATCGTGCTTGAGACGGAACGGGTGACCCTCCCTCCATACGACATGGAGCCTGCCACCTTTATCGAATCAGCGATCCCGAGTCGTTTTATATCCTCGATCTGCGGAATATTCAGGGTTACTTTAGTCGTCTCCCCAACCTGAGAAAGAGAGCAATTAAAGACATATGGGACATAGGCACCAGCAGTATCGCCGGGCGCCGCGTCACCCTTTTTTACAATGACGATCTGTATTGCTTCAACGGCATAAGACCAACCGGTGGTTCCCGCAGTCGACCCATTTGAAGTCCATCCAAGCCAGCCGAAATTAGAAGCATGAACGCGATAATACAGGTCATAAGAAGCCGCCCTGTTGCCCGTCAGCTTGAGCTCGACGGCTTCAATCTGAAGGCCCTTTCCCGTTGTGCCGGAGACGGCTCCATTAGAAACCCAATCCTGCCAGCCTTCATTTTGAACATGAGAGCGGTATTCGATACCAAGGTCTTCTGAATTAGGGAGGGAAACCCTGAGTGCTTCAAGCCTACGGGACTGGCCTGTTGTGCCAGAGATCGAGCCATTCGATGTAAACGTCGGCTCCCAACCAATGCCTGAAATGTGAGATTTATAGCTGACGTCCGGGGCCGCCTCTTTGGGCTCCACGGTAGCATCAATCGAAGGCGCCGTTTCATCGGCTACAGCAGCAGTTTGATCCGAGGGGTCGGATTGGGTCTCTGGAACGGATTCATATTCGTTGGAACCAACATTTTGATCTGCCCAACAAGCCAAAGGGCTCAAAAGCAGCATCGTCATGAAGCAGGAAATCAGAACAATAAATGCTCTAAATTGCCTTTTCAAAAGAATCGCCTCCTAGATAGACGGTCGTCAATAACCATACTATCGGGAGTTAGCTTCATTAATGTCACCAATTAGGTGAACGAAGAAAAAGGAGCCTAATCCAACGGCAAGGGCCCTTTCCTGTTGCCAAGACTACGGCAACAGGAAAGGGCCCTCTAACAAGCTCTCACCGCTTACGGGAATAGTTAGTAGATTACCACCTTGGTAGCAAGGGGCACGTTATCCCAAATCCATTTAGCGCGATCAATGGGCAAACGCACGCAGCCTTGTGAAACATGCATTCCCATTCGGCTGTCCATGGGATTAAAAGTTCCCTGGTAGTACGGTATTGAATGGAACAGATAGTCACCGTAAAACTGCGTGTAGTAGTAGCAGGTATACCCATGTCCAAACGAGTAGCCCTTGCCGGTGACGGTATACTCACCCGTAGGCGTTGGAGTACTAGGGGCGCCGGTAGAGCAAGTCCAGTATTGAGCGTAACTCCACGACCCGCGCTGTCCACGAAAAACTCCAAGGCGGCATGCTTGCCTGTCAACCATAATGAGCCAGCTTGTGCTGCTCGAATATCTATTAGCTCGATTAAGCATAGTCATCATATCTGCCGGCAACAAGGGCTGGTCAGTAAACGGACGCGCAGTAGAACCGGGAGCACCAGCGCCCTTGGGAACAATCTTCACTTGAACAGACTCGACTCTGCAGCCTATCCTAGACGTACCCGCAGGCTGCCCATTTGAGGTCCAGTCGAGCCACCCAAAGTCTTGGCAATATGCTCGATACCAAACATCAAAGTAGTTCGATAAATCACCGGTCAACTTAATCTTAAGAGCCTCGATACGCTTTGCGCTGCCTACTGTGCCAGCGACATTCCCATTGGAAGTCCAACCTTGCCAGCCCACATCCTGTACATGGGCGGAGTACTCAATACCGCCCGATACGCTACTGGAGACATTCAACTTCAGCGCCTCAATAGCAAGCGATCTGCCGGTTGTGCCCGCAACACCACCGTTGCCAACGGGATTCATCCAACCAAGCGTGGCGACATGCGCCTGGAGTGTTAGAGCTGGAGCAGAGATAAATGCGGGCGCAGACGATGAGCCAGGATTCCCGCCCTTCGCGACAAGCTTAATTTGGACAGCCTCTATCTGGATATTTAACCCGGTAGTTCCAGCGGAATCGCCGTTTTTGGCCCAACCCAACCAACCATAACCAGCCGAATGAACTCGATAGAAAATGTCATACTGATTCGCCAGGGGACCATTTATGCGCAGTTCAAGAGCCTGAATGGCCAACCCTTGTCCAACGGTCCCAACATAACCGGCAGACCGCCATTCCTGCCAACCAATATTGGCAACATGGGCTCGTGCCTCAATAAGAGAGCCATCATCCACACCGGCCAGCGACACATTCAGAGCTTGAAGCGAAAGCGATTTTCCCGTTGTGCCGGCATCCTGCCCATCTAAAACAGATGGAGACCACCCACGATTAGCGGAATGGGTCTGATAAACAACATGAGTGCAATCGGCGGAAGTATCGGAAACAAACGCTCCGTCCGTTACTCCGGGCGCGCCACTGCCTTTACCGATAATCTTTACTTCGACAGCCTTAAGAAATGAACCCGGTATCGTTGCTCCCGCATCCGCGCCATTACACGCCCAACCAAGCCATCCTTTTTTGGAGTCAAAACACCGATACCAAACGTCATAGGCATTAGACAAATCACCAGTAAGAGTCAATCTCACAGCCTTTAAAACACGCCCATCGTTTTTAGAGGTAAGCGCAGCACCGTCAGAAACAACGCCGCTCCATCCATTAAATTCATAGCAGCCTGAATAACCGATTGAACCTGAAGTCTCTTGATTATCAAACGAGATAGAAAGCGAGGTCAAAGGTTCAGAGCCACTCTCAGAACCCATTAAAATCGTTTTACCTTGCACAGTGCCCAAGCTATTGCCATTAAGGCTATACGAACTGCCACTCAGAACATCCGTAGCTCCAATGAAATGGTTCAACGTATCGCCGGGAGCAGAGCCGCCCTTTTCAACCAACAAAACCTGAATACCCTGAATGGCAGCACCTTTCCCCACCGAGCCCGCAGGAGACCCATTGGACGTCCAGCCCAGCCATCCGCCCAATTTGGGAGCATACACACGGTACCAAATGTCGTAAGTTGCAGATATCTCGTCATTCAGCTTAAACTGAACGGCCTCAATGGACCGAGACTGCCCGGTCGTGCCAACAGTACCTGAAGACCAGCTTTGCCAACCAATGCCAGAGACGTGCGCGCGAGAGGAAATAGAGCCTCCGTGGCCATACCAATTAACACTAAGCGACAGTCCCTCAATTGCATTTGTTGAGTCAATGACCCCCGATGTCTTTCCGTTCGCGACAACACCCATCCATCCAACATTGGAGACATGAGATCGATAGGAAACGGTAGGCGGTTCCTGGGAATGGTCCCTAAAGGCATCGCCTCGCGCTGGCGCATCTTGAGCATTTTTTGGAAGCACCTTTATCTGAATAGCTTCGACCTGATAAGCATAGCCCTGTGTTCCAGCAGGCTCACCATTCGAGGCCCAGCCAAGCCAACCAACATTTGCAGAATGAACGCGATACCAAATGTCATACGATTCAGAAAGACCGCCCGACAAAGATAGCTTGATCGCCTCGATGGCTCGCGACTGTCCAACTGTTCCAGATGTCTGCCCGTTACCCACCGGCTGAGACTCCCAGCCGATCCCGGAAATATGAGATTGGACCGAAATGCTGTCACTCCCCAAAGGGGTGCCATCTTGTGAAAGCAGATTGATCTTTAGGGCTTCGACGCGCTTAGCACGACCTGTTGTACCAGCCGTCATTCCATTTGAAACGGGAGTTTGCCAGCCAATATCCTGTACATGAGTCTGGTATGAAACAGAGCCAAAGACAGCGGATACATCATTTTCGGGTTTCGGCGAATCAGTCGCATTGGAAGCAGACTCGCTAGAAACGGATGAGGGTGAATCATTGTCTGGCACAGTCGACTGCTCGACTTCAGCCCCCTGTTGTTCGTCATTTAAGACGAAGTCCTCGTCTTCTGAGCTGCCGGCGGCATTAACGGAATAATCAGTAGATTTCGACTGTACCGGTAAAGAATCAGCCCAGACAGAAAGGGGCGTCAGAAGACACTGAAGAATCAGTAATGGCGTCATTGCCGTTGCTAGCAGTCGTTGCGTCTTTTTCATTCGACTCCCCCATCAATCGACCATCTTTAGCATCATTATTTATCGTTTCGGCAATTGCTTAAATAACGAAAACGTGAATGGCACTTAAATAGAAACGAACGGACCGTTGCAAAACGGCCCGTTCGTTTTAACCAGAGTAACTGCTAAAACCCGTGCGAAAACATGACTTTCGATCAGCTATGCAAGCGGCACGTTGTCATACCAACCCCACTTTGGCTTATATGAGGTGGAATAATAATCCAGCCAGTACGCCATATCGAGCGTCCTGATCTGACCGACATTATCCATAACCTGGTTATTGCCAATATAGAGACAAACGTGACCGTAAATGCTGCCCATGCGGGTATGCGTATGCGAAGGAACGGCAATGACCATTCCGACTTTCAGCTGAGAATAGTCGGTGAATTTACAATAATCCCAGTAGTAATCGCAGGCATCTGTATGGACGTTCCTAAATCCGGCACGCTCGTAGATATCTGCAATCCACTCGGAGCACAATCCCGGGCCAGGAGACGGTACCTGTCGGGCAAGATCAACAATCTTCTTCTGCATAGGATTTGCAAACGCAGAAGGCTGCCCAAGCAAACATGGCGAAACGGTGCTCCCGGGGGCATTGGCGCCCTTCCTTGTAAGTCGAACTTGAACAGCTTGGACATGCGTCCCATAGCCAGTGCTACCGGCAACGGCACCATTTTTAGTCCAACCAAGCCAGCCGACATTATCGACATGGACCCTATACCAAACATCAAAATAGGTTGCTAAGTCACCAGAAAGAGAAATTTTAATAGCCTCAACCGAATTAGATTCAGCGGTAGACGAAAGCTGCTCCCCGTTTGTCTTGCCAGAAGTCCAGCCTACATTCGAAAGATGCAGTTGATAAGCAATCCCGCCGGCAACAGATGAAGTAGTTTTAGCCGAAAACCCGGTGATGGGAATTCCCTGACCGGTCGTACCGGACACCTCTCCGGCAGGGACATAATTCTGCCAAGCACCTTTCACCTGAGCGGAATACGTCACCGTAGGTATTTCAAGATGGGGATAGCCCGATGTATCAGGATGGGAGGTACCCTTCTTAATGAGCTTAATCTGAACAGCCTCGAGAGAGCATGACATACCGGTGGTGCCGGCCTCCTCGCCGTCCTTGGCCCAGGCCATCCAGCCGATGTTGGAGGCGTGCACGCGGTAGTAGACGTCGTAGTCCTTGGCGAGGGAGCCCGTGAGCCTCAGGCGCACGGCCTCGACGGCGCGGCCCTGGCCGGTGGTGCCGCCCTCGGAGGCCGAGGGGGTGTCCCAGCCCTGCCAGCCGACGCCCGAGACGTGGGCGTCGATCTGGACGCACGAGCCGTCTGAGTAGTCGGAACTGTCGAGCGAGAGCTTGAGGTCCTCGAGGGCGAGGCCGCGGCCGGTGGTGCCGGCGGTCGCCCCGTCGGACACGGCGCCCTGCCAGCCAACGTTGGAGACGTGGGCGCGGTAGGTCAGGGACATGGGCTTCTTCTTGAAGGCGTAGTCGACGTTGGCCCCGTCGGACGAGGGGGCGGCGTCGCCCTTCTTGACGAGCCTGATCTGGACGGCCTCGACGCTCCTGCCGAAGCCCGTGGTGCCGGCCTCCTCGCCGTCCTTGGCCCAGGCCATCCAGCCGATGTTGGAGGCGTGCACGCGGTAGTAGACGTCGTAGTCCTTGGCGAGGGAGCCCGTGAGCCTCAGGCGCACGGCCTCGACGGCGCGGCCCTGACCGGTGGTGCCGCCCTCGGAGGCCGAGGGGGTGTCCCAGCCCTGCCAGCCGACGCC
>NZ_JAHONA010000037.1 GCF_019131995.1 Collinsella aerofaciens | reverse complement strand
GTCATCGTCCCGGCATTCAGCATCAGGGTAGCGCTGCGACGCGGAAATCGCGCGCTGTTGACGCGCCCCCGCAGTGCCCGCTTCCCCCAAGGACAATTATCAGTGCAGGTAGAAGGCTTGCCAATTTTCGAAAAAGACCCGCATGGTCGACCCATGCGGGTTAAACGTAGTAGATACCCCGCTTTCGTGGCGCATCTCTAGACTGTCAAATTGGTCGACTTGGCCCCATGGCAGTTGCGGTGAAATAGGGACTGTTTTATGGGCTAGAAGCCTTAAACAGTCCGTATTCCACCGCAACTTATTGAAGGGCTATTGGGAAGGGGCTAGTCTAGGCGGACTGGGTCGTGGGGGTAGGTGTTGAGGATCTCGACGCCGGACTCGGTGACCAGGGCAAGGTCTTCGATGCGGACGCCGGTGCGGCCGGGGAGGTAGATGCCCGGTTCGATGGAGAACGTCATGCCCGGCTCGATAACCTGCTTGTTGACGAGCGAAACATCGCCTGGCTCGTGGTCCTGCAGGCCGATCGAGTGGCCCAGGCGATGCGTAAAGTACTGTCCGTAGCCCGCATCCTCGATTACGTCGCGCGCGACGCGGTCCAGGTCGCACATGCGCACGCCCGGGGCGATGAGCGCCTCGGCGGCCTCGTTGGCGCGGCGCACGATGTCGTAGATGCGTGCGGTCTCCTCGTCCGGCTCGCCCCAAAAGAATGTGCGTGTCATGTCCGAGCAGTAGTTGCGATGACGCCCACCAATGTCGAACAGCACCACGTCGCCGCGCTTGAGTACGGTGCCGTCGGGCTCGTGATGCGGGTCGCCCGCGTTGGCGCCAAAGCTCACGATGGGAGGAAAGCTAAAGCCCTCGCAGTCGTGCTTGCGGTACAGACCGAGCATCTGGTCGGCAATTTCGCGCTCCGTCACGCCCTCGTGAACGAGCTTGATGGCGTCGGCCATCACGGCGTCGTTGGCGGCTGAGGACATGCGCATGAGCTCCTGCTCCGCGGCATCCTTGTGGGTGCGTGCGGCGGTGACGGCAAAGTCGCCCAGGAAGAACTCGCTCGCGGCGTGACAATCAATAAGGGGCATCAAAAAGCCGGAGCGCATAACGGCGTCGATGCCGAGAGGCTTGGCAGGATCGATCTCGCGCGCGATGGTGTCGGTCACGACGTCGGTATCGGTGTGATAGGCGACGCGGGCATTGTCGTACTCGGGCAGCTGATGCAGGGCGTTGACCAAGATCACCGGCTCGGCATCGCGTGCGAGCAGCACGCCGCAAAAACGCTCGAACATATCGGCATAAAAGCCGGTCAGATAGTAGATCGACCACGGGTCGTTCACAAGCAGCTGCGCGCCGGGGTGCTGAGCCTCGAGCGCATCGAGCACGCGCGCCACGCGCTGGTCATCGACATGTGCCATACATCGTCCTTTCGCTAGGGTGCCACCATGGTATCCCCAATGCCAGGGTAGTCAATTTGGGACGGGGCTATTTTAGATGCGTCAAACATGCGGGCTGATAGGTAAAAGTAGTCAATATGGTCTCGTCCCAAATGGGCTGGCTTCAAAACTATGGCGGATTACGGGGCTGGACCTGTATTACTTGACTATGGGAAAAATCGCGAAATTAAAACCGCAGGTAGAGGGCTTATCAAAAATCGAAAATTGCCGGTATGGATGGGGGTCTCCGAATCAGCCCCGTAATCCGGCATAGTTTTGAATTGGCACTAAAGTAGGAACAAGCCAAATACCGATTCCAAGGATAGTTGCGGTGGAATAGTTCCTGGGTGCCGGGGTTTTGGCGGAAATCGGGAACTATTTCACCGCAATTGAGGAGGGGCGAGGTGGATGGCGGGGTAGCTAAAAGAGCCCTGTCCCAAATGAGCCACCTAGGCAGGGTTGATGTCCATGCTGGCGATAAGGTCGATGCTGGTGCTGAGGAGGTCTTCCAACACGACGTCGCCCATGCGGATGGGGGCGTCGATGACCAGGCCGCGAATGAGGTCCATGGCCTGGGCATGGAGTGCCAGCGGGATGGCTTCGGCCGTGCGCACGGGCAGCAGCGCCTCGTCGCCGCCGGATACGGCCACGGTGGTGGTAAGCACGCGCATGGGGCAGGTGAGCTCCTGATGCGCGAACTTATCGCCACGTGGGCAGTTGTTGCCGGCTACGGAGTACACCTCTGCCACGGCGCCGTCTGCGCCGCGCTTTACCTCCACAGTCAGGAGGCATTCGGATGGGCAGGTGGTGCAGTTGAACTGCAGCGTTTCAATCGCGTTTGTGATCATGACTTTACGCCTCCTCAACGGGGTCGACGGACAGGACAATCTCGCTAACGCCCATATCGAGTGCGCGTTGAATCACCTTTGCCGGCAGCGGGAAGCTTTCCATCACGCTCGGTTTAAACGGGCGGACTTTGCCTACAAACAGCTCCTCATCGCCTGCCAGAATGCGCACTCGGGCAGCATCGACCGGTCGGCGTACACGGAAGTTGAGTTTGGTTAGCGCCACAGCCGTAATGCGTCCCGGCAGCGCGTAGCCCGCGATACCGGCGGGGGAGACCGTGAGCTGGCAACCCGTGCCCGCAGCGTTTGCCCCTGCGTCGCCGCCCAACGCCCACGCCGCCGCAGCCGCACCGGCACGCTCGGACTCGGTTGTCACATTGTCGGCCAGATCGTGTACGTGCAGCACGTTGCCGCAAGCAAATATGCCCGGCACGCCCGTCTGCAGACTCTGGTCCACCACGGCGCCGCGCGTGCGTGGGTCCAGCTCCACGCCCGCGGCAACCGAAAGCTCGTTCTCGGGAATCAGGCCCACCGAAAGCAGTAGCGTGTCGCAAGGAACTATGCGCTCCGTCCCAGCAATGGGCGCCAGGTGCTCGTCGACCTGACTCACCTCGACGGCCTCCACGCGATCGTGACCAATCACACGCGTCACAGTGGTAGACAGATGCAGTGGAATGCCAAAGTCGTCCAGGCAGTTTTTCACATTGCGGCGCAGGCCGTTGGCGTACGGCATGAGCTCGTACACGCCCTCGACCGAAATCCCCTCGAGCGTGCAGCGGCGCGCCATGATCAGCCCGATGTCACCCGAGCCCAAAATGACGGCGCGCGAGCCGGGTTTGAGGTTTTCGATATTGATGTATCGCTGCGCCAGGCCGGCCGTAAACACGCCGGCGGGTCGGCTGCCGGGAATCTTGATCTCGCTGCGGGTGCGCTCGCGGCAACCCATGGCAAGGACGACCGCGCGCCCGGTGAGCTGCAGCATGCCGGCAGGGCTCATGAGCGTGACGGTGTGGACCGCGGCGTCTTCCGTGGACGCGCCCGAATCAATCCCAAGCACCATGCTGTCCAAGAACAGCGTAACGTCGGTCGCGCGCACCTGGTCGATAAAGCGCTGCGCATACTCGGGGCCGGTGAGTTCCTGCTTAAAGTGCGAAAGGCCAAAGCCGGGGTGGATGCACTGACGCAGGATACCGCCCAGGTGCTGCTCGCGCTCAACGATGGCCACGCGCGCGCCGGCCTTATTCGCGGCAAGCGCGGCTGCCATGCCGGCGGGACCGCCTCCGATGACGACCACGTCGAACGCCTGTGTTGGCACTGCCTCGTCGGCGCCGTCCGCCGCGATCGTGGCATTCACTTCAAAGCTCGCCATCCTAGTGCACCCCCTTCAAAGGTCCCTCAACGAGCCACGAGCCGGTGTCTTCCAGCAGTACCTCGCTGGGGTCACACCCCAGTTCGCGGGCCAGAATCGCCATCACGCGACTCTGGCAAAAGCCGCTCTGGCAGCGGCCCATGCCCGCGCGGCAGCGGCGTTTGACGCCCTCTACCGAAACCGCACCCGGGCGGCGTCGGATCGCTGCCACGATCTCGGCCTCGGGCACCGTCTCGCAGCGGCAGACGATCTGCCCCCATGCAGGGTCGGACTCAATGAGCTCCTCCTTGCGCGCAAGCGGCGCACGGTCGAAGTCGTCCGGCGCGCGGCGAATCGGATCCCAGTCGTTCCGTTCGCGCAGGGTAACGCCGGCATCGCGCAGCACCTGCTCCATGCGCTCGGCAATGGCTGGCGCGCTCGCCACGCCTGGCGACTGAATGCCCGCCGCCTGAAACAGCCCCGGCACCACGGCCGACTGCCCAATAAAGAAGTCGTTGGTCCCCTGAATGACTGGGCGTCCACCGGCGAACGCGCGCACCACGCGACGCGTGTCCAGATCGGGAACCAGCTTACGCGCGCCGGTCAGCAGCACGTTCACGTCGCTTGCATAGGTCTGCGTGTCGCCCGGCTCGCGCACGGCGGCGGTCGCGGTGATCACGGTGTTGCCGTGCACGGTGCCCGTGACGATAACGCCCTTGGACACCGGCGTGGGCACGGGGTAGAGCGGCATCAGCGCGCGCGGCTCTTTGTCCAGCACCACAATGTTTCCCTGGCGCCAGACCATCTGGAACTCCTCGGCGCCGGCCGTATGCGAGATGTCCGCGGCGCCGTTGCCCGCGGCGTTGATCAGATAGCGGCAGCGCACATCGCCGGCAGGCGTCACCAGCGTAAAGCGCGCAGCCCCGTCGGTAGCCTCGCCGCCAGCAACCTCAATCGCTTCCACCGGCGCGGACCGCATAAATGTCACGCCGTTGGCGACGGCGTTCTCCAGAGCGGCGATGGCCACTTCAAATGGGTCAACGTAACCGGTCGAAGGGCACCACAGCGCGCACGTTGCCTTGGCACTTGCGCGGGGTTCCAGCTCGTGGATGCGGTCGGGACCAATGATCGCCAGCTCGGGCACGCCGTTGGCAAGGCCATTGCTGCGCAGCTTCTCCAGGTGCGCACGGTCCTCGTCGCTAAATCCCAGCACCATCGAGCCGGTGCGGCAAAACAAAAACCCAAGCTCCTCGGCCCAGATGCCATACAGCTTGCAGCCGCGGGCGTTGACCTGTGCCTTTACCGTGCCTGGAGCCGGATCGTAGCCGGCGTGCACCAGGCCGCCGTTGGCCTTCGACGCGCCCAGGGCGATGTCGTTGGCCGCCTCGACCACGCAAATGGACAAGTCATAGCGCGCGAGCTGCCGCGCGATGGCGCATCCCGTGATGCCCGCGCCCACAATCGCGATATCAAACGTTTCCGTCACAGTGCCTCCCAGACGAGTTGACAGGCTGTCAATAGGACTATCCTACGGTCTGCACACCTCCAGTGCAGCGGCAATGCGGCGAACAGCCCCGCTGCATCCGCCAACGGCAGGCGAGGGGAGACTCGGGACCATCGTTGGCCTCGTCTGCCGCCCCTGGCGTCAGAGGTTTGTCTCGTTCTGTAACAGTAAGTAGAAGAACTGGGTTCCAGATGTTACAGATCGAGACGTTTGCCAGACGGACCCTCCTTTTGTCTCTATCTGTAACAGTAAGAGGGGAAAATCGGTCCTATGTGTTACAGATTGAGATTTAAAGTCAGGGAGAGGTCTTCTGTCTCGATCTGTAACATCTGGGGACAGTTTTGGGGTCTAGATGTTACAGATTTAGATGAACCTATCAGTCGGTTTCGAATGTCTAAATCTGTAACGGTTAGACCTGTTTTTGCCGAGTTGTTGTTACAGATCGAGATATTGAGATTGGACGTTTTCCTTTGTCTTGATCTGTAACAGATAGAAGGGTTTCTGGTCCCTAGTTGTTACAGATTGAGATATTTAACGGAGGGCTCACCGTTCATCTCGATCTGTAACAGTAAGAGGGGTTTTGGGGCTCAAGATGTGACAGATTGAGAGTGAAGTCGGGGAGGGACCCCTGTGTCTCGATCTGTAACATCTGGACCCGGATTCCGCCTCCACCTGTTACAGATTGAGATGTTTGTGTCCGCGCCAGACCCGTACCCAGCCGTGGTCCCATATAAACAAACCCCGTGGTAAACTTGACCGGACTGTAATTATTCCGAAAGGTACACCTCAATGTCCAAATACATCAACGAGCTCATGTCACCGCAGCTTATGGGCGTCATCTATGCCTTCGTGGGCTTTATCATCGCCCTGTACGTGCTGTCGGTCGTCTATGTGTTCATCGACGCTCGCCGCCGCGGCGCCAGCGCCTACGTGGCATGGGGCATCATCGCCCTGATCCCGTTTGTGGGCCTCATCGCCTATCTGGTTCTGCGCCCGCACTCCTACGCGGCCGACCGCGAGGAGCAGGAGCTGGACATGGCCCTGCGCGAGCGCCAGCTTGCCCA
The DNA here is from genome assembly GCF_019131995.1 of Collinsella aerofaciens. Taxonomy (GTDB): domain Bacteria; phylum Actinomycetota; class Coriobacteriia; order Coriobacteriales; family Coriobacteriaceae; genus Collinsella; species Collinsella aerofaciens_S. The sequence continues at coordinate 12,346 of NZ_JAHONA010000037.1, read as the reverse complement.
GTACGGCACCTGCCCGCAGTGCGGCGCGCCCATCGAGAAGGACTTTGTCGTGTGCCCGGTGTGCGACACCCAGGTTCGCAACGTGTGCCCCAGCTGCCATCGCCCGCTCGACGCGCACTGGAAGGTCTGCCCCTACTGCCGAACTCGCATCCAGTAACGCATCCATCGCCGGGCCGGTCGCAAGCCACGGGCACCGCGCGCCACGCGCAAGCCGCACACGCGCCGCAAGCACGCTCACCCCACCCCCACACGATGAAGCATGCGTAGAAAATCGCCCGCCGTGCCATTAAGGTGCGGCGGGCGCTTGTATACCAAGGTAACCTGCCTATAATGATGCAAGTCAAAAACGCCGAGCGCATCGCACGCACTTGCATCAGGCATCCGAGAGGAGAAAACATACCCATGAAGGCACTCTACAATGACGGTTCGGTGGCCGAGCTCCCGCAGGACGAGGTCACGCATGTCATCCGCCACTCCGCCGCGCACATCATGGCGCAGGCCATCAAGCGCCTGTACCCCGAGGCCGACTTTGCCTACGGCCCTGCGACCGACAACGGCTTCTACTACGACGTCGATCTGCCCGAGGGCGTCAAGATCAGCGAGGACGACTTCCCCGCGATCGAGGCCGAGATGAAAAAGATCGTCAAGGAGAACCTCAAGTTCTCCGTGTACGAGAAGCCTCGCGCCGAGGCCATCGCACTTATGGAGGAGCGCGGCGAGAAGTACAAGGTCGAGCACATCGGCGACCTGGACGATGACGCCCGCATCACCTTCTACCAGCAGGGCGACTACATCGACATGTGCGTCGGCCCCCACATCTGCTACACCAAGGCTCTGAAGGCCTTTAAGCTCACCGGCGTCTCGGGCGCCTACTGGAAGGGCGACAAGGACAACAAAATGCTCACCCGCATCAACGGCGTCGCCTTTGCCACCAAGGAAGAGCTCGACGAGCACATGCACATGCTGGAGGAGGCCAAGAAGCGCGACCACCGCAAGATCGGCCGCGAGATGGACCTCTTTATGATGCGCGACGAGGCCCCCGGCTTCCCGTTCTTCCTGCCCAACGGCATGATCCTTAAGAACACGCTGCTGGACTACTGGCGCGAGATCCACCACAAGGCCGGCTACGTGGAGATCTCCACGCCGCTCATCATGAACAAGCAGCTGTGGAAGACCTCGGGCCACTGGGACCACTACAAGGACAACATGTACTCCACCGTCATCGATGACGAAGAGTACTGCATTAAGCCCATGAACTGCCCGGGCGGCGTGCTGGTGTACGCCTCCAAGCCGCACTCCTATCGCGAGCTGCCCATCCGCGCCGGCGAGATTGGCCTGGTGCACCGCCACGAGCTTCGCGGCGCCCTGCACGGCCTGTTCCGCGTGCGCTGCTTTAACCAGGACGACGCCCACCTGTTTGTGCGCCCCGACCAACTGACCGACGAGATCGTGGGTGTGGTCAACCTCATCGACTCCGTGTACCAGAAGTTTGGCTTTAAGTACCACGTTGAGCTTTCCACCCGCCCCGAGGACTCCATGGGTTCGGACGAGGACTGGGCTCGTGCCGAGGAGGGCCTGCGCACCGCTCTGGAGAAGCTGGGCATGGACTACGAGGTCAACGAGGGTGACGGTGCCTTCTACGGCCCCAAGATCGACTTCCACCTGGAGGACTCGCTCGGCCGTACCTGGCAGTGCGGTACCGTCCAACTCGACTTCCAGATGCCGCTCAACTTTGACCTGGAGTACGTGGACGCCGACGGCACCAAGAAGCGCCCCATCATGCTGCATCGCGTGTGCTTTGGCTCCATCGAGCGCTTCATCGGTATTCTGATTGAGCACTTTGCGGGCAAGTTCCCCACCTGGCTGGCCCCCGTACAGGTCAAGGCGCTTCCTGTCTCTGAGAAGAGCCGCGACTACGCCCACGAGGTGTGCGCCAAGCTGGAGGAGGCCGGCATTCGCGTGGTCTGCGACGACCGCGACGAGAAGATCGGCTACAAGATCCGCGAGGCCCGCAGCATCGACCGCGTGCCCTATATGCTCATTCTGGGCGAGAAGGAGGTCGAGGCCGGCAACATCTCCGTCCGCGATCGTTCCAACGAGACCGTTCAGATGAGCGTTGACGAGTTTGTGGCCAAGGTGCTCGAGGAGATTAAGACTCGCGCCTAGCACAAACAATACAAGAATTAATAAAGGCGATCGTCCTCGCGGGCGGTCGCCTTTTTTTGTTGTCTATAGAAGAAAAGCCGCTGGTTAGAGCGGCTTTTTTTTTGTTGTGCAAAAAGGTACAGGTTTTTATAGAGGGGTATGGAGATGTACCTACTAGCAGTACATTTTGCGTAATCTGGGCAAACGCTGATTAATTGCTCGTATAATGTCGTCTGTCGAAAGATACAAAAACCTGTACTTTTGCGACTGCGCCTAGCTGCGAGCGAGAAGCCTGTTCTAAACGCCCCTGCATTTGCGTGCATCGCAAAGCCAAAAAGAGGGGGCGAGAACATGGAACAGACGGCACGGCGCCAAGAGCAGCTGCCGGGCGCATTTAACGGCGCCACCACCAACAGCCAGCACGGCCGCGTCCGCTGGTATCTGGTCCACACCCCCAATGGAAAAGAGCGCGAGATCTGCGAAAAGGTCCGCTGCATTATCCCGCACAACCTTATGCAGGACGCTTTTGTGATGCAAAAGGAGTTCTGGTTTAAGCGGGACGGTGCCTGGTCGCTCCAAACCAAGCCCATGTATAAGGAATATTTCTTTGTCGCTACGCACGATGCCGCCGCGCTCGACAGGGCTTTGGCCCAGTTGAGCTTTGGCTGCCGCATCGCCGGCAGTAGGGAGCGGGCGTACATGCCCATGCCGGACGATGCACAGGACTGGTACCGCAGCGTGCTGGACGACGACGGCGTGGTGCGCAACAGCGTTGCGCGCATAGAAGACGGCGTGTTGCACATAGAGCAGGGTCCCTTGGTGGGGCAAGAGGCCCGCGTTAAAAAGATCGACCGTCATAAACGCTGGTGCCTGGTGGACGTAGGCGAGGGCGACTCCACATTTAGAGAGCTGCTGCCGCTGGATGTTCCCAACAAAACGTAAGGGAGACGTTGCACCAGCTATTCGTTCGCATTTTTGAATTTATCGATTGGGGGATCCCTGGGGAACGGGGGCGTAAGTTTGACTGTGGCTGCTAAAGAAGTAACAAAGACAAATAAGCCCGCGGGGGCGGCGCTGATTGCTCAGGCCATGGACCGGCGTGAGGGCGCCGGTCGCTACAAGGCCATGCAATCCGTCATGGACTGGAATAACTCGCGTCTGGCCTACAGGGCGGTGAAGCGCGCGTTTGACATCGTTTTCAGCGGTGTCGTGCTTGCGATCATCGCAATTCCCAGTCTGGTGCTCGCAGCCGCAATTCGCCTAGAAAGCGAAGGCAACCCGTTCTACAGCCAGATCCGAGTCGGTCAGACTCACCCTGACGGCAGCCTGTCTACCTTCCGCATGTGGAAGTTCCGAAGTATGTACAAGGACGCCGACAAGCGCCTCGCCGAGCTCAAGGAGCAAAACGAGATCGCTGGCGCCATGTTCAAGATGAGGGATGACCCCCGCGTCACCAAGATCGGCAAGTTCATCCGCAAGCACTCAATCGACGAGTTCCCGCAGTTCCTGAACGTGTTCCTGGGGCAGATGTCCGTCGTGGGCCCGCGCCCGCCGCTGCCCAACGAGGTCGCGGAGTACACCGAGTACGACCTGCAGCGACTGTCCGTTAAGCCCGGCATCACCGGCTGGTGGCAGGTGACCGATCGCAACGACACCGACTTCGACGGGATGGTCCGCCGTGATTTGGAGTACATCGCCAAGCGCGGCCTCATCACGGACTTGAAGATTATTCTCCTCACGGTCGTTGAGGTCTTTACCGGTGGAGGTGCTTGCTAAATGACTGAACCGGTTAGGGTGGCTCAGGTTGTTGGCAAGATGGTTGGCGGCGGTGTTGAGGCTGTCGTCATGAATTACTACCGCCATATTGATCACAGCAAAGTACAGTTTGACTTTCTTGTCGATTCCGATTCGACGCTTGTTCCCCGTGACGAGATTGAATCGCTCGGCGGCAGGGTTTTCGAGATTCCGCCCTACCAACATGTTGTCAAATACCAGCGAGAGCTTCAGCGCCTCTATAAACAAGAGGGCTGGAATATTGTGCACAGTCACATCAACGCGCTTTCTGTCTTTCCGCTTCGTGCTGCAAAGAAGGCGGGCGTACCTGTGCGTATAGCCCACAGCCACTCTACGAGCGGTAAGGGCGAGTTTGCTAAAAACGTTGTCAAAGGCTTTTTGAAGCTTTTCTCAACAAGGTATCCGACTAATTTGGCCGCCTGCACCGAGCATGCTGGAAAATGGCTATTCGGCTCATCCCGTTTTACTGTTTTTAATAATGCTATCGATCTGAACGTCTTTTCTTTCAATAGATCGATTAGGGATGAGCGACGTACTGAGCTTGGAGCGAAGGACGATACACTGGTATTGGGAAATATCGGTAGGTTCATCTCCCAGAAGAATCAGTTGTTTTTGCTTGATGTTTTCAAGGCGGTGCATGCTCAGAATCCCGACTCCATTCTTGTTATTTGTGGCGATGGAAAGCTGCGACCGCAGGCGGAGGAAAAAGCGTGCTCACTGGGCATTGCCTCGGCGGTGCATTTTCTCGGCCAAATCTCTGATGTACAGGACATCTATCAGGCGCTTGATTTATTCGTACTCCCCAGTCTGTACGAGGGTCTCGGAATGGTCGCGATTGAGGCTCAGGCTTCCGGCCTCCCGTGCATCTGCTCTGAGAGGGTCCCCAACGAGGTCGCGCTATCCGGTCGGTGCAGCTTCGTTCCGTTGAGTGCGGGCATTGAGGGCTGGTCCAATGCGATCCTTACCACACGCACAGATGTCGTTAATCGTTCCGATCCCCAAGCATCTCTGGGGCTTGAATCTTATGACATCTTTAGGGCAGCGCCCAAGCTCGAAGAGTACTACCTGAAGTTATTTGAAACGGTGAATTAATGAAAATTTGTATTTTAACGTGGCTCCATAATCAAAATTTCGGTACGTTGCTTCAGGCTTATGCCCTACAGCAGTTTTTGAAGGCAGAAGGGCATGACGTTGTCGACGCCGACTATCTTCCCTGCGTTAAAGAAAAGCTACTGAACTGGGCGATCAACCGGAACTCCTTCGATTTATTTGCTGGCAAAGCACGCGAGCTATTCAATCGCAAGAAGGAACATGATGACTTCGGATCCTCGACGGCCGACGTATTCAATCGCTTTTTGAGCCAGAACATCGAGACCACTGATCGGATTGTCGATACAGACGGACTGGTCGATTTACGGGGGAAATACGATGCATACGTCTGCGGATCTGATCAAATCTGGTCCCCTTATCTTTTGAATAGGAATTTCTATCTCTCCTTTCTAAGCGACAGCGATAAGAGAATCGCGTATGCACCCAGCTTCGGTGTCACGAGCACCACGCAGAGGAAGAAAAAGATCATTACCGATCTGATTAAAACGTTCAGCTCTGTGTCTGTTCGTGAAGATGCGGGCGCGGATTTTGTCGAATCCCTCGGTCTCGAGCGCCCTTCACAGGTTGTGGACCCTGTCCTGCTCCTGTCGAAAGAGGACTGGGCCCCGCTCATCAACGGTAAATGTCCTGAGCCCGGGAAAATCGTCTGCTATTTCCTTGGGAATAGGCCGTTTTACAGGAAAGCTGTCGATTCGATTTCAAAAGAGCTCGGCTGCGAGGTCGTGACGCTTGTCGGTTCAGGTAAAAATGCTGTCGACGAGCAGCTCAATCCGCGTTACGGGCTTGGTCCCGATGAATGGCTCGCTTATCTGGCGAGCGCGCGGTTCGTGTTAACCGATTCGCTGCACGGTACGCTGTTTTCTCAAATTTTCCGCAAAGACTATTACTGCTTCAAGAGATTTGAGGAGACCGACAAGCGCTCTCAAAACTCTCGAGTCGAGAGCCTCTCGAGGCTCTCGAATACCGAGGATCGTCTGCTAGATGGCTATGACAGTCACATGAACGCTACGGAAATTGAGGGCTATGAGAAGCGACTGTCCGACGTGGAGTCGCTCATCACGTTTTCGAAAAAATGGCTCTTGGATGCTCTTGAGCAATAGGGGGAAGTTAGCTTGAGCAAGAACATCGACACAGTTTCTCACCGGGCCTGCTTTGGTTGCGGAGCTTGCGCGGCCAAATGCCCTTTTTCCGCTATTACTATGCGTACCTCGCCCGACGGTTTCGAATATCCCGTGGTGGACGCAGCGAGATGCACCTCCTGCGGTCTTTGCCTGCGTACCTGTCCGGCGGAAAACCAAGTCGACGCGGACTCGGAGGCCATTCGCGCCGCTGTCTTGCAGAGCGATGACCCGGACGAGCTCGCGCAAAGTTCGTCCGGCGGCGTCTTCTCCCTTCTTGCGAAACGTATACTATCGGACGGCGGGCGCGTTTACGGCGCCGCCTGGGATGGCGTCGATCACGTCAGGCATATCGGTATATCCGAGCTTGCCGAAATCGCGCTCCTGCAAAAGTCCAAATATGTCCAGAGCGATGCTAGCGAATCGTATCCCGAAGTGCTCAGCGATCTCAAATCCGGCAAGCGAGTCCTCTTCAGCGGTACTCCTTGTCAGGTTTCCGCGCTCCGTCTCTATTTGGGTAAACCGATGGATGGGCTGACAACCGTCAGCGTTGTTTGCCACGGTGTACCAAGCTCTTCCATGTTTCGTTCCTATGTTGACTGGCTCGAGCTTCGGGAGAAGTCCGATGTCACCGCACTGACTTTTAGAGATAAATCGAAATTCGGATGGGGTCATAACATAAAAATCGAGTTATCCGACGGCAGGATTATAAAGAGGCCCGCTGCATTCGATCCCTTTTATGGTTCCTACATCAAAGGCCTGATCAGCAGATCGTCTTGCTACGGCTGTCCTTTCAGAGGGAGCGACAGTCCTGCCGACATCATCCTCGGTGATTCCTGGCGTTCTGAGTCTGTCCAAGACTGCGGACATCCCGAGAAGGGTGTTTCGGCCGTTATCGTGAAGACCGAGCGCGGGGCAAAATTGATCGATGAAATAAGCGATTGCGTCGCCTACTCTAACAACGGCCTTGCTCCGGATGATGTGCTGCTGCATGAAGATCCTAATAAGCGCTCGGATCTTGAGGAGAGGCGCGATGCCGTTATCGAGCATTTCGAGGCTACAGGATTACAAGTCTTTGATTCCGTCCTGGCGCCGAATGCGACCCTTTTCGACCGTCTGAAAATGCTGCTCCCCCCGTCGATGCGCCTGCGTGTAAAGCGGTTTGTCCGATCTATCAAACCTAGGACCGTGCATGAGTAACTTCACCACAGTGATAACGATTTGCGACCGTCCCCATATCGGGGGCGGAGCTTCAAAAATCGCAATCGAAACAGCAGCTGCTCTGGCGAGGATAGGTGTCAACAGCTATTTCTTTTCAGCGTTGGGTGACCCCGATCCCTCCTTAATCGAATCTGGCGTTGTTTGTGTCAATTGCGGGCAGAACGACGTCCTGAACGGGGGCGTCTCCGGCGCTGTCCAGGGTATCTGGAACAGGCGCTCGGAAACGGCGCTGGATGATCTGCTGAAGCAGCTCGATCCGAAGACGACGGTCGTCCACGTTCACTCTTGGACGCACTCCCTTTCTCCCTCGATATTTAGGGCCATAGGGCGACGGGGGTTCAAGTGCCTGATCACAGCCCATGAGTACTTCCTCGTTTGTTCCAACGGTGGGCTCTACGACTATGTGAATCACTGCAACTGCGGAATCGCCCCCGGTTCCCCAAAGTGCCTGCTGCATAACTGCGACAAGCGCTCATATACCCAAAAAATGTATCGATCCGTTCGCTTTTCTGTACAGGAATATGTCTTGAGAGCCCTGCGTCCGGCGGTGGTCTTCGTTTCAGATTCCAGCCGTCGGTTGATTGAGCCCAATCTAGCATGGGAAGCCGGGCGATTCGATTGCTTGAATTACGTTGATGCGAACAAAATCCAACATGGATTGGACGCAGATTGCGCGGCTTACCTATTTGTAGGTCGCCTGAGCCCCGAAAAGGGCTGCGATTTATTTTGCGAAGCCGCCAGCAGGGCCGGTGTGGACGCTATCGTCATCGGTGACGGTACCGAATTGAAGAGGCTGTCGGACAATTATCCGGATATCAAATTCATGGGCGCGCTGCCCCATGACAAGGTGCTTTCCGTCATGACGCGGTCACGTGCAATCGTTATGCCCTCGGTTTGTCGAGAGACGTTCGGGCTTGTCGCCTATGAGGCCATGATCGCTGCCGGTCTGCCGTGCATCGTCTCTGATGTCGGCGACGCTGCCTCCTTTGTGAGGTCGAAAGGTCTCGGCGAGGTCTTCAGCGCGGGCAATGCCGAGTCGCTATCCGCCGCAATGGTCAATATGCTCGATCCCGATGTTTACTCGCGTTATAGGGGGGCGGTTGAGAAGGCGGACTTCAGCTGCCTCGAAAAGACCGCTTATGTAGAACGTCTTATCGGTATTTACGATCAGCTAATGGCTAAGCTTTAATTGGATGAAGGTTTTTAATGGTTACGGTTGTGATGTCAGTTTACAACGGCACGCGATATCTTACTGAGCAGCTAGATAGCTTAAGACTTCAGACAGTGTCTCCGGACCGAGTGCTGATTGCGGATGATTGCTCAACAGACGGGTCATTCGATCTCATTGGCGAATATATTGAGAAGCATGGGCTCGATAATTGGACCATCAACAAGAACAGCTCTAATTTCGGCTGGCGCATGAGCTTCAAGCGGCTTCTCGACCTTGCATCTATAGATGAGGGCATCGTCTTCCCGTGCGACCAGGATGATATCTGGGAACCCGATAAAATCGCTGTGATGTCCTCAATCCTCGAGAAGGACTCCTCTATCGACGTTCTCAGCTGCGCCGTCGAGCCGTTTTATGAGAGCGGCGGTAAAAAAGTAACAGTCTATGGTGCTGTCGATGATTCCAAACCTCTGGACGATTTGGAGGCCCCGGTTTTCGATAGCAAGTTTATGTCGGTACGGCGCCCTGGATGTTCGTATGCCGTAAAATCGAGTTTTATAAGGGAAATCATGCCATATTGGCAGGATGATTTTGCTCATGACGGTATGTTATGGCGCTTCTCATTACTGAAGGGGACCCTCAGACTTCTAAATCAGCCCTTGATTCGGTTCCGTAGGCATGACTCTAATGCAACTGAGATGAGACATATTGACAGGAAATCTCGTGTTGCTGAGATAGGGATGTGCTTGAGATTTTCTAAGGTTTTAGAAGAATACTGCAGTAGTAATCCTGGCGATTATCGTATATCTTCTGCGCATATAGAGCATTACGGTTCTGTTTTAAATGCCCGTTTGCACTTGCTCGTAGGTGGCCTAAAAATAAGTGATTTAGGCACCATTCTAAAATACCGTAAGTATGAACTGTCAAATCGTTCCCTGCTTGGTGACTTTAAGGCCTTAATCAGTTCCTGTGACAGTAAGTAGGTGTTTAGAATGCTTGAGCTATTTACTAATGAATTCACTATTTTGATTTTCGCCGCAATCTTAAGTGTCATTTCTCCCGCTAAAGGACTATTATTTTCTGTTCTAGGATTGCTCGTTTTCAAAGAAGTTCTTTCTGGGCGTCTCTACAAAGTGTTTTTAAATAACGCCATTCCCATTGTCGTTATGGGCGCGATAGTTTTCTTTTCTGCTATTGCGTTTACGTCCCGAAGCATTAACGAATCCCTCCTTACGGTCTGCTCGTATTTCTTTTGCATTCTTCTTGGTTATATTTACGGTAAAGCAAAGAATGATGACTGGGTTGAGTCTGCATTGCTTATGCTTCGCAACGTTATGGTGTTCGCCTGCCTATTTAGCTTTGTCCTTGAAATTGTTTTAGGTCAACGACTAGTTACAAATGGTTCCTTTTCTTTTCTGCAAACTGTAACGATTGATAATCCATCCTTGTATCGACTGCGTAGTTTTTTCGGTCATGCAATCGTATTTGGCCAAATGATAGTTATTGCTGTGGTAATTAACTATAAATTGGAGACGGGCAGGATGAAACGTCTCTTATGCTCTGTAGTTCTTTTGGTCGCTCTGCTTCTGACAAAGAGTCGTAGCGCGTGGATTATTCTCATTGCTTTAGCATCGGTGTACCTGGTCTTTCGCCTAAAGAACCCCGAGTATTCTAAATGGAATTTAATTGCCCTTTTAATTCCAGCTGTATTGCTACTCGTTTTTATTCTCTACAAGTTTGGACTGTTTAACTTTGTGGCTTCTCGATTTGGTGAGCTTGAAACTGATGTTTCATATAGCCAGCGTTCCGGAGCCATTGCCTATATTATTCATAGCTTTTTAAGCAGGCCGCTGTTTTGGCTTACTGGAAATGGTTTTGGCAGTAGTCGCGTGACTATGCTGGGCACGACGGTTGAAATTAGCGGTTTTTCAACGGTGGATAATGGTTTCCTTGCAATGCTGTATGAATACGGTTTTCTTGGAATTTGTAGCTTTGTATTCTTGATAATTTCCGCTGGCATCGGTTCGTTCAGGTCGCGTTGCGAACTCGATCAAGTACTATTTACCGTCTCCTGTATATGCTGTGCGGAGCTCATATTTTATTGTGAGCTTGGTTGGTGGGTGCCAACGGTTATCTTGTTTGCTTCCTGTGGACTCGTTCTGGGTAGAACGAGTGCTCGGTATTCAGATTTGTGCGAGTCAGGCCCATCCTTGATTTCTGAATAAATCAAGGATGTTAGTTTAAACAAACGAGGTTGAATGAATTATTCGTCTATTGCACGCAACACTATGATTGCGTTTGCTGCACAGTTTATTTCTCTATCGGTCAGCGTTGTCATGTCGCTGCTCGTGCCGAAAATCGTTGGTGTTGCTGATTATGGATACTGGCAGCTGTTCATGTTTTATACGACCTATTCCGGCTTTTTTCACCTTGGCCTGAATGATGGTGTCTACTTGATTAACGGGGGTCTCTCTCGTGATGAAATCGATAAGAGCTCAATAAAATCCCAGTATATCTTCGGTGCTTGTTTCCAGGCAGTGATTTGCCTCGGCATCACTTTTGTTTCGCTGCCTCTTGTCGATGACGCAAATCGAGTATTTGTTATCGCGTCTTTTGCGCTTTACACCGTCGTCTATAACCTGACAAGTTATTTGGGCTTTGTCTTTCAGGCTATGAACGAAACTAAGCTATTTTCGTTTTCTACAATGCTAGACAGGCTGGTGTTTCTGGCTCCGCTCCTTGTTTTAATTGGATTTAAGGTTTCGGACTACCATCCCTATGTCTACGCGTATCTCGTTTCGAAGATTATTGCGCTCATATATTGCTCTTGGATGGGCAGGGATATCCTATGTGCTAAATCAGTGTCTTTTGGCAACTCGCTTAAGGACGGTATCCGCAGTATCATCGTCGGCGTAAAGCTGATGATTGCGAACATCGCCGACACACTGATCCTCGGGGTATCTAGGTTTCTTATCGATCATTTTTGGGGTATCGTCGCCTTTGCAAAAATTTCGTTCTCCCTCTCTCTTGTCAATTTCTTTATCACTTTTGTCTCGCAGGCGAGCATGGTCTTATTTCCTGCTCTTAGGACAGGTTCTGATGAGGAGAGAGTTCGTTTTTACATTGGCATAAGAAATGCCATCGAACTCATTTTTCCTGCAATCTTTTTGTTCTATTTCCCTATGGTTTGGTTTTTGGGGGCGTGGCTTCCTCAATATGCCGAGAGTCTTAGATATTTTGCGCTCTTACTTCCGATATGCGTCTTCAATACGAAGATGAGCCTTTGCTGTACTACCTATTTCAAGGTTCTTCGTAAAGAACAGCTGCTCCTGAAGTTGAATATCGTTGCCGTTATTTGCAGCACCGTCTTTTCGGTATTCGGTGTTCTCGCTCTCGATTCACTCGATGCTGTCCTGTGTGGCGCTGTAATCTGCATTATCGGAAGGTCACTGTGGTCCGAACTATATTTAAATGAAAGGTTAAGTGCTCCGGGTTCGTCCAGGCCGTTTCAGGAGATTTTGCTTACAGTTGCCTTCGTCTTATTTACCGAGCTCATGCCCGGTGGAGTGGCGGCACTCCTGTATTCGATAGTTTATATTGGCTATCTTTTACTTAATCATTCTGAATTGAAAAACGTTGCCTCGCGTTTGAGCAGGCTTAAGCATTAGTAAATGTCATTCATCTAGATTGGATTAGGATATGAAAGGCATCATCCTCGCCGGCGGGTCCGGCACGCGCCTGTACCCGCTCACGCTCGTGACCTCCAAGCAGCTGCTGCCGGTCTACGACA
>NZ_JAHONA010000036.1 GCF_019131995.1 Collinsella aerofaciens | reverse complement strand
CCCGTCGGCGTTGCGCTCGTCCCAGACGTGGCCCAGCCTGATCAGGAACATGTTGAGGCGCTGCCTGGCGCGGCGGTACTCCACCGTGGCGTCGTCGAGGGCGCGGTCGAGGTCCCGGGCGGCCTCGACGGCCGCATCGGGCAGCGGGACCTCCACGATGTTGTGGGTGGCGAGCATGCGGGCGATGAACTCGGCGTCGCGCCGGTCGTTCTTGCGGCGCGCGTCCGCCGCCGGCCTCTGCATCTTGGAGACGGCGGCCACGGCGCAGTCGAGGCCGAGCGCGCGCAGCTCGCGCGCCATGTGGAAGCCGGTGGGGCCGCTCTCGTAGCAGGCCCTGGGCTCCTCGAACCCGAGGGCCCACTCCGCGATCTCGGCGGCGTCCGTCCCGAAGTCACGGTGCACCACCTCGCCGGTGAAGGGGTTGAACGCCGCGGCGGCGACCGATCGCGCGTGGACGTCCAGGCCGATGGAGGTAACATGGGGCATGGGAAGCCTCCTCCCCGCAGGTGCGGTAAGGGCTACCGCACGGGCCGATACTCAAAGCCCATTGTGGCATCCCGAGCCCGCGGAAAGAAGCTGCGCCGCGGGGGAGGCGACCCAAATGGCTTTCTCATATCGTCTTAATTATTAGAGAGTGGGATAAAAATGGCTGCAATCTTCAATAGCCCCAGCAAGTACATCCAGGGTCCGGACGAGCTGGCCAAGCTCGGTTCCTATGTCGAGCCGCTCGGCGCTAAGGCTCTCGTCATCGTGACGCCTTCGGGCAAGAAGCGCGTCGGCGCCAAGATCGAGGGCGGCTTTGCCGAGGCTAAGGCCGAGCTGCTGTTTGAGGACTTTAACGGTGAGTGCTCCAAGGGCGAGGTCGATCGCCTGGTTGCGCTCGCTCGTGACAACGGTTGCGACATCATCGTCGGCGTCGGTGGCGGCAAGATCCTCGACACCGCGAAGGCTGTCGCCTATTACCTGGAGTCCCCGGTTATCATTTGCCCCACCATCGCCTCGACCGATGCTCCGTGTTCTGCGCTTTCGGTGCTTTATACCGATGACGGCCAGTTCGACAAGTATCTCTTCCTTAAGGCAAACCCCAACATTGTCCTGATGGATACGACGGTTATCGCGGCGAGCCCGGTGCGCCTGACGGTTTCCGGTATGGGCGATGCGCTCGCAACCTATTTCGAGGCCCAGGCGACGCACGATGCCGACGGCGGCACCTGCGCTGGCGGCAAGGGCGGCATGGCCGGCCTGGCGCTCGCCAAGCTCTGCTATGAGACGCTCATGGCCGACGGCGTCAAGGCCAAGGTCGCGCTGGAGAAGGGCGCGCTCACGCCTGCCGTCGAGCACATCATCGAGGCCAATACGCTGCTTTCGGGCATTGGCTTTGAGAGCTCGGGCCTTGCTGCTGCTCATGCCATCCACAATGGTCTGACGATGCTGCCCGAGTGCCACAACATGTATCACGGCGAGAAGGTCGCCTTCGGCACCATCGTCCAGCTGGTACTCGAGGATGCCCCGACCGAGAAGCTCGAGGAAGTCTTGGGCTTCTGCATTGAGCTGGGCCTGCCGGTCACGATGAAGGAACTTGGCGTTGCCGAGCTTACGCGCGAGCAGGCCATGATTGTTGCCGAGGCCGCCTGCGCGCCCGAGGACACCATGTGCAACATGCCGATTGAGGTGACGCCCGAGATGGTCGCCAACGCCATCCTGGGTGCCGACGCACTGGGTCACTACTATCTCATGGATGAGTAAATCCCGCTAAGGAAGGGGCAAAGCCAGCAGATGGCTTTGCCCCTTTTTGCTATGGTGCAAAGGGGTCAGGTTACTTTGCACCAATCGTTGTTTGATGAAGGGCGGATTCTCGTATGGCGCTTCCTGTGGTTTACGGCGGTCCCGGCCGGTATGTTCAGGGGCCGGGCGAACTGTCGCGTCAAGGCAAGTATTTGTCATGGTTGGGCTGCGCTGCCTATGTCTTGTTTGACCGGGGCACCGAGGATCGGCTGTGCAAGCAGATCGTCGATGGATTTCTGGACGAAGACCTAAGCGAGCCATTCTTTAAGATCTATAACGGTCCGTGTACGGAAGAAGCCGTTGTAAAAATGGCTAAGGAAGCCCAGGCCGAGTATTGCGACATGGTGGTGGGTATTGGCGGCGGCAAGATGCTGGATATCGCCAAGGCCGTTGCGTTTTATGCCGAGTTGCCGTTGTGCGTATGCCCCACGGCGGCTTCGATGGACGGTCCGTGCAGTGCGATTTCGGTGCTGTATCACGAGGATGGGTCGTTCGACCGCTACCTGATGCTCGAGAAGAATCCAGACCTGGTCGTGGTCGATACCAACGTGGTCTCGGCAGCTCCGCTGCGTATGACGGTCGCTGGTATGGGCGATGCGCTGGCAACGTATTTCGAGGCGCGTTCGTGCGCCGCGGCGCACGGCGCTAACGAGCACGGTGGCGCGCCGGGACACTTGGCCTTGGTTGCGGCTCGTGCCTGCTATGACACACTCATGGAGTGCGGCGTCGCTGCCAAGCGCGATCTCAAAAAGGGCCGTACATCGCCAGCGGTTGAGCGCCTGATCGAGTGCAATATTCTGCTCTCGGGTGTTGGCTTTGAGAGTGGTGGCCTAGCGCTTGCCCATGCCATAGCCAACGGCCTGACGATTCTGCCCGAGTGCAAGGCCATGCATGGTGAGGCCGTGGCATTTGGCCTGGTGGTGCAGCTGCGCCTGGAGCGTGCGCCCGAGCTTAATCAGGTGCTCGAGTTTTGCCAGCGCGTCGGTCTGCCGACGACGCTCGAGGAGCTGGGCCTTGACGAGATTTCCGATGCCGACCTGATGAGCGTTGCAGATGCGGCCTTTAGAAACGAACGCAATATGGCTAACGAACAGGCCAAGGTGACCAGACAAAAGATCGTGCAGCTCATGCGCGAGGCATAGCTAGGCGCTTGATCGACCTTGTGCAATCGAGGCGGCGATAGGCATAGGCTATTTGCCTCAAAGGTGCTCCGCGTGTAATTTGCCCGAGTCGTGGGCCGATGGCGTATCATTATCTCTTGCTTGTTTGCACTGCTCAGGGAGGGGCCGCGCATGGCGCAGGAACACGATCTGTTTGATGACATTATCGAGATCAGCAAGGGTTTCGACTTTCTTAAAAACCCGCTTGGCGGCGTGACCGATGCACTCGATCCATCGGCGCCGCAGTGGAATCCTGCCGACTACAAGGAGCGCCCGCGCGGCAACACCATTCCGTGCTTGACCTGCAAAAACGAAAAGAGCGGCTGCACCGCGTGCATGGACGTGTGCCCGGTCAACGCTATCGAGGTCGAGGAAGACTCCATCGAGATTCTCGACTCCTGTCGCAAGTGCGGTCTGTGCGCCGCTGCCTGTCCGACCGAGGCGATCATCTCGCCGCGCCTGGCGCCTAAAAACCTGTATGACGATATTGTCTCTGCTGCTACGAGCCACGAGACCGCCTACGTCACCTGCACGCGCGCTCTTAAGCGCATGCCGCGCGAGAACGAGGTCGTCGTCGCCTGCGTGGGCGATATTACTGCCGAGACCTGGTTCTCGGTACTGGCTGACTATCCCAACGTGAGCGTCTACCTGCCACTAGGCGTGTGCGATAAGTGTCGCAACACCGGCGGTGAGGACATTCTGGGCGAGGCGATTGCGAAGGCCGAGGAGTGGTCCGGCACGGGCATGGGCCTGGAGGTCGACCCCAAGAGCCTCAAGTGCCATAAGCGCCGCGAGTACGAGCGCAAGGAGTACATGGATAAGATTGCCCGCACCACGGGCCTAACCGTGACTAAGCTCAACCCGGCGACGGCGGCACTGGCCTCGGTGACGCAGAAGTTGAAGGCCCACCGTCACCAGATCACGCAGCTCGAGCGCACACTCAACACCATGTGCGGCACCACGACGACCAAGCGTCGCCGTTCGCTCACGCACGGGCGGCAGCTGGTGCTCTCGACGCTGCAGAACCACCCCGAGCTTGCCCAGAATATGCAGGTGAGCACACCGGAATGCGATTTTGACAAGTGCACGTCGTGCGGCGAGTGCGTCAACGTGTGCCCCACGTTTGCCTGCGATTTGGTGGGAAGCGGTCGCTTTGCACTGGAGTCCACGTATTGCCTAGGTTGCGGAGCTTGCGTCAAGGTGTGCCCCGATCATGCGCTCAAGCTGGTCGAGCACGATGCGTCCAATCTGGTCGTTGTCGACCCCGAGGCCGAGGAAAAGGCCGCTCAGAAGGCCAAGGCCCACGAGGAGGCCGAGAAGGTCAAGGCCGAAGCAAAGGCCAAGCTTGACAAGATGCTCGACCAGGTGGAGAAGCTCGCAGACTAGCTAAAAGAACGTAAATGATGGCCGGTGGGACAGGTACTGCCCCACCGGCCAAAAAAGTTGCGGTGGAATAGTTCCTGTTTTGCCCTTAAGCTGGCCATTCTAGGAACTATTCCACCGCAACTAATAAATGGTTAGTTCATGCTGCTTTGGTGGCCGGTTCGACCGGTACCGTTGCGCGTCACGGTTTCATGGAGCAAAAAGAACCCGGGGACCTGTTTTGTCTCGGTGTATTCCATAAGGATGCCGTCGGCGTTGTAGGTCTGCCCGCGTATAACGGCGAGTGCGTTAAAGTCGTCGAGATCGAGCACGCGCGCATCTTCGGGCGTGGGGTGCTCAATCGTTACATCGCGTTTGCCCGTGGCAATCTTAATGCCAAGGTCTTCTTCGAGGTAACGATAAATCGAATCGTTGACAATCTCGGGTGTCAGTCCCGGTACCTGTGAGCTTAGGTAATAGGAGTCGTCGGAGCACACGGCATGTCCGTCTGCATAACGAATGCGTTTGGCGCGTGTGAGCTCACAGCCTTCGGGAAACCCGGTAATCCCGGAGAGTGCTTTGCTACAGATGAGGAGCTCAAAGACGGTGGTGACAGTCTTGAGCTCAAAGCCTCGGCTGGTCGCGATTTCCTTAAAGGTCTCGAGTCCGCCGCCACCACGACTCTTCTCGTCACTGATGTTGCGAATGACGCGCATGCCTTTGCCTTGCTGGGGGAGCACGTAACCATCTGCCGCAAGCATCGAGATGGCGCGACGGACCGTCATGCGCGAACAGTCAAACAGCTGCGTGAGCTCAGTCTCCGAAGGCAGATAACTCTGATAGGCGTATGTGCCGTCGTCAATCGACTGCTTCACGTTGTCGTAAATAGTTTGGAAGATGGCTCGCGCCATGACGGTCTCCTAGAGCTGAGTGCGCGAGCGGTGGATGAGGACCGCTCGCGCAGGTGCCGATCGATTTACTTGCTGGGGTCGATTATATATTTACCCATGGCACGCAGAGCTGGGTCTGACAGGATGGCGCCGAGTTCGTCGAGGGAAGCCACCTTGGCGACCATCGAGGATACGTCGAGCCTGCCAGAGTCGATGAGCTCGAGCGCACGACGCTGCGTATAAGGGTTAATGTAGGACGAAGTAAGCACAAGCTCCTTCTGGAAGACCTCGAAGGGCTTGACGGTGATTGTCTCATCGGGCTTGGTGAGGCCGAACATCATGACCGTAGCCTTGTGGCCGGCGATCTGGATGGCCTGCTCGATGGTGACGGGCTTGCCAACACACTCGATAACGACATCGACGTTGCCGACGCCCTCCTGCTTCAGGCGGGCCGGGACGTCCTCGTGGATGGAATCAATTGCCAGGTCGGCGCCGAGTTTGAGCGCAACCTCGCGCTTGCCTTCGACAGGCTCGAGCAAGACAACCTTGGTGGCGCCGGCGTTTTTAGCAAGCTGCATCATGAGCAGACCGATCATGCCGCCGCCGATAACGACAACTGTGCTGCCGGGCTTGATGTTGCACATATCGATGCCGTGCAGGCAGCAGGCGACGGGCTCGGTCATGGCGCCCTGCTCGAAGCTGGTGTGATCGCCCAACTTGTAGACTTGCTGCATATCGACGGAGCAGTACTCGGCAAAGCCGCCGTTAACGGTGGTGCCGTAACCGGTCATATGCTCGCAGTAGTGGTTGATTCCGTCGCGGCAGGGTTCGCAGCAGCCGCAGGGATGGTTTGGGTCGATGCACACGCGATCGCCCGGTTTAAAGCCGGTGACATCGCTGCCCACGGCCTCGACAACGCCCGCAAACTCATGACCAAGGATCGTGGGCGGGGTAACGTCGGCCGCACCCTTGTCGCCTTCATAGATATGCACGTCGGTGCCGCAGACGCCGCAAGCTTTGACGTTGATCAGAACGTCGCGCCTGCCCACGGCCGGCTTTGCCGATTCCTCGACTCTGAGGTCGTGCTTTCCATAGAAGACCGCGCTTTTCATGGTGACTCCTTAACGTGGCGGTGAATGTTGTAATGAAGTATAGGCATGTCTATAGATATAGACAAGCACATCTAGACAAGTAGAAAAGAAAATTGAAATGCAGCCATCAACTATGTCAGATTTAACAGGCGAAATACTGGACATATACCGTTTACGGCCAATAATCAACCGTTTATCGACCGTTGTATTTATGCTAACTTGTCTAGATAAGTGATATGATAAAAATAGAAGCGCAAGAAGTCAGGGAAGCGGGCCCACCCGTCCTATTGCACGAGGTACACGCAAACGGCGCGTCTGCGGTCTCGAGTGAAGCCAAAACCGCAGTCGCTCCGAATGAAGAGAGGGGGATTCCCCGTCATGATGCAAAAGATACAACGTTTCGGCGGTGCAATGTACACGCCTGCAATTCTTTTCGCATTTTCCGGAATCGTCGTCGGCCTGGGTACGTTGTTTACCACCGAGGCGATCTTTGGCGAGATGGCCACTGCGGGCCATCTTTGGTTTGATTGCTGGAATGTGCTGCTCCAGGGTGGTTGGACGCTCTTTAACCAGATGCCGTTGCTGTTTTGCGTAGCGTTGCCAATCTCGCTCGCGAACAAGCAGAACGCTCGCTGCTGCATGGAGGCTTTGGCCATCTACCTTACCTTCAACTACTTTGTTAGCACAATCTTGGGGCAGTGGGGCCCTGTCTTTGGGGTCGACTACTCTGTCGAGGCGGGCAGCGGTACTGGTCTTGCCACTATCGCAAGCATCAAAACGCTTGATATGGGCATCATGGGCGCGCTCATTATCTCTGGTATCGCCACGATGCTGCATAACAAGTTCTTCGACACCGAACTTCCTGAGTGGCTGGGCGTGTTCTCGGGCTCCGTGTTCATCTATATGATCGGTTTCTTCGTTATGGTTCCGGTCGCTCTTATCGCCTGCCTGGTGTGGCCGCATGTTCAGGCTGCTATCTCCGCCTTCCAGGGATTCATCCTTTCCGCCGGTACGTTCGGCGTTGGCGTCTTTGCTTTCTTCGAGCGCGTGCTGATTCCTACAGGCCTTCACCACTTTATCTATACGCCGTTCTATTACGACAACGCGGCGGTCAATGGCGGCATTTTTGCCGCTTGGGCTAACATCCTGCCCCAACTGGCTGCCGATCCGAGCATTGCTCTTAAGGATGCCGCACCCTGGGCTGCCTATACCTGCCCTGGTTGGACTAAGGTCTTCGGCTCGCTTGGCGTCGCCATTGCGTTTTATATGACCGCCAAACCCGAGCGCAAGCAGCGCGTCAAGGCTCTGCTGATCCCGGTCACCCTTACCGCTATGCTTTGCGGTATTACCGAGCCGCTTGACTTCACCTTCCTGTTCATCGCGCCTGGCCTGTTCGTCGTCCACTGCGTGCTCGGAGCGCTTGGCTGCATGGCTCAAAACCTCCTTGGCGTCGTGGGCATCTTCGACGGCGGCATCATCTCGATGCTCTCGTGGGACTGGCTGCCCCTTTGGGCCGCACATGGTCTGCAGTACGCCATCTCCATCCTTGTCGGTCTGTGCTTTACCGCTCTTTGGGTCGTGGTCTTCCGTTTCCTGATCGTCAAGTTCGACTTTAAGACCCCCGGTCGCGAGGATGACGATGTTGAGGTCGAGCTCAAGTCCAAGGCCGACTACAAGCAAAAGCAGGGCGGTGCTGCTGGCAAATCGGTCGCCCAGAGTAAAGATGATGAGCGCTTGGTGCTTGCCGAGAACATCCTTGATCTACTCGGTGGCGCGGATAACATCATCGATGTAACTAACTGCGCTACCCGTCTGCGCGTTAACGTCAAGGACAAGAGCGTCGTTGCACCCGAGGCTTCCTTCAAGGCGATCGGTACGCATGGCTTGGTGGTCCAAGGTCAGTCAATCCAGGTCATCATCGGCCTTACCGTTCCGCAGGTTCGCGAGAAGTTCGAGAGTCTTCTGAAGTTCGAGAGTCTTCTGTAAACCATCGTCCATCGAAACAATCGGCCTTGCAGAGCCGGTATGCACCGCAAGGCCGATTCTAGAGATAAAAAACTCCACTTCTAGGTAACAATTCCAAACCGTACAGGCCGCGTGCGGGGATGGATTGAGCAAGCGGCCAGAATGAGGAGGACATCATGTCCAAGAAAAACTATGCCGTGACCATTGCCGGCGGTGGCTCCACCTTTACCCCGGGCATTGCCCTGATGCTGCTCGAGGAGCGCGACCGCTTCCCGGTCAACAAGGTGACCTTCTATGACAACAACGCCGAGCGCCAGGAGATCGTTGCCAAGGCGTGCGAGATCTACTTCCACGAGAACGCTCCCGAGGTTGAGTTCAACTACACCACCGACCCCGAGACCGCTTTTACCGGTACTGACTTCGTCCTCGCTCACATCCGCGTCGGCCTGTACGCCATGCGTGAGCTCGACGAGAAGATTCCTCTCAAGTACGGCTGCGTTGGTCAAGAGACCTGCGGTGCCGGCGGTATCGCCTACGGCATGCGCTCCATCGGCGGCGTCATCGAGATCCTGGACTACATGGAGAAGTACAGCCCCAACGCCTGGATGCTCAACTACTCCAACCCCGCAGCTATTGTTGCCGAGGCCTGCCGTGTGCTGCGCCCCAACAGCCGCATCATCAACATCTGCGACATGCCGATCGACCTCATGGATAAGATGAGCCGTATGTGCGGCATCAAGGATCGTCGCGAGCTGCAGTATAGCTACTACGGCCTCAACCACTTTGGTTGGTGGAGCAAGATCTACGACAAGGAGGGTAACGACCTCATGCCGCAGATCAAGGAGCACATGGCAAAGAACGGCTACTTGGACGGCATTGAGCACGAGGCCGGTAAGGAGCAGCACGTCGAGGAGAGCTGGATTCACACCTTCGGCAAGGCCAAGGATGTCTATGCTGTCGATCCCGAGACGATTCCCAACACCTACCTCAAGTACTACCTGTACCCGGACTATGTTGTCGAGACGTCTGACCCCAACTACACTCGCGCCAATGAGGTTATGGACGGCCGCGAGAAGAAGGTCTTTGGCGCTTGCCGCGACATCATCGCCAAGGGTACTGCCAAGGACGGCGGCTTTGAGCCCGACGTACACGCCAACTACATCGTCGACCTTGCCTGCGCACTGGCCGAGAACACGCTCGAGCGCTTCCTGCTGATCGTCCCCAACGATGGCGCTGTGCCCAACTTCGACCCGACGGCCATGGTCGAGGTGCCTTGCATCGTCGGTTCCAACGGCTTTGAGAAGATCTGCCAGGGCCCGATTCCGCAGTTCCAGAAGGGCCTGATGGAGCAGCAGGTTTCCGTCGAGAAGCTCGTTGTCCAGGCTTGGGTCGAGGGCAGCTACCAGAAGCTCTGGCAGGCACTCACGCTCTCCAAGACCATTCCTTCGGCAAGCGTTGCTAAGCAGATTCTGGACGAGCTCATCGAGGCCAACAAGGATTTCTGGCCCGAGCTTAAGTAAGGACTACTGTCTCGAACTCTTACGCATCTCTGCTTCATTTGCGCCGCCGCGGTGTCCGGATTCGCCCGGATGCTGCGGCGGCGCTATACTTATGAAGTTTGAAGTACCTGTACCAAAAGGAGCTGTCGTGTCCCTTTCCATCGGTATCGTGGGCCTGCCCAACGTGGGCAAGTCGACGCTGTTCACCGCGCTTACCAAAAAGACCGGCCTTGCCGCCAACTACCCGTTTGCCACGATCGACCCCAACGTGGGTATCGTCGATGTGCCCGATAGCCGCCTGCAAAAGCTTGCCGACATCGTCAACCCCGGTCGCATTGTGCCGGCGACGGTCGAGTTTGTCGACATTGCAGGTCTGGTGAAGGGCGCTAACGAGGGCGAGGGCCTGGGCAACCAGTTCTTGGCAAACATCCGCGAGACCGATGCCATCTGCGAGGTCGTGCGCTACTTTAAGGACCCCAACGTCATGCGTGAGGTGGGCCGCACGGGCGAGTTCGTCGATCCCGCCGGCGATGCCGACACCATCATGACCGAGCTCATCCTGGCCGACATGGGCACGCTCGAGAAGCAGCTGCCCAAGCTCGAGAAGGAGGCCAAGCGCGACAAGGAGCTCATGCCCAAGTTCGAGGTCGCTAAGCGCCTGCTTGCCTGGCTCAACGAGGGCAAGCGCGCCGCATCCATGGAGATGACCGATGAGGAGCGTGCCGCCGCCAAGGGCCTGTTCCTGCTCACCATGAAGCCCATCCTGTATGTGGCCAACGTGGACGAGGATATGCTCAACGACGATCTGGCGCCCATCGATGGTGTCAAGCCGCTGCCCATCTGCGCCAAGATCGAGGCCGAGCTTTCCGAGCTCGATCCCGAGGACGCTGCCGACTACCTGGAGAGCCTGGGCCTGGAGCAGCCCGGTCTGGACGTGCTCGCGCAGGCAGCCTACAAGCTGCTCGGCCTGCAGTCGTTCTTTACGGCCGGCGAGATGGAGGTCAAGGCCTGGACGGTGCGTCAGGGCGCGACCGCCCCGCAGGCCGCCGGCGTCATCCACACCGACTTTGAGCGCGGCTTTATTAAGGCCGAGGTCATTGGCTACGACGACTATATCGAGCTCGGCGGCGAGCAGGGCGCCAAGGCCGCCGGCAAGCTGCGTATTGAGGGCAAGGACTATGTCATGGCCGATGGCGACGTCGTGCACTTCCGCTTTAACGTGTAAGGACGACGCATATGTTTAAATATGGCAAAAAAGCTGGCTACATGGGTATTGCGCTGCTCGTACTTGCGGTGATTCCGCTGGTGGTCGCAGCGTGTGTTATCCCCAACATTGGTTCCGAGGTGGCAACAAAGTTTAATGCCGCCGGCGAGGCGACGCGCTGGGGCAAGAGCTACGAGTTGCTGGCGTTGCCGGTGCTCAACTTGCTGCTGAGCGTGGCGACGTACTTTACGGCGGGACGCCAGGCAAAGAACAATGATGACTCAGCCGCCATGGCGCGCATCGTGTGCGAGCGCTACCTGCGCAACGGTTGCATCACGGGTGTGTTCCTCAATGTGATCAACGTCTACTTTATGTATTCGGCGATTACCGGTATGGGCTTTGGCCTGGGCTTTTAGCTTGCGCCTTTAGGCAACGAGCCTGCACGCATATTCGATGGCTGCTGCGAGGCCGCCGCTCGATCGTGGTTGAAAGACTACATCGGCGGCGGCCTCGTTTTCGTATCCGGCACCGCGAAGGGCGAGCGCGATACCGGCTTCCAGGAGAAGGGGCAGGCCACGTTGACTGGTTGCGATTACGGCAGCCTGATTGAGCGAGCAGCTGTGCGCTTGGCATTGGATGGCAAGTTCACCTTGCGCCGGGCAAGGGACCAGAACGGCGGCGACGCGACTTGATAGCAATGCAAATGCTGTGCGCTCATCGGGCGAAAGACATTCTGCTTCAACGACGACGAGCTTGGGCGGCGCGCTGTTTGTGCGAAGCGTGGCTCGGTACATGCGGACCGAAGAACCCGACATAGAAAACTCCTGTGTATTCGGCAAAACGTAAACTATAGTTTACGTTTATGTTCGCCTCCATTTCAAACTCGGCTGCATGGACGAACGTGCGAAACAGATTCTTGGCAGGCGGGTCGAAGAGACACGCAGGGACCTTGGTATCTCCAAGGTTGATTTTTGTGTGGCGACAGGAATCAGCCGACCCTACCTCGACCGAATCGAAGATGGGACGGCAAATTTCACGCTCAAGGTTCTATTTAAGATCGCGCCCGCACTCGGCATGACGGTGTCAGAGCTTCTCGAGGGTATCGAATAGCCTTTTTTGCTAGATTTGCCGCTTGTTGAACGGGTCCCCCCGACGGCGGCGTGCAAAAACGCGAGTATTCAGCATCCCTCAATAATTTGACGGCAGCCGGGGCCACAAATACGACGCGTAATGTTTTGGATTATCCACAAAATTCAATAATATGAGGAATAACAAGCGCGCGGAACGAGTCTTTCGAGTCGAAAGGCAATTTACAGCCAGCGGTTTTAACGTTCCCGGAAGGGGCGGATGCTGAAAACTCCGCTTTTTGCACGTTCCGAGGGGTACCACGTGCCCTACTGGGCCCAAAGAGGCGGATTTTGTTTTTTGCTACACCATCGGGATACGGTCGTGGTTGACTTGGCTGTAGAACAGGCGCTGAATCTCGGCCGCATCACGTGACTGGCCGAGTGCCCACATGGTTTTGGCCACGAGCGTCTCGGTGGTCATATCGTCGCCGCGCAAAATGCCCCGATGGTCGGCATAGGCACGGCCGACCTCATAAACACCCAGGTCAAGGCCCTCTTCGGGGACCTGCGTGGTCATAACGACGGTGCGACCCGAACCGACCCAGCGAAAAATCGCCTCCTGGAACGACTCGCCCGACTCACCAAACTCGGGGATACCGCCAATGCCAAAGGTCTCAAGGATTACAGCATCGTAGCTATCGGCAAGGGCGTCGAGGATGCCCGGGTTTACGCCGGGTGTAAGCTTGAGTACAAATACGCGCGGGTCGATGCTGTCGTAGAAACGCACCGGGTTTTCGCCCTGATGCGTGCCGTGAAGCCCATTGCGCACGATGCGGTCATTGCGGATGTAGGCAATGGGCGGATAGTTGACGCTAATGAACGCGTTAAAGCTCATGGTGCGCTGCTTGCGGGCGCGCGTACCGGCAATGGCGACGCCGCCAAACACGATCGAGACGTCGTGCGAATGCTCATCGAGCGCATAGAGCAGGCTCTGGTACAGGTTGAGCTTGGCGTCGGTAAAGGGATTGCCCATGGGCTTTTGCGAGCCGGTGAGCACGATGGGCTTGGGGCTGTCCTGGATCAGATACGAAAGTGCTGCTGCGGTGTAGCTCATGGTGTCGGTGCCGTGCAGAATCACGAAGCCGTCGTGGTCAGCATAACCCTCGACAATGACGTCGCGGATGCGCATCCAGTCGCTCGGGCGCATATTGGTGCTGTCGATGTTCATGG
This sequence comes from Collinsella aerofaciens, assembly GCF_019131995.1. Taxonomy (GTDB): domain Bacteria; phylum Actinomycetota; class Coriobacteriia; order Coriobacteriales; family Coriobacteriaceae; genus Collinsella; species Collinsella aerofaciens_S. Next base: position 5,740 of record NZ_JAHONA010000036.1, on the reverse strand, counting down.
GCTGCACCACGTCGAGCTCGCAGAGGCCCGAGATCTCGGGGACGCTCTGGGCGAGCTCCTCACCGGTCAGGGCGGGGGAGAGGCCGTTGCCATCCTCGGTCGATGCGATGGTGCCGCCCGTGGCGATGAGAAGGATGCGCTTCATGCTGGTATTCCTATCGTATTTGCCGCCGCAGGGGCGGAGCCGTTCGGCAGTATTGTGGCACAGGGCGTCCAATGTTCAAACGTATTACATCATCTGTAACGTCTGGTAACGCTTCAATTACCGTCAAATAGGGCCCAGGTCGTGCGTTTGCCGTGCGCTGATGGCTGCGAGGGACGAGAAACCCCATATAACGTGTACACTATGTAAGCTGTTTTCGTTTATTCGCGCGGGTGGGCACCGGCTCCCCGCCAACAAGAGGGGGAAACCATGGATCAAAAGGCTTCCGCAAAGGTCCTCGTACTCGACTTTGGTGCGCAGTACGGTCAGCTCATTGCCCGTCGCGTCCGCGACCTCAACGTGTATTCCGAGATTGTCCCCTGCGACATCTCGGCCGACGAGATTCGCGAAATGAACGCCTCTGCGCTCATCCTTTCCGGCGGCCCGGCCTCTGTGTATGCCGAGGACGCTCCGTCCATCGATCCTGCCATCTTTGACCTGGGCCTTCCCGTCCTGGGCTTTTGCTACGGCCATCAGATCACGGCCGTGACGCTCGGCGGCAAGGTCGGCCACTCCGAGGTGGGCGAGTACGGCCGCGCCACCATCACGCGCACGGCCGGCGCCAAGCTCTTTAACTCCACGCCCATGGAGCAGACTGTGTGGATGAGCCATCGCGACGCCGTTTCCGAGGTGCCTGAGGGCTTTACCGTTACCGCCAGCACCGACGTGTGCCCGGTCGCTGCGATGGAGTGCGTTGAGCGCAAGATCTACACCACGCAGTTCCATCCCGAGGTCAAGCACTCCGAGTACGGTCAGCAGCTGCTGAGCAACTTCCTGTTTGAGATCTGCGGCCTGGAGCCCAACTGGAGCATGGACAACCTGGTCGAGACCATGACGGCCGAGTTCCGCGAGAAGGTCGGCAACGACCGCGTGATTCTGGCCCTGTCCGGCGGCGTCGACTCCTCCGTCGTGGCTGCGCTGGGCGCTCGCGCCGTGGGCAAGCAGATGACCTGCGTGTTCATCAACCACGGTCTGCTGCGCAAGGGTGAGCCCGAGCAGGTGGAGGAGGTCTTTACCAAGCAGTTTGACGTCGACTTTATCCACGTTCACGCCGAGGACCGCTATGCCGAGCTTCTGGCCGGCGTGACCGAGCCCGAGGAGAAGCGCCGCATCATCGGTACGCAGTTCTGGAAAGAGTTCTTCGCGGTTGCTCAGCAGCTCGAGACCGATGGCAAGCCGGTCAAGTACCTGGCTCAGGGCACCATCTACCCTGACATCATCGAGTCTGGCGCTCGCAAGACGGGCGGCAAGACGGCCACCATCAAGAGCCATCACAACCTGATCCCGTTCCCCGAGGGCGTGCACTTCGACCTTATCGAGCCGCTCGATCACTTCTTTAAGGACGAGGTCCGCGCGCTTGGTCTGGCGCTGGGCCTGCCGGCTCACATCGTGTTCCGTCAGCCCTTCCCGGGCCCGGGTCTGGCCATCCGCATCATCGGTGCGGTCGACAAGGAGAAACTCGAGATCCTCAAGAATGCCGACGCTATCGTGCGCGAGGAGCTCGACGCCTACAACCAGCGTCTGTTTGAGCAGACCGGCGAGCGCAACTCCGAGCACAGCTGCTGGCAGTACTTTGCGGTCCTGCCCGACATTAAGTCCGTCGGTGTTATGGGCGACGAGCGCACCTACCAGCGCCCGATCATCCTGCGCGCCGTTGAGTCCAGCGATGCCATGACCGCCGACTGGGCCAAGCTGCCCTACGACGTGCTGGCCCGCATCTCCGGCCGCATCGTGGCCGAGGTTCCCGGCGCCAACCGCGTCTGCTACGACATTACGTCCAAGCCGCCCGCGACCATCGAGTGGGAGTAGGCTGATAGGGTTCTGACCTGCACTTTTGAGTGCCGCACTGTGCCGCTGAGTTTCGTTTCGTACGAGAGTCATGGCAAAGCCGCCAGCGACGGCGGTGAGTAAATACGGTAATCTGGCCTCCGTTCCCGCGTTGGGACGGAGGCTTTTTCTTTGCCGTTTTACTCCCTTTCACCTGCGATTTCGCGATTTACTCCCCGTATTTCAAGACGACAAGGCACGGGGCGGTATTCGGAGGAACGGGAGTAAAGATTTATCCCGAATGAGTAGACGCGCGATTTTTGTCCCCGAGAACGAAACGAGGCCGTTTCGGGGCCCGTGAAACTCAAATCGAACTCAACGGGCGTTTTTACGGTCTCCGTACGGCGTTTCCCCAGGTGGTTAATGGGGAGTAAAGAATCTCGCCGCCTCAATGAAAACGGGAGTAACCAGGGGAAATGCCGCGGCGTACTGCCGTGTGCCGCCATGTAAGCCACCGCGTCATTTACTCCCCATTTACGCTTGAAATGCCTTTGCATGCAATGGGGAGTAAAAACTCAGCTTACGCAGGAGCGAGCGGAGCTCACCGCCTAGCCTGGCGTCCTGATTCGGTTGCGTTGATTGCGAAATGCGGGGAGCCGTTACAGCAAGGCTTTCCAGTCCTCGTACTCGTCGGCGTCGATCTCGCCGTTCTCGAGCCGTGCGCGCTTCTCTGCCCACAACTCGATCGCCATCGCGGCTTTGGGCGCGTGCGGCGCCTTGGGGTTCAGGGAGAGGCCCGAACCGTCGGCTGAGGGAACTATGCCGAAGGAGTCCTCGAGCCGCACGAGCAGCGACATGAGGTCGCCTGCGGTCTCGACGCCGTAATCCTTGAGGGCGTTGACGGACACGCCGAGCGCTGCGGCGATGGACTCGAGCAGCTCGGGCTTGTCCATCAGCAAATCCTATCAGCGGCTCAAGGGCAAGGACATGATTACCACTCCTAAGACGAAAAAGAGCAACCGTGTCATTAAGATGCCCAAATTCCTCTGTGGAGAGATGGAGGACTACTTAAAGATGTTTTACAGCACCGGGGCAAATGAACGGATTTTCCCTGTCAGCAAGCACTATCTCCACCATGAAATGGACAGAGGTGCGAAAGCGGCGGGAGTGAAGCGGATCAGAATTCACGACCTCCGACATTCACACATTTCCCTGCTGATTGATATGGGCTTCACCGCCCTGGCAATCGCTGACCGGGTGGGGCATGAGAGTATCGATATCACCTACCGCTACGCCCATCTGTTTCCTACAAGGCAGACGGAGATGGCGGACAAACTGGACTTTGAAAGGATGGGAACGTAACCATGTCACTGAAAAACCGAGACAACAAAAATCGCTGGAGGAACAAGACCGTGGCCTTCCGGGTGTCCCCGGAGGAAGATGAACAGATCGAGGCCGCTGTGCGGCTCTCCGGCCTGACAAAGCAGGACTACATCACAAGACGCCTCCTGTGCCGGGACGTAGTGGTACAGGGTAATCCCAAGGTCTACAAAGCCCTGCGTGACCAGCTTGCCGCCGTTCTGGACGAACTGCGGCGGGCCGAGGACGGGGCTGGCGTGGACGATGAACTGCTGGACACCATTCAGATGATCGCCGCTATCATGGGCGGCATGAAGGAGGATTGATAGATTGATGGATTCCAGAGAAACGAAAAGGACTGTCCCGGTTCCGTCTGTTGGCGCAGACGGGGAACAGCCCATTTCACAAACACCTACCGCATGTATAACAGAGGAAACGACAGAAAACAATCCCCCTGAAAAAAATTATGCGGAACTGCTGCGGAAAATGCAGCGCATGAACGACCCGGCGTATCTCCCCACGATTTCCATGAACGAGTTGTACGAGAACGTCTATCAGAGCAGACCGCCCGTCATTGACGGTCTGCTCTATCCGGGGACGTACCTCTTTGCGGGAGCGCCCAAGGTAGGCAAGTCGTTTCTGATGGCCCAGCTTGCCTACCACGTCAGCATGGGCCTCCCCCTGTGGGACTATCCCGTTCACAAGGGGACTGTCCTCTATCTGGCGCTGGAGGACGATCACCGTCGCTTGCAGGAGCGGCTTTACCGGATGTTCGGCATGGACGGCACCAACGACCTCCTCTTTTCCATCTGCGCAAAGCAGGTCGGCAACGGGCTGGAGGAACAGCTAAAGCGATTCGTGCAGGAACACCCAGACACCAAACTGATTATCATTGACACCCTTCAGAAGATTCGGGAGGCTGGCGGGGATAAGTACAGCTACGCCAACGATTATGAGGTGGTAGGAAAGCTGAAACGCCTTGCTGACGCTTGCGGCGTCTGCCTCCTACTGGTACATCACACTCGGAAGCAGCAGGCCGACGACAAGTTTGATATGATCTCCGGCACCAACGGCCTGTCGGGGGCAGCAGACGGGGCCTTTCTTCTTCAGAAGGAGAAGCGGACGGACGGCACCGCCACCTTGGATGTGGTAGGACGTGACCAGCAAGACCAGCGGCTCTATCTCATTAAGGACAAGGAACACCTGACATGGACACTGGAGCGGATGGAAACGGAGTTGTGGGTAGAACCCCCCGACCCGGTGCTGGAGGCCGTAGCCGCCTTTATCACGGCGGAGAGGCCGTCCTGGGGCGGTACGGCCACGGAGTTGGCGGCAGCCCTGCAAGTGGATATGAAGCCCAATGCCCTGGCGATGCGGCTGAACGTCCGGGCCGGGAAACTGGCAACGGACTATCATATCCGCTATGAGAACACCCGCACCCACGCCGGGAGAAGTATCAGCCTGACCCTGGATCCTCCCCAAGCGTGACGACCGTGACGGCTGTGACGGCTTTTTTGAGAGCGGGGGCGGTGTCCAAAACATCGTCACGGTCGTCACGGCTGTCACGGGGAGCGGGGTCAAATGTCAAGGGGGCATACCTGTGGGTGGAGATTGCCGCAAGGCAATACAACCCGAACCCCTTGATATTTGGCCCACGGAGGACACTTGCCGGGTGGTGGAAAGGCTGTGCCTTTCCACCACCCGGCAAGTGGAAAAGTTTAGGCGGGGTGCAGGGCGCCCTTTTCAAAGGGCGGCCCTGCTGGGGGAGGCAACCGCAGTTGCCGGGGGCAAAGCCCCCGCACCCCCTCGGAGAGCCCACGGCACTTTCGCACCAACGGGGCGAAAGTGCCATAGTGGGTTATTACACTTCCCGCAGGAAGTGCCTTCCCCGAACCCCCGTCCATTTTCAACAACCAAACATCTGAAATGGGAGGATTTTTGCCTATGGCGAGAGGCGACGGCATTGACCGCACCAACGCAAGAAATATGAGGCTGACCGCTGCTAAAATCGGCAACACCCAGCAGCACAACGAACGCGAGAAGGATTCCTATGTCAACCAGGACATTGTACCAGAGCGGACGTCGCTCAATGTCCATTTCAAGGTCCCATCCGCAGGGTATCAGGAGATGTTCTCCCAAATGGAGGCCGATGGTGTGATCTCCACCCGTGGCATTAAGGCGGACGCATTTCGATACGGTGAGTTGGTCTTTGATGTGAACTCCGCCTACTTCTACAATCACGGCGGCTATGACTTCGCAAAACAATTTTACACCGACGCATACAAATCCGCAATCAAAATCGTAGGTGGAGAGCAGTATATTTTGTCGGCCTTGATTATCAACTTCATCCGAACACCTCCCACATTCATCCGCACATGTGCGGATGAATGTGGGAACCCGATACCCTGAGGG
>NZ_JAHONA010000035.1 GCF_019131995.1 Collinsella aerofaciens | reverse complement strand
CATCCTCTGGACCGTGTCCCGCTCGTGCCTCGTGAGCCTTCCGTAGGCCCTCGGGACCGCCCTCGCGGAGCCCCTATTCTTCTTTCCGGACATGCCGTCCTCCGATCTCCCGGGGCCGGCCGGTCCGGCCCTCAGGGTATCGGGTTCCCACATTCATCCGCACATGTGCGGATGAATGTGGGAAGTGTTCGGATGAAGTTGATAATCAAGGGGCTTTTTAAGCTACTTGCGTATGACGGCAGCAGGGTGCTATAGTATTAGAGTTTTGTCTATCTTAGGGGTATTATCCCCTTTTTGAATTGCACCTTCTGGAGGCCCTGTTCATGGAAGAGATGGAAGTCAATCACGTCGACGACATCCACGAGAAGCTGACCGATATGGTGGGCGATCGCGTTAAGGTGAAGGCCAACATGGGCCGCACCCGCGTCGTCGAGCGCATGGGCACCATCAAGAGCGTGCACCCCGCCGTCTTTATCGTCGAGGTTGACGAGCGTCGTGGCCGCAAGTCGCGTCAGTCCTACCAGTACATCGATGTCCTCACCGGTCAGGTCGAGCTGTTCGACCCCGAGAGCGGCGAGCACATTTTTACCCCGTTCGGCAATCAGCTCGAGGAGCACTAGCGGTGACCGATTGGTCCCTGACCCTTTCCGCGCCGGCAAAGATTAACCTCTACCTGGGGGTTCATACCGAGCGCGATGACCGCGGCTACCACAGGGTCGATTCCCTGATGGCAGCCGTCAGTCTTTCCGATACCGTGACGGTCACGCCGGCGCAGGCGCTGACTGTCCAGACGGTTCCAGCATCAGATTTTCCCATGCAAAAGAATACGGCGTATCGGGCTGCGATTGCTATGGCCGAGCATTATGGTCGCGAGGCAAACATCTGCGTGACGATTGAGAAGCGCATTCCATTGTGCGCCGGCTTGGGCGGCCCCTCGACGGATGCGGCCGCGGTCATTGTCGCCTTGGCGGAGCTCTGGGGAATTGATCGCACCGACCCCGTGCTCGACGACATCGCGCGCGGCATTGGTGCTGACGTCCCGTTCTTTTTGCACGCGAGCCCTGCGTTCTACGTAGGTGGGGGAGACGTGCTGGCAACTGAGTACCCCGCGCTGCCCGCAACGCCCGTCGTGTTGGTCAAGCCGCGCGAGGCAAGTGTTTCGACAATTGAAGCCTATCGACGTTTTGACGAGGCCCCGGTGCCTGCGGACGAGCCCGGCGCGATAGCTTCTGCCTTGCGTGCTGGTGATGCCGAGACGGCATATGCACTCATCCATAACAACTTGGGTGTCATTTCCGCACAGATGGAGCCGCAGATTCAAACGGTTCTCGATTGGCTGCGTAAACAGGACGGCACCGTTGCTGTAGATGTGTGCGGATCGGGTGCCTGCTCGTTTGCCATTTGCGGCACCGCCGCCATGGCCGAAAGGCTTGCCGACGCTGCCCAGCAAAACGGCTGGTGGTCCTGCGCGACGCAGTTCATTCCCAACACGGTTCGCGTCGAAGTGCCAAAGAAGTAAAAATTTCTCTAGCACACGACGGAAATCTTTGTTACTATAGTCGAGCTAACGGGTTGTGGCTCAGTTTGGTAGAGCACTGCGTTCGGGACGCAGGGGTCGCTGGTTCAAATCCAGTCAACCCGACCAGAGCATGAGGAGGGACCGCTTCTTGCGGTCCCTTTTTTTAGCTATTGTTGTGATACCGCGATACCCGCGGTATACTCATTCGAGCTTGTCTCGCTGTATTGTGGAGGTCTACATGTTTGGACTGAGGGCTCCTGAGCTCATCATTATTCTCGTCGTTGTCCTGATTATCTTCGGGCCCAAGAACCTGCCGAAGCTCGGCAAGTCCCTCGGCTCTACCGTCAAGAATATCCGCGAGGGTATGGAGGGCGACGATAAGGCCGAGACCAAGCAGGCCGAGGAGGTCGTGGTCGAGCAGTCCGAGGAGGACAAGGAGATCGCTGAGCTCGAGGCCAAGCTCGCTGCTGCCAAGAAGAAGCAGGCAGAGGACAGCGACGCGGACGCAGAGTAGTCCCATCCCTTTGGGGTGAGCACCTGACCGGCTTGCCCGCAGGCTAGCCGGTCTTTTTCGTTTTGTTGACAGTTGATTGTTTGATCAGAGTTGGGGAGATATCCGTATGGACGCAAGCCAGATCGTACTGACCGCTGAGGGCCGCCAGAAGCTCGTCGAGGAGCTCGCTTGGCGTGAGGGCGATTACGCCAAGGAGATCGTCGAGGACATCAAGGAAGCCCGCGCGTTCGGCGACCTTTCGGAGAACTCCGAGTACGACGCCGCTAAGGACAAGCAGGCCCAGAACGCCGCTCGTATTGCCGAGATCCAGGCCATCCTCGCCAACGCTCAGGTTGCTGCCACCACGGGCGACCTGACCGTCTCCATCGGTTCCACCGTTTCGCTGATTGATCCCAACGGCGAGGTCATGGAAGTCACGCTCGTCGGTACCACCGAGACCAACTCGCTCGAGCACAAGATCTCCAACGAGTCTCCGGTCGGCCACGCCATCATCGGTCACGGCGAGGGCGACTCCGTCGAGGTCGTTACGCCTTCCGGCAAGACTCGCGTCTACACCATCGCCAAGATCGCACGCTAGACCACGGTCCCGCGTAAAGGTATGTTTTCGCTCCCTGGGACCGAATCCTGGGGAGCGTTTTAGTTTGAGGAGCTAACTTATGGCAGAGAACCAGAACGCCGCCGATCAGGCATCGACGCTCAACGACGAGCGCGCCACCCGCCTGGCCAAGCGCGCCGCCCTGTTCGAGGCGGGCCAGAACCCCTATCCCGAGCACTCTGAGCTTGAGGACTACGTCGCCGATATCGAGACTAAGTACGCCGATCTTGCCGATGGCGAGGACACCGAGGACGTCGTGAAGATCGCCGGCCGTGTGGTCGCCAAGCGCGGTCAGGGCAAGATCATGTTCATCGTCGTGCGCGATGCGACTGCCGAGATTCAGCTGTTCTGCCGCATCAACGACATGGACGAGGCTGCCTGGAGTACGCTCAAGGCCCTCGACCTGGGCGACATCCTGGGCGTGACCGGCGTGGTCGTGCGCACCCAGCGTGGCCAGCTTTCCGTTGCCCCTAAGAGCGCGACCCTGCTTGCCAAGGCCGTTCGTCCGCTGCCCGAGAAGTTCCACGGTCTTTCCGATAAGGAGACCCGCTATCGCCAGCGCTATGTCGACCTGATCGCCAACGACGACGTTCGCGAGACCTTCCGTAAGCGTTCGCAGATTCTCTCCACCTTCCGTCGCTTTATGGAGTCCGACGGCTACATGGAGGTCGAGACCCCCATTCTGCAGACCATCCAAGGCGGCGCTACTGCCAAGCCGTTCATTACCCACTTCAACGCGCTCGATCAGGAGTGCTACCTGCGTATTGCCACCGAGCTGCACCTCAAGCGCTGCATCGTCGGTGGTTTTGAGCGCGTGTTCGAGATCGGCCGCATCTTCCGTAACGAGGGCATGGACCTTACCCACAACCCCGAGTTCACCACGATGGAGGCCTACCGTGCCTTCTCCGACCTCGAGGGCATGAAGGCACTCGCCCAAGGTGTCATCAAGGCTGCCAACAAGGCCATCGGCAACCCCGAGGTCATCGAGTACCAGGGCCAGACCATCGACCTTTCTGGTGAGTGGGCCAGCCGTCCCATGACCGACATCGTCTCCGACGTGCTCGGCAAGCAGGTCACCATCGACACGCCGGTCGAGGAGCTTGCTGCCGCCGCGCGCGAGAAGGGCCTGGAGATCAAGCCCGAGTGGACTGCTGGCAAGATCATCGCCGAGATTTACGATGAGCTGGGCGAGGACACCATCGTCAACCCGACGTTCGTGTGCGATTACCCCATCGAGGTCAGCCCGCTTGCCAAGCGTTTTGAGGACGACCCGCGCCTGACGCACCGCTTTGAGCTGATCATCGCCGGTCACGAGTACGCCAACGCGTTCTCCGAGCTCAACGACCCGGTCGACCAGGCCGAGCGCTTTGCCGCCCAGATGGCCGAGAAGGCCGGCGGTGACGACGAGGCCATGGAGTACGACGAGGACTACGTGCGCGCCCTCGAGTACGGTATGCCTCCCGCGGGCGGCATTGGCATTGGTATCGACCGCGTGGTCATGCTGCTCACCAACCAGGCTTCTATCCGCGACGTGCTGCTGTTCCCGCACATGAAGCCCGAGAAGGGTTTCCAGTCCGGTGCCGCTGCCGCCAAGGCTGCCGAGGCCGGCAACGCCGCGAGCCCGTTCGTTACGTCGCTTAAGCCCACGCTCGATTACTCCAAGATCGCCGTTGAGCCGCTGTTTGAGGAGTTCGTCGACTTTGATACCTTCTCCAAGAGCGACTTCCGCGCTGTGAAGGTCAAGGCATGCGAGGCCGTCAAGAAGTCCAAGAAGCTGCTGAACTTTACGCTCGACGACGGCACCGGCACCGACCGCACCATCCTCTCCGGTATTCACGCTTATTACGAGCCCGAGGACCTGGTTGGCAAGACCTTGCTCGCCATCACCAACCTGCCTCCGCGCAAGATGATGGGTATTCCCAGCTGCGGCATGCTGATCAGCGCTGTCCACGAGGAGGAGGGCGAGGAGCGCCTCAACCTGATTCAGCTCGACGCCTCCATCCCCGCCGGCGCAAAGATGTACTAACTTGTTACGCGGTTCTACGAACCGCGTAATGGCTCGACGCTGCGCGGGCCGCATTTGGACAATCTGACGTTCAACTTCAAGGGCGCGACCAGAAGGTCAGCGCCCTTTCGTTTCACGTCACCTTGTCACAAATGCGACCCGCTCGCTGTCGTTACCAAAGCATCGGCATTGCCGTGGTTGGCACTTGGGGACGTTCCTTTTCTGCCGGCAGTTGGGGACAGTCCTTGTTTTGATAGTCGTCTCTTTTATGTTTCCTTTAGCCGTCGCTGTCTAGGATGGGGGTTAGTCGATAGGAAGGGAGCACCGGGATGGACGATGCGAGCGAGCGCGCAATCGAAGAGGACATGCTCGATCAGTTCAATTACTTTGACGATGAGGATGAGGAGCTAATCGATCGTCGCGAGCCGGCATCGCTTGACTCATTTGATCTGGTCGATGAAGAGCCCGACGAGGACGAGGGCGAATTAACGGAGCCCCCACAGCCTTCGCGCCTTGACTCGCTGCTTTCGAGAGCCCCCATGCACCACGGCGTTCGTGCCGGCGCGCTCCATATGAAAACTGACTGGCACCAGATCGTGACGGCAGGCGATGAGCTTGCCGTCGATGCGCCGCTCACCGATAAGTCATCCATCATCTGCCGCGCCGGCATGCTTATGCTGGCAAGCGGAACAGGTGCCTGGCGCGTGCGCGATACCATGAATCGTGTTGCTGCCGTACTCGGCGTCACGATTCACGTCGACCTGAGCCTTCTGTCGTTTGAGTGTACTTGCATCGAAGATGGCCACTGCTTTAACGAGGTTGTCAGCCTGCCCACAACGGGAGTCAATACCCATCGCATTTGGATGATGGAGAGTTTCCTCAAGGAAATCGAGACCTATGGTCGTCGCTTCACGGTACACGAGTACCACGAGATGCTCAGGACCGTTGAGAGCTCAAAACCCGATTACTCTCCCTGGCAACAGGGCCTTGCGGCAGCCTGTGCTTGCGGCGCCTTCGTCTTTTTGCTCGGCGGCGGCCCTATCGAGATGGCCTGCGCATTCGTAGGCGCTGGTGTCGGTAACTTTGCTCGCTCCCATATTCTCAAGCAGGGTCTTGGCCAGTTTAGCGCGCTGACGACGGGCGTTGCGCTCGCTTGCGTTTCGTATCTGCTGGCATTGCTCGGCCTTGGCCAGGTCGTACCGGGGGCAATGTCGCACCAAGAAGGCTATATCGGCGCCATGCTCTTCGTGATTCCCGGCTTTCCCCTCATTACGGCAGGCCTCGACATCGCTAAGCTCGATATGCGAAGCGGCATTGAGCGTCTTTCGTATGCCGTGTCGATTATTGTGATGGCGACCCTTGTGGGCTGGATGGTTGCCGAGTGTGTGGGGCTGGCACCGGATGATTTTGCCCCGCTCGGCCTTTCGCCGCTTGCCCTTACGCTCCTGCGCGTGGTGATGAGCTTCGTTGGCGTATTCGGCTTCTCGGTGATGTTCAACAGCCCGGTAAAGATGGCCGCGGCAGCTGGGTTGATCGGCGCCGTTTCCAATACCCTGCGTCTGACCCTTGTCGATGCGCCGACGATGATTCCCTTCCTGGGCCTCAGCACGGGAATGCCTCCCGAGGCAGCAGCGTTTATCGGCGCGCTGGTATCGGGTCTGCTGGCAAGCTTGGCCGAAGTCAAGCTCACCTACCCGCGTATCGCTCTCACGGTGCCTTCGATTGTCATTATGGTGCCGGGTTTGTATCTGTATCGCTCGATGTATTACATGTGCACCTTCGACACAGTCAATATGCTCGGCTGGTTTGTGCGTGCAGTGCTCATCGTGGCGTTTTTGCCCGTTGGCCTGGGTGTGGCGCGTACGCTCACCGACCCTCGCTGGCGCCACACCAGCTAATTGGTGCAAGGGGGACAGGTTACTTTGCACCAAATGAGTTGCGGTGAAATAGGGACTGAATTGCTGCTTAAAGGGTCAAAACAGTCCGTATTCCACCGCAACTTATGGGGTCGGGGGTTTGGTGCCCTGCATCTCCACAAACTCAACGCTTACGAAGCGCGCGCCGTTCGTGTTAGGGTAGTTCCACCACATAAGTAGTCGCAGACGCGCGTAACACGGGCGGGCGAGATGAAGTCCCAACAGCTCCATCTTGCCCGCCCGTTTTTGTTGCGTGGTGCCGCGGCGTAACACAGAAAGGAATCTGCCCTTCATGCCTATCAACAAACGAGAGAGCCTGCTGTTCACCTTTATCATGTGCTTTTGCATGGTGCTCTGGATGAGCATCTACAACGTTGCCCTGCAGCATGGGGCCATCAACGGCGAGGTTGTTGCCGCCGCGTGGCTCGGCTTCCCCGTTGCCTACATTTTTGCCATGTGCTGCGACTGGTTTGTTGCCAGCCCCCTTGCCAAGGGTTTCGCCTTTAAATTCCTGGTCACGCCGGGCAAGAGTTCGCCGCTCGCCATGACGCTTGCCGTCAGCTCCTGCATGGTCGTTCCCATGGTCATCATCATGTCGCTGTACGGTGCCTGTGAGGGTCTGACGCACATGCCCGGCGGCATCCTTGCGAACCTGTATTCCGTGCCCGCGATCTGGATGATCAACATCCCGCATAATTTTGTGATGGCGCTGCCGTGGAACCTTTTGGTAGCCGGTCCGATTTCCCGCTTCGTCTTCCGTCGCGCCTTCCCTGTGGGGACGGTTTTCGAGGAGGAGCATGCCGAGCTCTTGGAGCAGGCTATGGCTCCTGAGTGCGAGTAGCTCGCTTAGGGATCTGCTGAGCGCGGGCGACTTGCTTGGTTGGAGCCCAAAGCGTGGATAGCTCTCTCGGCGACATCGCGGGCGTGAGCGGTGCGCATGACCGGAGGGCCCGTGCTGCTCCGTTGCCCGACGTGCTAGCGCGCAGAACAATCTGTTGGTGCATTCGGCGGCTGCTGAAGCGTTTCGGCAGCCGCTTTTTATACGGAGTTTAAATACAACAGTCTGTTGTATTACGTAGAGTGGTATATCTCTAGCGGGAAAAATGCGAGAGACGGAGCATTATGGCGTTGCTAGTAGGACTGGACGTAGGGTCGACGACGACCAAAGTTTACGCGATGCACGAGGATATGACCGAGGCGTGGTGGGGATATCGCCGCCACGGGGCGTGTCAGACAGCGAGCGTGCGCGCCATGCTCGGCGAGCTCGCCGAGCGCTTTCCCCATGAGTCACTGCGCGTTGCGGTGACCGGCTCGGGTGCGCGCGATATCGCGACCGCGCTGGGCGCCTCGTACGTTCAGGAGGTGGTCGCCAACGCGCTCGCGATCAGCAGGTTCTATCCGCAGACGCGCTGCGCCATCGAGCTGGGCGGCCAAGACGCCAAGATGATCTTCTTCCGCACCAACGATAAGGGAGACATCGAGGTTGCCGACATGCGCATGAACGGCTCGTGCGCAGGCGGTACCGGTGCATTTATCGACGAGATGGCAAAGCTCATGGGGGTCGGCACCGAATCGGGCGAGTTCGAGCAGCTCGCAAGCCGGGGAACGACCGTCCACGAGGTCTCGGGCCGCTGCGGCGTGTACGCAAAGACCGATATCCAGCCGCTGCTCAACGAGGGCATTCCTACCACCGACCTGGCGCTTTCGGCGCTTCACGCGGTCGCCCGCCAAACGATCGGCGGTCTGGCCCAGGGTATCGACATCGAGCCGCCGGTAATCTTCGAGGGCGGTACGCTCGCCTACAACCCCACACTGGTCCGCGTGTTCCGGGAGCAACTGAATCTATCGGACGATCAGGTTATCGTCCCGCGCGATCCGCAGATCATGGTCGCGCGCGGTGCTACCCTGTCGCTGACCGACATGTTCGCATCGTCCCAACCGATCGACCTTCCCGACGCTTTTGTCCGGCTGGATAAGCTCGAGACGGTCGCGCCCGCAAGCGGGGAGGGACGTCTTGCCCAGCCCTTTTTTGCCACACCTGCCGAGCAGGCGGATTTTACGGCACGCCATGGCAAAGAGACGCCGGCAAAGGGTCCGGATGCGTATGCGCCCGGAGAGACGGTGCGTGTGGCGCTCGGTATCGATTCGGGGAGCACGACGACCAAGTTCGCCCTGGTCGATGAGGCGGGTGAGCTTGTCGATTCGTTCTACGCGTCTAATAACGGCAGACCGCTCGACGTCGCCCAACAGGGTCTTGTCAGCTTGAAGAACCGCTGGGAGACAGCGGGAGTCACGCTTGCGATCGATGCCGTGGGCACCACGGGATACGGCGAGGAGCTTTTCGCGCGCGCGTTCCACGCCGACTACCATACGGTCGAGACGGTCGCGCACGCCCGCGCCGCGTGCGCATGCGTTCCCGATGCGACCTTCGTGCTCGACATCGGCGGACAGGATATGAAGGCCATCTGGCTCAACCACGGCGTGCTGACCGATATCGTCGTCAACGAGGCGTGCTCTGCGGGCTGCGGCTCGTTCCTCGAGGGTTTTGCCAAAAACCTCGGAATAGCCGTTGAGGATATCGCGACCGAGGCATTTTCGTCCAAAGCCCCCGCCGTTCTCGGCAGCCGCTGCACGGTGTTCATGAACAGCAGCGTCGTTTCCGAGCAGCGGCGCGGTAAGGGTCCGGGCGACATCATGGCCGGTCTCTGCCGTTCGATTATCGAGAACGTGTTCACCAAGGTCATTCGCGTTTCAAATCTCAACCGTCTGGGCGACAAAGTCGTCGTCCAGGGCGGCACGTTCCGAAACGACGCGGTGCTGCGCGCATTCGAGCAGTATCTGGGCAAACCCGTCACGCGTGCGCCCCACCCGGGGCTGATGGGCGCTATCGGTATCGCCCTGCTCGCGCGCGAGGAATGCCGCAAGGGCGACGCCGGCACGTCGTTTATCGGGCTCGATGCCGTGGAGCGCTTCGAGCATCGCGAGTTCGGCGGCGTTACCTGCCGTCGGTGCAACAACCGCTGCCAGCGCGCGGTCGTGGCATTTGGCGACGGCTCGCTTTACGTCACGGGCAATCGCTGCCCGCGCGGCGGCGCCATCTCATGGGATGAGCTCGTGCGCGAGGTTCCCGCGGCGGAGGAGCTGCGTCCGCAGGGTGCTTGCGAGGCACAGGCACCCGGCACGGGGCGCGACCGGACCGCGGCTGCCCCCAATCTCTTTGTCGACCGCGAGAAGCTGCTGTTCGAGTCGTACCCCACGGTTCCCGTCAGCGGGGGGCGCGATGTCACGATCGGCATTCCCCGTGTGCTCGAGTTCTGGGACACCATGCCGTTCTGGTCGACGTTCTTCAGCACGCTCGGCTTTAAGGTGCGCGTCTCGGGACGCAGCACCAAGGCGATGTACGAGCGCGGTCTGGCGCACGTCACATCCGACACCGTGTGCTTCCCGGCCAAGCTCGTCCACGGGCACATCCGCAATCTCGTCGACGCCGGCGTCGACCGCATCTTCATGCCCATCATCACGACGGTGCCCACCGAAAACACCGCCTCTACCAGCGAGTGGATGTGCGCCGTCGTAAAGGGATACCCCTACGTGATGCGCAATTCCGATAACCCGGAGGAGCGTTTCGGCGTTCCGTTCGATACGCCGCTGTTCCACTGGTACGACGAGGGCGACCGAAACCGCCAGCTCAAGGCGTGGTGCAAGGAGACCTTCGATATCGATGCCGACCTGGTTGCCAAGGCGACCGAGCAGGCGGACCGCGCGCAGGAGACGTTTGAGAACCAGCTGCAGCTGCGCGGCAGGCAGGTGCTCGAGAACGTGCACGAGGACGGCGGCTACGCGGTGGTGATCGCTTCGCGCCCGTACCACAACGACCCGCTGGTCAACCACGGGCTGCCCAAGCTCTTCTCTGAGCGCGGCATCCCCGTGCTGACGCCCGATGCGGTGCCGGGGGTCTGCAACGTCGATCTTTCCAACAGCCGCATCGACATCGTGAACAACTACCATGCGCGCATGCTGTCGTGCGCGGTCATCGTCGCATCGACGCCCGAGCTCGAGCTCGTGCAGACGGGCAGCTTCGGCTGCGGCCACGATGCGTATCTCACCGACGAGATCGCGCGCATGATGGGCGAGATGGGCTCCAAGGTTCCGATGATGATCAAGCTCGATGAGAGCGACGTCGCCGGTCCCATGGGCATTCGCGTGCGTTCGTTTATCGAGTCGGTCAACCGTCGTCGCGCGGAGGAGCGTGCCGAGGGCGCCCGGGTGCACGCGGTCCATCCGCTCGACGACCCGTATAAGGTCAAGTACACCAAGCGCGACCGGCACGACAAGATCGCGCTGGTCCCCAACACCTCCCATGCGTTCTGCAGGCTCATGACCGCGGCGATGCGCAATCAGGGCGTGCGCGCCGAGGCCCTTGATATCGGGCGCGAGGATGCCATCCGCCTGGGCAAACGCTATGTGCACAACGACATCTGCTTCCCCGCGCAAATCGTGATCGGCGAGGCGCTCGCGGCACTCGAGAGCGGTAAGTACGACCCGCACGACGTCGCCGTGGTGACTGGCAAGTATATCGGCGACTGCCGCCTGACGCACTACATGCCCCTGCTGCGCCGCGCGCTCGACGACGCGGGATACGACTATGTCCCGGTGCTCACCAACGACGACGTCGATGCCCACAATGCGCATCCGGGCTTCAAGCTCGGCCTTGGCCCGAGCATCCAGATCGCCTACGGTCTTCCCATGATCGATGCCCTCGAGGCCATGCTTAGGCGCATCCGTCCCTACGAGCTCGAGAAGGGCGCGGCGGACGCTGCGTTCGACCGCGCGCTCGATGAGGTTATCGAGGGCATGGAGCGCTCCGGGCTGAGAGGCCAGGCGACGGGCTTCAAACGCGCGCTTGCGATCATGGACGCCGTTCCGTACGACCGCTCGAACCCGCATCCGACCGTTCTCATCGTGGGCGAGTACCTGCTCAATTTCCATCTCGGCGCCAACCACGAGATCGAGCGCTACCTCGAGGACAACGGGCTCGAGGTCATCGAGGCGCGCATGACCGACGTGATCCGCAAGACCTATTTCTACAAGCATGCGCAGTCGCGCGAGTTCCACGTCGACCTGTCGCTGCCCGAAAAGGCCTGGTACGCCACGGCGGACAACCTGTTCGAGCTCGCGCACGACCGTTGCGACCGCCTGGGCGCGGCGAGCCCGCTCTACGAGCCGCCGACGCGCATGCCCGAGCTCGTGCGCGCGAGCGATAAGATCCTGCACCATACGTTCGATGCGGGCGAGGGCGTGCTGATTCCGGCGGAGATTCTCGAGCACGCCAAGCGCGGCTGCCGCAACTTCGTGATCCTGCAGCCGTTCGGGTGTCTGCCCAACCATGTCGTGGGGCGCGGGCTCATCCATGCGCTCAAGGAGCAGTATCCCACGGCGCAGTTCCTGCCGCTCGACTACGATCCCGACGTGAGCTTCGCCAACGTGGAGAACCGTCTTCAGATGCTCATCATGAACGCCAAGGCGCAGGGGTGCGGTGAGGCGCATGGCGAGACCGCGTAAGGACGCCGATGCGCCCGATGCACGCACCCGTATCATCGAGGCGTTTTGGGAGCTCATCGAGAACAACAGCATCTTCGAGCTGTCGGTTGGCGAGGTGACCCGCGCCGCCCAGTGCAATCGCGGAACGTTTTACTACTATTTTCACGATTTCGATGAACTCGTCGCCATCGCCATAGCCCAGCTGCTGCAGGATAACGAGCTCATCACCGATGCCCTCTGGCATTTTTCGAGCGAGGGCGACCTTTCGGCGTTCGACCGGCGCGACGTCCGCTGCCTGCTGCGGCGCATCGTCATCACCATGAGGGCGGGTGCCGCCGAGCAGGTCGTGCAGGGCATCCATACGATCATCATCGACCGCGTGAGAGAGATCGTCCACCCCGACGGAGAAGAGCTCAAGGCAGATTCGAGCTTTGCGGTGGGCTTTCTGGTCTCGGGCATCATGGGCTTTGTGATGGCGGTCGGCTTTGCCCGGGAGGGCGGCGAGGAGATAGACCTCGAGCAGCCGGGGGACAGCGCGTGCGCGTACCTGAGGGCGGTCGCCATGCAGACGGTGGAAACGGTCGCGCAAGTCGAGGGCGTCGATACATCCGAGCTGCTCGAACGCGTCTCCAAGGAGGCCGATGCCTATCGCGCATCGCGTGCGACGAGTCCCGACGTGGTGAAAGACGTCTAGGGTTTCTCTTGCGGGGCGCCTGTCGCGCATCGCGCGGTGAGTCCCGCGATGCGGTCATAACCTGCATTCATGTGAGCCGGGTTTATAGATATTCCTCCAGCTGTTAACATAGACAACCTGTGGGTAAAGAGACAAAAGCGCCGCCGACGGGCGGGCGTTTTGATTTCGATGAACTCATGTAAGGAAACGAGCATGTTAGATAGATTTACCGATCGTGCGCGCAAGGTCATGTCCATGGCCAAGCAAGAGGCGCTCGATCTTCATTCAAATAAGGTGGGCACCGAGCACCTGCTGCTCGCGCTTGCCAAGGAGGACGAGGGCATTGCCGCTGAAGCACTGCGTTCGCTCGACATCTCCTACGACGACATCATGGATACTCTCAAAGAGGTCCAGACCACGGTTCCCGAGCCCAGTGAGGAGACCGAGGCGGCTAAGCTCGCCTTTACGCCGCTCGTCATTAGCGTTATGGAGCGTTCATTCCGCGTGGCGCGTGAGAATAACCAGACCTACGTGTCGACCGAGCACTTGCTGATCGGCATCGTCGAAGAGGGCAACGGCATGGCCATGGGCATCCTCATGCGCCTGGGTGTGTCGTCCGCCTCTATCAAAAAGGCTATCGAGAAACTCACTGCCAAGGACCAGGACAAGAAGCGTCCGCTCGCCGGCGCCGGTGCCGGGCGTCCCGGTGCGGGCCTGCCGTTCTTTAGCGGCTCGGATGCCTCTCAGCAAAAGGGGAGTGGCACCGATACGCTTAAGCAGTTCGCGACCAACCTCACGCAGAAGGCGCGCGACGGCGAGCTCGACCCTGTAATTGGTCGCGAAAAGGAAGTCCAGCGTATGATGGAAATTCTTTCGCGCCGCACCAAGAACAACCCGCTCATTCTGGGCGACCCCGGCGTGGGCAAGACGGCCATCGTCGAGGGCCTGGCTCAGCAGATTGCAGCCGGCAACGTGCCCGAGAACCTCATGAACCAGAATATCTGGACGCTCGACCTGCCGGGCCTCGTGGCGGGTGCCAAGTATCGCGGCGAGTTTGAGGAGCGCCTCAAGAACGTGATCCAGGAGGCCACCGAAGCCGACGACGTCATCCTGTTTATCGACGAGATGCACACCATCATCGGTGCCGGTTCTGCTGAGGGCTCCATCGACGCGAGCTCTATGCTCAAGCCCGTGCTCGCGCGCGGTGCCTTCCAGATTATCGGCGCCACCACGGCCGAGGAATTCCGCAAGTACCTCACCAAGGACCCGGCCTTCGAGCGTCGCTTCCAGACCATCGATGTCGAGGAGCCGAGCGTCGAGGACACGGTCAAGATCCTGACCGCGCTCAAGCCGCGCTACGAGGAGCACCACCATGTGCGCTATACGCAGGGTGCTATCGAGGCCGCCGCGAACCTTTCCAACCGCTACATCCAGGATCGCTTCCTGCCCGATAAGGCCATCGACCTCATCGACGAGGCCGGTGCTCGCGCTCGCATCGCCGCGAATCGCGCGCCCGAGCCGGTGCGCGAGGCCGAGCATCGTATAGAGGAGCTCAAGACCGCCGCGCAGGAGGCCACCGAGAGCGACGACATGAACAAGGCCGCCGAGATCACCGAGCAGCAGAAGGCCGCCGAGATTGAACTCGCCGAGGCCAAGGCTGCCTGGACCGCCGAGCTCGACGCCAGCCCGCTCACCATCGATGTGAGTCAGATCGCCGATATCGTGTCCGTGACCTCGGGCGTGCCGGTGTCCTCGCTTACCGAGAGCGAGAGCCGTCGCCTGCTGCAGGCCGAAAGCGTACTCAAGACGCGCATCATCGGTCAGGATGAGGCTGTCGAGGCCGTTGCCAAGGCCGTGCGCCGCAGCCGCTCGCCGCTCAAGGATCCGCGTCGCCCCGGCGGCAGCTTTATCTTCCTGGGTCCCACCGGCACGGGCAAGACCGAGCTCGCCAAGACGCTCGCCGAATACCTCTTTGGCAGCAAGGACGCGCTCATCAGCTTCGACATGTCCGAGTTCGGTAGCGAGTTCGAGGTCTCCAAGCTCATCGGTAGCCCTCCGGGTTACGTCGGTCACGACGAGGGCGGCCAGCTCACCAAGGCCGTTCGTCGCCACCCGTACTCGGTCGTGCTGTTCGACGAGATCGAGAAGGCGCACCCCGATATCTTTAACATCCTGCTGCAGGTGCTGGAGGAGGGTCGTCTGACCGATAGCCAGGGCAAGACGGTCGACTTCCGCAACACCGTGATCATCATGACGTCCAACGTGGGCGCCCGCGAGATCGCACAGGATGCGAACGTCGGTTTTGGCACCACCGGCGAGCAGGGCCTCACGTCGAGTGAGATCCGCGGCCGCGCGATGGGCGAGCTCAAGCGCCTGTTCCGCCCCGAGCTGCTCAACCGCATCGACGACATCGTGGTGTTCCAGAAGCTCTCGGGTGAGAACCTGACCAAGATCGCTCACCTGCTGGTGGACGACCTGCGCCAGCGTCTGATCGCCAACGGCATGAACATCAAGCTCACCGATGCGGCCTATGACAAGATCGTGGCCGAGGGCACCGACCTCACCAACGGTGCGCGTCCGCTGCGCCGTGCTATTCAAAAGCTCATCGAGGACCCGCTGTCCGAGGAGCTTCTGGCCGGCGAGTGGGGCGAGGGCGATACCGTCCTGTGCGACGTGGCCGATGGCAAGTTTGTCTTTAGCCACGGCACGGGCGAGATCCCGGCACCGCGTCCGGCGGGCACGCTCGGTGGCGATACCGCCCCGGCGGCACCGCACACCGGCAACGCCGCGCCCGTGAGCGGCGGCGTAACCTCGGGCCCCGGCGGCATGATGCAAGCCGGTTCCGGCGCGCTGTAGGGATTGAATATAACCTTGCATGATAGGGGGCGTTTCCGATGGAGGTGCGCCCCTTTTCTTGTAGAGAAGAGTTTCCGGTAACGATAAAATAATTGAAAGAGTTCTGCTGGATGGCAAAAGGAGTTACTATGGCGAATAGCGCTCAAAGAATTGAGATGTCGTTCGATAACATGAGAAAAATCGGAATGGTTCTTTGTGCCGTGCTGGTACTTATAGCCATCGCTACCATCGCCGTCTTTGGTTCGGCATTTGTTGTTGCATGCCAAAGTATTTTGAACGGCGCAGTGGTAATCGAGGGGGTCGTTGAGCTTGGTAAGGGCGGCAGCATCGCGCTCCCAAACTTGGCGCTATGGGCGGTTTTGCTCCTTGCAGGGGAGTTCACATTGTTAAGCATCAGCTTCGATGTCGCCCGTCGTCAATCGCCTTTTACTATTCGACATGCACGGATGATTACCGTTATTGCTTGCCTATTTGCAATCAATGCCGTGATGGGCTCTCTACAGATTGGCAGCGATTTAAAAATAATGATGGGTAATTGTATGTTGAGCTGTCGTATGAATTCCGCTCTCCTTCAGATTGGTGACTCAGGCATCACTTTGGATGTGGGATCCATCATTGCAATGATGGTTGCTTTCGCTTTGTCGATCTTCTGGCGCTATGGGGCGCTTTTGCAGTCCCAGTCCGATGATTTGGTCTAGGTGATTGACCATGGATTATCTCATTATTGAGGTTGAGACACTTTTGCTCAAGACCGGGAAAACAAATGCCGATCTAATAAGAGCGACTGGGCATACGCCAGCTAACATTTCTAAAATCCGTAATGCAAAAATTAAGGCCATACGCTTGAAGACATTGCTCGATATCTGTGTTGAGTTGGATTGTCAGCCGGGAGATTTGATCCGTCGCGTGAGTGAAATAGAACTTGAGGAACTTACCATCGCGCGCGCGCGGAATAAGATTTTGCAAAGACGCAATCCCGACCCCTCCGAGATATTGCCCACAGAGGTTTACGTGGTAGATCTTTCTAAGGAATAACAAAACAGAATAAGAAGACAAGAAGACAAACACGTATGCACGCAAGGCTCCTACCGCAAACGATCGGTAGGAGCCTTAATTTATTTGAAAATAGTTCTTGAAATCATAAGGTTATCGATATACGATAACGGAGTATTAAAACAGACGATAAATCGAAAGGAGGTAATTATGAACTGGGTAATCGATCCGTGTAGCAACGTGCAGGGTGGCGGTGGTGGCTGCCGCAATTACCACCCGTGTTCGCGCTGTAGCTGTTTTGGCGTATATGTTCATTTCTAGCAACGCGAACGCTAATGCTGGTTAAGACAGCAGAGGGTAAGCAGCGTGGTCGATAACTGCCATCCGTCGGCCGCGCTGCCTTTTTAATGAGGTTCATGAGACATGGGTAATGCGATTTCAATCAAGGATCTATCAAAGCGCTACGGCAAAAACTGGGCGTTGTCTGATGTTTCATTTGATATAGATGAGGGCGAAGTGTGCGCTCTCGTTGGGGAGAACGGCGCGGGGAAGAGTACGTTGATTGATATTCTTCTTGGCTTGTTTAAAGCAACGAAAGGCTCAATCAGTTTTTTCGGCGAGTCTGGGAGAACAGGTCTGGCAAGAGCACGCAGAAATATCGGATTCGTCCCCGACGGCTGTGGGGCATTCTTGAACTTAACCGGTCGAGAAAACTTGATCTCACGCTGTATCGAGTGGGGGCTGCCGAAAAGTGAAGTTAATCGAGTGCTCGCTGCCGTTGGCCTAGAAAATGCGGCGGATGCATCGGTAAAACAATACTCGCTCGGCATGAAGCGTCGTCTGGATATCGGAACGGCTCTTCTGGGCAACCCGCAACTACTCATCATGGATGAACCCATAAACGGGCTCGATCCAGTGGGTGTGATTGAGGTGCGTGATCTCCTGCTGTCGTTGAAGGACAAACGGGATAAAACGGTGCTCATTTCAAGCCATAACCTAGATGAATTGGAGAAAGTTGCGACATCTTTTGCTTTTCTCCATCAAGGCAGACTTCTCGTTAAGGAAGAAAACTCCTACAAAGACAGAAGTCTGGAAAAGCGGTTTTTGGATTTGATCGGGGAGGCAGATAATGCAACTTCTGCGACTGATTAGATGCGAAGCCCGTCGGTTGCTCAGAAATCCAGCCTTTTTCGTGTTGTTGATCTGGGGAGTTTGGATTGTTAAAGATGTCTGTAATCCAAATATGTATGGGACTTATGGAACATCTGATTTAGGGGGAGTCGGCAAACAGATTGGTTTCTTTGCAAACATCCTCGACAAGACTGACCCGGCTGGTTCGGCGGTTCGGACGGCACTATTCATGACCTACGAGTGGTTTTTCGTTCTAGTCGGATGCATTGTTATTTCCTGCGCCATGGATTATCAAAGCAGGTCTTCTGAAGTGACGTATGCGAAAGGGACGGGTGTAGCAAAGGCCGTTGTCGCAAAGTGGCTTGTTCTGACGATTGCAACTTCAGCAGCGTTCAACCTGTTTTCGGGATTCGCTCTCTTCAAATCTCCGCTTGGCTGCTATGTGGATGGGCGGGTGTTTCTTGATAGATACCTACCCGTGTTGCTTTTGATTGATGCTATTTTGGCTGCATTAGTAGCTCAGTCGATGGCAGTTTTCTATTTACTTAGAAATGCACCGCTTAGCATTATGTTGGTGTTGGTCGGGACGCTGCTCGCCTCCGATGAATATACGCTGGTGGTCTTTTCCAATCACGCATCGACGCTAATTCCCTGGTGGCTCTCAGTCG
The DNA here is from genome assembly GCF_019131995.1 of Collinsella aerofaciens. GTDB lineage: Bacteria > Actinomycetota > Coriobacteriia > Coriobacteriales > Coriobacteriaceae > Collinsella > Collinsella aerofaciens_S. The sequence goes on along the minus strand of NZ_JAHONA010000035.1, from coordinate 1,886 downwards.
GACCATACTTACGCCATCTTGGAAATCTGTGCTTTCAAGGCCTAGCCATTAATCAGATCATTCTTTTCTCTGTTATTTGCACCGTTGTTTCGTTGCAGCTCGGGGTCATGGGAATCAAAGCGAGGAGGGGGTAGAAATGCGCTGCGAAGATATGATTAAGGCTGAAGCCTATCGAGTTATGAAGAGCAAAGCGCCTCTTCTGCTGATTGCGGCAGGTTTCGTGCTCGCATTGCTTTATTCTGCGTCTTATGAACCATGGAGAGCCTACGGAACGAGCGATTGGCTTGGCGACGGTGTTATGGGCTTCTTTCCAAACCCACAATATGGTTTTGGGGGAATTCCGGGAGACCTCGTTAAAGATGGAGCTCGCTACCTTTCCGCTGTGGCACCGCTTGCCCATTCTCTGTTCTTTCCTATTGTTGCTGTTCTCGTCATCGGCTATGCGTTTCGAACTCCGATAACGGGATCTCAATGGCTTGTTTCCTATGCAAGGGGAATGAAAACAGTACAGTTGTTGGTTGCAAGGACTCTTGTCTCGATTGTCACGCTTGTCGGTGGTTTTGTTCTCTTTTCGATACTCGTTGGTGCGGTCCAAAGCGCGAGTGGCATAGGAATGACGATGGATATGATCGGAGAGTTTCTTCTTCGGCTGTCTCTTGCTGCCTTGATTTGCACAACGTTATGCCTGCTGCTCGTCCTGGCCATCTCGCTCTTTGGAAATGGCGCGTTTGTTCTATCGTTCATCATCCTGCTGCTTTATTTGGGGTACGGGAATCCAAATATGCCACTGCACTTGACATGGCTGGCGACCCTTGCGTCCCCGCGACCAATTCAATTCATCGTGCCGGGGACGTTGCTATTTGTAGCGCTGGCAACAGTCGTTCCCATTGTCATCCTCGGACTTTGTTGGGCTATCAAGGGTGCTATCAGAAAACGGAGCATATAAATGAAAGAGTCTGAATTTAACGTTATTGAAGAGAATGATGTGAACGGTATCACTATCTACAATACCCAGTCTGGTGGCGTTCTCGACCTTGACGCTGCGCACACGAATGAGCTGAATTTATATCGCAAGGGTGCTGCCGCCTTGGATGGTGATTTCGAAGAGGCCCTTAAGATGGGTGGCATGTTGGTAGATGACGATGTTGACGAGCGGCGAATGTTGATGCTTGAGAGTTTGTCGGCAAGGTTTGCAAATGACTATTTAGGACTGACGATTGCTCCAACGCTGGCATGCAATTTTAGGTGTCCCTATTGCTATGAAAAGGGCTGCTCGCACCCCACTATGTCAGAAGAGACAATGACGGATATCGCAGAATTCGTGCGTTCCGGCTATCCCGGGATCAACGATCTTCACGTTGACTGGTATGGAGGCGAACCCCTACTCTGTGTGGACATGATCGAGCGACTGACAAAAGAACTGAGAGGGGCGATTAGGCCAGGCGCTACTTATTCTGCCGGAATGGTAACGAACGGATATCTCCTGACGCGAGAAATTGCTCAGAAGCTTGCTGATTGTCAGGTCGGTTCGGTTCAAATCACTATCGATGGCTCAAAGAGGGATCATGATTCGCGGAGGGTCCCGGCCGACGGTCGTCCGACATATGATGCCATTATCGACAATATAATCTCATGTGCCGATGTTCTTCAGATTACCATTCGCGTGAATGTCGATCCTTGATTATCAACTTCATCCGAACACTTCCCACATTCATCCGCACATGTGCGGATGAATGTGGGAACCCGATACCCTGAGGGCCGGACCGGCCGGCCCCGGGAGATCGGAGGACGGCATGTCCGGAAAGAAGAATAGGGGCTCCGCGAGGGCGGTCCCGAGGGCCTACGGAAGGCTCACGAGGCACGAGCGGGACACGGTCCAGAGGATG
>NZ_JAHONA010000034.1 GCF_019131995.1 Collinsella aerofaciens | reverse complement strand
GCCGAGCGCAAAATGGATTCTAAAAAACACCTTGCCAAATAGGAGCGTCAGGACGCAAAGAGGCTCCGCAGCGCGAAGCGCGATGCGGAGCCTCTTTGCATGTCCGAGGACGTTCCGGAGAGAAACCCCGTCACGCCCCCGGATTCCCGGTGGGAGTTCTAGACCTTGTCGGCCTTAGTACATACCGCCGCCCTGCTGACCAGCGGTGGCAGCAGCGATAGCGTCCTCAAGCTGAGTGTTCTTGGGCACATCGGAGACGGTAGCCTCGGTGATGAGAATCAGGCTGGCGACAGAAGCAGCGTTCTGCAGGGTGACGCGGCTGACCTTGACGGGGTCGAGGACGCCCATCTCGATCATGTCGCCCCACTCGCCGTTGGCAGAGTTGAGACCCTGACCAGCGGGCAGCTCGGCAACCTTGTCGACCACGACAGCGCCCTCAAAGCCAGCGTTCTTGGCGATGGTGGCGACCGGAGCGGTCAGAGCCTTCTTGACGATGTCGACGCCGATCTTCTCCTCGGGGTCGTCGATCTCGACAGCGTCGAGCGCAGGAGCAGCGTCCATGAAGGCGACGCCACCGCCGGCGACGATGCCCTCCTCGACAGCAGCGCGGGTAGCCTGCAGGGCATCCTCGACGCGGTGCTTGATCTCCTTGAGCTCGGACTCGGTAGCAGCGCCGACCTTGATAACGGCAACGCCACCGGAGAGCTTTGCCAGGCGCTCCTGGAGCTTCTCACGGTCGAAGTCAGAGGTGGTGTTCTCCATCTCACCCTTGATCTGAGCGATGCGGGCGTCGATGGCCTCCTTGGAGCCAGCGCCGCCGACGACGACGGTGTTGTCCTTGGAGATGGTGACGGACTTAGCAGTACCGAGCATATCGGCGGTGATGTCAGCGACCTTCACGCCCAGCTCGTCCAGAGCGGCCTGGCCACCGGTGAGGACGGCGATGTCCTCGAGGATGCGCTTGCGGCGATCGCCGTAGCCCGGAGCCTTGACGGCGCAGACGTTGAGGGCGCCACGGATCTTGTTGAGGACCAGGGTAGGCAGAGCCTCGCCGTCGATGTCCTCAGCGATGATGAGCAGGCCACGGCCAGCGCGCTGGACAGCCTCGAGAACGGGCATGATGTCCTGAACGCTGGAGATCTTCTGGTCGGTGATGAGGATGTACGGATCCTTCATCACGGCCTCCATGCGGTCGTTGTCCGTGACAAAGTAAGCGGAAACATAGCCCTTGTCGAACTGCATGCCCTCGACGGTGTCGATGGTGATGTCGAACGTCTGGGAATCCTCGACGGTGATGACGCCGTCCTTGCCCACGACCTCCATGGCCTCGGCGATCTTCTCGCCGACCTCGGGGTCACCGGCAGAGATGGTACCGACGGAAGCAATCTGTTCCTTGGTCTCGACCGGCTTGGCCTGCTTCTTCATCTCGGCGACGGCGGCGTTGACGGCCTTGTCGATGCCGCGACGGATGGCCAGCGGGTTAGCGCCAGCAGCAACGTTGCGCAGACCGTCGTTGACAATAGCCTGAGCGAGCAGGGTTGCGGTGGTGGTGCCGTCACCCACGGTGTCGTTGGTCTTGGTGGCAACCTCCTTCACCAGCTGAGCGCCCATGTTCTCGATGTTGTCCTCGAGCTCGATCTCCTTGGCGACGGAAACGCCGTCGTTGGTGATGGTCGGGGCACCGAACGTGCGCTGCAGCGCAACGTAGCGACCCTTGGGGCCCATGGTGACGGTAACGGCGTCGGCCAGAGTGTTGACGCCCTTGGCAAGCTTAGCGCGGGCATCGGTGTTGAACGCAATGTTCTTTGCCATGGTAGGTAATCCTCCAAAAGAAATGTGACTCGCGTCGCCGCTTCCGAGTCCCATGCGGCGGGCGCGTTCAAAGACGAATCAGAGATTCTGACGAGACTAGGCCTCGACGACAGCGTAGATGTCGTCGGCGCGCATGAGCAGATACTTCTCGCCGTCGACCTTGACCTCGTTGCCACCGAACTTACCGTAGATGACAACGTCGCCAACCTTGACGTCCATGGGGATGCGCTCACCCTTGTCGTTGACCTTGCCGGCGCCAACGGCAACGATGGTGCCGCGCTGCGGCTTCTCCTGAGCGTTGCTGGCGATATACAGACCAGAAGCGGTCTTCTGCTCGGCCTCGTCGGGCTTGACCAGAACACGATCTGCAAGCGGCTTCAAAGACGACATGCTTGTCTCCTCCTTTTTGGGCCGCGCGGTTATACCACGCGAATTAACCCTTTTTTGTTTGCGTACGCGTTGAATGGTACCCACGAATGGCGGGTTATACAACACGGAGTCAAAAAATCTTATTTTTTGGCACTTAGATTTTCTGAATGCCGGGGGATAACTTAGCGGTGGCTCCCGTGTGGCTCCGGAGGGGCGGGGCATAAGGTTTCCTGCTCGGGCAGTCCTGCTCGCACGAAGGCCACATTAAGTGGCCTTCGGCTCGTGCGGAACTCGCGATAAACCTTATGCCCCGCCCCTCCGGAGCCACACGGGAGGCAGGTTAACTAATTCGAGCCCGGCATCCAGAAAAGTTAGTGCAGCAAAATGGCGATGCGGATAGCGACATGGGCATGGTTTTCGTTGCGCGCACGGGTCCCCTGGGGAGCACTGTGCATTTTTGGGAGTTTTCAGCAGGCCGGGACAAATGCATACGCACCGGGCGCATCTAATTAGTCCCACGGTAGCCTTCGGCCGGCGATTTGGGTCGGCAGACGGGCCTCGTCGAGACAAACAAGCATGCCTCGCGCCACGTCGGACCCCAAAATGACGTCGATCTCCGCAATGCCACCCGACTGCAGCGGCACCGGCAGAGCTCGCGGTGCTGAATACTCCGTTTTTTGCACGGCACGGGCGGGGGTACATCAGGATCAGGAAGAACATCCCAGCCTTTTTATGCAATCTGTAATGGGAAGTATGCAAAACACCAAGAAACAGCATTGCTGATGTCCGAATTGAGCGCGGGGCAGCGGCGCCTCCGCCCCGCGCCCAAATCCAGCAGAGCGGGGACGCTCCTAGCGGACCCCCATTGGCAAACAAACGCGGCTCGAGCGCCATCCCAAAATAGGCTGCACGAGCCGCGTTTAACGGTACGACATGAATATTAGCGCTCGTAAATCAAGTTGCCCGCCAGGTAGGTGGCCTGAACCTTGGTGGCCTGGAGGTCTTGAGGGTCAATGGTGAGCGGGTTTTGGTCCAGGACTACCAAGTCGGCGTATTTGCCGGGCTCTAGGCTGCCGAGGTTTTGCTCGTCGCCCGCTGCGTACGCGCTACCAAGCGTGTAGTTGCGCAGGGCCGTTGCCGCATCGATGCGCTCGCTGGGGAGCCAGCCGCCCTCGGGCCAGTGGCTGCGAGGGTCTTGGCGCGTAATAGCCGTGTAGAGCACGTTCATGCTGGTAACGGCCGTGATGGGGCTGTCGGTACCAAAAGCTTGGCGGATGCCGCGCTGCTTATAGGTCGCAAACGGCCACATGATGCGGCTGCGTTCCAGGCCCAGGTCGCGCTCCGGGCCACCCGGGTCGAGCGTGATGTGGCAAGGCTGGCTCGAGGCAATGACGTTGAGCTTGCGCAGACGATCGATGTCCTGAGGCAGCAGATTCTCCAAATGCTCAAGCGTATTATGACCGTGCTGGGGCAGGCCGTAGAGCTCTGCCGCCTCCTCAAAGATATCGAGTGCGGCATGGATGGCACCGTCGCCGATAACGTGGATGCGCACGGTGTGGCCGCGCTCGGCTGCCGCCAGAACCAACTTGCGCATGCGCTCGACAGGAACCGTCAGGCGCCCCTGGTCACCCGGGAAGCGCGGGTTAGTATAGGGCTCAGTGAGGTATGCGGTATGCTCGCTCGACACGCCGTCGAAGAACTGTTTAAATCCTGGCGCCGAGAGCAGCGCGTTGTTTGCGTAGCGGGTCTGGAGTTCTTCCAAGCGCGATTGGTCATCCAGCAGCGTGGGAAACAGATGGGCGCGGATGCCCAGCTTGCCGGCGGCCTGCAGCCTGTCGTAAACATCGTCGCGAATAAAGTCGCAGCCCGGCATGGGCATGAGCGACATATCGCAGATTGAGGTGATGCCCTGCTCGGCCATGCGCCTCATTTGATCGGCGTAAGCGCTTGCGATACGATCTTCGCCCAGCCACTCAAGGCAGCGCGGCAGCAGCTGCATAGCAGCTGCCTCGTGGGCAATACCCGTAAGCTCACCGTTTGAGTCTTTGTCGTAACTGCCACCCGCCGGAGGCTCGCTGTCACGCGTCACGCCGAGGGCTTCGAGTGCGCGGCTGTTGAGCCACAGCGTATGCCCATCGCCCGAATACATAACACAGGGGCGACCGGGGAAGGCGGCGTCGAGGGAGGCCTTGGTAGGATGCTCGGGCGGATCCCAGCGGTAATCGCGCCAGCCCTGGGTCACGACCCAGGCGTCGTCGGGCAGGCCCTGGGAAAACTCGAGCGCATGCTGCACCAGTGCCGCCTCGGACGTGCCCATATCCATGAGCATATACGGCGAGGAAGCGACCGAGGTATGGAAGAAGTGCAGATGAGCGTCATGGAAACCGGGGCAGACAAACTGCTCGCCGTAATCGACCACCGGCGTGGCGGCAGGTGCGGCGGCAATCACGTCATCGGGCGCGCCGACAGCGACGATGCGATCGCCCGCGATGGCGATCGCCAACTCGCGGGCGGTATCGATGCCGTCTTGCGCGGTAAAGACGTTCTTGGAGCGAATAATCCGATCGATATGTCGCATGGGCATCCCCATCTCTGGCAGGTAATTCAACACCCCCGAGTGTACTCCCCCGCCCTTGTAACAAAACCCCAAGCGGCAAACGGCAACTTTACCAGCCCTAGCGGCAGGTGGCATACTGGAGAAAGCCTGTACGATTTTGCGATCAACCCAGCAAGGAGCAAATCGACCATGACGAAGACCAAGGCACAGCAAATTATGGCGGCAACCGAGGTTCGCGCGGCAGACGACGTCACCGCGGCCATCCAGGATATCGCCGCCGAGTTTGAACCCTACATCATCAAGCAGCGCCGGCACTTCCATAAGCACCCGGAGTTGAGCCTTGCCGAGGAGCGCACGACTTCCGACATCGCCAACCAGCTCGACGCCATGAATATCCCCTACGAGCGTCCGCTCAAGACGGGCCTGGTGGCGACGCTTCGCGGCACCGCGCCGGATGCCTACCGCGAGGACGGCACGCCGCGCCGCCGCATCCTGCTGCGCGCCGATATCGACGCCCTGCCCGTCACTGAGCAGACCGGCGAGGAGTTCGCCAGCGTCAATGAGGGCTGCATGCACGCCTGCGGTCACGACTGCCATATCGCCATGATGCTCGGCACGTTGCAGATTCTGCGCCACATGACCGATGACATCCACGGCGAGATTCGCATCGTATTCCAGCCCAGCGAGGAAAACGGACAGGGCGCCAAACTCATGATTGGCACGGGTGTGCTCGACGGCGTCGATGGCGCCTACGCCGCGCACATCTGGAGCGAGGTCGACGCCGGCACCGTGAGCTGCGAGCCCGGACCGCGCATGGCCAATACCGACTGGTTCCGTATCGACGTACGCGGCACCTCGTGCCACGGCGCCATGCCCCAGCGCGGTCACGACGCCGTTATGGTGGCCGCAGAGATCGTCAACGCCCTGCAGACCATCGTCTCGCGCGAGATCAGCCCCTACGAGCCGGCTGTCATCACCGTCGGCGAGCTGCACGGCGGCACCGCACGCAACGTTATCGCCGGCACGGCCTACCTCGCCGGCACGGTGCGCACCTACGGCGATTCGACCCACGAGGAAATGCCGGAGCTCATGCGCCGCATCGTGGAGCATACCGCGGCCGCCTTGGGCGCCGAGGCAGAGCTCACCGACTACACCATCGCCAACTACAAGGTCGAAAACGACGCGGCCTCGAGCGAGCGCTGCCGTCAGGCTGTAATTAAGTGTCTGGGCCCCGCCGGCCAAGGCCATTATCGCGGCACGCTTTCGGGCGAGGATTTTTCGGAGTACCTGCGTCGCGTACCGGGCGTGCTCGCCTTTGTAGGTACGCGCAACCCCAAGATTGGCGCCACGTACGCCCAACATTCCTGCTTCTACAAGATCGACGAGACCGTGCTGGCAAAGGGCTCCATGGTGGCCGCCCAGTATGCTATCGACTTTTTGGCCGAGCCCACGCAAGAGGAGCTCGACGGCCCCGCGATTACCGCGGTCGCCGAAACCAACCCCGATCTGGCCGCCAAGTTGCGCTCTGCCAAGGCGACGACCGCCGAGGCTCGCGACGCCATCCATGATGCCCGAACGGCTCGCCATGCCGCGATCAAGGGCATCCACGACGCACGCGCTGCTGCACGCCGTGAGGAGAAGCACGACGGGTAATCGATTCGCTGGCATCTCGCAGTCATAGCCACATCGCGATGTCAAAGCGGGGGCGGACGTTTCGACACGTCCGCCCCCGCTCATTCTTCAAGCGCTATTTCTACCATTTCTACCCCGTCCCCAAATAGCAGGCGGCGTGGCTACTCGTCCTGAGGTTCCTCGTCGGAGCTTGGCTCGAACGCCGACTCAGGTGCAGGTGCCGGCTCAGGCTCAGGCTCAGGCTCAGGCGCAGGCTCGGGCTCGGGCTCAGATGCCGTCTCAGGCTCGGGCGCCGGTTCAGACTCGGGCGCCGGCTCAGGCTCGGTCGCGGGAGCGGGTGCAGGTGCCGGCGAAGCATCCGGAGCACCGTAACCCGAAGGAGCGGACTTCTTCTCGAAGGGCAACACAAAAGTCAGGACGTCGTCCTTATCCTCATCGGCCCACTCGCTTGCATAGCGTGCGGCCCAATAGCCAACGGCACGGTGCTTGAGTATCTTGCCAAAGACCGTAAGAAATACGGTGACAAAAGCGACCAGCACCAAGAACAGCGCGAGCGTGACGCCACCGCCGGTAACAATTGCCTCAATACCCGTAGGACGATAGTAGTAGCTATACATACCGACAGAGGCAATGGCGCCAAAGACGACCGTCAAGATCCATGTGACAACGTTGGCGACCAGGCCCGTCAAAAACTCGGGAAGGAACGAAGCACAGAACAGCTTGGTCTTGTTGTGCTTAAACGCCGCCCAGACCTTATCGAGCGAAAACGCGCTCTCGACGCGACCGGTCACCGCAAAGTGCATCACGGCAATGTCGGCGAACATAGTAAAGAAGACACCCAGGACCGCCGTGGCAATCATAGCCAGAACAAACAGGCCCAGCGAGCCAAACAGAGCGGCCTCAAGCGCATAGGAGCCGCAATAAGAGTACGCACCCGCGGCACCAATTACCACGCTCTCCACCAGCGAAAGCGCTACACCAATAACGGGAATAGCCGCGATAACCTTGAGCACGCTCGAAATAACGCCCGAAAAGACGCCAAGGCCAAACGACGTGGAACGCATCAACGGACGATCCATGCCGTCATCGACCTTGAGCGACAGGTCGCGACCCCATTCGATGCCAAAGCCAGAACCGCACGCGCTTGCCACACAGGCAGCCAAAAAGCCGAAGGCAGCCGCGATACCGCCGATAACGGGAATGAAGAGCACGAGCACCGACACGACACAGATGAGCGCCGGCAAAAAGGCAATCTGGCACACGCGCTGCAGCACGCCCGGCGTCTTGGTCATGTCTTCAAACGCCTGAGCTACACAGCCCTTGGGCACGTTCACGTTAGGCTGAGGAACAAACTGCTGAGGTTGAGACTGCCCCTGAGGAGCAGAGGTTGCAGCACCGGCATTAGGAGCGCCACACGCGCCGCAGAACTTGTCGTTATCGCCCATGGGGGCGCCACACTGCGAACAGAACATCGAAATCATCCCTTCGTATCTAGAGCGAATCACCTGGATCGCAAACGATGTCTTTGGCATCATTATCGCCCAATGTGGGGACAAATACTCCAAGATGACCGATTTGCAACGCAGCCGGCTTTATTCAATGATTCGAAGGGTACGGCCGGACTAGTTCGTACCGCGGAAGCCCTTGCCGACGATTTCGGAGCTATCGACGATGGTGATGAAGGCGTCGGGGTCAATCTCGCGGGTATAGCGGCGCAGTTGCACTGCCTCGCGACGGCTCAGCACGCTCATGATCACCGTGACGCACTTGCCCGAGAAGGCACCGTAACCGCGGCTGATCGTTGCCGTGCGGTTGAGATGCTTGACGATAAACTCCTCGACTTTGCGCGGTTCGGCGCAAATAATCGTACAGACCTTGCGCAGGTGGATGCTCTCGATGGCCTTATCGACGACGAGCGTCTTGGCAAACAGGCCAAGCACGCAGTACAGGCCGACGCGCGGGCCATACAAAAAGGCCGCGATGGTCACGATGCCGATATCGACCAGCAACAGGGCACGGCCGATCTCAAGCGTCGTGCGACGCTTGAGGATCATGGCAAGGATGTCGGTGCCGCCCGTCGAGGCGCCAATGTCAAAGACAATGGCACTGCCCAGCGCCGGCAAGATGACGGCAAAACACAGGTCGAGCCACATATCGCCCGTCATCGAAACATCCGTCGGAATGAAGAGCTCAAACAGCGAGACGTAGGCCGAAAGCGCAAACGAGGCAAAGACGCTCCAAAGGATTGCCTTGCGCTCCAAAAAGATAAAACCCAGGATGACCAAGACCGCGTTGATAATCCACATAAAGACGCCGACGGGCAGAGTCGGGAACAGCGTGGAAAGAATGACCGACACGCCCGAGGTGCCGCCGAAGGCAAAGTGATTGGGGGTTTTAAAGGCCACGATGGCAAAGGCCGTGAGGATCAGGCCCAGGTTGAGCTCGGCAAAAAAGCGCGGAAAGCCTGGCTCCTGGCTGCGCTTGCGGCCGGCGCGCTCGCCACGTTCGATATCCTCGCGACCGACAACGCGCTCCATCGGCACCACGGGAGGACGATGTACCTCCTCGGCAGCACGCGATGCCGCCTCTGCCGCAGCGGCTTCAATCGCCCATGCCTTGCTTTCGGTCTCGTGTTCGTCGGCCATTACGGCAACCCCTCGTTAACAATTTGGAAACAATGCGCCCATTAGGGTAACGCGGAACGCGACGATTGCAACCCTTAGTTAGACGAGCGGTATGCCTGCATCGGGGGCATACAAATAACGGCCGGCCGCACATACATCCGTGCGACCGGCCGTTTGACGTTTCCGCAGATAAAACCTGCCAAAACAAACCTGTCCCTTTTTGGTAGGTTACTCGTGCTGGCTGGTGCGGTGCTCGTACTCCTCGGGGGTGATGACATCCTCGATGCGCAGATTGACGCCTGCCACCTCAAGGCCGGTCATTGCGGCCAGACGCTCGGTGACGCGTTCCTTGACGTCGTCGAAGATTGCGGGCGCATAAGCACCGTACTCGATAATGACGGAAATGTTGACGACCACGCGGTTGTCATCGGTGACTTCGACCGTCACGCCCTTGGTCAGGTTCTCGGCACCAAACTGTTCCTGCACAAAGTGCATAAGGTTACCCTTCATGCCCAGAACGTGCGGCACCTCGCGGGTGGCCATGGCGACGATCTTCTCGATCACGCCGTTGGAATAGGTCAGCGAGTCCTCGGACTCGTCCGCCTCCTCGTCCATCTCCTCGTTGTCCTCGTCCGCATCGGACTCGGCCTCAACGAGCGCCTCGTCCTCGAGCGTCACGTCCCCGGCATCGACAACGGTCTCATTCGCCTCGAGCTCGGTATCGGCCACATCGACCTTCGTGTTAAAAGCCATGGTTCCTCCTTATGCCTGCCGCGGATGCGACAGTCGAATACATATTAGCGGCCGCTAAACAGACGGCCGAAGAAGTTGACGATACCGTTCTCGCCGTCGCGGATCTGGCCGATCACGGCGCCGATCAGCACAAAGAATGCGATGACGAGCGTGTCCCACAGGCCCAACGTAAGTACCAGCACGGCGAGGATAAAGCCTGCCAAGGCGCCGAGCGTAGTGTTGGGATGGCGCACGGCGTAGCTCCAGATAGCAGCGCCCGTACCTTTGATGAGACCCATGGCCTCGTCAAAGTCGTTGGCGGCGCTGTCGTGCTGCTCGCCGGCCTCGGTCTTGGCGTCGGCGGACTCGCCTGCCGGCGTAGCGTTCTGGTCGATCGTCAGGCGCGGCGTGCGGGCGGTCTTGTCTTGGTTGGTATCACTCACCGGAAACCTCCACGGTCTGGACGGTAGTCTTGGACGGCAAAAAACGGACGCGCGCGGTCGTGCCCGGCGTGCCGAGCATGGTGTCGCAGGCCTTCTCGATGCGCTGCTGCATCGAGGTGGCAAGAGCGGCAACGTCCTTATCGTCGAGTGCGATGGCCTCGACCTTAAAACGAACGCGCGACTCGTCGGAGCCTTGAACGCGTGCCTCGATATGCTCAACCATCACGCGATCATCGCACTCCGCCGCGGCACGGGCGCACGAGGAAAGCGCTGCGAGCGTGACCTCGATATTGCGCTCCCCCGCCGGATGCACGCAGGACGGCTCGCGACGCGCGAACATCAGGCGTAAAAAGCTCAGCAGTACGCCAAGTGCCACGATGGCGGCACACACCGTAACGATGACGCGAGGCATGGTGTCACGCAACAGCAGCATAAAGCGATACGTATACGGTCCCCAGAACTGGCAGACAAGCGTACCCAGCGCCACGATGGCGGCGGCAAGATACACGATCGCTAGGGCTCGTTTGAGTACGCGCACGCGCGCTCCCTTCAAATCTCGGCTCTCGAAATGCAAAACGATTCGCATCATTATAAAAGAGCCGGGTCCGGTGCTGTACGCACGCGGATCCGGCTCATCTATTCCACGAGGCTTGCATGCTCGCTTCATTATGCCCAGATATGCACGGCTTAACCCGTGCGGGCGCTACTCCTCCTCGAGGGCAGCGATGACCTCGTCGGTCATGTCCATGGTGCTGTAGACGTCCTGGACGTCGTCGAGCTCCTCAAGACGGTCGATGAGGCGCTGAACCTTCTTGGCATCGGCACCGGAGACCTCGGTCGGGGTGGTCGGGACCATGGTGGTCTCGGAGCCCTTGACCTGGACGCCCTGCTCCTCGAGCGCCTTGGAGACAGCCATGACCTCGTTGGCAGCAGTCCAGACGATCCACTCCTCGCCGGCGTCCTCGTAGTCCTCGCCACCGGCCTCGGCGATGGCCATCATGAACTCATCCTCGTCACCGGCGGCACCGTTGGCGATCATGGTCTCCTTCTTGGCGTTCTCGTCCAGGATCTCCTTGGCGACGACGATCTGGCCCTTGCGCTCAAACTGGAAGGCAACGGAACCGGAGGTACCCAGGTTGCCACCAGCGTGGGAGAAGGCAGAACGGACGTCGGCAGCGGTGCGGTTGCGGTTATCGGTCAGGCAGTCAACGTAGACGGCAACACCGGCGGGACCGTAGCCCTCGTACACGATGTTCTCGTAGACGGCGGCGTCGGCACCCGAACCGAAGGCCTTGTCGATAGCGGACTTGATCTTGTCCTTGGGCATGGACTGAGCCTTGGCCTTAGCAACGGCAGCGGCGAGGCTGGCGTTGTTCTCGGGCAGCGGGTCGCCGCCGAGACGGGCAGCAACGGTGATGTTGCGGCTCAGCTTGGAGAAGAGGGCGGAACGCTTGGCGTCCTGCGCGCCCTTACGATGCTTGGTTGTGGCCCACTTAGAGTGTCCGGACATACGTGTCTCCTATCGGTTTCGACCTAAAGCCCAGCGCAGATGCTCGGGCAATATAAACAAACGTCGTTATGATATACCTACTGGCCTGCGAGATAAACCCCAAAATGAAGGCGTCGTGATGACGCAACCCTTCTACGCAAAGCAACCTGTCCCCTTTGCACCAGTTTGGCTAGTTCCACAGAAGCTCGCTGCGGGCTATGGTGGCGCCGATCGCAAAGGGCATGCAGGCGATAACCGGGTACAGGTAGCGCATGTAGGTGGAGCCGTTGCAAGGACCGATCAGGCACACGGCGAGCACGCCCAAAAGCGGCACCCAAATGGCAAGCGCCCTCCACGAATGACGACGCAACAGGTAGACCACCACGCCAATCATGATCCACACGTAGGTTGCAGAGCTCATGGTAAGCGAGATAAACGGGATGCGTTGAACCGCCACGCGATACAGGTTGATCAGATGGTCACACCACCGCACGACCTTGCTATCGAGAGGATGGAAATCGAAGTACTTGAGATTGTCGGGGCGAGCCATGATCTCGGCACTGCGCGCCGTGCTGTAGACCCATACGTCACGGGCGCTCGGATAAAAGTAGCCATAGTAGTTATTGATAAGCGCCGAGATATAGCACTCGGGGTCCTTTTTGAACATCTGGGCCCAAACCTCAAAATAGGCGGCGATGTCCTCCTGCGAGGCATATTCGTTAAAGCAGTTCTTGACGGCATCGGACTTGTCGGGGTTGTACCGGCGGCCCAGGTTTTCGTACTTGAGTACACGATCGATCACGGCACGCTCCTCTTCGGTCACCAAACCGTCGCAGGGAGCTTCCACGATGGTGCCGTCCTCTTTAACCGTAGGATTGACGCCTGAATTAAGGCCGTCGTGCTTTTGGACGAAGCGCGCCGTCTGCTGGAACGGAATCGAGAGTACCTCGCGCTTGGAGCTAGGCGTAATGTCGTGCGCCGGCATAAAGACCTTGGTGAAGTACATGTTGGAAACAAGACAGAGCGCAAGCACCGCCAGGATGCCAACCCAGCGCAAGCGCGGCACGCGAATCGAGGGTGCAGTACCCGTCTGCTTGGCCGCACGGAGATCCGCATGCACGTCCCAAGCGCAAAACGCCGCCGCGATCACGCATGCCGCCAGCACAAACACCAGCCCGCCGTTACGCAAAAACGTCGACCCCATGGCGCCCAGGGCAAGCAACAGCCAGTCGTGACGCGCAAAAAGCGCGGGCTCGGGCTCACCCACACGCTCGACATTCGCATCGCGACGAGGCAGGCCACAGGCCACAAGCTTGACGGTCTGCACCAGCAAAACCAAAAACGCATCGGCAAACAGCACATCTTTGGTAAGCAGGGCCGCGTAGTTGGAGAACATGGGCATAAACACAAAGAACAGCAAGATCACGCCGCGGACCGGCAGGCTCACGCCCAGCTTGCGCAACGACGAGATGGAATAGGCCATGCAGGCGGCCGTAATGACGAACTGAGCGCAGGTGTAGATGACAAGACCTGCGTTGGCGCTGTTGAACAGTGAAAGCCCCAGTTGGACGCACGAACCGATGATAGCCGTGTGCACGACCGGATGATGCCCGTTGAGCAACACGTTGGGATTGAGCAGACGCAGGTAGTCACTCGTACCGTTGGGGTAGTTGAACCACTGGCGAATCTGCGCACCCGTATCCCCCATAAAAAGGCCGGGCAGCGAAGCGATGAGCGTGGGCGCCCAGGCGACCATAAGCACCAGGAAGGGCCCGGCAAAGGGATGGACCGAGAGCACGGCGTGAGCCACACGCCATACGCGGCCAAAGTGCGCTTCGGAAAACGGAATGCGCCGAGAGCTCAGCCAATCTAGACACTCAAAGGCAAGGTAGAAGGCAACGACCGCCAAGAGCATCCAGCCCGCACCGCCTATCCAGGCGCAGATGATGCGCGCCTTGTCGCCGAGCACGATCTCGGCCGAATCGGTGAGGTCGTAGCTGCGGCCAAACACCATGCAGACGGCAAAGAACAGCGACGGAAGGATCACCGAGGGACGCCAGGCGTCGCCGCGGCCAAAGGATACGTAGCGAAACGGCAGCGTGAGCAGGCAGGCAAGCGCAAGCAGCATGACCGCGTCGGTATGGCCGGCAAACGAGAGGAGCACCTCGTAGCACACGTACAGCATGCCCGAAGCCTTGGGGTCAATCGCCAAGACTGCGTTGCTCGACACCGGGGCGGGATCGATGGAAAACGCCGTGGTCGCCAACAGCGCGAGCAAAAATGCGATGAGTGTCTGCTTGGCGGGGTAGCGCTTAAACCAGACGATGCGGGCAGCGTCGCGCGCAGCCGTTGTGGAGAGGTCGGAATCCTTCACAGTCCGAAAGCCTTTCTAGAAACCTATCAAACTCGGCAAGACCACCACAAAGGTGCCTGTCCCCTTTGTGGTGGTCTTGGTTAGGCGTCCAGGTAGACGCGCTGGGGCTGATTGCGGTGTCGGGCGAAGATGATGAGCGCTAGGCCGGCGATCACAAGCGGCAGACTCAGCAGCTGGCCCATGGTGATGACGCCGCCCAGCAGATAGCCCAGCTGGGCATCGGGCACGCGCACGAACTCAACGAGAAAGCGGACGATGCCGTACCCCATCACGAACACGCCCACAAACGTGCCCTGGGGCAGCAGCGGCTTTTTGCGGCTGAGCACCTGCAGAATGCAAAAGAGCACGATGCCCTCAAGAAATGCCTCGTAGAGCTGGGAGGGGTGACGCGGCATATCGCCCGCGGTGCCGCCAAAGACAACACCCCAAGGCAGATCGGTCGGCTTACCCCACAGCTCGCCGTTGACGAAATTGGCACAACGGCCCAGGCACAGCGCCAGCGGAGCACCGATGACGGCAAGGTCGGCGATAGTCCAGGCGTCGAGCTTATACATGCGGCACACGATGATGCCGCCCAAGATGCCGCCCACCAGGCCGCCGTGGAAGCTCATGCCTCCCTCGTTGGTGGCAAAGATTTCGAGCGGGTGGGCCCAATAGTAGCCATCGCCGTAAAAGACGACGTAGAACAGGCGCGCGCCGATGATGAGGCCAAAGACCGCGCCGACCACGACGCTCGTCAGGTCATCAATCGTAATGTCGAAGCCCCAACGACGCTGCGTGCGGTACATAACGACCGCCGTGAGCAGAGCGCCGACCACGTAGGCCAGGCCGTACCAGTAGATGGTGATGGGGCCCGCCGAGATCGCGACGGGATCAAGCATGTGGTAGAGGTCGTTGAGCATATCGATCCCCTGCTCCCTACATACAAATGTGGCCGCGGGCCTTGCGCTCGCAGCCGCATATCTGGGCGTAACGTCTATGCGGAGCGTACCGTCCGCAGCTTTCGCATCTTAGAACGGCGCGTACTCGTCGTACAGGTCCTCGGCCTCGCCGGAAACATTGACCTGCTCGACGCGGGTAACGCCGGGCACATGCTCCTTCAGGATACGCTCGATGCCCATAGACAGGGTCAGTGAGCTCATGGGGCAGCCGGCGCAGGCGCCCTGCAGCTCCAGCTTGACGACGCCCTCGTCGTCGACGCCCACATACTCCATATCGCCGCCATCGGCCTGCAGGTTGGGGCGAATCTCTTCAAGAACCTTCTTAAGCAGCTCTTCGTTAACAGCCACAGGGGCTCCTTTCTCACAATAACGCGGGCGCGCCCGCGGACAGAAGCTATGTTACTACAGCCATGTACCCGCTCACGAGCCGTCCATGCGCGCAGACGCGACTTTCACGAGTAGTCAATTTGGGACGGGACTCTTTTGGCTGTTTTGCCGCCAGCTGGCGTTGGCACGCGCTACTGCTGAGCCTGTCCCCCGGTACCAATCTGGACATCGACGATAACCTGGCGGTAGCTGATGCCGCAAGAGTCGAGAATGCGGCGGCTGATACGACCGTCATCGGTGTCGGCATACTTATTGTCCAGGTAGACGACCTCGCCCACGCCCACCTGCGCCAGGATCTTGGCGCAGTCGTGGCACGGAAACAGCGTGACGTAGACCGTGGAACCCTCAAGGTCCTTGAGCGAGCCGCGGTAGTTGAGCACGGCGTTGGCCTCGGCATGCACCACGTAGTTGTGCTTATCCTGCAACGGGTCGTCGCTCGTGCCCCACGGGAAAAAGTCGTCGTTGAGTGCCGAGGGCGTACCGTTGTAGCCCACCGAAAGGATACGGTGGTTGGTGCTGGCGATGCACGCGCCCACCTGCGTATTGGGATCCTTGCTGCGGCGCTGCGCGGCGATGGCCACGCTCATAAAGAACTCGTCCCAGCTAATAACGTCGCGGCGCTTGCCCGACGCAGTTTGATGAAGATCGTCCGACATGGCAGACACCTCCGAAATCGCAATAGTTTGACCCATTGTAGCAGGTGAAAGGTGGGGGCGCTTATCCCGCCAGCCCCTCGCCCTACGCGCGGCGGGGCTTTTGGTTGATGTGGTAGAGCTCGGCGAGACCCCGCAGCGTCAACGCGTCATCGACCGTCAGGCTATGGCCGACCAGCGCCGCAAGCGCCTTGGCATCGTCGCCGGTAATGACGATGGGCACATCGCCCTCCCCCGCCGCCTTGGTCGCTCGCATCTCGGCGAGCACCATGTCGAGCATGCCGTCGATGCGAGCCACCTCGCCCAAAACCACGCCCGAGCGCATGGCCTCGCGCGTGTTGCGGCCGATCACATGTGTGGGTGCCGAGGGCTCAACCTGGGGTAGACGCGCTGCCGCCGCCGAAAGCGAGCGGGCGCCAAGTGCCAGACCCGGCGCGATAACGCCGCCGACAAAGGTGCCGTGCGCGTCGATGACCTCGATATTGGTCGTCGTGCCCAGGTCAATCACGATGCAGGGCGAGCCGTAGACGGCGCGGGCCGCCACGGCGTCGGCGATGCGGTCGGGACCGATCTCGGCCGGATCGTCGTAGTGCACGGGCATGCCGGTCTTAAGTCCCGGCCCCACGGTGAGCACGCGCCCCGTGCAGGTACGGGAAAGCGCTACCTTCCACGGGCGCTCGAGCGCCGGGACCACGCAGCTCAACACAGCAGCCGCGGGCACAAGCGCACCCGGCATGCCCGCATCGGCCGCCAGTGCGGCCATGACCTGCACGAGACGCATGCGCGCCTCGTCTGCTGTGATGCTCGATGGCGTGGTGATCTCGCACGTCGCAAGCGGACATTCCTGCGCCGCGGCCGAATCCTCGGCAAACAGGCCAAAGCGAATGAACGTGTTGCCCACGTCGACCGTCAATATATATGCGCACCCATTAAGCATCGTCGGCGCTCCTTTCGTCTGCCCAGCAGTATATCGCCTACCTAAACCAGTCATCCCAAAATGACTAGCTTACGGCTATACTGGTGCGCGGTCGTTTGCGAGCTCACGCGGCGGCCCTTGGTAACCCGACTTCCCGCGCCGTATCCGTAACGGCGCTCCCGGGGGAAGCGGATATACGCAAAGGAGTTTTATATGAGCAATCCCTCGAACCGCGCTTCGATGCGCGGGCAACTCACGCTGCGCGGCGTCGTCATCGGCGTCCTTGGCTGCGTGATCATCACGGCAAGCTCGGCCTATACCGCCCTCAAGATGGGTGCGCTCCCCTGGCCGATCATTTTCGCTGCCGTCATTTCGCTGTTCTTCCTTAAGCTCATGGGCAACGCCAGCCTCAACGAGGCAAACGTCACCCACACCATCATGTCCGCAGGCGCCATGGTCGCCGGCGGTCTGGCGTTTACCATCCCGGGCGCCTGGATGCTGGGCTATGCCGACCAGATCAGCTGGCTCGACATGTTTATCGTGGCACTCGCCGGCACCATCTTGGGCCTTCTGGCGACAGCACTCATCCACCGTCACTTTATCGTGGACGCCGCGCTTGAGTTCCCCACCGGCAACGCCGCAGCTCAAACCCTGCGTGCTACCGAGGCCGGCGGCAAGACCGGCAAGCAGCTCTTTGGCTCCATGGCCATCGCCGGCATATACAGCGTGCTGCGCGACGCCCTGGGCGTGGTTCCCAGCATGCTGTGCACGCTCAATATCCCCGGCGTGACCTTTGCCATCTACAACTCGCCCATGTTGCTGTCCATCGGCTTTTTGGTGGGCTTCGCCCCCGTCGCGTTCTGGTTTGCCGGCGCGCTGCTGGGCAACTTTGGCATCATTGTCGGCGGCACCGCTGCCGGTCTGTTTGACGTTATGACCGCACAGGGCATTGTTAAGTCCCTGGGTATGGGCCTCATGATGGGCTTTGGCGTCGCCGTCGTCCTCAAGGACATCCTGCCGCAGGTCGCCGGTATCGTCCGCGGCCTCGCCGCCGACAGCTCCACCGACACCGACGAGCAGTCGCTCATCTCGGGCTCCCTTAAGCTCGACGCCGGTATCATCGGCCTGGGCGCTGCCGCCATCGCCGTGATCGTTGCCATCGTACTCGATCTTGGCCCCGTTCCAGCCGTCATCGTCACGCTGTTCACCTTTGTCACCACCATCATGAGCGCGCAGAGCTGCGGCCAGACGGGTATCGACCCCATGGAGATCTTTGGCCTCATCGTCATGCTCATCGTGGCTGCCTTCGCGCAGCTCGCGCAGGTCAAGCTGTTCTTCATCGCCGGCATCGTGGCCGTGGCGTGCGGCCTTGCGGGCGACGTCATGAACGACTTTAAGGCCGGCGCCGTGCTGGGCACCAACCCGCGTGCGCAGTGGATCGGCCAGGCCATCGGCGGCATCGTGGGCGCCCTGGTCGCTGCCGCCGTCATGGTCGCGCTCGTCACTGCCTATGGTCCGGACGCCTTTGGCCCCGACAAGAGCTTCGTTGCCGCGCAGGCAAGCGTCGTCGCCACCATGGTCTCGGGCATCCCGAGCGTGCCGTGGTTCGTTGGCGGCTTTATCGCCGGCATCGTCATGTACTGGCTCGGCATTCCGGCCATGATGATCGGCCTGGGCGTGTACCTGCCGTTCTACATGTCACTCACGGCATTCCTGGGCTCCTGCGTCAAGCTCGCCTACGACAAGTGGTCCGCCCACCGCGATGCCACCGCTGGTCTTTCTGACGAGGAGAGGGCTGCCAAGGACGCCGCCTTCCAGGAACAGGGCCTGGTTGTCGCCAGCGGCCTGCTCGGCGGCGAGTCCATCGTCGGCGTTATCCTGGCGTTTGTCTCCGTGGGTCTGAGCCTGCTGGGCTAAGTCGAGCAGCTGCTCGACAGCAACCATATTGCCTACGATTTGCCCGGTCGGTAGCTTTCGCGGCTACCGACCGGGCTTTTTGATATCGAAACAAAGATAGGCCAGCGCGCTGCGTATGACAGCGCGCCGGTCTTATCGGTTAAGCCATCGAAGCGCTCCTGCTATGAACCGAAGTTCGTTGCAGAAACTACGCTCGAAACGCTACATCTGCTTGCGACGACGATCGCTCAGCGTCACACCAGCGGCCACAAGAGTGATACCGCCGATGACGAACACCTCGCCCGCAAGAGCGGAGTCATCGCCAGTCTGGGCGAGCGCGGCCGACGTGGCCTTCTTCTTGGCGACAGGAGCCTTTGCAGCAGCCTGTGCAACCTGAGGCTTGGCCTGCGGCTCAGCCTTGGGATGATACTTGTCGTACTCGGCCTGCGCGGCAGCCAGGGCATCCTTGGCATCGCCAAGCTCAGCCAGCGCGGCGGCATAGGCGTCGTTGGCATCGGACAGCTTGGCATCGGCATCGCTCAGAGCAGCCTTGAGGCCAGCGGCGGCATCGACGGCGGCCTTATAGCGAGCGTAGGCAGCGTTCAGCTTGACCAGCTTCTCGTTGCCCGTCGTGCCCGCGGCAAGGGATGCCTTGTGGTCGACAGCCTCAAGATCGGCCTTGAGCGCCTCGTCGTTGGCAAGCTCGGCCTTGGCCTCGACGATCTCGAAGGTCGCATCGACGACGGCTTCGTTGGCGGCCTCGAGCTGCTTCTGGGCATCGGCGACACCGGCGACGGCGGCGTCATAGGCGGCCTTGGCGTCGTCGACCGCCTTCTGGGCTCCAGCGAAGCGCTCGAAGGCCTTGTTTGCGCCGGCCAGTTCGCCCTCGGCAGCCTTGGCCTTCGCCTGTGCGTCGGACAGGGTCTGCGTCTTGGCGGCAACTGCCTGCTTGGCGCCCGAAAGAGCGGTCGCGGCGTGCACATCTGCGGCCTGAGCCTTGTCAACGCCAGCCTGGGCAGTGTCGTCGGCCTTCTTGGCATCGTTAAGCGTGCCCTGCTTGTTCGCAAGATCCGTCTTGGCGGCATCGCACTTGGCGGCAAGGTCCTTGACCGAAGCGGTAGCGTTGTCATACGCCTCGTTGGCCTGATCGGACTTTACCTTGGCGGCGTCGTAGGCGCTCTGAGCATTCAGTTTACGAGTCGACGCCTTAGAGGCGTTCGTCTGGCAATCGGCGAGCGTCGCGTTGGCCTTGTCGAGAGCAGTCTGCGCAGTGGCAGCCTCGGCCTTAGCAGTATTGAGGTTCTGCTGAAGAGCGTCAATGTCAATACCAGAAGCATCGAGCTCGCTCTTGGCAGCATCATAGGCACCCTTGGCGGTTGCAGTGGCAGCCTGAGCGCTCTCGTACTCGCCCTTGGCAGTATTCATGCTCGTGTCGGCAGCTTTAAAGGCCTCTTGAGCGTCATACTGCTTGTTGAGTGCAGCGTTATAGGCAGCGCTAGCAGTTCCAAACTTTTTCTGTGCTTCGGTAAGCTTGCTCTGAAGCTCCTTGAGCTGTTGCTTTTGCGCCTGGGTGCCGCCGGCGCTATAAGCAGAATCGATATAGTCGTTCAGGAGCTTCTTGAACTCGGAGACCGTGAAATCGGCCTGAGTGTCATCAGCGCTGTAATCGAATACGGTTACCTCGGAATCGGTATTCTTTCCGCTACCGGTTGCAATACCGATGGCTTCCGCAGCGGCATCGATGATGTTGGGTTGATTTCCGATCTCAGCCGAACACATTGAGCAAATAGGCCATTCCCGCAGCTAGCCGAACGCCCCCGCGGCCCCTCCTGGGGTCCGGGGGCGCCGTTTTCCCAGTTGATGGAACGGTGGAGATGTGTTTCGATGGGTCCGGTGGCCATGCTCCGCCCGCCGCCCGGCACCTCTTCCCAGACTCAGCCGGACGGCCGGTCCGTCTATTCCGTTT
>NZ_JAHONA010000033.1 GCF_019131995.1 Collinsella aerofaciens | reverse complement strand
CCGGCATTCGGAGTTCGGTTGGATTCGGTAGGCGGCGAAGCCCCCTCGTCCATCCGGTGCTCTACCTCCGGCGGTGAACGCGCGACGCTAGCCCTAAAGCTATTTCGGGGAGAACGAGATATCTCCGGGTTTGATTGGCCTTTCACCCCTATCCGCAGGTCATCGCCGCCGTTTTCAACCGACGTGCGTTCGGCCCTCCACGGGGTCTTACCCCCGCTTCAGCCTGCCCACGGATAGCTCACCCGGCTTCGCGTCCGCGGCGCGGGACTCAAGTCGCCCTGTTAAGGCTCGCTTTCGCTCCGGCTCCCTTTCGGTTAACCTCGCCCCGCGCCAGCGACTCGCTGGCTCATTCTACAAAAGGCACGCCGTCACAACTGAAAGTTGCTCCGACTGCTCGTGGGCGCACGGTTTCAGGTACTGTTTCACTCCCCTCCCGGGGTGCTTTTCACCTTTCCCTCACGGTACTGGTGCGCTATCGGTCACAGGGTAGTACTCAGGCTTGGATGGTGGTCCACCCAGGTTCGGACCGGGTTTCACGTGCCCGGCCCTACTCAGGGACCGCGTCGCGCCGTCCGGTCTGGGTTCGCGTACGGGGCTGTCACCCGCTGCGGCCGGCCCTCCCATGCCGTTCCGCTCCCCAGCCGGACCTGCGCCCGGGGGCGGCAGCCCCCGGATGCGCGGCCCTGCAACCCCGTCGGCGGAACCCCTGCCGGGTATGCCCGCTCGACGGTTTGGCCATCGGTCCCCTTTCGCTCGCCGCTACTCGGGGAGTCTCGAGATTGATTTCCTCTCCTCCGGGTACTTAGATGTTTCAGTTCCCCGGGTTGTCCTCCCCCCGCCTATGTGTTCAGCGGGGGGATATGCACACTGCTGTGCATGGGTTCGCCCATTCGGAGACCCCCGGGTCGAAGGATGTGTGCTCCTCGCCGGGGATTATCGCAGCTTGCCGCGTCCTTCATCGGCTCCCTGTGCCAAGGCATCCGCCGTGCGCCCGTGGTATCTTGCGGGACCGCATCGGGCCCGCGGGATATCCACGTGTCGCTAATTAAGTTAATTAATCGATATCATGAATAGCGCTCGTATGTCGCAATTCGGGTATCTCATACCGCGGCACAGTCCGTTTCACTGTGCTCGCGATCAGATGCTCCTCACTCATATATAAGTGAATTCTTCTTGTTTGGATCGGATGAATGATTGCTATCATTCTGTCTTTAATCGCAGAAAAGAATCGAGTCTGGAAGAGGATACTCTTCCATCTCTCTCCTATCGCTATGCGGCTCTCAAGGTACGCGGGTGCGACCCCGGGGACCGGGTGCTGCGGGGACTTATCCTGGCCAGACATCCACCGGACGGGCTCCTGCCCTCATTTCGAGTTAAAGTGTTTTCTCTCTAAGAATGTGTCTCCCTAGAAAGGAGGTGATCCAGCCGCACCTTCCGGTACGGCTACCTTGTTACGACTTCACCCCCCTCACCCTCCACACCTTCGGCGCCTCCCCCCTCTCGGTTGGGCCGGCGACTTCGGGTGCAGACGACTCGGGTGGTGTGACGGGCGGTGTGTACAAGGCCCGGGAACGCATTCACCGCGGCATGCTGATCCGCGATTACTAGCAACTCCGACTTCATGGGGGCGGGTTGCAGCCCCCAATCCGAACTGGGGCCGGCTTTCCGGGATCCGCTCCCCCTCGCGGGGTGGCATCCCTCTGTACCGGCCATTGTAGCACGTGTGCAGCCCAGGGCATAAGGGGCATGATGACTTGACGTCGTCCCCGCCCTCCTCCGCCTTGACGGCGGCGGTCCCGCGTGGGTTCCCGGCATCACCCGATGGCAACACGCGGCGGGGGTTGCGCTCGTTGCGGGACTTAACCCAACATCTCACGACACGAGCTGACGACAGCCATGCACCACCTGTATGGGCTCCTCTCGGCCACGGGGTCTCCCCCGCTTCACCCATATGTCAAGCCCTGGTAAGGTTCTTCGCGTTGCTTCGAATTAAGCCACATGCTCCGCTGCTTGTGCGGGCCCCCGTCAATTCCTTTGAGTTTTAGCCTTGCGGCCGTACTCCCCAGGCGGGACGCTTAATGCGTTGGCTGCGGCACGGGGGGATCGTCCCCCCACACCTAGCGTCCATCGTTTACGGCTGGGACTACCAGGGTATCTAATCCTGTTCGCTCCCCCAGCTTTCGCGCCTCAGCGTCGGTCTCGGCCCAGAGGGCCGCCTTCGCCACCGGTGTTCCACCCGATATCTGCGCATTCCACCGCTACACCGGGTGTTCCACCCTCCCCTACCGGACCCAAGCCGCGGAGGTTCCGGGGGCTTCGGGGGGTTGAGCCCCCCGCTTCGACCCCCGGCCTGCCGGGCCGCCTACGCGCGCTTTACGCCCAATGAATCCGGATAACGCTCGCCCCCTACGTATTACCGCGGCTGCTGGCACGTAGTTAGCCGGGGCTTCTTCTGCAGGTACAGTCTTGACTCTTCCCTGCTGAAAGCGGTTTACGACCCGAAGGCCTCCGTCCCGCACGCGGCGTCGCTGCGTCAGGGTTCCCCCCATTGCGCAAGATTCCCCACTGCTGCCTCCCGTAGGAGTCTGGGCCGTGTCTCAGTCCCAATCTGGCCGGTCGGTCTCTCAACCCGGCTACCCGTTGTCGGCACGGTGGGCCGTCACCCCGCCGTCTACCTGATGGGCCGCGGAGCCATCCCCTCCCGTCGGGGCTTTAGCCGGGGTGCCATGCGGCACCCCGGGGTATCCGGTATTACCCGTCCTTTCGGGCGGCTATCCCGGGGGAGGGGGCAGGTTCTCCACGTGTTACTCAGCCGTTCGCCACTCGCTTCTACCCGAAGATAGGTGCCGTTCGACTTGCATGTGTTAGGCGCGCCGCCAGCGTTCATCCTGAGCCAGGATCGAACTCTCCGTCCAAAATAAATGGGCTTCGAGCCCGTCCGGTCCTCTCAGTCCATCGCTGATCGGTTCCGTTCGATTCATATGGTTCTATTTGATAGGAAAAGGAATTTCTCGGGGCCGCCTCTCGGCGGCCTTGCGAAAAACAAATCCAAGTTAGACCATTTCAAATGGTTCGATGTCTGCCCGGATGCGACACTCGATGTGTCCATCCTCGCAGTATCCGGTTCTCAAGGTGCACGCCCCGCGGCTGGTCCGGTCCGACCGGGCCGCGCGGCAAGGAGATATATTGCCAGACCGGAGGGGCGCCGTGGGCGGGAATTCCACTCTTCACAAGTCCTACACAATACATCGCTTCCTATATATGTCATAGAAAGGCTGGTGCAGAAATACTGCACGTATCAGATGATGACCCTTCGGTTAAGAGATATATAAAGATCGGTCACCTGTAAGTGTTTATCTACCCGCGCTTTTAGCAATGTAAACCGCGCTTCAGATAAAAAGAGGGAGCGCCGCGCACAACGCGACACTCCCCTAGCGATTCAAGAGAATCTATTAGGCCTCGAGAGCCTTCTTGGCGATGGTAGCCAGCTCGTTGAAGGACTCGATGTCCTCGTAAGCCATCTGAGCCAGGACCTTGCGGTCGAGCTCGATGCCGGCAACCTTCAGGCCGTGCATGAACTGAGAGTAAGAGATGTCGTTCAGACGAGCAGCAGCGTTGATACGAGTGATCCAGAGAGAACGGATCTCGCGCTTCTTATTGCGGCGATCACGATACTGATACTGCAGAGAGTGCTGGACCTGCTCTTTAGCATGCTTGTAAGTACGCGAAGCGGCACCGTAGTAACCCTTCGCACGGTGCATAACGGTACGGCGCTTCTTCTTGGCGGCAACAGCGCGCTTAATACGTGCCATGTTCTATCAACTCCTAGACTGTAAAACGAAAAACGGGAACGCGAACTTAGGCGAGACGCGACTTGATGACCTTGCGGTCGGCAGCGGCGATCTCGGTCTCCTGACGGAAGCCACGCTTACGCTTGGTGGACTTCTTGCTCAGGATGTGGCTCTTGAAAGCCTTGGCGCGCATAAGCTTGCCGGTGCCAGTCTTGCGGAAACGCTTCTTGGTGCCGCTGTGGGACTTCATCTTAGGCATGAAATACTCCTTAATCGGTTACAGAACACTAGTTACTTGGTATCGCTTGCCGCTTTATCCTCATCGAAGGCGCCCTTAATCGGGGCGAGCAGCATAAGCATGTTACGGCCTTCCATCTTAGGCTTAGACTCGACCGTAGCGTAAGGCTTGAGATCCTCGGCGAGACGCTCGAGAACGTTAAGGCCCTGCTCCGGGTGAGCCATCTCACGGCCGCGGAACATGATGGTGATCTTAACGCGTGCGCCCTTCTTGAGGAAACGCAGAACGTGGCCCTTCTTGGTCTCGTAGTCGCCAACGTCGATCTTGGGTCGGAACTTCATTTCCTTGACCTCGACCTTGGACTGGTTCTTACGAGCAGCCTTGGCCTTCATGGCCTGCTGGTACTTGAACTTACCGTAGTCCATGACCTTGCAGACCGGCGGCTCCGCGTTGGGAGCGATCTCGACCAGGTCGAGACCCTGATCGTCGGCGACACGCTGGGCATCGCGGATGGCGAACAGGCCGAGCTGAGAGCCATCGACGCCAATCAAACGGCACGAAGATGCAGTAATCTCGTCGTTGATGCGGGTGTCATCAGACTTAGCTATTTTCCCTACCTCCATTCATAAAAAAATAACCCGGCGCTTCTCAGCAACCAGGTCGTACACATAGAGTTCCTCGATTTGAGGAAGGGAATCTAAGTTGTATGACCAGTCAGCTGCTCATTGGCGCCAAAAGGTGGGAACCCTCGGGTTCCTCTTTAGGGCATTGCGGGAACAACGCCTTGCAAATAATAACACGTACAGCGCGTTATCACATTACGTACACGAAAAAGGGGGCCGCAACCCCCTTGAAGCGCAGGTGCATGTATGGTGCCCGAGGCGAGACTCGAAGGGCCTTCGCTTCGCGAAGCCCCGGGCTTCGGGCGCGCGGCGCCCTCGCCACGCTCCGCTACAAACAGGCCACAGGCCTGTTTGCTTAACGCTTCGCGCGCTCACGCGAGTTCGGCACGAAAAAGGGGGCCGCAACCCCCCTCGAACGCTCACTTGCATGTATGGTGCCCGAGGCGAGACTCGAACTCGCACGTTGTTGCCAACGGTGGATTTTGAGTCCACTGCGTCTGCCAATTCCGCCACTCGGGCACGTAATGCGTGAGTTAGTTTATCACAGCTTTCTACCGATTAGTCCGAAAATGGAACTTCGAGCATTTCGATGAGTTCGACCGTGCGTAGCATCTCGCGCTGACGGCATCCGCGACCGTCGACCGAAGCCTCACCCATCTGGTTATCGTAAGGGTCCTCGCGCATGCCGTCGAAAGAGGGCTCAAACTCTGCCTGGAATCGATTGTTGGCCACCATACGCCATGGGTCGAGATTGCCAAAGTAGTGATGGCGGCGCCACTCCTCCCCCATCCTGCGAGCAGAAGATCCAAATGACACGTCGGCGTTGAGCCAACCGGTCTGCGGCGTATAGAACTCTGCCCAGTCGTGCGACCCCACCGAATCGGGCGCAACGTAGAGGCCGCTCTGCCAACGGGCAGGCACGCCCGCGATACGGCACATGGTGATAAACGTGAGCGCCATAACGCCGCAATCGCCGCGGAGCGAATGCGCGCAGTCATCGGCAATAGATCCCAAAAGCAAGTACGGCGGCTGATAGCGATAGTCGATATACTGCGTCAGGTAATCATAGATAGCACGGGCGCGATCGAGCGGATCCTCGAGTCCGCCAACAACGCTGGCCGTCAGCTGCTGCAGATACGGCGTAAATGCAATGTGCGGACGGTCCTCGGAAATATCCTCGGGCAGAGGCGCGTCCATACGCGGATGAACCGGAAGTGTGCCACCGTAGACATCACAATAAGCAGCATCGATGTGATAACGATAAGTCACCGAGAATGAGCGCTCACTCGAAGAAGACCACGAGGCGGTACGCGCCGAAGCGTTCGCGGGAGCAACAGCACCCTCCGGCGTCATGTCGAGAATCTCGACCTGAGACTGTTGGCGGCAGGTGGCGGCTACGGGAAGCCAAGCGCGAACGGTCTCCCCCTCTAGAGCGCCGGGGACAGACAAGGACGCCTTAAGCGTAATAACGCGAGTCAATCCGTTTTGTGACTCCATCTCCTTGAGCATCTCGTTGCGCAGTGCAATTCCGTCCGTAGGATCGGGACGCATGCCGGGGACCTCTTTGGGATATACGCGAAGCGAATCGAGGAAGTTGTCGAGAACGAACAGCTCGCCATCGATAAAGCGCCAGTCAATACGCTTACGGTCAATCAGATCGTCAAACTGCTCCTCGGTAAACTCAGGCCACTCCTCGCGAATCATCGCAATAGCCCGATCGCGCGACACCGAAAAATGAAGCGGCGTCTCAAGCATGCGATACCGCTCGGCACGAACGCAGGCAGCAAGCGAGGGATCGGGATTCTGCCCCAAAAGACGATCACAAGCCGCAACAGCCTGCGTCAAATATCCGGCAACCTTGAGACGAAGAATCTCGGGCGGCAGTCCAATATCGAGATGACGGAAATCATCACAGCAAACATCAACAGAGCAACCAACAGGACCCTCGTCAATGACCTTCCCATCCGAAGGCAGCACATTAATAACAGCCATACCAAACTCCAAGTCATTAGAACTCTTGAAGCCCATTGTAGCGAGATAAAAAAGAAAGCCCCAATAAAGGAACCCTCAACACCGATAAACGG
Source organism: Collinsella aerofaciens (assembly GCF_019131995.1). Taxonomy (GTDB): domain Bacteria; phylum Actinomycetota; class Coriobacteriia; order Coriobacteriales; family Coriobacteriaceae; genus Collinsella; species Collinsella aerofaciens_S. The sequence goes on along the minus strand of NZ_JAHONA010000033.1, from coordinate 14,842 downwards.
TACCTCTAAAAATGAATTCAGCCCAGTAACCCTGTAGCGAGTTAACAAAGGAGGCCCCGTTTCCCCGGAGCTGATTCCGTCGCGCGACTTCTGGCGAAGCCAGTAGCCACCTTAATTCAGACTCGTAACCCTGCGGCGTTAAACGAAGGAAGCCCCGTCTCCCGGAACTGTTTCCTTGGCGCGACTTCTGGCGAAGCCAGGTGAGCGCAAAGGAAACAGTGTAGGGAGACGGGGCTTCCGGTGGGAAGTTTAGCGACGCTTACGCCTTGTTGACGGAGCCAAACTCCTCCATGAGCTCCTTGGTGCGGGCAACGATGTTCTCGCGACCAGGCTTGAGGAGCTTGCGGGGGTCAAAGCCCTTGCCCTGCTGATCCTTGCCAGCCTCGATATACTCGCGAACGCCCTTGGCGAAGACGAGCTGCAGATCGGTGTTGACGTTGATCTTGGAGATACCCAGGGAGATGGCCTTCTTGATCTGATCCTCGGGGATGCCGGTGCCACCGTGCAGGACGAGGGGCAGGTCGCCGGTCTGAGCCTTAATCTCGCCCAGGCGCTCGAAGGAAAGGCCAGCCCAGTCGGCAGGGTACACGCCGTGGATGTTGCCGATACCGCAGGCGAGGAAGTCGACGCCCAGGTCAGCAATCTGCTTGCACTCAGCAGGATCAGCGAGCTCGCCGCTGGAGGTCACGCCGTCCTCGGTGCCGCCGATGCCGCCGACCTCGGCCTCGATGGACATGCCCTTGGAGTGGGCAAGCTCAACGAGCTCCTTGGTGCGGTCGAGGTTAAGCTGGAAGGTCTCCTCGTGAGAGCCGTCATACATGATGGACGTGAAGCCGGCCTCGATGCACTTGAAGCAGTCCTCGTAAGAACCGTGATCGAGGTGAAGGGCGACGGGAACGGTAACGCCCGTGGCCTCGACGGCAGCCTTGACCATGTCGGCGCAGACCTTGAAACCGCCCATCCACTTAGCGGCACCAGCGGTGCACTGAAGGATCAGCGGAGACTTGGCCTCCTCGGCGGCCTGGAGAATAGCCAGGGTCCACTCGAGGTTGTTGGTGTTGAAGGCACCGAGACCGTACTTGCCGGCCTCGGCCTTCTTGAGCATGTCTGCTGCGTTGACGAGCATAAAAGAAACCTCCTGTAAGGTTGCTCCGATAACGCCTGAGATTTTACCACGACATACCCGAGCATAAACGTTCGTTTGTTCACGAATACCATCCGATTGGACAAATTTTGACCGTTTGCCCCACAGAATCGACCCACTGGGGAAAATAGCTTGACGATTGAGCGGTCTTCGTGGTTCGGACGACGGCTTCGAGCCTACATCTGCATAAACGGGTTCTGCATAAGTTCGCGCGCCATCGTGGTCGAATCGCCATGGCCCGTCAAGCAAACGGTATCGGGCGGAAGCATCTTGGCAAGTTTGGAGAGCGAGCGCATAATCGCCGCCTCGTCACCGCCGGAAAGATCGGTACGACCGTGGCTGCCCGGGAAAAGCGTGTCGCCCACAAAGGCGATGTTCCCCCGCTCGGTCGCGGCGAACAGGACGATGCCGCCCGGCGTATGCCCCGGCGTCTCGATCACCTGCAGGCAGACGTCGCCCACCTCGATTGTATCGCCCTCGGCAAGCAAACGCGTCGGCTCACCCGGATCGGGTGTCTCGATACCCCACATGGCGCGCTGCTCCTCGATATTTGCGCGAGGTACCGTCACGTCCTTAGCGCACAACTCATATAGCGCGCTGTCGCCAACGACAGCTCGAACCCCGGCAACCCCGCCAACATGGTCGGCATGACCGTGCGTGCAGACAGAGCCGAGTACGCGCACCTCAGGATGCGCGGTGCGGATATGCTCCACAAGACACTCGCCCTCCCACGCCGGATCGACGATTAAGCACTCGTCATTCGAAATCACGGCGTAACTGTTGGTCTGAATGGGGCCGTTGACGAGCGCCTCAATCGAAGCCGCACCTCGGGGTGTCAGGTCCAAAGTCATATCGCCCATGCGCATACCCTCCTTCTAAAATACGTTCGAGGCACCAAACGATGCCTCGAACGTAACCAATATCTATGATGCTGAGAGGCTCTCGCACCTACACACGGCGCTTGAGCTGAGCTCCGCCTTCGCCGGGCATAAGACGGCGAGCGTCGTAGACCGAATCGACACTGCTGATGGAAGCCAGCAGCGGATCCAGACCACTCGCGTCCGAGATCTCGACCATAAAGCGCAGGGTTGCAATACCCTCGCGGTTGGTCGACGTGGCGGCAGAAAGGATATTGCCGCCCGCATCGCCAATGGCAATGGTGACATCCTTGAGCAGGCCCATACGGTCCAAGCACTCGACCACGATCTCGACCTGGAAGAGGGTGTCGGCAGCGCCGTCCCACTCCACATCGATCATGCGCTCGGGATGTTCCATAAGACCCTTGACGTTGGGGCAGTTGGCGCGATGTACCGAAACGCCACGACCGCGCGTGATGAAGCCGACGATGTCGTCGCCCGTCACGGGGTTGCAGCAATGAGCCAGACGGACCAGCAGGCCGCTGTTGCTCTCGCCCTTGACGATAATGCCGTTACTTGCGCTCTTGCCGCGCTTTTGCGGCTTGCGGTTGGAGCCGCGAGCAGGCTGTTTCACGACCTCGGCGATAGCCTCGGCCTTGGTGAGCTGTTCCTCGGGCTTGGGGTCCAAGATTTGCTCGACCTTATTGCCCACAGCGCGCGGGGCAACCTTGCCGGCGCCGACGGCGGCAAACAGGTCCTCGAGCTGCTTGAAGTTAAACTGCTCCGCTACGGCGTTGAGCGCACGCGTCGAACGCGGCGTAGAAATGCCATAGCCACGCTTCCGCAGGTCCTTGGCCAGCATATCGCGGCCGGCAGCAGCGTCGTCATCCTTGGTCGCAGCGGCAAAATAGCGGCGGATCTTTGACTTGGCGGAAGGCGTCTTAACGATCTTGAGCCAATCACGCGACGGCTTGGAACTCTTGTTAGTCAGGATCTCGACACGGTCACCCATCTTAATCTCGTGCGTGAGCGGAGCCACCGCACCGTTGATTTTGGCGCCGACGCAATGGTTTCCCACCTCGGTGTGAACGGCATAGGCAAAGTCGAGCGGCGTGGAGCCGGCACGAAGCGCCATGACCTCGCCCTTGGGCGTAAAGACGAAGATCTCCTGATCGAAGAGGTCGACCTTCAGCGAATGCAGGTATTCCTTGGCGTCGGTGATCTCATCAGACGCAGCCCAATCGAGCGAATGCTTGAGCCAGTTGATCTGGTCGTCCAAACGTTGAGCGTCATTGGTCTTGGAAGCAGACGATCCGCCCGACTTCTTGTATAGCCAGTGGGCGGCAATGCCGTACTCGGCCTGCTCATGCATCTCGTAGGTTCGAATCTGAATCTCGAGCGGACGGGCCGTGGGGCCGATGACCGTCGTGTGGAGCGACTGGTAGTTATTGACCTTGGGCATGGCGATATAGTCTTTAAAGCGACCGGGCATGGGGTGCCACAGCGTATGCACCGCGCCGAGCGTGGAGTAGCAATCGCGCACCGAATGCGTGATGACACGCAGTGCCACCAGGTCGTAGATCTCGGAGAATTCCTTGCCCTTGCGCTTCATCTTTTGGTAGATGGACCAATAGTGCTTGGAACGGCCGTTAATCTGGAAGTCCTCCAGGCCAATGCGGTTGAGTTCGTCGGTGAGTGTCTTGATGGTCTCGGCCAGATAGCGCTCACGGACCTCGCGCGACTCCGCCACCATGCGCGCGATGCGCTGGTAGGCGTCGGGTTCAAGGTAGAAGAAGGACAGGTCCTCGAGCTCCCATTTAATGGAGCTCATGCCCAGACGGTCGGCCAGGGGCGCATACACGTCCATGGTCTCGCGAGCCTTAAACAGGCGACGATCCTCGCGCAGGGCTGCCAGCGTTCGCATGTTGTGCAGACGGTCGGCAAGTTTAACGATGATGACGCGGATGTCCTTGGACATGGCGAGGAACATCTTGCGCAGCGTGAGGGCCTGCTTCTCGTCCATGCTGTCGACTTCGATGTTGGTGAGCTTGGTCACGCCATCGACGAGCTCGGCCACCGTATCGCCAAACAGGCCGGAAACATCGGCAAGCGAGGTCTCTGTATCCTCAACGGTATCGTGCAGCAGCGCGGCGCACACCACATCGCAGCCCATCTTGAGATCGGCCAAAATGATGGCAACCTCGACGGGATGGTTAATGTACATCTCGCCCGAGCGGCGCTTTTGGTTGCAGTGCTTCTCGGCGGCAAAGCAGTAGGCCTGCTCCACCTTGGAGAAGTCGTCCTCATTCATATATTTGAGGCACAGGCGCTCCAGCTTGTCGTAGCTGTCCGCCACAATCTCGGGCGGCAGCTCATCGGCATGCTTATAGTGCTCCATCTCCGAAAACGGCTGGAGGGTGGAATCATGGGCGGTACGGGCTGCGGCATCCATCGAGGTCCCCTTCCCCTAGGCCCGCGGTACGATCGGGCGGTTAACTTTGGCTAGCATATCAGAAGCGCACGAATCGAGCGCCCAGCTCCGGAAAGCCGAAAACTCCATGCGCGAGCGCAAGCCCTCCAAATAGCGAATTGACCTACTCAATTGCACGCGGCCGGGGTTTTCGGCCATCGCGATGCGACGGGTGTCGTCAAACCCCGAAACTCGACAAAAACCAAGCTCTTCGAAGATTCCCAAGCCGCTTTCCACCGAGCGCTCGTCGACCGGCGTGCGAGCATCGATGGCAAGGCACATCTGCGCGATGTCGATATCGCTCGCGCTAAAGAAATCGTCCCCGGTCTTGCCGCGGTTGGAGCGCCACATGGTCTGCAGCGCGCGATAGAGCGTGACGAGCTCGTCGCGCTCGGGCGCATAGCAGTCGAGTAGGCGCTCGTTAATACGGGCGTCACGCGACGAATAGAGTAGATGGATCACGGCGGGTTGGCCATCGCGACCGGCGCGGCCGCTCATCTGGTTAAACTCAATGCCGCCAAACGGCATGTGATAGAGCACGACATGGCGAATATCGGGAAGGTTGACGCCCTCGCCAAAGGCGGATGTCGAGACGATGCAGCTGAGGCTGCCGTCTCGAAACGCCTCCTCTACGCGATGGCGGTCGGTGCGCGTAAGGCCAGCGTTATAGAACGCGATACGGGTCGCACAGTCGGGAACGCGTTTGCGTAGTGTCTTGGCGAGCGCCACGGACTGGTCGCGCGAATTGACGTAAATGACGGTCTTCTCCCCCGTCGCCACGATCGACACCAAACGGTTCTCGCGACTTGCAAGATCACGGTCGTCCTCGAGCTGCAGGTTCTCGCGCACCGTCTCGTCAACCACCGTGCGAGTGATCGGCAACATGCGGGCAAGCTCGGCCACGACCGGAGCCGTCGCGGTGGCCGTCGCGGCCATAACGACCGGGTCGCCCAGGGCTTTGAGGATATCGGGCATGTCGAGATAGGCGCTGCGGTCGCCGCCCTTGGCAAGGCCAGCGTGGTGCGCCTCATCGATAACGACAAAACCGATGCGCCCCGAACGCGCAAAGCGGTCGCGGTGAATGGACAGGAACTCGGGCGTCGTGAGCACGATGCCGGTACGGCCCGAAGCCAAGCCGGCAAACACGTCATCGCGCGCCGCCTCCACGGTCTCGCCGGTCAGCACGCCAACGCCAATGCCAAGCGATGCCATCGTCGACGAGAGGTGATAGGCCTGGTCGGCAACAAGCGCACGCAGCGGATAGACAAAGATGCTCGCACGTCCGCGAAGCACCGCCTCACGCGCGGCATGTACATGGAAGATGAGCGACTTGCCGCGCCCCGTTCCCATAACGGCCAGAACACTTTGGTGATCGGCCAGGGCATCGAGCGCCTCGACCTGCGCGCGGTGCGGCTGGTTCGAGCCGATAAAGCTATGAATAAGCGAGCGCGTGAGCTCGGTATAGGAAAGCTGGGCGAGCGTCTCGCGCTTGCGCGACTCCAGGCGCAGGCCGGAATCCGCCGGCTGCACGCCACGACGAAGCTCGCATGCCGGATCGTCGACGCCGGGCAGCGTGGTATCGCGGACCAGAACATCCTTGATCATGAGCTTGGGCTTCACACGCCCCTGCCAATGCTCGGCAACGGCCTCGAACACCAAGTCGACAGCGCTATCGCAGTTGATGAGCTTATCGATTTGCGGCACGCGGAACATAATGGCCGGCACACTCGCGGCGCCATCGGTCGCCACAAAGCGCATGTGCTCGCCGGTTTTGCCCACCACGGCGCGATCGCACATCGTCACGCCCTCGGCGGCCAGCAGCGGCACCTTGTTGCCCTGGCCAAACGGCTCAAGACGGGAAATCTGCTCTATAGTCTCGATATTCAGCTCGGAAAGGTCGACCGTGGCGGCAACCTCGTCGATGTCTTCAAAGTCCTCGGCGGGAATCTCCGATAGCACGGCGGAAAGGCGACGACGGAATTCATCGAGCTTGGATGCCTCGATGGTCACTCCCACCGCACCGGCATGTCCGCCGCGACGAATCAGCAGGTCGGAACAGCGCTCGACGGCGTCAAACAGGTTAACTTTGCCCACCGAGCGACCAGAGCCGCGCGCGATACCGTCCTCGATCGAGAACAGCAGCACCGGCACGTGGTAGCGGTTGGTCAGACGGCTTGCCACGATGCCCTTGACGCCCTCGTGCCAGCCTTCGCCGCCCACGACGATCGCGCGTCCGCCGTCATAGGCCTCCTCGACCTTTGCCATGGCATCGCGCGTGAGCTCCGCCTCGATCTCACGGCGCTGGCGGTTGATTTCCTCGAGCTCAGCCGCCAGTGCGCTTGCTTCGATGGGATCGCGGGCAAGCAGCAGGTCGAGCGCCAGCTTGGGATCAGCCATGCGGCCGGCAGCATTCAGACGAGGGATGAGCGAAAACGACAGGCCGTCGGCCGTAATGGTAGAAAGGTCCGCCTTGGCGAGCGCGGCAAGCGCGATATAGCCGGGGCGAGCGGTTACGCGCATCTGCTGAATGCCCTCGGCAACCAGCGCGCGGTTCTCGGGCGTGAGCGGCATCATGTCGGACACGGTGCCCAGCGCCGCGACCTCGATTAGCGAACGCCAATACGACGGCTTGCCCAGGCGCTCACCCAGGACTTGCACCAGCTTGAGCGCCACACCAGCACCGGCAAGCTCACGCGAGGGGCCCTCGTCCTCGAGCTTGGGGTCAGTCAGGGGCACACCCTGCGGCACCTGGTCGGAGGGCTCGTGATGGTCCGTGACCACCAAATCGATCCCCAGGCTCTCCAGATAGGAAACCTCTTCCTTGGCGGCAATGCCGTTATCGACGGTCACGATCAGCTGGGGGCGAGCGAGCTCGTTAACGCGGTCGAGCGCCGCGCGCGAAAGACCGTAGCCCTCATCAAAGCGATGCGGAATAAACGGCGTAACATCGGCGCCAAACGTGCGCAGCGCCTCGGTCAACAGGCAGGTCGACGTAATACCGTCAACGTCAAAATCGCCAAAGACTGCAATGTGCTCGTGGTTGCGAATAGCACGCTCGACGCGGTCGGCGACGACCGACATGCCCGGGATAATGAGTGGGTCGGCCCAGTCGCGATCGAGCGAAGGCGTCAAAAACAATTGGCCCTCTTTGATGGAGCCAATGTCGTGCGCGACCATAATGCGCGCCACCAGCCCGGGAATGCCCAGACCAGCCGAAAGCTCCTTTTCGAGCTCGGGGTTTTGCTGAGCGACCGCCCAGCGATGCGTCGTCTTAAGCGATGACATAGGCACCCACCCCCGATAGGGGCAGGTCGCCGCGATACCTCTCACGGTTCATAGCGATGAGTCCTCTGTGTATGCCCGCTTCGGCAGGCAGATCTGTTGAACGGATTTATTATACCGTGCAGCGCGGACGCAAAACGCCGCGGTGCGCCGCGGTTTCGGCAAACGATGGCGGTAATGGTCTCGAAATAATCGAGCGTTTCAGCCGCACGGACGCATACGAGCGTCTAGCATATCCATACAAACGAGTTCGCGGATAAAGGGAGTCACGGGACATATGAAGCAATGGGCTGGACTGGGAAAGTTCCTCGCGGGGCATATGCAGATCATCGTTCCGATTTGCGTGGCGCTCGGCGTGCTCTTTCCCCAGCAGATCGGCGTGCTCAAGCCCATTGTTCCCGCCCTCTTCGCCTTTATGACGTTTCAGGGCGCGCTCAGCAACACTTTTCACCAGGTAGCCGAGGTGTTCCACCGTCCGCTGCACCTGATTCTGGCGCTGCTGGTCTCGGCAGTGCTTATTCCCATCGCGGCGTATGCCATAGGGTCACTCTTCTTTGGCTCCAACCCCAACCTTGTCTGCGGCATCGTGCTCGAGTACAGCGTGCCCGTGGCCGTCACCGCTTTTATGTGGATCAGCATGTTCGGCGGCAACGGCCCGCTCGCGCTCACCATCATCCTGACGTCCTCGGTTATCTCCCCTGTGACGATTCCGCTCACGCTTAAGCTCTTGCTGGGTGCCACCGTCTCGATCGATGTGCCGAGCATGATGCAAGACATGGCCTTTATGATCGCCATCCCCGCCGTGCTCGGCATCGTGATCAACGAGCTCACGCGTGGATGGGGACACGAGAAGCTCTCCCCCGTGCTCTCGCCCGCCTGCAAATTCATGATGATGGGCGTTATCGCCTCCAACTCCACCGCCATGAGCGAGTACGTGCTGCACATGAACGCGGTGCGCCTGGAAGTCGCCCTCTTTATTTTGGTCTTCGCCATCAGTGGCTTTGTCGTCGGTTTTCTGGTCGCCCATGCGCTGCATCTGCCATATAGCGAGACGACCACCATGTGCTTTACCTGCGGCATGCGTAACATCTCTTCGGGCGCCGTCATCGCCACGCAGTACTTTCCGGGCGAAGTCGTGTTTCCCGTCATGTGCGGAACGCTGTTTCAGCAGGTACTCGCCTCGCTTATCGGGCATCTCTTTGAGCGTCTGACCGGCGAGGAGCGCGCCGCCCAGCGCAAGCGCGTCGAAGCCGGCCGCGACGCCATGGCACGCTAGACTGTCCGCATTACGCGGGTGTTAGTCTTGCTATACGAGCGTTTCCAGATGCGCACGCAGGCGCTCAGCATCGATATCGAGCGTTGTCTCAGCATTGACCTGGGCCAAACGATAGCCGACAAAGTAGGGCGAAACCACCCAACGCGGCAGCGCCTTGGCAATGGTCCGACCGCCCAGGTGATAGAAGAACAGGTTATACGACTCTGCGCGACCACCGTGGTGCTCGTTCAGGATATAGCGCAGAGCTACCTGGATTGCATCGGCGAAGAGATCCGCCTCGGCTTGATCTCTCGTGTCATCGCTGGCGGCGATTCCCTGCGGGGCTGAAACGTTGATCTCAAAGAACCCCATGATGGGTTCGGTTGAGATGTTGGCCGAGATCCTCCCCTGTTGCCAGACATTGATGCCTTCGAAATTGGCGGAAGCCAGCGAAGCATAGCCGTCTTCCTGCTCCAAACCCACAATCTGCATGTGCGGATGAACGAGGCTACCGCCCGAGAGCGGACCCTTGTTCTTGTACATGAGCACGCTTCGATACTGCTGTGAATCGATCATCTGCTGCCAGCAACCCAGGGCAAACCGCATCACATGGTGGAGTTCATCCGGCTCATAGGTCACCAGGTCGGCATCGTGATCGGCCGACTCGATCAGCACGGTTTGACGGGTGGCGCGCAGGGTCTTGAACTTATTCTCGAGCCAAATGCAATCGCCATCACGGCGAATGATGTCGGTGAGCCCTTCTGTATCGCAAAAGGGGCACGCGGTGCCGGGACGACGGTTGTCGTCGGGCTTACCGTTCGCCTGCTGAACGTCAAATACCAGCGTCACGGGTTATACCTCCAGCGGCACAATCTTGGTGCCATGGAGCTCGGAGACGCCCAGTGCCGCCGCCACGGTATCGCGGTTGACCGTGGAAATGCCGCCGCCGGGAAGGATGGTCAAGCGGTCGCCCGCATACTCGATCAAGCGGGCCAGGTTTTCGAAGTTGTCCTCGATCGGCGTACCGGCAGCGCCACCATGCGTCAGGATGCGTGTGATGCCGCAGTCGGCGAGTATGTCAATCGCGTCGAGCTGAGCCTCGGGCGAGAGCTGATCAAACGCCATGTGGAAGGTGATGTCGATGGGCTCACGCTTGCATTCCTCGGTCGCGCAGCCCGCGGCCATCACGAGAGCGCCCAACGTAAGCTCGTCGAGCGCCCATCCGCCAGCGCAGGGCTTGCAGCTGCCAAAGACCAAGCCGTCAACGCCGGCGCTTACGGCAAGGCCCAGGTCCATCTCCATCATGCGCAGCTCGTCTTGGTTGTAATGAAAGTCACCGCCACGCGGGCGAATCATGCACATCACCCGCGCATCGTGCTCGTGTGCATAGTTGGTCGTAGCGCTGATAACGCCGGCCGAAGGCGTGGTGCCACCAACGGCAAGGTTGTCGCACAGTTCAATACGCCTTGCACCGGCATCGATAGCCGCCGGCACCCGCTCAAAGTTCTCGGCACAAAACTCGTACAGCATAGATAGACCCCCAAAGACAGCAGATGTTTTCCGACGGGCATTGTCACACATCCCCATGAAGTTGCGGTGGAATAGGGACTCATTTGGCCTCTGGAGCCCGTATTCAGTCCCTATTTCACCGCAACTTAAAAGGGGGCGCTGACCGGGTTGGTCAGCGCCCCCTTTGTTGAATGGATTAACCGCCCAGATAGGCCTTGCGGACGTTGTCGTCGTGCAGGAGCTCTTGGCCCGTGCCGGTCATGGTGATCTTGCCGGTCTCGAGCACGTAACCGCGTGTGGCAATGGAAAGCGCCATCTGCGCGTTTTGCTCGACCAGAAGCACCGTGGTGCCGGCCTTGTGCAGGTCCTCGACAATCTGGAAGATCTGTTCGATCAGAATCGGCGCCAGACCCATGGAAGGTTCGTCGAGCATAAGCAGTTTGGGGTTACTCATAAGGGCGCGCCCCATAACGAGCATCTGCTGCTCGCCGCCTGAAAGGGTACCGGCGACCTGGCGACGACGTTCCTTCAGGCGCGGGAACTGCTCGTAGACGCGCTCCAGGCCCGGAGCCACCGTGGACTTGGGCTGCGTATAGGCACCCATCTCCAGGTTCTCCTCAACCGTCATCTGCAAAAAGGCGCGACGACCCTCGGGAACTTGAGCCAGGCCCTTACCAACCAGCTTATCAGCGGGCGTATGGGTAATGTCCTCGCCCATAAACTTGATGGAGCCGGTCTTGGAGCGCAGCAGGCCCGAGACGGTCTTGAGCGTCGTGGACTTACCGGCGCCGTTGGCACCGATCAAGGCCACGATCTCACCCTCGTTGACGTTAAAGGAGATGTCCTTGATGGCGTGGATGGCGCCGTACCAGACGTTGATGTTGTAGACGGAAAGCATCGGCTCTGCCATTTAGTTCTCCCCCTTATCCTGCTTACCCAGATACGCCTCGATAACGGCATCGTTATTCTGGATTTCCTCAGCCGTGCCCTTGGCGATAACCTTACCAAAGTTAAGCACGCAGATGCCCTCGCAGATGTTCATGACGAGCGACATATCATGCTCGATAAGCATGATGGCAATGCCAAAGGTGTCGCGGATCTTGACGATGTTCGCCATGAGCTCTGCGGTCTCGGACGGGTTCATGCCGGCGGCAGGCTCGTCGAGCAGCAGCAGCTTGGGGTTGGTGGCAAGCGCGCGGACGATTTCCAGACGACGCTGAGCGCCGTAAGGAAGCGAGCCGGCCTGTTCATTTGCCAGGTGCTCCATGTCAAAAATGGACAGCAGCTCCATGGCGCGCTCGTGGGCGGCCTTCTCGTGCTTCCAATACGTCGGCAGGCGCAGCACGCCCTCAAAACCGGAGTAGCGCTCCTGGTTGTGCAGGCCGACCTTAACGTTGTCCTCCACCGTCATGGTGTTGAACAGGCGGATGTTCTGGAACGTACGGGCAATACCCATGCGGTTGACCTGGTAGACCGACTTGCCCGAAGTGTCCTCACCGTCGAGCAGGATGGTGCCGTGCGTAGGCTGGTACACCTTGGTGAGCAGGTTGAAGACCGTGGTCTTGCCGGCACCGTTGGGGCCGATGAGACCGGCGATCTCGGTCTTGCCGATGGTTAGGCTAAAGTCGTCTACCGCCTTAAGGCCGCCGAATTCAATGCCCAGGTGGATGCACTCGAGCGCCGGGCGCTGGCCCAAGTCGCGGTCGGGAACGATGGCGCCAGAAGGATACGGGACCATCTTGCCCTTGTTGAACTCAATCTTACTGGGCATCGGCTGCCACCTCCTTCTTGGAAGCAAAGCGGTCCTTAATGCGTGCGAAGAACGCCTTGAGCTGTGGGTTGTTAGTAAAGACCATGACCAGAATCAACACGATGGCGTAGATGAGCATGCGGTAGTCCGAGAACTGACGGAGCAGCTCGGGGAGCACCGTGAGCAGCGCCGCGGCGATAACGGAGCCGCGCATGTTGCCCAGGCCGCCCAGGACCACGAACACCAAAATGAGGATGGACGTATTGAAGTCGAACTTAGTGGCGGAAAGCTGCGAGAAGTTACCGCCGAACAGGGCTCCGGCAGCACCGGCGAGGGCAGCGGAAACCACGAAGGCAATCATGCGGTACTGGGTGACGGAGATGCCCACAGACTCGGCAGCGATCTTGTTGTCGCGCACGGCAATAATGGCACGACCGGTACGGCTGCGAACCAGGTTGAGCACAATCACGAGCGCGACCATAACCAGGATTGCGCCGGCAAGGAAGGTCGAATAGGTCGACACGCCCGATGCGCCCTGCGCGCCCTTGATGATGGCGGTGCCGTCCTCGAGCAGGTGCAGGTCGTCGATCGTAGAGTTACCCGTGATGTTAAAGATCACATGCAGGCCGCGGGAATCGACGCCCACAATGAGGCAGGTGACGACCTCTTTGATGATCTCGCCAAAAGCCAGGGTCACAATGGCCAGATAGTCGCCGCTCAGGCGCAGGACCGGGATACCGATCAAGAAGCCCAAGATGGCAGCGGCGATAGCGCCGACCACAATGCTGATGATCAGACGCATCGGATCGGACGGAACGGTGCTCTCCAGCGCGACGGCAGTGACGATGCCCGTATAGGCACCGACGCTCATAAAGCCCGCGTGGCCCAGCGACAAGTCGCCCGCGATGCCGACGACGAGGTTAAGGGAGATGGCCATGACGATATAGGCCGTGATGGGAACCAGCTGACCGGCGATCATGCGCGGGATCATGTGGTTGGACTGCATAAAGAACACGATGGCGAACGCCACAACGCACATGGCGTACGTGACAAAGTCGTGACGCGTCTGCTTGTCTTTAAGAAACTTCATAACGCTCACCTACACCTTCTCGGGGACGTACTTGCCCAAGAGGCCGGCAGGCTTGACGAGCAGGACGATGATCAAAACACCAAAGACGATGGAGTTGGCAAGGCTCGTGGAAATGTAAGCCTGCGCCATCGCCTCGATGATGCCGATGAGAATACCACCGACAAAGGCACCGGGGATGGAACCGATGCCGCCGAAAACGGCAGCGTCGAAGGCCTTGATGCCAGGCATGGCGCCCGTGGTGGGCTGCAACACCGGCGAGTAGGAGCACAGGAGCACACCGGCGATGGCGGCAAGGGCGGAGCCGATGGCAAACGTCATCGAGATGGTACGGTTGACGTTGATGCCCATGAGCTGAGCGGCGGCTTTGTCCTCGGACACGGCGCGCATGGCTTTGCCCATCTTGGTCTTACCTGTAAAGAACATCAGGCCGGCCATGATAACCAGGCAGGCGACGATGGTGACGAGCGAGACGGCGCTTACATTGAACTTGGCCAAGAACTCCGGCACCTGGAAGGTGACGAGCGAAGTGAAGTTCTTGGGCGTGGCGCCCCACAGAAGCTGCGCGGCGTTCTGCAGGAAGTAAGACACGCCGATGGCCGTGATCAGAACGGCCAGCGGGCCCGCCTGACGCAGCGGCTTGTATGCCAGACCCTCGATGAGAACACCGAGAACGGTACAGACCACACAAGAGAGAATTACAGATGCCCAGCCCGGGAGGCCGAGATACGACGTGGCGCAGAACGAGACATAGGCACCGACCATGATAACGTCGCCGTGAGCGAAGTTCAGCATCTTGGCGATGCCATAGACCATGGTGTAGCCCAACGCGATGATGGCGTAGACACTGCCCATGGACAGGCCGTTGACCAGGTATTGGATAAAGACCGTCATGTTCCACATCCCCCTTTCGAATAGGTTTCCAGTTAATGTATGAAACAGGGACGTTACACTGTCCCTAGATACCAAGCAAGCAGGGAAGGCCAAAACCTCCCCTGCTTGGGATCAAAACCGCTCTATGTAAGGCGGCTTATTAGGCCTGTACGTACTTGCCGTCGGTGATGACGTACGCCGTGGGCTCCTTCTGGACCTGGCCCTTATCGTTCCAGGTGAGCTTGCCGGTCAGACCGTCAACGGTAATCTTGAGCATAGCCTTAGGCAGCTTCTCGGCGACCTCGGTCGGGTCGGCGTCGACACCAAGACCGGCCTCCTCGAGGGCCTCGGCCACCGCGTGCACGCCGTCGTAAGCGTCGGCGGCAAACTGGTCCGGAGTCTCGCCATACTTATCCTTGTAAGCGTTGACGAAGTCGGCGTTCTTCTCGTCGTCGGCGGAGAACGGGGTCATGAGCAGCAGACCCTCGGCAAGAGAGGTGTCGAAGCCCTCAACGCCCAGGATGCCGTCCATGCCGTCGCAGCCCATCATCTTGACGTCGTAGCCCATGTCCTTGGCGTTCTTGAGCAGGACGGACGCCGGCGTGTAGTAGATCG
>NZ_JAHONA010000032.1 GCF_019131995.1 Collinsella aerofaciens | reverse complement strand
ACGCGCATAAAGAAAGCCTCCCATTTCTCATGTCCAAGAAATGGGAGGCAGTTCACAGTAGCGGCAGGGCTTTTGGAAGGGGACTTGGTTGTGAGGGCTCGTTAGGCGAGCTTGGCCTCGAGCGCAGCGATGCGCTTGTAGGCATCGATGGTAAAGCGGGCCTGCTTCTCCAGAATCATAGTGGTCATGAGAGTGTCCTGAGCGTGAGCCATGATGAAGGTCATCTCCATCTCGCCACCGCCGGCCTCCTGCGAAAGCAGCTTGGTCTGCGTGTCGTGGGCACCGATGAGCGCATCGCTGGCATCCTTGTGCAGCTGTTCGGCCTTCTCAAAGTCACCCTCGCGAGCAGCATCGAGCGCTGCAAGCAGATCGGTCTGGGCGTCACCTGCATATGCGACAATCTCGAATCCAACCATCGAGATTTCTTCTTTGGTTGCCATATTGCGTTCCTTTCACATATGAACCAATGGAGAGCATCGCGTCCGGGCATACGCGCTGCGTTGTGTATGACAGAAACAATAACATTCAAACAAAAAAGAACAGCGTAAAACGTAATTTCGAGCTATGAACAGTCACTTTTCGTCCGTGAACGGTTTTTAAACCAATCTGAACAATATCGAACACAATTAGCGGAAACCCAAACAGACCCGCGCCCTAGCGCCAATCGCGCACCGTATCGCCCTCGACGAGCACGCCCGGAAACAGCATGTGCTCCACACCGGGCGCAACGCCCTCGGCGCCGGCAATCTTGTCAACCGCCCACATGCCGACGCGCTTGTTGTCAAAGCGCACCGTGGTCAGGCGACAATCGGGCACGATATCGCCCAGGCTATCATCAACACCCACCACGCTCACGTCCTGGGGCACACGCTTTCCGCGCGACTCGAGCCCACGGATGCAGCCATATGCCATGGCATCGTTGGAGGCATAGATGGCCGTACAGGTCGGATCATCCGCCAGAGCCTGGCCTGCGGCATATCCGCTCTGTGCCGTCCAATCCCCACGGACGAGTCGCGGCGGCTCAATGCCATGCGCACGCAATGTCTCGCGCCAGCCTTCCTCGCGCCGCATGCCCGAAAGCGAGCGCTCGGGACACGAAATAAAGTGCACGGTTTTGTGCCCCCGCCCCAGCAAGTACTCGACCACCTGGCGCGAGCAATCGAACTGGTCGTTATCGACCGTTGAACAGAGCGGGTGCTCCAGCATGGTAACGAGCACCGTCTGCATGCCGGGCAGCGGCTCAAAGGTGCCAAAGTCCGCCGGCATGCGGTTCATGATCACGACCATGCCGTCTACCGGCAGCGCGCTCATACGCGACGATGCGCTCTCGAGGGTATAGGGATGTCCATCTACTTTAGTGAGGGTGATGGCATAGCCATGTTTGTCGGCCGCGGCGGCAAAGCCCTCCATACGGTCGAGGTTGCCGGTACCGGTAATGTTGAACATGGCGACGCCGACGGTCTTAAACTTGCCACGGCGCAGCGATCGACCGGCAAAATTGGGGCGATACCCCAGCTCGCGCATGGCGGCACGCACGCGTTCCTTGGTCTCGGGGCGCACACTGGGCGAATCGTGCACGGTGCGCGAGACCGTCTGCTCCGAGACGCCCGCGAGGCGCGCCACGTCTTTGACGGATACCGATTTTTTAACAGCGGCCATAGGTCGATCTTTCTATGTCAACGATGCCATTGGTGGCACCCTACGCAGTCAAATGAAACGTCTTCAAGTATATCTAACGTCTCCCCCACCATACGCTCACCACCCAAAACCTACCGTTCACCGACATTTTTGCTTCCCCGAACGGCTTTTATCGCCCAAATGTTAACGTTGCCATTGTGCAAACACAGAGCCACCGGGCGGCTCAAACGTTTACGCGTAAGGAATCGACGGTTCGCAGGCACAGGAACCACCGGTTCGCGTCTTTTTTTGTGTCACAAAATGGCAACGTCAACATTTTGGCAACCGAACGTCAAAAGCTACCATCGTTGCTAACCCACCGACTCTTAGGAGCATTGCATGGAGCAACTCATCGCCATCATCGAAAAGGGCCAGCCCTTTTTCAACGCGATCGCCCGCAACAAGTACCTCAAGGCGATCCGCGACGGCTTTATCTCCGTCATCCCCATCATCATCTTCTCGTCCATCTTCTGCCTGGTAGCCTCGGTCCCCAACATCTGGGGTTTCTACTGGCCCGATGACATCAACAACGCTCTGTGGAAGTGCTACAACTACTCCATGGGCATCCTGGCCATCGCCTGCGCCGCCACCACAGCCAAGCACTTCGCCGACGCTCAGAACCGCGACCTGCCCAAGAATAACCAGATTAACTTTATCTCATGCATGTGCGCGGCCATCATCGGCTTCCTGCTCCTTTCGAGCGACACCATCGCCACGGACGCCGCCAGCGGCTTCAACACCACCTACCTTGGTTCCAAGGGCCTGCTGACCGCCTTCATCGCTGCGTTTGTGACCGGCATCATCTACAAGTTCTTTATCAAGCGCAACATCACCGTCAAGATGCCCGAGCAGGTTCCGCCCAACATCTCGCAGACCTTTAAGGACATCATCCCCTTCTCCGTCTGCATCGCCGTCTTTTGGGTCTTTGACATCGTCTTCCGCGCTGCTTTTGGCTTCTGCTTTGCCCAGGGCGTCATCCAGGTGTTCCAGCCCCTGTTCACCGCTGCCGACGGCTATATCGGCCTCGCTGTGATCTACGGCGCCATGAGCCTCTTCTGGTTCGTCGGCGTCCACGGCCCCTCGATCGTCGAGCCCGCCATCGCCGCCGCTCTCGTTGCCAACATGACCGACAACCTGGCTGCGTTCCAGGCTGGCCAGCACGCTTCCGCTGTCCTGACCCAGGGTGCCCAGTACTTCGTCGTCTGCATGGGTGGCACCGGCGCCACGCTCGTCCTGGTCTTTATGTTCTGCTTCCTGGCCAAGTCCCAGGAGATGCGCGCCGTCGGTAAGGCCGCCATCGTCCCCGTGTGCTTTGCCGTCAACGAGCCGCTGCTGTTCGCCGCACCCATCGTGCTCAATCCCGTCTTCTTTGTCCCGTTTGTCTTTGCCCCGATCGCCAACATCTGGATCCTCAAGATCTTTATCGACTTCTTGGGCATGAACGGCTTTATGTACACCCTGCCCTGGACCCTCCCCGGCCCCATCGGCACCATCATGGGCCTGGGCTTCCAGCCGCTCGCCTTTGTGATGCTCGCCATCATCCTGGTCGTCGACTTTGCCCTGTACTATCCGTTCTTCCGTGCCTATGACGCCCAGAAGTGCGCCGAGGAGGCCGAGATCTCCCAGGAGGAGCTCGACGCCAAGAACGCCGAGAAGGCCGCCAAGCTCAACGATGCCTTCCAGGGCAAGGCTGACGCCAAGAGCGTTGCCGCCGGCGCTGCTGCCGAGGCCGTGAAGTCCGACGCCCCCGCCGCTGCCACCACAGAAGCTACAGCCGCCAGCGACCTCAACGGCAAGCGCGTGCTCGTGCTCTGCCAGGGCGGCGGAACCTCGGGCCTGCTCGCCAACGCACTGGCCAAGGCTGCCAAGGAGCGCGGCATCGATCTTGAAACCGCTGCCGAGGCCTATGGCAACCATGTCGACATGCTCCCCGACTTTGACCTGGTCGTCCTGGCCCCGCAGGCCGCCAGCTACCTGGCCGACCTGCAAAAGGACTGCGAGCGCGTGGGCAACAAGTGCGTCGCCTGCCGTGGCAAGCAGTACATCGAGCTCTCCCAGAACGGCGATAAGTCTCTCGCCTTCGTGAGTGAGCAACTTTCGAAGTAAGTAACGCCCAGGGCCAGCCGACCATCCAAGACCGGCTGGCCCTTCGATTTAGACGATTGGATCATCATGTCCGTTAATCCTGCTAGCGTCACCAACCCGCCCGCGCAGTTTCCCGAGGACTTTGTCTTTGGCGGCGCCACCGCTGCCTACCAGGTAGAGGGCGAGACCCGCACTCACGGTAAGGGCAAGGTTGCCTGGGACGACTTTCTGGAGGCCCAGGGGCGCTTCTCCCCCGATCCCGCTTCGGACTTCTACAACCAGTACCCCGTCGACCTGGAGCTGTGCGAGGAGTTCGGCATCAACGGCATTCGCCTCTCCATCGCCTGGAGCCGCATCTTCCCCAACGGCACCGGCGAAATCAACCCCGAGGGCGTCCAGTTCTACCACGATCTCTTCGCCGAGTGCCACAAGCACCACGTTGAGCCGTTCGTCACGCTGCATCACTTTGACACGCCGCTTCCCCTCTTTGAGAAGGGCGACTTCCTCAACCGCGAGACCATCGACGCCTTTGTGGACTTTGCCACCTTCTGCTTTAAGGAGTACGCCGACCAGGTGACCTACTGGTTCACCTTTAACGAGATCTGGGCCGACGCCTCCAACACCTACATCGAGGGCACCTTCCCCGGTGGCGTCAAGGCGCATCTGGCCGAGGCCTTCCAGTGCGAGCACAACATGATGCTCGCCCACGCCAAGGCCGTGCTGGCCTTCCACAACGGCGGCTTTAAGGGCAAAATCGGCGTCATCCAGTCGCTGGAGTTTAAGTACCCGCTCAACGAGAACGACCCCGCCGACATCAAAGCCGCCAACAACGAGCACGTGCTGCAAAACCAGTTCTTGCTCGACGCCACCTTCCGCGGCGACTATGCGCCCGACACCCTCGAGTGCGCCAACCGCCTGGCTGCCGTCTCGGGCGGCACCATCGAGATCCTAGACGAGGATCTGGAAATCATGCGCGAGGCCGCGCTCTACAACGACTACCTGGGCGTTAACAACTACCAGTGCCGCTTCTTGAAGGCTTACGACGGCGAGAACGACCTGCACCACAACGGTACGGGCGAGAAGGGCACTGGCCGCTGGCGCGTTAAGGGTATTGGCGAGCATGTGAACAAGCCTGGCATCCCCACCACCGACTGGGACTGGATCATCTATCCCGAGGGCCTGTTCGATCTGCTCGTCTACATTAAGCAGCGCTACCCCAACTACAAGCAGATTTTCATCACCGAGAACGGCATGGGCTACAAGGACCCCTACAAGGACGGTTTTGTGGACGACCAGCCGCGCATCGACTACATCGAGCAGCACCTGCGTTGGCTGCTCAAGGCCATGGAGGTGGGCGTCAACGTGGGCGGCTACTTCCTGTGGAGCCTGCAGGATCAGTTCTCCTGGACCAATGGCTACAACAAGCGTTACGGCTTCTTTTACGTTGACTTTGAAACCCAGAAGCGCACGCCCAAGGCAAGCGCCTACTGGTACAAGCACGTGGCGCAGACCCGTCGTCTGGACTAGTGGCTGGCGGGGTTGCCCGCTCACACAACCTGTCCCCATTTCTCAGCCGGGGGCGGCACGTCACACGGCGCGCCGCCCCCGGTCTTTTTGTTTTTGGGCTGGTCGGGAGCCGTTTGTCTCGATCTGTAACATCTAGCCGAGTTTTTTGGTCCTAGCTGTTACAGATTGAGACGAACAGGATTGCTCTTTCCGAAGAATCTAAATCTGTAACAGGTAGCCCGCTTTTGACCGTCTACCTGTTACAAATCGAGACAAACGGAGTAGGACCTAACCCCGTATGTCCCTAACAGTCGAGCGTTCGACCAGCGTACTCGGCACATGAATCGCCTCGATAGACGAGCTCTCTCCAATCGCCGCCTCAAACGCAAGCTTACCGACACCGCGCAAATCAAATCGCAGCGTCGTCAGTCGATTGTGAGGAACAAGTCCCTCGAGTGCGTCGTCGATACCAACCACGCTCACGTCGTCGGGCACGGACAGGCCCGCGTTCTCGAGCGCGGCGATAACGCCCAGCGCCATCTGGTCATTTGCCGCAAGCACGGCAGTCGGCGCCTGCGACCCGCCGGCAAGCACCTCGGCCGCAATCCGCTCGCCCATGGCGTACCCACTGTCCGCACTCCAATCGCCACGCAGCATCGGAGCGGCATCGACATGAGCACGACCCAGCGTATCGCGCCAACCGGCCTCACGAAAACGCGAGGAAATCGAGTTTTCCGGACCCGCCACAAACCGCATATTCGAGTGACCATGTTCCAGCAGATAATTGGTCAACAGCTCGCACGAACCATACTGGTCGGAGTCGATCGTCGTGCAGCGCGGATGCGCATACATGGACAGGATGACCGTTCGCACTCCCGGCTGGGGAACAAACTCCTCAAAATCGGGAGCCATGCGGTTCATGTTGAGAATCATGCCGTCGACGGGTCGCTCGACCATGCGGCGCGAGGCATCGGCAAGTGTATAGGGCTTGTCGCCGCCCATCTCGATCATAGTGACGGCAAAATCGTGCTCGCGCGCCGCTTGCATGATACCCTCGAGCGTCGCCAGGTTACCGACACGTGTGATGTTGTACATGCACAGGCCAATAGAACGATACGACCCGCCGCGCAACGCCGCTCCAGCAAAATTGGGACGAAAGCCCAGCTCTTCCATGGCGGCCAGCACACGCTTGCGCGTCTTTTCCGTCACGTTGGGCATACCGTTGACCACGCGAGACACAGTCTGGCGGCTCACGCCAGCGAGCGCCGCAACCTCTGCCGCGCTCGCCGAATGACCATTCCTTGTCTGCTGAGCCATGCCTTCCACGCTAACCTGCTTCCCAACTATTCCCCGCGCCCATGGCGCATCGTACATACATCGATAACGTGCTCATGATACCCGAGCCATATACCACAACATGAAAACTTCTGTCAATCAAAACCGCTTACCGAACAAATACAACCGTTCGCGGCTGTTTGAAGTTGTTTTGTTTCTATACATCCCAGCCGGATGTTAACGTGCTCATTGTCAAATGTTCACGTGCTCATTTTGGTTCTAATAATTTTAAGATAGTGTTTATCGGGCTTTTTCGCCGCTGAACGCTAACCAGGGAGCCTCCTGAGCGCAAACGCACAATATCGAACAGCGAGACGAGAGGGTGTATGCATATGTCTTTGCTAAACCGCGTACAGCAGCTGCCGAAGGGCTTTGTTTGGGGCGCCGCAACCGCCGCGTACCAAACGGAAGGCTCCACGAAGGTGGCAGGCAAGGGTAAGACCATGTGGGACGATTACCTTGTCGCCCAGGGTCGCTTTTTACCCGACCCGGCCAGTGATTTCTACAACCGCTACGAGGAGGATATCCGCCTTTCTGCCGAGCATGGACTCAACGCCATCCGTGTGTCCATCGCCTGGACCCGCATCTTCCCCAACGGCGACGATGCCGAGCCCCTCGCCGAGGGCGTTAAGCACTACCACGAGCTGTTCGCCTGCTGCAAAAAGTATGGCGTCGAGCCCTATGTGTCCCTGCATCACTTTGACTCCCCCGCCGCCCTGTTCAACCAGGGCGACTGGCTCAACCGCAAGACCGTCGACGCCTATGTGCGCTATGCCGAGTTCTGCTTCCGCGAGTTCCGCGAGGTCAAGAATTGGTTCACCATCAACGAGCTCATCAGCCTCTCGCACTCCCAATACATCCAAGGCAACTTCCCGCCCAACCATCACTTTGATGTGACGAGCGGCATCCAGAGCCAGCACAACGAGCTCGTTGCCCACGCCCGCGCCGTCAACCTGTATAAGGATCTTGACGAGACCGAGCACCTGGGCGGACGCATTGGCATGGTCAACGTCCTGACGCCGGCATATCCTGCCACCGACTCGCCCGCCGACCAGCACGCCGCCGACCTGTACAACGCCTTCTACACCGACTTCATCATGGACGGCGCCTTCCTGGGTCACTACTCCGCGCGCACCCTCTCACTCATCAACGAGATTCTGCGTGCCAACAACGCCACGCTTACGGTTGAGGACAGCGACATGGAGGAGCTCGCCAAGGCGGCGCCCCGCAACGATATGTTCGGCCTCAACTACTATCAGTCGGCGTTTATCGCCGCCTACGATGGCGAGTCCACCAACAGCTTTAACGGCACCGGAGACAAGGGCACCTCGTGCTTTAAGTTTAAGGGCGTCGGGCAGCAGGTCGATATGCCGGGTATCCCCACCACCGACTGGGATTGGCTCATCTACCCGCAAGGCCTCTACGACACGCTCAAGCACATCAGCGCCACCTATCCCAACCTCCCCGTCATCTATATCACCGAAAACGGCCTGGGCCACAAGGACCCCGAGCCCGACGCAAACGGCATCGTCGCCGATCCCGAGCGCATCGACTTTGTCGACCAGCACATGGAGAAGGTGCTCCGGGCGCGCGCCGAGGGCGTCGACGTCCAGGGCTACTTTATCTGGAGCCTGCAGGACCAGTTCTCGTGGGCCAACGGCTATAACAAGCGCTACGGCCTGTTCTACATCGACTTCGACACGCAAAAACGCTACATCAAGCAGTCGGCACTCTGGTACAAGGAGCTCGCCGACACTATGGCGGACGCGCAGTAGCGCATCGCCTCGCTTTCCCCCGAGAGGGGAGCGGCCCTATGCGATACAAACCCAGCCGCTCCCCTCTCTCCCCCTGGGACCGACCCCGCCTGCACCCGGGCTTTTAGCAAGCGGGAGACCATATAGGTTTTCAACGTCCATGCCATTAAGATTTCATGCAAAGAGGAGCGTGAACTATGGAATCGATCGTTAAGTTCTTGGAGAAAGGTCAGCCGTACTTCGACAAGGTCTCTAAGAACATCTACCTTCAGGCCATTAAAGACGGCTTTTTGGCAGCAATGCCCATCATCCTGTCTTCTTCTGTCTTCCTGCTTATTTCGACCCTGCCGGGCGTTGTCGCCACGGTCGGCGGCTTTACGCTGCCCGACTGGTGGAACGTCGACGTCGTGAACTTCTGCAACAAGGTTTACAACTTCACGATGGGCGTCGTGGGCATCATGGTCGCCGGCACCACCGCAAGCGCGCTGACCGGCTCCAAGAACCGCCGCATGCCTGCCGGCAAGGCCATCAACGCCACGAGCACCATGGTCGCCGCCATGTGCGCTATGCTCATCTTGGCCGTTACCCAGACGAGTGCCAAGATCGACGGCGCCGATGTCTCGGTGTTCTTTACCGACAACATGGGCACCAAGGGCCTGCTGAGCTCCTTTGTCGCCGCATTTGCCACGGTCAACATCTATGCCTTCTGCATTAAGCGAGACATCACCATCAAGCTGCCCAAAGAAGTCCCCGGCGCCATCGCCCAGAACTTCCGCGACATCTTCGCCTTCAGCTTCTCCATCCTGTTTGTCGCCGTCATCGACGTTATCTGCCGCACCTGCTTGGCCGTCCCGTTTGCCAACGTCATCTCCACGCTGGTGAGCCCGCTGTTCGCCGCTGCCGATTCCTACGCCGGCCTCGCCCTCATCTGGTTCATGATCCCGCTGTTCTGGTTCATGGGCATCCACGGCCCCTCGGTCGTTAAGCCTGCCCTCAACGCCGCGCTGTTTGGCAACATCACCACCAACCTCGCCACGCTGCAGGCCGGCGGTCACCCCGCCCTCGCCCTGACCGAAAACTTCGGTAACTACATCGGCGAACTCGGCGGCACCGGCGCCACGTTCATTGTCCCGATCATCTTCCTGCTCTTTATGCGCTCCAAGCAGCTCAAGGCCGTCGGCAAAGCCTCTGTCGTGCCCGTGATGTTCGCCGTCAACGAGCCGCTGCTGTTCGCCGCGCCCATCATCCTCAACCCGTACTTCCTGATCCCGTTCCTGTTTGCCCCCGTGGCCAACGTCCTCATTGGTAAGTTCTTCATCGACTTTTTGGGCATGAACGGCTTTATCTATGCCATGCCGTGGGCACTCCCCGGACCGATCGGCACCTTCATCGACACCAACTTCCAGCCGATCTCTCTGGTCCTGGTTGTCGTCCTGCTGGTCGTTGACTTCTTGATCTACTACCCATTCTGCAAGGCCTACGACAACGTCCTGTGCAAGCAGGAGGCCGAGACCCTGGCCGAAGAAGAGGCCGAGGAGACCAAGGCCGTCAAGACCGCTGCCGCCCCCGCCGTTGAGGCTCCTGTTGTCGAGACCGCTTCTGCCACCGAGGCCTCCGCAGCTCCGTCCGCCCTTAAGGGCAAGGATCTGAGGGTTCTGGTTCTGTGCGCTGGCGCCGGCACCTCTGCACTGCTCGCCAACGCGCTTAAGGAAGGCGCCGACGAGCTGGGCATCGACATTACCGCCAACGCCGGTGCCTACGGCAGCCACTACGCCATCATGGACCAGTACAACGTCATCGTCCTGGCTCCGCAGGTTCGCACCTATTACAACGAGATGAAGGCCGACACCGACCGCCTGGGCATCACGCTGCTGTCGCCCAAGGGCAAACAGTACATCGACCTCACTAAGGATCCCAAGGGCGCCGTCGCCTGGATCGAGGAAAACCTCGAGGCATAAGACGCTGACACCACCTGCCGCTTGCAGACAATAAATGGCCCGTGCATCGATGTGTGATGCGCGGGCCATTTTGTTTAGACCGCACCCGTCCTCCTGTTCATCTCAATCTGTAACATCTAGCCGAGTTTTTCGGTCCTAGCTGTTACAGATCGAGATGAACGCACAGGCCAAGCCGAAAATCTCAATCTGTAACATGTAGACCACTTTTGACCGTCTAGTTGTTACAGATCGAGACAAACGGAATAAGCCGGGCCAAAAATCTCGATCCGTAACATCTAGCCGAGTTTTTGGGTCCTAGCTGTTACAGATTGAGACAAACGGAATAGGCCGAGCACGTCTACGCCCGCAAGTCCTTTACGCTGGAACGCTCGACCAACACGCCCGAGACGAGCGTACGGCTTCTGGAGCTCGGGGCTTCCAGACCTGCGACGACCTCGTTAAGCGCACGGATGCCCAGTTCGCGGTGGCGAAACTTCACCGACGTCAGAATCGAGTTGGGAATCGTCTTGTAGAGCTCATCGTCGAAGCCGATCACGGACACGTCGTCGGGCACATTGAGCCCTTTGTCACGTAGAGCCATCATCACGCCGTTTGCCATGCAGTCGTTAGCAGCGAGGACCGCCGTGCAATCGGGTTTATCGGCAAGCACAAGGCCCGCGGCGTAGCCACTATCCGCATTCCAATCGCCTCGCAGAGGCTCGGGCGGCTCAATGCCACGCGCCTCGAGTGCCGCACGCCAACCTTTCATACGGCACTGGCTCGACAGCGACTCTTTCTTACCCGAAACGAAATACACGTTCTTGTGACCATGATCCAAGAAGTACTCGCACGCCATGCGCGCGCCGCCCTCTTGGTCGTCACTGACGGTGGAGCAGGTAGGATGTTCCATCGGTGTGATAATCACCGTCTTGAGGTCTTTCGGCGCCTCAAAGGTATCAAAGTCATCGACCATCTGACGCAGGTTGAAGATCATGCCATCAACAGGCAGCTGCGACATCCTGCGCGCCGCATCGGCAAGGGTCATCTTCTCCCCCGCGCGCTTCTTAATCATCGTGAGCGCAAAGCCGCGTTCTTCGGCGGCATCGGCGATACCGTCAATCATGTCCACGGCACCGCCCGATAAGTGGAACAGCACGACGCCGATGCACCCGTAACGGCCCAACTTGAGCGAACGCGCGGCAAAGTTGGCTCGAAACCCGAGCGCCTCCATGGCCGAATGAACCTTATCGCGTGTTGACTCTCGCACGCTATCGGGCTCGTTGATCACACGCGAAACCGTCTTGAGAGAAACACCCGCGGCAATCGCCACATCGTTCATCGAGACGTTTTTCTTGTCCATCGTTGCCACTGCTTCTCCAGTCGGTTTTGCATCGCTTGCTTTTTGCGTTCTAGCATACACTACCTGCCTGACTGATAAATCAACCGTTTACCGGACAATATCGACCACTCACCCCTAAATCCTTGTTGCTCTTCCAAAAATGTCTTACGTTGTCATTAACGAAATGACAACGTTGTCATTTCGCAATGCCTTCCTTAAGCAGGAAGGTTTCCGGGCAGTCCTGACCATCCATCGACGACCAGTTCCATCCACATGCATCGCGCATCAAGTAGCAAAGGAGCTCTATGGACGCCATCGTAAAGATGCTCGAAAAGCATCAGCCGTTCTTTGAGAAGATCTCGAGGAACATATACCTCCAGGCCATCAAGGACGGATTCCTTGGGTGCATGCCCATTGTCCTAACCTCTTCGATCTTTCTGCTGATCGCCACGCTTCCCGGCGTGGTCGGCATCACGCTGCCCCAGCCGCTCATCGACTGGTGCAACAAGCTGTACAACTTCACCATGGGCGTCATGGGCATCATGGTCGCCGGCACCACTGCCAAGAACTTTACGGCTTCCATGAACCGTCGCATGCCCGCCGGCAAAGTGCTCAACGACGGCTCCACCATGGTTGCCGCCCAGTGCAGCATGCTGCTGCTCGCTGTTACGCAGTTCACTACCAAGTTCAACGGCTCCGAGCTTTCTGTCTTCGATTGCACCAGCATGGGTACGCGCGGTCTGTTCTCGGCCTATATCGCCGCGTTCATTACCGTTTGGGTCTATAAGTTCTGCGTCTCGCGCGATCTGACCATTAAGCTGCCCAAGGAGGTCCCGGGCGCCATCGCTCAGAACTTCCGCGACATTATCCCCTTCGGTGGCGCCGTCATCATCTGCGGCATCATCGATGTCGTCGTGCGCAACCTCATGGGCGTTCCGTTCTCCGAGCTGCTTATCAAACTGCTCTCCCCGCTCTTTACCGCTGCAGAAACCTATCCTGGCCTTATCCTTATCCAGGCAGCCACCGCGTTCTTCTGGTTCATCGGCGTCCACGGCCCCTCGATTGTCCAGCCGGGCATCGACCCCATCCGTCTTGCCAACCAGGCCGAGAACCTGCAGGTTCTGCTGGCCGGTGGTCACCCCGCCCATTCCCTCACCTTCAACATGTCGCTCGTGGGTGAGTTCGGCGGCACCGGCGCCACGTTCATCGTGCCGCTTCTGCTGATTCTCTTTATGAAGTCCAAGCAGCTCAAAGCCGTCGGTAAGGCCTCGATCGTTCCTGTTGCCTTCGCCGTCAACGAACCGCTGCTCTTTGGCGCGCCGATGATCCTTAACCCCTACATGCTCATCCCCTTTGTTGCCGCCGGCTGCGTCAACGTAAGTGTTGCCAAGTTCTTTATCGACAACGTGGGCATGAACGGCTTCTCCTTCGTGGTGCCTTGGGCTACCCCTGCCCCCATCGGCATCTTCATCACCACGAACTTCCAGCTTATCGCCCTGGTATTTGTCGCGATCATCATCTTGCTGGACGCCATCATCTACCTGCCGTTCTTGAAGGCATACGATAAGCTGCTCTGCGACCAGGAGGCCGAGCGCGCCGCCGAGCTGGGTCTTGAGTCCGATGGTGCTGCCACCATCGCCGCCAACGCCTCTGCGCCCGCTGTCGAGCAGACTACCGTCTCCGTCGAGCCGACCGCCGCTGCCGCCGACAGCAAGCCTGTCGCCGATCAGCCCGAGCCCGCCTTCGACGCATCCGCTAAGAAGGATGTCGATGGCCTGAAGGTCCTCGTCCTGTGCGCCGGCGCCGGCACCTCTGCCATGCTCGCCAACGCCATCAAGGAAGGTGCTGCGCAGACCGGAGAGAACATCGCTTCCTCCGCAGGCGCCTATGGCCAGCACACTGCCATCATGGATCAGTACGACGTTATCGTGCTCGCCCCGCAGGTTCGTAGCTACTACAACGACATGAAGGCCGACACCGATCGCCTGGGCATTAAGCTGCTCGCTCCCCGCGGTAAGGAATATATCGACCTTACTCGCGACCCCGCTGGCGCCATCAAGTGGCTCCGCGAGAACCTCGACTAGTTCCTCCCTCTGTTGGTGCCCGGATTCCCGGTTCGGGCACCTCTCCCTATTCGTATCCCACAGAAAGGATGACTCATGACCAACCCCATGCAGTTCCCCGACGGCTTTGTGTTTGGCGGCGCCACCGCTGCTTACCAGGTTGAAGGCGAGACCCGTACGCACGGCAAGGGCAAAGTGCCCTGGGACGATTTCCTGGCAGCCCAGGGTCGCTTCTCCCCCGATCCTGCAAGCGATTTCTACAACAAGTATCCGGTCGATATCGACCTGTGCCAGCGCTTCGGCATCAACGGTATCCGCGTCTCCATCGCTTGGAGCCGCATCTTCCCCAACGGCACTGGCGAGATCAACCCCGAGGGTGTCGCCTTCTATCACGAGCTCTTTGCCACCTGCAATAAAGCCGGCGTTATCCCCTATGTCACGCTCGATCACTTTGATACGCCCGAGGCCTTTTATCAGAACGGCGGCGAGGGTTTCCTAACGCGCACGACGATCGACGCCTTTGTCGAGTATGCCAAGTTCTGCTTTGCCGAGTTCACCGAGGTCAAGCACTGGTTTACCTTTAACGAGATTCCCGCGACCGCCGAGGGCAGCTTTATCGTCGGCAACTGGCCGCACGGCGAGAAGTATCGCCTGGACAAGGCTTTCCAGCTCATGCACAACATGATGGTGGCCCACGCCAAGGCCGTCGTCGCCTTCCATGAGGGCGGCTTTGAGGGCGAGATCGGCATTGTCCAGAACCTAGAGCCCAAGTATCCCCTCGATCCCAACAGCGCTGCCGACTGCGAGGCAGCCCGCATGGCCGACGTCATCAACAACCGCTGGGTACTCGACGCCACCTTCCGCGGCCACTATGCAGCCGACACCATGGAGGCTGCGACCAAGCTGGCCCATATCGCCGGCGGCGAGCTCGACGTCCGCGACGAGGACATCGCCGCGCTGACCGCCGCGCTCCCCTACAACGATTGCCTGGGCGTCAACACCTACAAGTGCCAGTTCCTGCGTGCCGCCGAGGGCGAAAACGACATCAACCACAATGGCACCGGCGACAAGGGCTCCTCGCGCTGGTTCCTCAAGGGCGTGGGCGAGGCATGCGTGCGCGAAGGCATTCCTACCACCGATTGGGACTGGATCATCTATCCCGAGGGCCTGTACGACCTGCTGCTGCGTATTAAGAACGATTACCCCAACTACAAGAAGATCTACATCACCGAGAACGGCATGGGCTATAAGGACGACTTCGAGGACGGCTTTATCGACGACGCCCCTCGTATCGACTACATGCGTCAGCATCTCGCGTGGATCCTCAAGGCAATCGATGGCGGCGTAAACGTCGACGGTTACTTTGTGTGGTCGCTGCAGGACCAGTTCTCCTGGACCAACGGCTACAACAAGCGCTACGGCCTGTTCTACATCGACTTTGAGACCCAGAAGCGCTATCCCAAGGCGAGCGCGTACTGGTACAAGAACGTCGCGGAGACCGGCCTGCTTATGGCCTAACTTTTGCCGCATACCCCCTGTCGGCCGCATGCGAATCCCTCCACGGGTTCGCATGCGGCCTTTTTTGTTTTTGGCCGGGCCTGAGCGGGCCACTTGTCTCGATCTGTAACATCTAGCAGGGATTTTCGGTCTTAAATGTTACAGATTTAGATGAACGGGGTCGCTCGGGTCGAAAGATCTAAATCTGTAACACTAAGCCCGGTTTTGGCCGCCTATCTGTTACAGATCGAGACAGACGCGCAAGCCAATCCGCTTAATCTCAATCTGTAACATCTAGACGACTATTTCACCCCTATCCGTTACAGATTTAGACAAACGGAATCGGCCAGGCAGAAAATCTCGATCTGTAACATCTAGATGAGCTTTTCTCCCCTAACTGTTACAGATCGAGACAATCGGATGGTGGGATCCAAACTATCCAATCAGCTATGAAGCGCAGCCTCAAGTTTTCGGTATCACGAACGGGCTTTCGGTATCATTTGGTGCCGACATGACACCGAAAGCCCGTTCGGCTATGCGAGAGAATCCGGTGCGCCAGTTCGGC
This sequence comes from Collinsella aerofaciens, assembly GCF_019131995.1. GTDB lineage: Bacteria > Actinomycetota > Coriobacteriia > Coriobacteriales > Coriobacteriaceae > Collinsella > Collinsella aerofaciens_S. The sequence goes on along the minus strand of NZ_JAHONA010000032.1, from coordinate 6,217 downwards.
CAAACCACAAGCCCACAAACTTCGTTTGCCCGCAGAACGTCACCGCATCCACGTTTGCGCGTCATATCGCGTCACTTTGACACGTAAAATGACACGCAAATTTTTTCGTGTCATAATTTTGACGCGTAAAATGACGTGTAAAATTTTACGTGTCATTTTTCACGTCAAATTGAAGCGAAACGGAGCAAAACGATGCGAGAATCCAAAGATCTTGAATTCAAGGAATGCGTCACCAATTCGTTCCTTAAAACCGTCTCCGCTTATGCAAATGGCACGGGAGGACGCGTTCTATTTGGAATTAACGACGACGGAGAAGCCGTTGGCATCGATGATCCCAAGCAGACCTGCCTGGATATCGAAAACAAGATTAACGATTCGATCATCCCCCAGCCCGATTACTCCCTAAAGATCAACGAGTCCGATGCAACCGTGGAGCTTACGGTCTTTCCCGGCAGATCAAAGCCTTACCTATACCGCTCGAAGGCATACAAGCGCAATGACACCGCGACCATACCAGTTGATACCCTAGGCCTTTCACGTCTTGTACTCGAGGGTCAAAATCTCTCCTTTGAGCAGCTCCCGGCAAACAAACAAGATTTATCTTTCACCGTTTTAGAGAATCGCCTAACAGCAAAACTTTCGCTTCAGTCATTCACAACCGATACTCTCAAAACCCTTGGCCTGCTTGATGAAACCGGAACCTACAACAACGCGGCAGAACTGCTCGCGGACGAGAATGGCTTCCCAGGTATCGACATCGCAGTGTTTGGTGAAACTATCAACCTCATTAAGCAGCGCAAAACTCTTGAGCATGCATCCGTTCTAGCGGAAATTGACGGAGCCCTTGAGCTTTTCGAAATTCAGTACTGTTACGAAGAGATCAAGGGGATGGAGCGAATCCGCAAGGAGCTCATTCCGCTCGAAGCATTCCGCGAGGCCATTACCAATGCAGTCGTTCATAGGACTTGGGATGCGCCCGCACACATCCGTATCTCGATGTTCGACGACCGCGTGGAAGTCGCTTCGCCCGGTGGCTTGCCGGCAAGCATGACCGTCGATGAATATCTATCCGACATGCTATCCGTTAGACGCAATCGTATTCTTGCCGAAGTCTTTTTGCGCCTGGGTCTTATCGAAGCCTTTGGAACGGGCATCATGCGAATTCGCGATACCTATAAGAACAGCGTCAGAAAGCCCCGGTTTCAAGTTTCGGATAACGCCATTGTGGTAACACTTCCCCTACTCATGGATAACCCTGGGCTCGAAGGCGACGAACTTACCGTATTCGGACTGCTGAGTGGAGTACACCCTCAATCGACAAGCGAGCTTGCAGCTAAAGTCACCTTTAGTCGTTCGAAGCTACTCCGCATCCTCAAAAAACTCGTTGAGACAGGCCTGGCGACAGTTGAAGGCGCCGGCAGGGGGCAGAGATATCGCCTGCTGCGCTAGCTAGCAGATGACCTGCGCATGCTCCTCGATGGCGGCGCGGTCTTCGACGGAGATACTCGGCTCGCATACTACGGCGTCCAGGCTGTCCAGGCGGCAGAAGGTGTAGAAGTCGCGCTTGCCGATCTTGCTGGAGTCGGCGATCAGATAGCGCGAGTCGGCCTTGCTAAAGGCGAGCTGTTGGATGCGGCCCTCGTCCATGTTGGACGTGGACAGGTCGCCGTCCAGAATGCCGTTGGCACCGATAAACGCCGTGTCAATCCCTAGTGCGCGCAGGGTATCCTCGGCCATGGGGCCCACAAAGGCGGCGGTGCGGCGACGGTACATGCCGCCCACCAGGCACAGCTCGCAATCCTCGCGCGCCTCGAGCAGGCTAAAGGCCGAAAGCGAATTGGTCACATAGATGGAAGGCAGTTTGTCGGTGACTCGGAGAGCGCCAATGCGATCTCACGACGGTTGCGCTCATTGTCTCAATTAGATACTCAACAAAATACGGCCCCGCAGCTCAATAAGCTGCGGGGCCGTACCATACACCGACGAATCAACGACGAAGTGTATCCACTATTTGGCCAGCTCCTGAACGATCCAGTCAATTGCACCTTCGGGATCGTTGGTAAGGTCGATATACTCCTTGCCCCTTGTGGTGAGCAGTTTAATTCCAAGGCGATCGGTATCGGCCTTCATAGCGTCATAGTACATGCGTGCCTGGGGCGCCAGAACAATCACGTTGTACTGATCCATCGTCTCATAGTGGCTTCCGTACGCACCGGACTGAGATACCAGATCGATACCCTTAGCAGCGGCACCTTCGCGAAGAGCATTTGCCAAGAGAGTCGAAGTGCCGGCACCCTGGCAAAGCACAAGCACGCGGATCTGCTCCGCCTTGTCCTTTACCGCCTCGAGAGCTTTTGCGACATTTTCCTGTGCGGCGATAGCATCTGCATCCGAGTTTCCTGCAGTCTCCTTTGCAGACTCTTCCAAACAAAGCTGATGGTCATACGCCTTGCAGAACGGATAGTAAATCACAAAGTCAACGACCAACAGCACTGCCATCAATACGAGAGAACGCAGATCGAGACCCGTGGTGAGGAACGCACCAATTGGGCCGGGAAGCGCCCACGGCATGGTATACATGGGGGCGTTCATTCCAATGACGTCAATGAAAAATTTACCGATAATGGCGTTGACCATAGGAGCCACTAGGAAGGGCACGAACATATAGGGATTGAGAACAATCGGCATACCGAAGATAACGGGCTCGTTAACTCCAAAAATCACCGGGATAATCGATGCCTTGCCCATGGCTTTAAGCTGCTTGGAGCGCATAAACATGATCAGGATAATAGGAACGATGAACGTGCAGCCAGAACCGCCCAGACCGCCGATGAAGCTTGTAAAGTCCTGCGTGAGAGCAATTGACGGGTGTCCACCTGCTTGGAAAACCTCAAGATTGGTAACGGTATTGCCGTAGAGCGCAGCATTGATCGGACTCATGACAACCGAAGCACCGTGGATACCCATAAATTGGAAAAGCGCGACCGCGCCTTCGATAAGCGCCATGCCAGGATAAGTGTCGACCGCGGAGAACAGCGGCGAGATGAGAGCGGATACCAAATTGGCGAACGGCACAGCAAGCAGCTTGCGGCTCGCAAGATCGATAAAAGCGCACGCAAGGATCGAAAACCCAAATGCAAAGATATCGCGAAAACTCTGCGCAATAGAGCCAGGGACCTCTTTGGGAAGCTTGATCGTCACATTATGGCTAATGCACACCTTATAGATATTAACGGTCAAGAATGCGGCTACGAACGCAGCGAGAAAACCCTTGGTTCCCATATAGCCGGTTTCAAAAACAGATGTATCTGCTCCGCCAATCGAGACAACATCGTTCGTCACCGATAGCAAGAGCATGCCGCACATGGCACAAACCATGCACGAGGTGGGGTTGAGAGATTTACCCGAAGGCATGCGACGGTTCATCGACATGGCAAGTGAGCTCGCCGTGGTGCCGGCCACCATAATGCCAAGAAGTCCCATGGTATATGCATAGATTTTATTGAAGAAATCCAGCACCTCAGACGGAAGCGTAATGCCTACATAGGCAGGGAGCGTCGAAAGAAGAAGGAACAGGCTCGAGAACAGCACAATTGGCATATTCGAGAGAAAGCCATCCTTAATCGCCACCAGATAAATGTTCCTCGAAATTTTGTCGAAGAGGGGCTGGTGTTTTTCAAGGAATTTGACGATAGCGTCCATAACACATCCTTTCATGATTCCCGGGCACACAACGATTTATCCGGACTCAACCGTCGTCGTCCCCGTTTGTATCCACTTATGTAAGTGAATACGCTCTTGTGCGAAATGTAATATCATTTGCGCGATTTGTCATAACCAATTCTTTTTCCGCTTTGTCGATATGTCAAGAATTCAAATACTTATTCGGTGAACGGTAGTTGATTAATATAATGTTTTCCCAGCTAAGGGCTATTCTTTCCGCGCAGTACAATAAGTTTGCAACCGTTCACCGATTGGATATAACATATTGAATATATTGTTGTAACAATATTAGAGATAATGTCACAAGCCTGTCGTTCTAGTCAAAGGAAGTAACAATGCCCAAACGATTACTGAACATGTCCGCATCCGATTTTGCCGCCACGTCACCCATGGATCTAAAACAGGCAATTCTGGCTTCCGAGGGACGTACCATCATGGCGGAAAACGTACCCTCTTCCCAATTTCTCGGCGGCGTTACTAATGCAGAAATCGAACGTGCCGCAGGTGCCGACCTGCTTCTGTTTAACGCGCTCGATGTGTTCGATCCAGTTATTGCCGGTATTCCAGATGGTCTCAATGAAAACCCGGTCACTTGGGTGAAGCGAGCATGCGGAAGGCCCATTGGCGTCAATCTGGAGCCAGTTGATAACGAGGCAGAGATGTCTGAATCCCGAACGGAAATCCCCATGGGTCGTCGCGTCTCTCCCAAGACCTTAGAAAAGGCTAACGAACTCGGATTTGATTTTATCTGCCTGACGGGCAACCCTGGAACCGGCGTCTCCAACGATGCAATCGCCCATTCGATTAAACTCTCCAAAGAGCATTTCAATGGCCTGGTCATAGCCGGAAAAATGCATGGAGCGGGCGTTGCGGAACCTGTCATGACGCTCGAAATTGCGCGCAAGTTTGTTGACCTCGGCGTCGATATCCTTCTCGTGCCAGCCCCCTACACCGTCCCTTGCTTCCAAGAAGCAGACCTGCGCGCCATCGTAGACTTTGTACGATCCCACAACGTAGGCAAGTCAATTGAAGAGAAGGTTCTCGTCATGGCGGCGAACGGGACGAGTCAAGACTCCTGCGACAGCGAGACCATTAAGAAAATAGGCCTTGCAGCAAAAGCAGCCGGCGCTGACCTCCAACATATTGGGGACTCCATGAACGGTATTTGCCTGCCCCAGAATATCTTCACGCTCGGACAAGCCCTTCGTGGATACAGGCATCAGATCGTCATGCTGAGCCGCTCTGTGATACGTTAAGGTTACCTTGCCCACGTTACATCCCGACTGAGGCAACCATCAGGTATAACCAACATGCAAACTGAGGCTCTAATGCTCGATACACACGAAAAACGGCCACTCTATTTACAGCTCACCGACGCGCTGCTCAAGCAGATCGTCGATGAATATCAAGCAGACGATAAACTTCCAACAGAAATGGAACTCTGCGACGAATACGCCGTAAGCAGAACAACCGTCCGACTTGCCATGAGTGAGCTGGAGCGTCGTGGAAGTATCTATCGAATCCAAGGTAAGGGGTCGTTTGTTGCACCGAAACGCGTTAGCGAGCTCAATTCACTTTTAGACTTTGACTTTGCAAGCCATTGCGATGGCGTTGATCCAGATGCCATTACCAAACATTTCGGCGGCCTCACATCAGGTCGTCCAATTTCCGTAATGATGCTCCAACAATTTGGATGTCAAAGTCGCGATGAAATTCAGCGTCTTGAATTGACCTACGAACTTGAAGGTAGCTTCATAGGCGCTGATACGTTCTTCATTTCAAAGTCGCGCGTTCCGAATAACAAGTTAGATTTTCAGGCATTTAGCAGAATCATGGACGACTTGTCCAAGTCTATCCAATCTGTTAGGGAAAGCTATAGAGCACGTCAGCTTAGCGATTCCGAAGCCAGTAATTATGGTGTTGCAAAACTTCCGGTCATCGAACTGACTCATTATGCTTACGGCTCCGGAGGCAAACTAATCTCAATTGTCTGCCGCACCGTCTTAACTGGGCGAATCCCTTATCAAAACTTTATTTTCAAGTCCTAATGTTCTTTTTCTTTTGTCTCGATCTGTAACACGTAGCCGAGTTTTTAAGTCCTAACCGTTACAGATCGAGACAAACAAGGTAGACCCCGCCGAATTGTCTCAATCTGTAACACTAAGACCGGTTTTGGACGTCTAGATGTTACAGATTGAGATGAATGCACAGGCCAATGTCCCCAATCTAAATCTGTAACAACTAGCCGAATTATTCGGTCCTGATCGCGTCGAAAATGTTGGTGTAAGGGTGACACCCTAGCGCCCGTTTAACGAAGAACGGCCTTCGTCCTAGAATCTGAAATCACCACAACAACAGGTTCTAGGAAAGGACGAAGACCGCTATGGAAATCTTATCAGACCCGACGCCGGACATGCTCGCCATGCCCCGTTTCGACGACGGCGCCATCGACATGCAGGAGCTGCTCAGGCGTCTCGCCGAGCAGGTCGTGAAC
>NZ_JAHONA010000031.1 GCF_019131995.1 Collinsella aerofaciens | reverse complement strand
GAAGCGCACCCGCAAGAGCCCGCGGATATTAGCTTGCCAGGCAAGCGTCGACTAAGCCATGCAGCGTGCACGGGCTCTCCCGACGGGAAACGAAAAAGCCCGGTTTCAAACCGGGCTCGAACGAACATGCCTATTGACAATGGCTTTCTCATATTAGAAAAGGACCCCTTTGCAGAGGTCCTAGTCAATTCAAGGTGGCGGGGAAGGGAATCGAACCCCTGACACGAGGATTTTCAGTCCTCTGCTCTACCAACTGAGCTACCCAGCCATTTGAGGTGTGCCTTGTTTCAAGGCTTGATTAGTATAACCAAGGACGCGTTCCGGTCAACCGAGAATTTTAAAAAAGTTTTTGAGCACAGCCTCGGTTCTATAAATCGGCACGTCAGAGGCATCAGCCGACAGCAAGAAGTTTTTCGCTCAGAGCCGCACGGGCAAACTCACTTGGCGTCATCCCCTCGGCAGCCGCCCGTCGACGAATGGCCTCCTTCATTCCCAGAGGAATCTTGACCGACAGCGTTGCCGTCCCCTCACCTGAGAGCGGGGGCCGTCCATGCACGATCCCACCAACGGTGTGTTCGCCATCCGGAAACTCTCCGCGCTCGTACGACTCGCACCACGCGTCAATCATTTCATCCGTTACAACCTGACCATTAGCGGCCGTATACGTCTTGCTCATCATCGACCCCTCTGCCGAGCTCGCTCGATCTCTTGCCAGAATTTCTTCTGAACCGGAGACAGGGCATGAATAATGAGCCATCCACGAATTAGTTCGACCGCAACAAGTTCCACACTTCGACCATCTGGAAGCCATCCAATGGCAAGCCATCTCGGCGGCTCGTCCTCCGACTCGCGGCGAATGCACTCAGTAACCGCGAACCAGGCACCTAGCACCTGCTTTTCCGTCAAGTGTTTTTTGGCGTTCGGATGGATCTCAACATCCATGCACCTTCTCCTCCATCTTACCCAATTTCGTATGACGAAAGTCCGCTGTCGCCAATCTCTTACGCCGGCACTTGTTGGAGGGCGGGAGGTGTAGCGAGGATTGAAGGGCGTTCCAATACCGCCCAGGCGCCGGGGCAGGAGCACATACACCAGGGACATACGTTTTCGTAGCGCGCGAGGATATTGCCGCGTGCATCGATGAAGGCGATGTCGATGGGATAGGCCATAAAACACGTATGGACCGAAGAGCAGCGTGGAAACGCCATGACGAGCGGCAGGCCGTTGGCGGCAACCGGACGCCGTCCCAGCATGCCGCGCAGGCGCACGGCAAACGACTCCGCCACCACAAACTCGGCCGGCGTCCAACCCAGCCTAATTGAGTGCCCGCGCGTAGGCGATGTAGGACGAGACCGCGGTCACATGACCACCCCCGGACGCCATGGATCGACCGTCACCACACGCTCGTGCGACAACGTTGTCGGCGCCCCCAGCGGAACGCCAGCGATGCTGAGAGAAGTCGGCCACGGCTCATAGTGCATGGTGCAGGTGTAGGTCCTAAACGTACCGGATAGGGAGAGCAGGCCACCATCCGATGCCTCCGCGCCTTGCTCGCTCGACACTTCGATCTGCAAGTCATAGCCTTCCATGGCATTCAGAATTTGAGTCTGAACCGTCGCCGAGGCATCGGCAGAGCTTTCGTCGCCCTCCCCCTCCGACGCCACGGCGTGCGCCAACACGATGTCGGGTACCACGCGGTCGAAGCGCGCGACAGCGCTGGCAAAGATCATGACGTTGTACACGATGAGTGCCAGCACCAGCAAAACGGGCGTAACCACCGCCATCTCCACCGTCGCTTGGGCGCGCTCCTCGCGCAGACGCATGCGGATACTCATTACGACCCACCGCCCAGAGCGCCAACCAGCGTGGCGACATCGACGGTGAGTGGGATGGAGCCGCCGCCGGGCAGAGGAATCTCCGCAAGCGTGAACACCGTACCGCTAATGGTGCGTTCGACTTGATATTCCAACGCCTCGCAAAGCGCCTTGGGATCGGTCACGCCCAACGGAATACTTCGCAGTTTGTCTTGCGCTTGAGAGAGACCGGCAATGTCAGACCCCGGACTCTTAATGACGTTGGCGGAATCGGTCAGCACCGGCTTTCGCAGGCGCAAGTCGCACGGCTCCAGACCCAACGCCGCCACGGACGCCGAAACGGTATCGCCGAGCCACGATGCGATGGAGCCCAACGCGCCGCTGCCCCCTCCTAGGCCTTTAATCATCTCGTCCATAAGTTCGTCGGCCGAACCTTGGATATCACCGTATCCTACGAGCAGCCGTCCCCAAACATCCATGACGCCGTCGAGCACGCCGGCAACGCCGCCCGAGCGTTCCTTCAATGTCGAGAAAAATCGCGAAAGCACGTTGTTTTGCGCTGTCGCGTCATCGGGTGCCAACACCGCGGCAGAGATAGCACCGCGATCGCCAAGCCTGACTGTCGTGTTAAACGAGGAGTTAAGTTGATCGGGGCTGGTAATGTCACCCGAAACTGCAAATGCGACCACGCCGTTGCGTCCAGGTGGGGCGATACGCGGGCGCTCGCCGGAAAGCTCCTTGATAGCCTGGTCAAATGCATTGCCTGCACGGTCGGCCTCATCCTCGGTCTGACGCATGAGCTCGAGTTCCTTATTGCGATATTCGACGTATTTCTCCAGCGCCTTTTTGAACTCGTCAAAGTGGTACTCGAAGCCCCTTTCGACGGAAGTCGTAGCAATCGCAACGTAACCCAAAGACGAAACACCAAAATGGCATTCGCTGCACGTTTCATGGCCGTCAAAAACCGCGACAGACGCCAACCCACCAGGCGTTCCCCTTTTGTAATTTGGACAGTCAGTTCCGTAATGCAGATAGGACACTTCATCTAGTTCACTTGTTGGCCAACGTACATCGGTGTAGAGTTCGGTCGTCCGCGCCTCATCTGGATTTCGCGGAAGAAAGGGGATGTAGGCGGAAACCTTGCCGTCCTCTTCAGCTATATACGCTCGTTCAACTTCTTCACTCGCATAAGCGAAGAACGCCTTTCGCGCAGCGGAATCTGCCTGTTTTTCTGGGCTCTCGCCAAGTGGCTTCTCGTTCGACAGGCGCTCTCGGTAATATGCCTTCGCACGATCGAGCGCCACTTGCGGTTCCCACGTAACGCTCGAAGCGTAATGTGGATTTTGAGCACCAGAGAGATCCGTTAGGCTTTTCGCGCGCTCCCACATACACGAGTACTTGCCAATCGAACTCTCGTCCGACCCACCACAATCCGCAAGCCAGGCGCGTTCTTTTGCTTTCGCCGTCTCCTCCAAGGCCTTCTGCAGCTCATCTGCTGCGCGCTCCAGATCTTTCGATGTGTCTTTAATGGCATCGGTCGAGATCTCAGAACCCTCGAGCGCAACGAAATCCGACTCGGACGTCCTGGGCACGGCAAGCGCCGTACCGGTATAGGTCACACTATCGGTATCCTGCGCCGACACCGCCTGCGTGGCACGCGCGGCAATCAGATACGGCAGAGCCGTCTCGATTTTCTGCAAGCCTTCCGATGCGCTTTTGGCAAACTTGTTGCGCGTTTTAATGATCTCAATCCCGGTGTCGACCATATTGCCGGCAACTGGTTCGGCACCCGGGATGAGGATGGCGACCAGGCCCGTCCCGATCGTGGCAAACCCCGCTAGCCCCAGACTCAAGATGCTCGCATCAACCACCGTGGCAGCCGTGTGATAGGACGACACTACGTTGGCACCCGCCAGCGCGCCGCTATCGGCCGCCACCTGGGTGTCCCCCGCGCGCGACATGCTCCATATCGCCGCGGTCGACGAAAACAACAACGTGAGCACCACTAGGATGACCACGGCAGAAGAAAGCGTGGTGTAGGCACCGTCTTCGATAAACAGGTCGATACCGGCGCGGCCCATAAAGCCGCCTCGCTTGCGATGGCAGCTCGGACGGCGCGTCAAAACGCGTCTAGACCAGAAACGCTTAATCCCATGCAGCAATCCACGAATCATAATCTCCCTCCAGCCATTCGGGACGTGATTGATACGAAACATCGACCTTGAGCTCAACGTAGCCACCCTCGGCGGTACCACCCATAGCCTGCGCAAACGCACCGATCACAGGCAACGGCTTGACCTCGCCGGAAACGGACACGGCCGAGACGCCACCCGCACCGGCCCGGCCAAACTCGATATCCCACGGCAACGGCCCGCCGGCATGAAAGATCGAAACGTTGGGCACTGCGGCAAGCCGGCGGCGGGTGAACTCCTTAAGATCGTCGTCCTCCGCCGTCGTCGTGGTCATGAGCCGCGCGGTCTCGGCGGCGGCAGACTCCATGACCGCGCGCGTATAAAGCAGGCACACCGGTTGCAGTGCGAGAAGGATGAGCGTCAGAAACGTCGGCAGCAAAAAAGCGGCCTCGACCGTAGACTGCGCCCGGTCCTCGCGCGCGATATCAATACAACGCGATGTCCTTAGCGCCCGCAGCGGCGTCGATAACCGACGTCGAGGCAACGCCATGGGATGCCGCCCGCTCAACCAGCGCCGCCAAGCGTCCATCGGTGCCAGCACGCCAAAGTCCCGCAATCGCCAGCACGATCGATAGCAGCGCCACCGTGACGATGGCGTATTCGACCGTCGCCTGGGCAGATTCCTCGCGCAGGACGTCATGCATTTCACGATCCCTCCTTTGAGTCCGTTGCCTGCGGGCTCAGGCGCACGGCGCGCAGACGACACGAAGCATCGCCAGCATCCGCGGCAATTGTCACCATATCGACCCAGCCGCGTCCGTCGCGCACGATGGCGCCCCACACGTTTCCCTTGATGTCGAGATAGCCGCTCAGAGCAAGTTGCGCCGTGGGTACCTCGCGATAGGAACGCAGCATATCCGCCGCCGCTTCGGTCATCGGTCGGTCCTCGGACCATGCAAGCCGGACCGCAATCGCGTTGCCCTCAGGCGAATCCGTCGCAGTGCCAGACCGCTTGTCGAGCGTCCGCAGAAAGGTTTGCGCCGTGACAGCGACATCCGAATCGTCCGCATCTCGCATCTCATCTTTTTGAGACGCCACCGCCGAATCTGAGCCCGAATCGGAGGCGGTCCCAGGACGCTGCTGCCGCGCGGCGTTAAGCCCCCAAAGCACCGCCGCTATCGCCACGGTCAGGCAAGCAAACACCAGCAGCACCCCGATGGGGCGCTCGCCCTCTACAGGCTGTTGATGCCCTCGCTGATAGCGTTCCATAGATCTTGGACCTTGCCCTTAAATGCGACGATGGCGATAATCGCGATCACCACGAGCACGCCGACCAAGATGGCATACTCGGTGGTACCCTGTGCACTCTCCTCCTGCAATAGTTCCTTGGCGCGCTGACGAACATGTGCCGCCCGGCAAAACGCCCAGCCCTGGACCTTGCCAGCAGCGTCAGTCATCGTGTTCATGTATTCCTCCCTACATCATCCCGCCTGCTCCCAGCAGCGGGCCCAATATGGACAGAAGCAACGCCGGCAAGATGAGCGTGCCGGTGGGAATCAGCAGCTTGACGGGCGCACGCTCGATCTCGCGCTCGACCGCGGCGCGATGAGCCGCACGGATCTCGCAACTTTGAGCGGCCAGTGTCTCGGCAAGTGGGGCACCCAGGGCGAGCGCCTGCCCCACCGTGATGGCAAAGGTCTCGAGCGCTCGCACGTCCAGGTCGCGCGCGGCGGCCAACAACTCGTCCTCACGCGTGCCCACGCCCACCTGCCACGCCATGCAGGCCCGCTCAAGGCGGAGAGCCAGCAATGACCGGCGGTTGGCGCAGAAAATCTCAAGCGCCGCGTCAAACGAAAGACCGGCCGAAAGACCCAAGCGCACAACATCGATCATCTCGGACACTTCGCCGAGCGACACTCGCGCCGGGCCGCCCGCTCCAACCGCGCCCTTCACTCGCGCGGTCAGAGCATCGACCACCGAGCGACCCGCGGCAGCGACCAGCACCGCCTCGCGCTTGCAGGCCTCTGCGATCTTGCGTGCATCCGCCCGATCCAAACCCGTCGCGACAAATACACTCAGGGCGCACAGGCAAGCCGCAACTGCAACCGGGGCGCTCATAGCTCCACCCGCATAATGCGCCGGATAACCACCAGGGCAACGGCGTTGAGGGCAAGACCCAGCACCACAGCGCCCGCGCCGGCAGGCGTCGCAAGACCGCGACGAAAATCTGCCGAAAGCAGCGCCAACACCGCGCACATGCCCGCCGGCATCGCCGCGACCATATGCGCAGACATGCGAGCCTGCGACGTCTTAACATCCAGGCGGCGCTTGAGCTCAATGCGCTCCCCCACCATGCTCGACGCCTCGGACAGTAAGTCGGCAAGCGGAGCGCCGGTGCGCTGAGACACCTTAAGCGCCAAGGTCACAAGCGAAAGACCGGGGGCGTCGATACGCACGAGCAAGTCATCGAGCGCGTCGGTCGCCGAGATGCCGCAATCGATCGCCGCCGCCACCCGCAAAAACTCGGTATGTACTGGCTCTTGCGCATGAGCGCCCACAAAGCGCATGCCCTGGGCCAGCGAATGTCCCGAGGCAAGCGACATGGAAAGTGCGGTAAACGCCTCGGGCATTGCCTCTTCTGCATCGTGTTGCTCGCGCCGGCTCTCAAAGCCATCCCGAGCGGCGCCAACGGCAAACGGAGCAACAAATCCCAAGGCAAATCCGAGGGGCGATAACGACACCATCGTTAGTAAAACGCAGCAGACACCGCTCGATAGCAGCAGAAACGCCAAACGTCCCGAAGCATCTTCGATCACGAGGCCAAGGCGATGCGCCGGAGCCAGCGATGCCCACGAACGGGCGATCTTTTTCAGCAGATCGTTTTCCACCAGCTCACGCGGCAGCTTCTCTGCCACCGTCTCGAGCGCCTGACGTGCCAGCTCCGCCGGCGGTACCTGCGGCACACGAGGTTCCGCCCCGCACGCCGTCGCGACAGAAAGCCCTGCCAAGCCCCCTACGACGAGGGGCACAGTGATCTCCATTCGTCCACCTCCTCTTGTGTGAGCGTCCCCGACCGCAGGCCTTCTGCGATAAACGGCGGCTCGCGGTCAAGCGTCCAGGTGCGCTCGGCGGCATCGAACGTCACATAGCGCTCGAGCTCTACGCCACCCGATGCGGCGCGTCGCACCCCCGAATACGAGGAGACGAAACGCCTGCCATCGGCGTGGCGCTCGGACATCACAATGCCGTCGAGCGCCATGGCAATCTGCTCCTCGATGAGCTCGCTCGGCAGATCGATGCCATAACGTGCAAGCAACGTCAGACGCACCACGGTCTCCTGTTCTGAACCCGCATGAAGTGTGGTGAGCGACCCGTCGTGGCCCGTGTTCATGGCCTGCAACATGTCGCAGCACTCGGCACCGCGCACCTCGCCCACCACGATGCGGTCGGGGCGCATGCGTAGGGCATTAGTTACCAGGTCGCGGATCGTCACCGCGCCCTCGCCCTCAATTGAAGCCTCGCGCGCCTCTAGGCGTACCACGTGCGGATGATGCGCAAACTTGAGCTCGGCAGAGTCCTCGATCGTCACGATGCGCTCGCCGGTGGAAATCTCACATGACAACGCGTTGAGCAGGGTGGTCTTACCAGATCCCGTGCCTCCCGCAACCGCCAGGTCCTGTCGCAGCGACACCGCACACGACAGCAGCTGCGCATACCAAAGCGGCAGCGATCCCAACCCCACGAGCTCGTCCAGCGAGCAGATACGGTCCGAGAACTTTCGGATGGTGAGAATCGGTCCGTCAATCGCCACAGGCGGAATCACCGCGTTGACGCGATAGCCCGTTTTGAGGCGGGCGTTGACGATGGGGCTGCGCTCGTCGATGCGGCGGCCAAGTGGCGAGATAATGCGGTCGATAAGCACACGGATCTGCTCATCATCCTCAAACGCATGCTCGATGGGGTACAAGACGCCGCCGCGTTCAAAGAAAGCCGAGCGGCAGCCGTTGATCATGATCTCGGTAACGGTGTCGTCCTCGATGAGCGGCTGCAACGGCCCCAAGCCCACCACGTCATCCAAAATCTCGTCGATGATGGTCTCGCGCTCGGGCGTCGCGAGATCGGTCGGCTCCTCAACATTGAGCGCCGCCTCCACCGCAGGACGCAATTCCGAGCGGGCAAGTGCCGGGTCGATATAGGCGCTGATACGCGCCACTTCGTCGTAACCCATGCGGTCCATCACGGCGCGCTTGGTGCGTCGTTTTACGGCGCGGCGACGCCCCGCATCTACAGGCGCTGCTGCCGCCGCAGCGCCGGCAGCCTTAATCCTCGTTTGCAGGCTCATCGCTGATCGCCCTCGCGCGACCAGGGAAGGCGGATACGCGGGCGTTCGGTGCGCGTTGCACGGTCGGCGACCATATCGCTCCAAGGGCCGACGGCGCACCCCAGTTCCACGAGCATCTCGCGCGTGGCCTCGCGCACGCTAGTCGCAAAAGCGCTGGTCTGCCCCACTGCCTCGTCAGCGCGCCCAAACGCCATGAGCGCGGCGAGATCCTGCCCGCCATCGGCGATACGAATCTTGGAGCTCAACGCACAGGCAATCTCAAAGCGCATGGCGACGTCCTCGTCTGCCCCGCGCGCACCGAACCGGTTGAACACGGCGCTCATGCGCGTGCGCGGCACACCTACTCGACCTGCCAGTTCAATGACGCGCGATGCCGATGTCGCGGACGACACCGCCGCATCGCCAACGACCAGGCAACGGTCGCTCGCCGCCACCGCAGCCGCCACGGCGTCGCCCCAAAAGACCGAGGTATCGATAAAGACCACGTCGGATTCGCGACGCAGGACATCAAGCAGTAGCTCCACTGGACGTGCCATGAGCTCGGCTTGCTCGGGCGCCGCGACGGGACCCCAGAGCGTAACGCCTGGCGCCACGCGCATCGATGCGGCCACGATATCCGGCTCGGTGAGCGCGCCCGCGGCCGATGGCTCGATAAGTGCCGCCATATCGCGCGGAGCATCGACGCCTAACAAATCGTAAAGGTTCCCAAACATCAGGTCCAGGTCGAGCACGGCGGCACGCAAGCCCAACAGCGACGATGTGTGTGCCATGGTGGCAACGATCGTCGACTTGCCGCAACCGCCCAAACCCGAAATGGCGCAGATGACCGGAGCTCGATGCGGCGGAGCGGCAGCGTCTGCCGGCGGCATCGGAGGCGTCGGTGACAGCGTCCCCGTCTCCCCCGCCGCAACCACACGCTGCGTCCAAGCCGGCATGGCAGCTTGTTCGGTCTGCGAGGCAGGCTCGTTCTGTGCAATCTGCTCATGCTGCATCAGCGACAACTCGCCGCACCCGGCAAAGCCCTCAACTTCATCGAGTTCATCCGCCAGATTCACGCCGTGCACATATCCCATATCTACAGCCGGGGAGTCGCCAGCATGCTGCGCCGGCCCTCCGGCGTCATCGTATACAAGGGGGTTCCGGGGGCGCCGACCATGCTCGGCTTCCGCTTTTCCATAATCATCAACACGCGGGCCTCTTGTAGCGCGAGGCGCCCCGGGTTCCCTATCAACAAAAGCATCGGGCTCAATCGTCATGCGCCGATCGGAATCAACCGCTCCCTCGCCCGCGCGCCCGTTGCCGCATATACTGTGCGCAGCGATGACCTCGGTCGCCCCCGCGCGAAACAGCCCCTCGATATCCGACGGATCGAGCGCTTCTATCAACACGACCACGCGACTCACGCGGCCTTCGGCCGTCAGGCGCGCAACAGTCTTGCGCACATCTTCGGTATCAAACAGAGACGCCGCGATGATGGCAGCCCCGCGGCGTGACGGAAACGCCCGCGCCATGGAAACCAGCCCGTCCAGGTCACCCACACGAAGCACCTGTGCACCCGCATCACGGCCCTCGACTTCCCGCTGCAACAGTCCGTAATCGCCGCACGCGCAGCACGCAAGCCAGATCGCCTTCATCACTCGTCGCCTCCGCTCTTTTTGCCGCGCGCCGTGGCGGGAATCGTCAAGCTGACCGTTCCCTTGCCCGAGGCTCCCAGCAGTTCCTTGACGTCTTCGGGGTCAGCCGCCAGCGTCACCCATTCGATCTTGCCCTCGCGCGTGGCACCGGAATCCTCACTGGTATCGATCACGTACGCGCCGCACAGCCGATCGGTTACGCCGTCTTTTTGCACATACACATCCACGTAGCTGCCCACGCCCGTAGCACCGCCGACCGAGTGCTCGGCATCGACCGCTACCGAAACGGCGACCTTGCCCTTAGGCACCTCGAGCTTGCGGCTCTCGGCCTTGGTGTAGACATTGCAGATCACGGCGTTTTTGGGAATACGTGAAGTCGTCACGTCGCCGCGTACCTGGCGCAGCTCGGTCGCCGCGTCACGCGGCAGCAAACTCGTCAGCCATTCCTGGGTTATGACATTGGTCTCATCGAGGGTCTCGCCCACATCGATATCGCGCGCCGCGACGCATACCTCGACGCGATCGCCACCATACTTGGCCAAGGTCTCAGCCTGGACCTGTTCGGCTTGCGAGCGGATCGACGAGCCGTAAACCATGCAGAGCAGAGCAGCGAGCACGCCCGCGACCAGACTGATGGCGATGCGCTTGCTCTTGTTCACGGCCGCTCCTCTCATGGCAGTGCCGGGCGAATGCCCGTACCACCATTGTCTGGGCGGTCAGAGTGCAAAGCGGCGCAATCGCGATCTTGGTTTTCGATGTCAAACCAATCGCTAACCAAAAGCTGACCAGCCCGTCAAGCTCGTGGCAAGGTTTTGGTCAGCACGTCAGCAAACTGCATATTTCGAGGCTTTTCCGCAGCAAAAAAGCCGTCTCCCGAACAGTTGGGAGACGGCTGTCATAGGAAAAATCAATTACAGATGGACATCGGGATCGAGCATTTGAGCGCTCACGCGCATGGATGACGCCAAGTTTTGGAACGTTTCCAGACGCAGACTGTCGATCTGCCCGGCGTCCTCGGCCTCGCGAACGGCGCAACCCGGCTCATGGGTATGTGTGCAATCGCCAAACCGGCACGCGCGCGATGCCTCAACAATCTCGGGGAAGGCGCGCGCCAGACCCCGCTCGTGACCCACGAGCGGTAGGCTGCGCAGGCCCGGGGCATCGGCGATCACACCGGCGTCGCCCGGCAGCGCCACCATCACGCGCGCGACGGTAGTGTGACGGCCCTGGTCGTCGCGTTCGCGCACACCGCCGGTCGCCAACGTATCGTGGCCCAGCAGTGCATTGAGCAGCGTCGACTTGCCGGCACCCGACTCGCCCAGAATCATGGCGCAGCTCCCGGCAGGCACGCAGGCACGGACCTCGTCTAGGCCGCGGCCCTCGGCAGAGGACGTAACGATCACGCGCACGTCCGGACCCACCAGGCGGCGCACGCGGTCCAGATCGCGCTCGGGCTCCTCGGCATCGCAGCGGTCAGCTTTGGTGAGCACCACCACCGGCTCGGCATCGCAGTCGAGCGCCAACACCAGCGAGCGCGCCACGCGGTCGAGCAGCACCTCACCGGCACCGAGCGCCTGCACGATTAGCACGCTATCCACGTTGGAGCAGAGCACCTGGCGCTCTCCACGGGCACGGCCGCGCCAACGCTCAAAGCTCGTACGGCGCGGCAGAACGCACTCAATCACGCCCATATCGTGCCCGGGAGCGCGGCGCACCGCCACACGGTCGCCCACGGCGGGCAGCAGCACCTCGTCCTCGCCGCGCGACTTGGCAAACCCCACGGCATGCTCGGCACGAAAGGTATCGTCGGCCGTCGCCACCAGCGGAAACCCGCGATCTAAGCGCACCACGGCGCCAAGCTGCATCTGCTCGGGCTCCTCAGCATGTGCGCAAAAGTCGTCAAATGCCGCCCGCTGAGCCCCATCGACCGGCAGGTCATCAAACGCCGGGACATCCTGCAGCGCGTCAAGTCCCGGCACGCTTGCCAGCAACTCCTCGGCAGACGCGGGAGCCTCGGTCGCAAGCTTCCGACGACGATCGCGCTTAGCCCGCGCCCCCGTCGTCTTTTTCTTCGCCTTAGCCTTAGCCTTGCCCACAAGCGCCTCCCAGCACCATAAATCACAACTGAGCAGGTATTTTAAATCAAAAAGAGCTGGCCGGGCAAAGCCCGACCAGCTCACAAACTTTCCCTCAACCCTTTTTCATCCGCGCGGGAGTAAAGCCAGCAAGGATACCGTAGGGCCCACCCCGGGAGTGTTTTCTTCCGAGCGATCCCGCAGCGCGAAGCGCGAGGACCAGCGAAGAAGAAAACACGCAGGGGCGGGCCCGGACAGGTTAACTTACTCCTTCTCGACCGCGCGCATGATCGCCTTGTAGATCTCCATCAGCGGGATGATCAGGAAGGCCAGGCCCAGCGCGGCAAGAACGCCCTTGAGCTCAAGCGTCACAGGGCCAAAGAACATCTCGGCAAGCGTCGGCTGTACGGTCACGATCACCGTCAGCACCAGCGCCAGCGCAGCGGAAGCCCACAGCCACTTGTTCTGCTTCTTCATGGTGAACAGCGACGCACGACGGCTGCGCATATTGAAGCAGTGGAAAATCTCGACCATGTTGAGCGTGATGAACGCCATCATCACGCCTTCCTCGTCGGCATTGCCGGCGATCATATCAGCGATGTGAATGTAGCCCATGTCAAAGTACACGCCCACAAAGAAGCTCGCCAGCACCAGCACGGTGATGATCAGACCCTGGACCACGCAGTCCAGACCCATATGTCCGGCGAAGACACCGTCCTTAGCGTTGCGCGGCTTGCGCTTCATAATGTCGCCCTCGGCGTCCTCCATGCCCAGCGCGAGCGCGGGGAAACAGTCGGTAACCAGGTTCACCCACAGCAGCTGCACCGGCTGGAAGATGGTAAAGCCGATGAGCGTGGCGATAAACACCGAGAAGACCTCGGCAAGGTTTGCCGAAAGCAGGAACTGGATGACCTTGCGGATGTTGTCGTAGATGCGACGGCCCTCTTCGCAGGCACCGATGATGGTGGCGAAGTTGTCATCGGCAAGCACCATGTCGGCGACGTTCTTGGTGACGTCGGTACCGGTGATGCCCATGCCAACGCCGATGTCGGCGCGCTTGATGGACGGGGCGTCGTTGACGCCGTCGCCCGTCATGGCCACGATCTGGTCGCGCGACTTCCAAGCCTCGACGATGCGGGTCTTGTGCTCGGGCTGAACGCGGGCGTACACGCCGTAGTCCTCGATGTGCGCGTCGAGTTCCTCGTCGCTCATGCGGTCGAGGTCGGCGCCCGTGATGGCCTGGCTGCGATCGGTGACGATACCCAGCTGCTTGGCGATGGCCACGGCGGTGTCGATGTGGTCGCCCGTAATCATGACGGTGCGGATACCGGCATCGTGGGCCTCGCGGATGGCGTCGGCGACCTCGGGGCGGACCGGGTCAATCATGCCGGACAGGCCGCAGAAGACCAGGTCGTGCTCGAGCGCAGCGGGGCTGCAGTCGGCCGGGACCTCGGTGTAGGTGCGGCTTGCCAGCGCCAGCACGCGCAGGGCCTCGTCGGCCATGGCCTTGTTGGCGGCCACGAGCTCGGCGCGACGCTCCTCGGTCAGCGGAACGACCTTGTCGCCCTCGTAGATATGGGTGCACAGGCCGATCACCACGTCGGGCGCGCCCTTGGTGTACTGCTCATACTCGCCGTCCAGGGTCTCGACGACCACGGACATCATCTTGCGGCCCGAGTCAAACGGGGCCTCGCCCACGCGCGGATGCTCGGCAGTCAGGCCAGTGAGCCCCGCCTTGCCGGCATCGTTGACGAGCGCACACTCGGTCGGCTCACCCACGGCCTCGCCCAGCTCCTCGTCCCACTGGGCGTCGGAGCACAGAGCCATGCCGGCCAGGAACTTCTCCTTAGGCGCAGCGAGCTCGTGCTTGACGACGGTCATCTTGTTCTGGGTGAGGGTACCGGTCTTGTCGGAGCAGATGGTCTGCGTGCAGCCAAGGGTCTCGACGGCAGAGAGCTTGCGGATAATCGCCTGACGCTTGGCCATCTTGGTCACGCCGAGCGACAGCACGATGGTCACGACGGCAACCAGGCCCTCGGGGATGGCGGCGACGGCAAGCGAGACAGCGACCATAAAGGTGTCGAGCAGCGCGGTCGGATCGGTGAGAACGTTGCCCACGCCGTGGCGGATGATGTCGACGCCAAAGATGACGACGCAGATGACGATAACCATGATGGTAAGGATGCGGCTGAGCTCGGCGAGCTTCACCTGCAGCGGCGTGAGCTCTTCCTTGGCCTCGGCCAGGGCGCCGGCGATCTTGCCCATCTCGGTGTTCATACCGGTGCCGACCACGACGGCGCGACCGCGGCCGTATACCACGGTGGAACCCATGTAGCACATGTTCTTGCGGTCGCCGAGCGGCACGTCGTCGGTGCCGGCGGCGAGCTCAATGACGTTGGCATGCTTCTCGACGGGCACGGACTCGCCGGTAAGGGCGGCCTCCTCGATCTTCATCGTGGCGCTCTCGAGCACACGGCAGTCGGCCGGGACGGAGTCGCCCGCCTCGAGCATGATCACATCGCCGGGCACGAGCTCGGCGCTCGGCAGGTGCACGAGCTTGCCGTCGCGCAGCACCTTGGACTGCGCCGCGCTCATCTCCTGCAGGGCCTCGAGGGCCTCTTCGCTCTTGGCTTCCTGGACCACGCCCAGTACCGAGTTGACGATAACGACGAACATGATGATGGCGACGTCGGCAAAGTCGGGCTCGCCCTTGACCATACCCGTGAGCGCGCTGATGACGGCGGCAACGATCAGCATGATGACCATGGGGTCGGCCATCTGCTCAAAGAAACGCTTCCACAGCGGCGTTTTCTCGGCTTCCTCGAGCTTGTTAGGGCCTGTCTTGGCGAGGCGCGACGACGCCTCGTCGTTGCTCAGGCCGAGGTTCTCATCGACGCCCTGGTCGCTGAGCACCTCCGCCGCGGCGGACAGGTATTCCTTTTGCATATAGAGTCCCCTCCTGGGATTCGGGCCACTCAGCAGATTGATGCCCGATCATAATTCCCAGGAGAAGGGCAAGGGCTCATCAAGGCTGCCGTGCTGAGCGGCAGTTGATAGTGGAGCTATGGTACCCCAAAGCAGCGCGTCTAGCCAAAACATTCCAATTGGAAACACGGCTCGAGTGCAACGATGCAGACCGTGTGATGCTCAATATTGATAAAACGTTTTTTCTTCGGCACATCGTCAAACTGAAATATCGCCCAGATAGCAGCGGTCAGAACGGTTGGTAAAGTTTTTGCATATACCGTTTTTCCGCAAAAAATGAACTTCTAATTCGGCATACGGTCGATTTTTTGGGGTATTCGGTCGCCATTTCGTTATAATCATCTCAGTTTTATTTCTTATGGTTTATCTATCAGCGCAAGACGATGTCAGATGGAGGTCTGAATGTACAAGCGCACCAAGATTGTATGCACCATGGGTCCCGCCTGCGATAGCGACGAGACCATCCGCGAGATGATCAAGGCGGGCATGAACGTCGCCCGTTTTAACTTCTCGCACGGATCCTACGACGAGCACCACGGTCGCATCGAGCGCGTCCGTCGTATTTCCAAGGAGCTCGGTCTGCCCGTCGGCATCCTGCTCGACACCAAGGGCCCCGAGGTCCGCACCGGCCTTCTGGTCGATGGCAAGAAGGTTGCCGTCAAGACCGGCGATAAGATCGTCGTCACCGCTCAGCCCACGTCCGAGGATTTCCACGGCACCTCTGAGCATATCTCCCTCGACTACCTGGCTCTGCCCTCCGAGGTCGAGAAGGGCTCCCTCATCCTGATCGATGACGGCCTGGTCGCCCTCGAGGTCGAGTCCGTCGACGGCCAGGACATGACCTGCGTCGTCAAGAACGACGGCCTGATCGGCGAGCGCAAGGGCGTCAACATGCCCAACGTCAACATCTCGCTGCCCGCCATCACCGAGCGCGATCGTCAGGACATCCTCTTTGGCCTGACCGAGAACATCGACTACATCGCCGCTTCCTTCATCCGTGACGGCGAATCCGTCCGCGGCATCCGCGAGCTTTGCCGCGAGAACGGCGGCGAGCACGTGACGATCTTCCCGAAGATCGAGTGCGCCCTGGGCGTCGAGAACTTCGACGAGATCCTCGAGGCTTCCGACGGCATCATGGTCGCCCGTGGCGACCTGGGCATCGAGATCAAGCCCGAGCTCGTTCCCCACATCCAGAAGGAGATCATCGCTAAGTGCAACGCGGCCTACAAGCCCGTTATCACCGCTACGCAGATGCTCGACTCCATGCAGCAGAACCCGCGCCCGACGCGCGCCGAGGTTGCCGACGTTGCTAACGCCATTTACGACGGCACCGACGCCGTCATGCTGTCCGGCGAGTCCGCTGCCGGCAAGTACCCGGTCGAGGCCGTCAAGATGCAGGCCAGCATTGCTCTCGAGACCGAGAAGTACCTCCCGGCTCACGCTCCGCTCGAGGTTCCGGCTGACGCTCACGGCACCCGCGTCGTCAACAACGTTGTGGGTATGTCCGCCGTGAACATGGCCACCACCGTTGGCGCCAAGTGCATCACCGTGCCGACGACCACCGGTCGTACCGCTCGCCTGATCTCGCACTTCCGTCCCAACATGCCGATCTGCGCGTTCTCCCGCCACGAGTGGGCCGTCCAGCAGATGATCATGTACTGGGGCGTTATCCCGCACCAGGCCGAGATTACCCAGGGCACCGTCAACGGCACGATCGTCAAGGCGATCGAGACCGCTAAGGAGCTCGGCTACGTCAAGACTGGCGATTTGACCGTCGCTACCGCCGGCGATCCCCGCATGAGCGTCCAGCTCGAGGACAAGGTCTCCTCGACCAACGTCGCTTACGTCGCTCAGGTGCGCTAAATCGCACTTGCAAGCACACTTGCATTGCAAAGGGCCCGGAAGGCAAAGCCTTCCGGGCCCTTTTTCTGTGCGCCGATGCCTACCGCACGGCATGACACGCACCCATTTCTTTACCAAAAGCGCGAAATCCGCCCTCCGAGGCCCAAAAAATAAAGCCCCAAGCGCTAAAAGTGTTCGCCCGGTAGCAAACCCACACCTTAACCGACGCTGCTAAATCGTTTTAGCAAGAGTCAGATCGACCGCGTTTTCGGAAGTGCGGGGAAAAATTGCTTACCTCCGGGCACAAGCCCTTTTATTTCAACAAAACCCCTGATAAAGTTGGCTCAAATACCGCTTGTGCTTTGCCTGTTTGTCTTTTTCCCCGCACTTCCGAAACCGATAGCCTTTCTAGCCCAAACAACGCTCGAACGATCGGATTGCCATGTCATTTCTCGCTTGCGGACCCACAGCTTTTCAGTACTATCGCATCCCGCCCCAGATACTAGGACTCTATCCGGCAATCCTGCCGCCCGACCATGACCATCGCTTGGTGCATTACTCAAAACAACCAGTATTTAAAGATTTGCTCGGCACACCAGTTTGGAGATTCGTAGGCGAAAGAAAACAGCGCGCGAACGGAAAGCTATTTCATAGCCGCCTGCTAACCCAAGAGCCACCTCCCGGGTCGTTTAGGCAGACTAAGCATGGGTTTGATGTCACTTCACCGGAGTTAACGCTGCTCAGCCTTGCCACGCAGGTCTCACGCAACCAGTTACTCATGGCGTGCTACGAGATGTGCGGCTCCTTTGCAGTGTTTAAGCCCTGCGAGCGAACGCAACAACAACTCGATGAAGCTATTTCGCTTAAGCTCATTCCACCCAACTGCGGCTGGAAGCGAGTTAACGACACCAAGGGCAATGACACCAACTTGTGGAAGCGCATGCCGCTTCTTACCGCAACGGATATCGCCGCGTTCGCCAAGCAAGCCGCAGGCCTGCGCGGCGTCAAACAACTGCGCTGGGCGGCCGAGCACATGACGGGGCAGACCGCCTCGCCCTTCGAAGTACAGACCTCCATGCTTGTCTCGCTCCCCCGTGACGAGGGCGGCATGGGCATCAACATCACAAACAACGTGCGCATCCCACTCAGCGACGCCGCGCGCTCACTGTATGACAAAACCTGCTGCTACGCCGATATCCTCATAGAGAGCAACACCGACAGCATGGGCGTCATTTTGGAATGCCAAGGCCGCTCCGCCCATGACAGCGAAGCCGCAAGTCTCTCCGATGCCGAGCGCACCACCGCGCTCACCAGCATGGGCTACGATGTCATCTCATTCATAAAAAGGCGGGGCTCCCCTACATCCCAAAGACCGATCAGGAACGCACCACCGAAGATGCCCTGCGACGGGAGCTGTTGGTCAATTGGGATGAACTGTTCACCGTTAAGCCGGCCGGCTAGCAGCTAGCAATCAGGGGGACTGCGGGAACGCCAGAAGCAGCAACGCGAGTCGCAAATCCCGCCTCGGTCAGCTCGATGACCTCGGTAAACGTTGCGTCGAAAAACTCCTCGGTTAGCAGGCGGTATGGCGGATGGTCGGGCTCACCGGGGTTTTCTCGCACGATCTCGTGCATAACGCCGATGGTCTTGAGCACATACTCCTTATGGATGGGATACTGCCCAAAACGCGTCGCAGCGGTATACAGGCGATCGGTCGCACGCGGGATGGAGACAATGCCCAGCGTCTTGCCAAACCAGTCAAAGTCGCCTTGCTTTTTAATGCGGAACTCCTCACACGGCTTGCCGCCGTGCGCCTCCAGGTACTGATTCACGCGCGTGTTCCATACGGTATCGGCCACCAGATGCGACCAGACGCCCAGTGTCAAATCGAGCAACGACTGCGCCACATCTTCGGACGCAAGCGAGAACTCACAGGCGCCGGGACCGACAACCGGCTCGGCATCCTTGTAGCGCTGGGGATAGTGCACGCGGTTCAGCCGCTCGCGTTCCTCGACAATCGAGGTAGCCTCAGCGGGTTCGCCCGCGGGTGCGCCTTTAAGCAACGGCGCCACATAGGTATCCCAGAACTCATGCTCACGAGGCTTAGGGATGGGCTCAGGCTTGGCAAAGTGCGTAATGCGGTACGGAATGGGATCGGCGATGCCAGGGACCATATAGCCCACAAAGATATCCGGAACCACACAGCCAAACAAAAAGGCATTGCGGTCGCGCACGCTCTTGGCAAGCGCACCGGTGCGCTCCAGCAAACGCTCCGTCTGAGCGATATGAATGTTCCAGCTTGGCATAGCCACCCCCATAAAAACCTGGATAACTATACCATCACGGCAAAGCCGCGCGGGCGGCTACGCACGCTCTACGCAGCAACTAGTCCGTAGCACCGCTTTCGGTTCCATACGACGGCGAAGGTGCCTCGACCACATGGTGGTATCGATCGATATAGATGGCGCGGGCACCCAGGCGTCGCACCAAATCCTGATGATGTGTACTCATCAAGACCGTCTTACCGGCAGCAACATAGGCCAGCAGGAAGTTGACCACGATGTCGCAAGAGTCCTCGTCAAGTCCATTGGTAGGCTCGTCGAGCACCAGGATATCGGGGTTCATCGACACGACGGCAGCCAGCGCAACACGCTTCTTTTGCCCGCCCGAAAGCTGATAAGGCGAGGCATCGACCAGATCGGTAACCTGGAACAGTTCCATGGCATCGCGCACGCGGCGCTCGAGCTCGTCTGCCGGCAGCCCCATCTGCGCGGGACCAAAAGCAACTTCCTCGCCCACCGTAGCGCAGAACAGCTGGGCGTCGGCATTCTGGAACACAAAGCCCACGCGCTGATGAAAACGCCGAGCGGCCGCGGAATCCTTTAGAAACGCCGCATCGATCACGTGCCCGTCAAACAGGTATGCCCCTGCGTCCGCGAGTTCAAGGCCGTTGATAAGGCGCATGATCGTGGTCTTGCCGCAGCCGTTGGGACCGAGCAGGGCAACGAGTTCACCACGATCGACCTGCAGTGACACACCATCGACAACCGTATGGCCCGCATAGGAAAACACCACGTCGCGCAGCTCGATGAGCGGCGTTGTCTCGGCGCCAGCAGCACCGCTCGCGCCCATCGCGTCATTCGTATCGTTTGCCAAAACGTCGCCCTTCCCTACTCACATCGACGGCTCGGCCGCCCGCGCTACAGCACCGCGCACAACATGGCGAGCAGCACCACAACGGCCGCGTAAACGGCATCGCGCCAGCCAAAGCCGCTCCGCGCGGGCGCCGGATACGCGCCGGCAAAGCCGCGACAGAGCATGGCCTCGTCCATCGCGCGGCTGCATTCCATCGCCTTGATAAAGGCCATGCCCATGATACCCGCGATCGAATCGGTACGCGAAAATCCCTCAGGCGCACGGCCAACGCTGCGCAGCATGACCGATTCGCACAGATTGTGCGCCGTGCGACCCAGTACCTCGATGTGCTTGAGCGCCATATCAAACGTAAAGATGACCTCGTCGGGTAGATGCAGCATCTTGAGCGCCGCCGACATGCGGCTCCACGTGAGGGTCCACGAAACGCCCAGCACCAGCGACACATTAATGAAGGTCTTGAGCGCAATCTTGAGCATAGCGCCCGCAGCAGAAGCGTCCAGCAGCAAGGCGGGCAGTACCAGAACCACCGCGAGCCCCGCGGCAGCCAACGCCGGCACAAAAGTCGCGCGCAGCCCGCGTACGGGGCGCACGGCAACGAGCACCAGCGCAATAGCCGCCATCAACATGAGGTACAGCGGGCTTTGCGTCAGACACACGCACAGGACGCAAACGAACATCCCCACCAGGCGCATCGGAGCCGAAACGCAAGAAAGGGCGCGGTCGACCATCGACCCGCCCTCATGCGCGCCCCCACCCAGGCGAACCCGCTCAAGCAGGCTCGCCAGGTGCAGGACATTCTTTTGCATTACGCGATGCCGAGCCCCCGCGGGCTCGTAACGCTGCTCGACCGCAAGCCAGCTAGGCAGCTCGGCTATTGCCATGAGCACCGCTTTCCTTGACCGTCAGCGAGATCAGACGGAATGCGATGGTGAGCACCGCCACGCCAATCACGCCCGAAAGGATATACATGGCAGCCTGGCCGGCAAAGCCAAGACCCTGCTCCTCGGAATAGGCCTGAAGGTAATCGCCCGTGGGCAGCGCATCGGCAAAGGTCGGGGTATCGAGGCCGACCGAAGCCTGCAGACTGTCGTCACCAGCCTCATGAACGGCGGTCGCGGCGCCCTCGGCGTCCCACTCACCCCAGGCGTCACCGGTGGCAAGCAAGCCCAGCGGCGTGGCCACCACGAGCACAGCGACCAGGATGAGCGTGGGGATCAGCGAGGTCTTCTTGGCAGCAGCGCCCTCGGCGGCAAGCTGGCCATCGACGGCCTCGGGACCGACGATAACGCCCGGCGCCGTCTTCTTAATGAAACCGTAGATGGCGGCCGTCGCCACGCCCTCAACCACGCCGGCGACCAGCATATGCGGGATCAACATGGCAGGAATAGCCACGGACAGCGGGAAGGGGCAGTACAGCGGAGCGCCCGAAGCATTCGTGAAGAGCATCGGCTGAATACCAAACTCGATTGCCGCGCACAGGGCCGCCAGGCACAGGCCGACCCAGCCGCTTACGATGGCCGAAATCGAGGTACCCCAGCTCTTGTCGTGCAAACGGCTGTTGAGCGCACGGAACACGATAGCAGCGGCAAACGGCAGCACGAAGGCCATGTTAAAGCAGTTGGCGCCAAAGGACAGGATGCCGCCGTCGCCAAACAGCAGCGCCTGCAGCGCCAGCGCGACCGAGACAGCGATAGCCGCGGCCTCGGGGCCCAGCAGCAGCGCGATAAGTGCGCCGCCGACGGCGTGGCCTGTGGTGCCGCCGGGCAGCGGAACGTTAAACATCATGAGCAAAAAGGAGAACGCGGCGCAGATGCCCAGAAAAGCCATGTGCTCGCGATCGAGCGTGGCGCGCACCCTTTTGATGCAATGGACCCAAACGGGCACCATTGCCACCGCCATGACGGCATCGGTCTGCGGGGACAGATAATTATCTGGAATGTGCATGTACGCCTCCCGGTTATCGGCGCACGAAATTGCAACGCCGCTTAAATCACCTTGTCAGTGTTACGCATTGTCAGATTCGTAACACGCCGCGGGCTATCATAGCAAAACGGCGCGCCGCCGACAAAGCAGCACGCCGTTATGTAATGCGCGTGTCATATATGCAGGCTCAACGACGCCTTATTCCGAACACCGCGGTCACGCAGAGCCCACAGCAACCGCCATCAGGCCCTACGTTCCCAGCGCAAGCCCTATCCGCGGACCTCGCCGTTTACGCCCTTGCACACCTTGGTGACGATCTTCTGGTGCGCTTTTTCGACCTCTTCGCTGGTGAGCGTATGGTCGTCGGAGCGATACGTAAGCGCAAAGGCCATGGACTTCTTGCCCGCACCGATACGGATGGGATCGCGGTAGACATCGAACAGGCGCACGCCCTCGAGCAGCTTGCCGCCGGCACTCGTAATACGACGCTCAAGATCCTCGCAGGTCACAGTGTTGTCGACTACGATAGCAAGGTCGTGCTCAACGGCCGGGTACTGCGAGAACTCACGGTAGTTCTCCTGGTTGCGGGCGCCCTTGATCAGCTTGTCCAGGTCGAGCTCAAAGGCAACGACGACCTCATCAATGCCCATAGTCTCGCGCGCCTCGGGGTGGATCTCGCCAACCCAGCCCAGCACGGTACCGCCCGAGAGTACCTCGGCCGCACGACCCGGCTGCAAGAAAGCGTAGCCCTCGCCCTCGACGGGACGGAAGCGGACCTTCTCGATGCGCAACTGGGCAAGCAGCTCCTCGACAATGCCCTTGCCAAAGAAGAAGCGCAGCTTGCGGTACTTCATGTTCCAGGACTGCTCGCTCCACTGGCCCGAGAGCACACCCGCCACGGACTTGGTCTCCTTGGGCAGGCTGGCGTTCTCGCGACCGTGGAACAGGCTGCCGACCTCGTACAGGTGCACGTTGGGCGTGCCGTGGGCCTCGTTATAGGCCACAGACTGCAACAGGCCTGGCAACAGCGAGCGGCGCATCTCGGTCTGCTCGGCCACCAGCGGGTTCATGAGCACGACGGGGCAGCCGCGGCCCTCGGTGGACATACCGATCTTCTCCAGGTCGCCCGGGGCGGCAAAGCCAAAGGTCGTGGTCTCGTTGAGGCCACAGGCGCGCAGGATCTCGCCGACCTTGCGGGTGAGCTTCTGCTCGCGGGTCAAGCCGCCGATATGGTTCTTGGCAGCCGGGATGGTCGCCGTCACACGGCCCATGCCCCACAGGCGCAGGACCTCCTCGATCAGGTCAATCTCGCGCGGCAGGTCGGGGCGGAAGCTCGGCGGGGTGACCATAAAGTACTCGCCGTCGCGCTCGACAATGCAGCCCAGGCGGGTGAGCGAGCGCTCGATAAAGTCGGGCTCGATGTCGGCGCCGCAGATGGCGTGCACGCGGGCCAAGCGCAGCTTGATGCTGTCGATGGTCTTGGGCGCGGGGAACACGTCCACATAGCCGGGGGCGACCTCGCCGCCGGCGATCTCCTCGATCAGCGCGCACGTGACGTTGGCGACGTCCACGCAGCCGGTCTCGTCGACCTGGCGCTCAAAGCGAATGGAGGCATCGGAGATCAGCGACAGGTCGCGGCTGGTGTGCGAGGTGCGACCTGCGTTGAAGCAGGCGCTCTCGACCATCACGTCGACGGTGTCGTCCTCGATCTCGGAATCCATGCCGCCCATAACGCCGGCCAGCGCCACGGGACGCTCGCCGTCGGTGATGAGGCCCATGCCGGCGTCGAGCGTGCGCTCCTCGCCGTCGAGGGTCGTGAACTTCTCGTCCTGTTGGGCGGCGCGAACCACCACGCGGCGATGACCATCGCGCTCGGCAAAGGTGTCCAGGTCAAAGGCGTGCAGCGGCTGACCGGTAAGCATCATCACGTAGTTGGTGATGTCGACGATGTTGTTGTGCGGGCGCACGCCCAGGGCGTTGAGGCGCTTGACCATCCAGTCTGGCGACGGGCCGACCTTGACGTTGCGCACGATGCGGGCAACGTAGCGGTCGCACAGGCCCTCGTCGGCGATCTCGACGGAAAGCTCGTCGTCGGTCGCACGGCCGGTCTCGACCTTGATAGCGGGCAGCTCAACGTGGAAATCGCGGTCGAAGATGGCGCCGGTCTCGCGGGCCATGCCGATCATGGACAGGCAGTCGGGACGGTTGGGCGTGATCTCACAGTCGAGCACGGTGTCGCTCGAGCCCACGTACTCGGCAAACGGCATGCCGCAGGGCGTATCCTCGGGCAGGATCATGATGCCGGAGTGGTCGCCACCCAGGCCGAGCTCGCGCGCGGAGCAGTTCATGCCCATGGACACGACGCCGCGAAGCTTGCTCTTCTTGATCTTAACGTCGCCGGGAAGCACGGCGCCAATCATGGCCGTGACGATGTGGTCGCCGGCCTCGAAGTTCTGCGCGCCGCAGACGATCTGCAGCGGAGCGGGATTGCCGTCGGCGTCGAGATTCTTGTCGCCCACATCGACCGAGCACACATACATGTGGTCGCTATCGGGGTGCGGGATCTTGGTGAGCACCTTGGCGGTCACCACGTGGTCGAAGGACTCGCCCACGGTGTCGATCGCCTCGACCTCGGTGCCGGTACGGATATATTCGTCCGAAAGGGTCTTGGGATCCTCCGGAATATCGATCATGGTCTTGAGCCAGTCGTAAGAAACGCGCATCTAACTGGTCTCCTTTCATAAATGCGGCTTTGAGCCGGAAACTGCAACTAAGAAGAAAGCGTTCTAGAACTGGTTCAAGAACCTCATGTCACCAGTCATCAACGTGCGCAGGTCGGGCAGGTCGTAGCGCAGTGCCGCGACGCGCTCGGCGCCAATACCAAAGGCGAAGCCGGTGTACTTCTCGGGGTCGATGCCGCAGTTGATCAGGACGTTGGGGTCGACCATGCCGCAGCCCAGGATCTCGATCCAGCCGCTGTGCTTGCAGAAGTTGCAGCCCTTGCCGCCGCACACGTGGCAGCTCACGTCCACCTCGCAGGAAGGCTCGGTGAAGGGGAAGAAGTGCGGGCGATAGCGCGTCTTGCGATCCTCACCAAACATGCACTTAACAAAGTAGTCGAGCGTGCCCTTAAGATCGCCAAAGGTGATACCCTCGTCGACGACCAGGCCCTCGATCTGGTTGAACTGCGGCAGGTGGCAGGCGTCGGCCGTGTCGGGACGGTAGACGGTGCCCGGGCAGATCATGTAGATGGGCGGCTTCTGCGACTCCATGGTGTGGATCTGCACGCCCGAGGTCTGGGTGCGCAGCAGCACGTCGGACTCGCCGTGAGCGTGAGCCTCGGGA
This sequence comes from Collinsella aerofaciens, assembly GCF_019131995.1. GTDB lineage: Bacteria > Actinomycetota > Coriobacteriia > Coriobacteriales > Coriobacteriaceae > Collinsella > Collinsella aerofaciens_S. The sequence continues at coordinate 1,043 of NZ_JAHONA010000031.1, read as the reverse complement.
TGCGCGACGCTGCCGGGGTTGTTGTCGACCACATAGAACGTGTCGCGAGCCGAGCGGCTCGGGTGATCCATGGGCGCGTTGAGTGCGGTGAAGTTGTAGTAGGAGGTGTCGACCATGGGGCCGGACTCGACGGTGTAGCCGATGCCGCAGAAGATGTCCTCGGCCTCCTCGATGATCTGCTTGATCAGGTGCTGGTGACCGATCTGCGGACGGATGCCCGGCAGCGTGATGTCGACGGCCTCGTGCTCGAGCGCGTGCTTGAGGGCGGCGGCCTTCATCTCGGTGGTGCGCTCGTCGAGCATGCCCTCGATCAGCTGGCGCATCTCGTTGGCGCGCTTACCCATCACGGGACGATCCTCGGGGGCGAGCTTGCCCATCATGCGCATCAGGCCGGTGATACGGCCCTTGCGACCGAGTAGCTCAACGCGCGCAGCCTCGAGCTTGGCGGCGTCGTCGGCGCCTGCGACGAGCTCCTTGGCCTCTTCCTCGAGTTTGACCAGATCATCAATCAGACTCATGTCTTCCCTTTCGTCTCTCGCGCTCCCCGCTTGCCGAGGCGGCTGCCGCCGTCTGACGTTGCGAAAACGCGGCCCGGTTCGGTAACAAAAAACCGCCCTCGGGCATGTGCATTGCCCAAGGACGGTTGAATTCCGCGGTACCACCTTGTTTGACCCGGCGGATGTCTGGCCCGCCGCGCCCACTCTTTGCCCCTTGTCGCGAGGCTCACGGCTTCCCTACTGGGGACATCGCCGCCGCTGGCCGCGTGCCCGTTGAGGTTGCTGCTCGGGAGTGAACGCTTAGCCCTTGCCACCGCAGGAAGGCTTGCAGCCCATGACCTTCCCTCTCTTGCCGGCGACGCGGCGGGCAAAACCCTCTCCGTCAACGCATTGGGCTATAGGATAACACATTCTGCGAGCATATCGCCGTGTTCCGTTTTGTTCGTGCTGGGTACAAGGCGGGCCTTGATTATCAACTTCATCCGAACACTTCCCACATTCATCCGCACATGTGCGGATGAATGTGGGAACCCGATACCCTGAGGG
>NZ_JAHONA010000030.1 GCF_019131995.1 Collinsella aerofaciens | reverse complement strand
CGTAGCGGGTGGTTTAAAGCTGGCCGCTGCGCGGCCAGCAGACTAAAGTCTTGAATTAGTTCCGCCGTTCTACCGAACGGCGGACCCGCTGAAAGGCCCCGTCCCAAATTAGCTGCCCCACTCGCAACTTATCCCGCCGATGGAGTTGTTGCCGTTTCATTTGCCTGGGCCGTTTCGGCGTCGTCGCCTTGCTTGTCTTCGTCCTTTTGCGCATCGGCGATGGTGGAGGCCGCCGCAACGATACCACGCTGGGGCGCGACGCCCGTCTGGGTCTGAGCGCCCTCGACAACTTCTGTACCTGCATGCGCGAGCTCGGGCGATTTAAACACTGCGTCCAAGTTGGCGCCACCGCCGGCATAGCCAAGCGCAGCGAGTGCGATGACGATCACTGCAACGGCGGCCACGATCGGCACGTAGCGATGCCAGCCGGCGGGATTGAGCCCGCTGCGGCGAGCCGCCCCGCGGCTGATGTAGCCGAGCGTTCCGTCGTGCTTGAGCTTTGAGCCCACCACGCGTTTGCGGCCCCACAGCGAGGACTCTGCCTGCATTGCCAAGCGGGCGCTTGCCGAAGGATAGCCGTATTTAGTGCGCTTGAACGAGCCATCAAACCCCGAGGCGTGTTTGCCCCACGTCACCGATGTCGTGCGTCGGTTGACCGGCGCGGCACTCCGCCTTCTGCGGCTCGGTTTTGAAGTCTCAGCCATATGCCCTCGCACGCCGTAACCAAATCGAAACAATAACGCTTTGGACTGTAGCACACGCGTCGCGCGCGGTCACGGGCGCCTCGCTCAACGGTCATCGTCCTTCAGCAAGCGCCACAGCGTTGTACGGCTTATGCCCAGCACCTCCGCCGCACGGGTTCGGTTGCCGTGGAGATGGTCTACAACCAGATGCGCGATATCTCGCTCGGTATCGGCCAGCGGTCGCAGGATATACAGGTCACTTTCAAGCGTCGGGGCGCCAAAGGTTGCGGTCTTAATCACGTCCTCTTGGGCGAGCACTTCCTCCGCCACAGCGCGGTCCACCGTGCCCGTCCCCACCAATATATACAGTCGTTCCGAGACCTCGCGGAGCTGCAGATAGTTGCGCGGCCAGCGGTAAGCATCGAGCGTCTTCGTCGCCGCGGCAGACAGCGTGGGCGCTGCCGTCCCAAATGCATCAGCGAGATATTCCAAATAGCGCGCGACCTTCGTCGACGCGGCTCCCTGCTCGGCGATTGCCGGCGCGACGCTCACCGCACAGGCGAAGCGCTCGGTCACAAAGGCGGCTTGATCACTTTCGCCGCCGCCCGGCATGTCATTCGCCGTCAGCACCACATGGCAGCGCGTCGCCAACGCGGTGTCGGTCATCGTGGAGACCAGCTCGCGGAGGCGCTGGGGGCCAACCGCGTTCCAGCCCTCAATGCAAAGGGTCAGCCCCATTTGGAACAACGGCGATTCGGCGCTTTTGAGCACATGGCGCCAACCGCGCTCGGTGAGTTCATCAAGCGCAAGGGAAACAAAGGGCTGATCGGCAAAAGGACCGTCCAGATAGAGGCGCTTGGCGATCTCGACCTGACCCGCTCCCAGCTCGCCCTCGAACATAAGGGGCACGCCGCGCGCATAGCTCTCGGCAACCGGCGCAGCCACCGAGGCCGCCCCCTCAACGATGCCGTACGCGCTCGATTCGTAGCGGGCCTCAACCTCGTCGGCGTTGAGCCACTCGATGCCCGCATGCGCCGCGGCGCCGCGCACCTCGCGGACCACGACGACCCAAAGGCCCCCGCCCTCTTTGTCGGTGGGGCGAACGGTCAGGCTCAGGCGCGTACCCGCACGCCCCATAACCAGACGCGCGCCGTCTCCTATACGGTCGAGGCGCTCAGCGACAAAAGCCGCCACATCCCGCTCGAGCGCCGCGTCATTCATGGTCGAGATCGCGACGTCCCCACGCGCATCGATCGCCAATGCCGAGGCCCCGGCAGCAGCCAGGGCCTCGGTCAAGATGTTCAGCTTGGCATCGCTATCCATGATTTGCCCCTGTCCGCGGCGACATGCAACCGCCGACGGTCGCACGACCGAGTGTTTCAAAATTGAACGATATTGCTCACCAAACACTATAGGGCAGAAAGCGCCGTCCTGCGAGTATAGGTGTTGCCCCGCATCGCCATCCTGGCAGGGCGATAAGAGCTCTTCGGGACCTATCAACCTGCGGACAAGCCATACCCGCAAGAGCTCCTATCGCTCCACCGTGAGCATGCGCTCACCAGCACGCAGCACGCAAACAAGCTACTTCTCTACCAGATTCCCAGTACGTGTTGCATTCCCAAACTCATGCACGCAATGCCAATCCAGCAGCAAAAGCCCAGCGCGATGGGCTTGCCGCCCTTTTTGACCAGCTCGACGATATCGGTATTAAAACCAATAGCCGCCATGGCCATCACAATAAAGAACTTCGACAGCTCCTTGATGGGCGCCGTAATGGATGCAGGAAGCTGAAGCACCGTAGTGATCACGCTCGCCAGCACAAAGAACAGCACAAACATGGGAAACGCGCGTTTAAGGGAGAACGTGCTTTTGGCGTCGCCGCCGGCTTTGCGCGCCAGATGCATCTGCCAGCATGCGAGGACCAACGTGATGGGGATAATGGCCAGCGTCCTGGTGAGCTTGACCACCGTGGCGCTCTCGAGCACATTGGCGCCGGGATGCATGCTGTCCCAGGCACTCGCCGCAGCCGTTACGGACGAGGTGTCGTTGATGGCGGTGCCGGCAAACAGGCCAAAGCCCTCGTTGGTCAGCCCGAGCATGCCGCCGAGCGTCGGAAACACGAGCGCCGCGATAACGTTAAACAGGAAGATGACCGAAATGGCCTGAGCAATCTCGCGATCGTCGGCATCGATGACGGGTGCGGTCGCGGCGATGGCAGAACCGCCGCAAATCGACGAACCCACACCCACAAGCGTCGCGATCTTGCCCGGCACGTTCATGACGCGGCAGAGCACAAAGGCGATGACAAGCGAGGTCGAGATTGTCGCCACGATAATCGGCAGCGACTGGGCGCCCTTGGACAGAATCTGGGAGAGGTTCATGCCAAAGCCAAGCAGGATAACCGCATACTGCAAAACTTTTTTGGACGTATAGGTAACGCCGGCGGCGAGCGGTTCGCGACGATTCTTGGGAAAGACGAGCGCCAGGACCATGCCAAAAAGGATGGCAAATACCGGCCCGCCGACCACCTCAATCTGTTTGCCGAGCAACGTCGCGGGGATAGCGATGATCAAGCAGAACAAGACGCCTTTCCAGCGCTCGCGTACGATATTTGCCAGTTGCATATGGGATTCCTTCTTTCTATTTCACGTTTGCGACGGCTTATGATACGGCAACATTGAGCGCAGCCTTGCGCAAACACAGACTAAGATGCCGCAATAGTTCTCAGGCAACAGCCGAATTACCCACCGCGGAGAGCTGATTCGCGGCATAATTAACAACTGACATATGAGTTTGATAGAACAGTTGCGAGGCGCTATGGAAGAATCGATGCACGTCGGCGAGCAGGAAACGAGCCTACAGGACCAGTCCTACCACACCATTCGACGCAAAATCGTCTACCTGGACTACAAGCCGGGCGAAAAGCTGGGCGTCAAGCAACTTTGCGATGACCTGGATATGGGTCGCACGCCCGTGCGCGAAGCTTTGGTTCGCTTGGCGCAGGAAGGCCTGGTGCGCACCGTGCCCCAGAGTGGCACCTACGTCTCACCCATCAACCTCACCCTTGCCGAGAGTGCCTGTTACATCCGCGAGCATCTGGAAAAGCAGGTGATCGTGGAGTGCTGTGCGCGCGCCACCTCAGCAGGCATCGAGCAGCTCGATCGCGCCATCGCGCTGCAGGAAAAGGCCATGGCCGACGAGGATCGCATCGGCTTCTTTTTGAGCGATAACCTCATGCATCACATGATTTTTAGTATCGCATGTCGCAGCACCGTGTGGTCGTGGCTCGAAGAGACCAATGCCGACCTGGAGCGCTTCCGCTGGCTGCGCGCTGCCACGCAGGTTCTCGACAATCAGGACATCGTGAACGAGCACAAGCAGATTCGCCGCGCTATCGCCGGTCGCGACCCCATCGAAGCGAGCTTTTTGGTCAGCAAGCACCTGCATATGATGTTCCGCAACCAGACCGAGGTTCTGGACCAGTTCCCCGAGTACTTCGAGACCAGCAAGCTCCGCTAACCTGCCAAAAAGGGACAGGTTCATCTTGGCAGGTTTTATCTGGGCAAATGCAGTCAAGGCCCGGCTCCGTCTTGATGCGGAGCCGGGCCTTAGTCGCTAGAACGGCGGAACCAACTACTCTACCGTGACGCTCTTGGCGAGGTTGCGGGGCTGGTCAACGTCGCAACCTCGCAGGATGGCTACCTCGCGGGCGAGCAGCTGCAGCGGGACGCTCGCCGTGATGGGGCTGAACACGTCGCGGACTGCTGGCACGCGGATAATGCAGTCGGCGATCTTGTTGATCTCCTCGTCGCCCTCGGTGGCAACGACGATGACCTTGGCGCCGCGCGCCTTGCACTCCATAAGGTTCGACACGGTCTTGTCGTAGGTGGCACTCTTGGTGGCCACAGCGATGACAGGGAAGCCCGGGTCGATCAGGGCAATGGGGCCGTGCTTCATCTCGCCGGCGGCGTAGGCCTCGGCGTGCAGGTAGCTGACCTCTTTGAGCTTGAGCGCGCCTTCGTAGGAAATAGCGGCACCCATGCCACGGCCCACGAACAGCGCCGACTGCGCGTCCTTGCACAGCAGGGCGGCCTCATGCACGGCCTCGGTTTGGGTATCCAAAATCCACTGGATCTGCTCGGCCGTATCGGAAAGCTCGCGGAACAGCATGCGCGCCTGCTTGGTGTTCAAGCGGTACTTGACCTGCGCCAGCAGCAGGGCCAAAAGCGTAAGGCTCACGACCTGGCCGATGAAGCTCTTGGTCGAGGCGACCGCGATCTCCTTGTTGGCCTTGGTGTAGATGACGCCGTCGCTCTCACGCGCCACGGGGCTGCCCACCACGTTGGTGATGCCGAAGACCTTGGCACCCTTGATGCGCGCGTCGCGAATGGCAGCAAGGGTATCGGCCGTCTCGCCCGACTGGGACACGGCAACGACAAGCGTCGTCGGCGTAATGATGGGATTGCGATAACGGAACTCGCTGGCCGCCTCAACCTCAGTGGGGATGCGAGCCCAGCCCTCAATGAGATTCTTGGCGATTAGGCCGGCGTGATAGCTGGTGCCGCAGGCGATTACGTAGACGCGGTCGATGTCGTTGAGCTCCTCGAGCGAAAGGCCCAGCTCGTCGATGTCGAGCTCGCCGGCCGGCGTCATACGACCGACCAGCGTGTCGCGCACGACACGCGGCTGCTCGTGGATTTCCTTGAGCATAAAGTCGGGATAACCGCCCCTTTCTGCCATGTCCAGGTCCCAGTCGATGTGGGTGACCTTGGGCTCGATAACGTTGCCGGCCTCGTCGGTGTACTCGACGCCTGCGGGCGTGAGCTTGGCAAACTGACCGTCCTCGAGCACCACGACATCGCGGGTGGCGTCGATGAGCGCGATGACGTCGGAGGCGACATAGGCGCCGGTCTCGCCCGCGCCGACCACGATCGGGGAATCCTTGCGAGCCACGGCGATCACGCCGGGCTCGTCAGCGCACACGGCGGCCAGACCATAGGCACCGACCACGTGGGTGCAAGCCTCGCGCACGGAGGCCATCAGGTCGTGCGTCTCGGCATAAGCCTCTTCGATCAGATGCGCGAAGACCTCGGTATCGGTCTCGCTCTTAAAGTGGTGGCCGCGGTCCTCCAGCTCTTCGCGCAGCTCGGCGAAGTTCTCGATGATGCCGTTGTGGACGATGGCGATACGACCGTCGCAGCTGGTGTGGGGGTGAGCGTTAACGACGGAGGGCTTGCCGTGGGTGGCCCAACGGGTGTGGCCGATACCGCAGGTAGCGTCGCTGTCAATGTTGGAAAGCTCGCTCTCCAGGCCCGCGACCTTGCCCACGCGGCGGATGACGTCGAGGTGCGCCGCGGCGCCCTCGCCCACCTCGAGCGCGACGCCCGAGGAGTCATAGCCGCGATACTCCATACGCTTGAGGCCCGTGACCAGGATGTTCTTTGCAATATCAGAGCCGGTGTAGCCGACGATTCCGCACATAAGATAAATCCCTTCGTTCGCGTGACTGCAAGACGTCCACGCACAGGGGGCGCTGAGACGTACAACGTTCGAGTATTGTACTCACGCAAACGCAAGCTGATATACCAGAAGTGGTATCTCAACTTAGATACCACCCGATGCACACACGTCCAGCCGGTCCAAACCACCACAAAGGTACCTGTCCCCTTCGTGGCAGTCGCGCTGGCAACGGCGTTTCCCCAGATAAAACCTGCCAAAATAAACCTGTCCCTTTTTGGAAGGTTTGGGATGCTACAATCTGGCTTGTACTTGAAACGCATCAAAGGGGCCGCTATGGCAAAGGTAAAAATCAGCGACGTCGCCCGCGAGGCCGGGGTTTCGCTGGGCACGGTTTCCAACGCGCTCAACCACCCCGAAAAGCTGCGCCCCGAGACCCTCAAGCTCATCAACGAGACCATCAATCGCCTTGGCTACCTGCCCAACCAAAGCGCTCGTCAGCTCGCGGGCGGCGCCACCAAGTCCTTTGGCCTGGTGCTCCCCCGTCTCGATCACGGCTTTTCGCTCCAAATCGCCAGCGGCGCCCACAACGAGGCTCGCAAGCACGGCTATGACTTGCTCATCGCCAACGCCGATAACGACGATATTCTCCAGGACCATTACCTGCGCTACTTTATGGGCACCCAGATGTCCGGCGTCATGGTTCAGCCCATGGCATCCCCTGACTGGCACCCCGCCATGGCCAAGATGCCCGTGCCGATCGTCCATCTGGACATCCATTGCTCCGAGCCCGGCTACTACGTAGCGGCCGACAACGAGGCCCAGGGTCGCATCATTGCCGAACTTGCCATCGCCCGCGGTGCACGCCATATCACCGTTGTGGGTAGAGCAGCATTTATGCAACTCACCCTGCGCGTCCTTGGCATTCATAAGGCGCTCGCCCTGCACCCCGATATCAAGATCGAAGTCATCGACGCCGGCGAATGGAATACCGCCGCCGACGGCTATGGTATCGGCAACCAAATCGCCGATCGTCCCGCCGACGAACGCCCCGATTTTGTCGTCGGCCTGACCGACGTGTTGGCCTCGGGCGTTATCTCGGCGCTGGTCGACAAAGGCATCGCCGTCCCCGGGCAAGTACGCGTAGCAGGTTGCGATGGCAACCCACTCGCTTGGAGCGGATCGGTCCCGCTCACTACGGTAGCGCCCCCGGGCTACGAGATTGGCCGCAAGGGCGTTCAATTGCTCATGGAGCAAATTGAGAACAAGGCCCCGGCAAAGACCAAGCACGTCCACATCGGCTCTGCGGCGCGCACCGTCACCGCGGTCACGGCCATCGAGGACATCAACCGCCAAGAACTCGTGCGACCGTTCCTGCTGGAACGCGCCAGCACCCAGGCAAGCAGCCAGACCGACGCCACGGCCATCAACCTCGGTGCGTATCTATAGCACGCCCGCAAGTATGCTAAGTCGCCGCTCAAGCAAAAGGGGCCCGACCATTGCCGGACCCCTTTTGCTTGAGCGCAAACGTGGGCAATTGCTCGTTTCAACACCGCAATTGTCTAGCGCACGGCCTTGACCGCCGCCGCCAGATCGAACAACGTATCGAGCACGGCCTCGCAGCCATCCACCACGTCCTGCGGCAGTGGCACGATATCGGGGACGGCGAAGACATGGCATCCGGCCGTGATGCCCGAGACGCAGCCGTTGCGCGAATCCTCGACCACAGCACATTCCTCGGGGGCAAAGCCCGCGCGCTCGCAGGCGAGCAGATACATCTCGGGGTCGGGCTTGCCGTGCACAACGTCCTCGCCGCAGGTCACCGTTTCAAACTTGTCAAAAAGACCGACCATCTTAAGGTTGCGCTCGGCCGCAACGAGGCGCGACGACGTCGCTAGACCCACGTGATAGCCCGCAGCCAGCAGCTCGTCTAGGCACTCGGCGGCGCCGGCCTTAAGCTCCAGGTCGGTCTTGACCATCTCGTCGCGAATCTCCTTGTGGCGACGATAGATCGCCTCGGTGGTTTCGTGGCTGCCATAATGCTTATCAAGGATGTGCATGACATCAGGTAGCGTGCGGCCGATAAACTGATGGATCAGCGCATCATCAATCGCGAGCCCCAGCTCGGCGGCGCCTGCCTTCCAGGCCTTGATGCCCAAACGCTCGGTATCGACCAGCGTTCCGTCCATGTCAAAAATAACAGCCTTGATCATATCGATCCCCCATCGACTCTCGCTGTCGCGTTGCTGCAACTCTACCGCATTTGGCAACTTGTATATAACGTATATGCCATATTGCACTTTCGTTACACAGATAGAAGTCTTATGGCAAGTAACGCATTAGGATTATAGTTTTCGATCGAGTACTCAACGATAAGGAACGTTTCATGATTTTAGACACCACGGCACCCGCAGAGGAGCTTCAAGACAAGCTATCGGCGCTCGAACAGCTGCTTTTGGCATACGGACGCGTCGCCATCGGCTTTTCCGGTGGTGTCGACAGCAGCTTTTTGGCCGCGGTCTGCGCCCGCATCATGCCTACCAATACCCTCCTCGTCCATCTCACCACGCCGCTCATCGGCACGCCCGAACAGACTTCGTTTGAGCAGTCCGTTGATGGGCAAGCTGATGAAGGGGCGCATTTTAAGCTCCCCGTGCTCAATCTTTCGGTCGATCAGCTGCAGCTCCCCCAGGTAGCCTGTAACGATGCCAATCGCTGCTACCACTGCAAGCACGCCGGCTTTACCGCCATCGTCAACCACGCCAAGTCGCTCGGCTTTCCCACCGTCATCGATGGCAGCAATGCAAGTGATCGCGGCGACTACCGCCCTGGTATGCGCGCGGCAAAAGAGCTCGGCGTACGCTCCCCTCTCATGGAGGTCGGCTTTACCAAGGACGAAGAGCGCGAGCTGCTGCGCGCATGGGGCTATCCCGTTTGGAACCTGCCGGCGGGAGCATGTCTTGCCACGCGCGTTCCCACGGGCGAGGAGCTTACGCGCGAGAAGGTCTCCCTGATTCGCGCCTGCGAGGATTACCTGCACGATCTTGATCTGGCACAGGTACGCGCGCGCTTGGTCGGCGGCTGCATGCATATCGAGGCCGCACCCGCAGATGTCGCCAAGATTGCCACCCTCGGCGGTGCCGCCGTCGACGACAAGGGCAAGACCCCGCTGCCCGCCGTTATCGAGTCCGCGCTGCGCGAGCTGGGCTGCGACCATATCTCCCCCGAGGTCACCCCCTACATTCACGGCAACATGAACCTTTAGGTTACGCCGTTTTACAAACGGCGTAACTGCTCGACGCTGCGCGGGCCCCGGGCACGGCAATCTGACGTTCAACTTCACGGGCGCGACCAAAAGGTCAGCGCCCGCTTGTTTCACGTCACCTTACCGCACCCGGAGCCCGCTCGCTCGCATATGCTCAACCTGCACTGCGTTAACTGACCTGCCAATAAGGGACAGGTTTATTTTGGCAGGTTTTATCTGGGGAAATATCGCGAGGCAGTCGCCCCCTAGCACCCATCTCACTTCGAGAGACACAAGAGGGGCGACTCGGCTGCATCTACTTCTTCCGATAGCGGCGGTTGCGGCTCGTCGACGAACCCATTACTTCGATGAGTCCTTTATCCGCCATTTTTGGCAGATGGTAGCGGACGGACGAAATTTTGACCCCCGATGCAACCGCTATTTCTCGCGCCGTCATATCCACTTCGGCGCTGAGAGCCTCCAGAATCCTATCCGCTGTCGAAGCTGACGATTCTCTGCTCATATCGATAATCTCAAACGTGTCTTTGCCACATTTTGACAGGACATGTTTATCGACAAGATTCCCGCAGATCAGGCGAATGTCATCCGAATCCCACTTCAGGGCCTCTCGTATTTTTTGAACATCGCATACGCACCCATGCTCCCGCATAAACATGAGCAATGTTTCCTCGCGATCCGTCAGCTCGGTGCCCACATGGCTCTGAATCCACGTGCGGTTTTCAGCAAGCTCCGCCCCGTGCCGGGAAAGCAGCACCGTAAACGAATCGGCCTTAACGATAAATTTCGGCCTTCCAAGTGAACGAGACTCCATCTCGCGAATCATAGCCGGGATACCAGATCCCTGGCTTTCTGCAACGGCCCCCTCGGCATGCTCTAACGGCGTCGCCCCCATTAGGCTCATGAGCTTTGGGTTTCGGCAGCGCGATTCCCCGTCTGCAAGATTGTCCACCGTCTTTCCGCCCCAAAGCCCACCGGGGTTTTTGATCTCTATTCTGTCTGGATAGATATCGACACTCACGGCCTGCCCCACAAACATGGGCGAATATTCTCGATGGATGCAGGCATTTGCCAAGGCCTCGCGCAAAACCTCCTGGGGAACTTCCCAATCCTCCCTTCTGCCAGCGCCTTGCACTATCGTCGCTTTGCGCAAGTTTCGTCCAATCGCGGCAAGGGCATCTTCGATGCAAGCCGGAATCGGGCCATCGCACAACTGGCGGTCAATAAACCGGGGTTGCCCGGGTGCAGATTTTTCCACATCGGAATGAACGGCGATATCGATCATCAGTTTGGGATAGAACTGCTGGGGGTAAATTCCCGCCGACAGAAGCCCCGCGAGCTTCACGGCACCATCCTTTGTAGTGATATTGAGTCTGACCAGCTGCTTTTCCAGCGTATCGGCCCCGCGCAAAACGCGCGGGGTCTGCAGCCGGCGATTTGCGATAATAGACCGCACGACATCTGGATCCAAATCCTCGACCGTTGCCTCCGAAACCACCGTGCCGTCTGCATCGCTCGGAAGCAACGCACTCTGCAGCTCATATAGCTCAGCGGGTGACATCTTGATATCTTTATCATCCACGCGCTTGTAGCTACCGTTCTGCACGCCGCGCGCGCCGATATAGCAAGGCTTCGCTTTAAGTTCAAGTTCAAAGATGCGCACCAGAAGCACCTGGAGCCCGTCGACCTCGCCTCGATCAAGCTCGTACCGCGGCGCATGGGCCACCACTGCCGCTGAGCCTCCGTCTCCGATACCCGAAACAAACTGATCGCGCACCCTATCGATAGCAAAGTTAGCCGAAGGAACAAATCCTTCGGCCTCGTTCAGGCCCAAAATAATGAGCCCACCCGCAGTGTTCGCAAAAGCGCTCACTGTCTCCCATACGTCTGCGCTCAATTTATTCGTGCAGGCTTTAACTTCTACCGATGCGTCATCAGTCCCCCGCCTGCGAAGGCGCTCAACAATAAGGCCAAGAGGTTCATCCAGCAGCATTGGCATTCCGTCTCTCTAAAACGATAGATTTATCTCTCTAAAGTATAGTATATCTCTCTAACTTTAGAGAGATAAGCACCTTATTTTAGAGAGACATTTAGAGAGATGTATCGAATTCACTGTTAGATAGCCCAATGTTATCTCTTTAACTGGCTTTCTCTTTAGAGAGACAATTAGAGAGACGAGCGCGACCTCTCTAATCAAGGGCACCACTCTTTAAGGTGCACACTCCCTAACCGTGCCCTAAGTTGCGGTGAAATAGTCCCCCGATTAACCTGCCAAAAAGGGACAGGTTTATTTTGGCAGGTTTTATCTGGGGAAACGCTGAATAGCCCCACATTCACAACCGCCGCAGCTCCATATGAGGCAAATGAATCCGTAGCATTTATCCCAAATCTTAAGTATTTGTTCGACAGAACGGCCCCTGCTGGCTCCTGCTAGACTGGTAGACTCCCAACCGTCCATCCAGGAGCCTCCATGTCGCGCAAGTCCGCCTACAAGCAAGTACTTTCCATCGGCACCGCCGTGGTGCTCGGGTTTGCGCTGTTTACGGGATCGCTCGACGGAGCGCCCAAGTTACTGTCGCCGCAAAGCGATGAGCAAGCGGCGGCTCTGGCCGAAAAACAAAACGAGAGCCCCAGCCGCACCGACGACGAGGCAGACCTGGTTGCCCGGCTCGAATCGGGAACGGCGAGCTCCCCGGACCCTCAAAACGGCCAGGACTCTGGTGATGGCTCCGATTCCGCCGCAACCGACACCGATGACGACGTTTCCGCGGACAGTGCCGCCACCCCCATCGACGAGGTCGAAAACCCCGACCTCAACCGCGCCCGCGGTGTTTATCTCAGCAGCATTCCCGACTACGCCGGCAACCCCTACGTTGCTCTTCGCGCCGACAGCACGCACCCGCTCGGCACACCATCATTCACGCTCGATGAATACGAGCGCGCTGCAGAAGAGGGCTGCTTTAAGAAGTTCTCCAAGCTCGACAGCCTGGGCCGCACCCGCAAAGCGCTCGCCTGCGTGGGCCCCGAATCACTCGGTCAAGGCGAGCGCGGCGATATCTCGCGTATCCATCCCGCTGGATGGCGCCAGCAGCGCTACGACTTTATTCCGGGCCAGAGCCTCTACAACCGCTGCCACCTTATCGCCTGGTCGCTCTGCGGCGAAAACGCCAACCGCAAAAATCTCCTCACCGGCACGCGCTATCTCAACGAAACGGGCATGCTGCCGTTTGAGGAGCAGATTCTCAACTATATTCGCGATACGGGCAACCATGTGCTCTACCGCGTCACGCCCATGTATAACGAAGAGGAACTTGTCTGCCGTGGCGTGCGCCTTGAGGCGCAATCGGTCGAGGACCACGGCAAGACCCTCTGCTTCCACGTATATTGCTACAACCTGCAGCCGCACGTGCAGATCGACTACGCCACCGGTCGCAACCAGGCATCCGGAGACTAGTGCCGACCGCGCCACCCGTAACCCAAAGATGATCTGTTTTCCTCCGTCCCCCAGGGATCAAAAAGGGCCGCCCTGGGTTACCCAGAGCGGCCCTTGCATCGGCATATATGTTGCAGGCAACGCCACACGCTACTTGGCGCGGCCCTCCTCATAGCGCTCGACCAGCTTGGCCTGAACGTCATAGGGAACCTGCTCGTAGCCAGCGGGCTTCATGGTAAAGTCGCCCGTGCCGCGCGTGATAGAGCGTAGGCGCGTCGAATAATCCGTCAGCTCTGCCAGCGGCGCCTGAGCAATGACCACGGTATCGCCGCGCTCATCGGTCTCCATACCCGTCACGCGACCGCGCGAGGCCGAGATGTCGCCCATCACAGCGCCGGCGTAGCTCTCGGGGATAGTCACCGTGATTTCCTCGATGGGCTCCAGCACCACCGGGTCGGCATCGGCGCATGCCTTGCGCAGGCCGATGCGAGCCGCCGCACGGAACGCCATCTCGTTGGAGTCGACGCTGTGATACGAGCCGTCGTACACAGCCACGCGAATGCCCGTGAGCGGGTAGCCGGCAATGATGCCGTCCTTCATGGTCTCCTGGACACCCTTGTCCACGGCAGGGATCAACGAACGTGGAATACGGCCGCCTACGACCTCGTCCACAAACTCATAGCCATCGCTCGTGCCGTCGGGCCCAATGAGCGGCTCAACGCGCAGCCAGCAGTCGCCGTACTGACCGGCACCGCCTGTCTGCTTCTTGTGGCGGCCCTGGGCACTTGCCGTGCGGCGAATGGTCTCACGATACGGAATACGGATCGGCACGCTCTTGGCAGCGACCTTGGTGCGGTCCTCCAGACGGTTGAGCAGCACCGAAACCTGCGCCTCACCAACGGCGGAGATGATAGTCTGGCCCGTCTCCTCGTCACGATCGATGCTCATGGTCGGATCAGCCTTGCACGCCTTCTCGATAAACGTATAGAGCTTCTCTTCGTCGCCACGGTTCTCGGCCTCGATGGCAATGCGGTACTGCGAGTTGGGGAACTTAAACGCCGCCGCCTCGACCTTACCGGTAATGGAGAGTGTGTCACCCGTCTCTGCCGCCAACTTGGGCGCCACGATAATGTCGCCGGCATAGGCGTGACCGACCTCGGTCATGTCGCGGCCGCACATCACATACAGGTGAGCCAGACGATCGCTCTTGCGGGTACGCGCGTTGATCAGCTCAAGGCCCGGCTCAAGCGTGCCCGTCAGCACCTTGATAAAGCTGATGCGGCCCTGCTGCGGATCGGCCAGCGTCTTAAACACAAACGCCACCGGACGGTCATCGTCGCTCGAGATCTTAAGCGAATCACCATCGATGAGCGGCATCTCGCCGTAGTCCGTCGGCGCCGGGAAGTACGTGGCGATGTCGTCCATCAGCGAGTTGACGCCCTGCTCCTTAATGCAATCGCCCGCAAAGACCGGCACAAAGATGCGCTCGGCGATCGCCTTCGACAGCAGGCCTTCAAGCTCCTCCTGCGTCAGTGTCTCCTCGCCTTCCAAGTACTTCATCATCAGCTCGTCGTCAGCCTCGGCCACCAGCTCGCACAGATGGTCATGGGCCTCCTCGGCCTGGGCACGATACTCCTCGGGAATCTCCGACTCAACGGCTTCGGCGCCGTTGCAATGGCGCGCCTTCATGCGCACCAGGTCGATGATGCCATCAAAGTCCTCGCCCTCGCCCCAGGGAAGGGTCACGGCGCCCAGGCGCGTGCCAAAGCGCTCCTGCAGCAGGTCCATCGTGGTCGCAAAGCTGGCCTCGGAGCGCGACAGGCGGTTTACGAACACCGCACGCGCCAAGCGCAGGTCCTCGGCGGCATACCAGAGCTTAACCGTCGTAGGCTGCGGGCCGGCCTCGGCGTCGACCACAAACAGGGCCGTCTCGCAGACGCTCATCGCGGCAAAGGCGTCGCCGATAAAATCGGGGTAACACGGGGCATCGAGCACATTGATGCGCGCGCCCTTCCAGTCGATCGGTGCAATGGTCGTCGAGATGGAAAATGCACGCTTGACCTCTTCGGGGTCATAGTCGAGCGTGGGCTTGGTGCCGTCGTGGCCGCCCAGGCGGGCGGTCTTGCCAGAAAGGTGGAGCATGGCCTCGGCGAGTGAAGTCTTGCCCACCCCGCCTTGGCCTACGAGCACCACGTTCCTTACATTGCCGGTCTTGGGAGCACCCATGATGACCTCCTTGCAGGGCCGCGCGCATTGCGCGACGCCAACGGGGAGAGTTCGCGGTCGGTGCCATCCCGGGAGCAGCATGGTCGGCAGCCGAGCCGACTCACCCTCCAAATGTCCTATGCCACCACCCTACCCTCACGGGCGACCGTCCATGCACACCTTTCGGCACACGTATGAATACAGGCGGCGAGAGGAAGAGACAAGCTTGTGAGGCGATTATTGAACCCCGCCGATGCAAACAAAAAGCCGCCACAGACCGTAAGACCTGCGGCGGCTTCGCCTCAATTAATAGTTGAGCAAATACCTGAGCCTATCCCTCGATACGGCTCAAAAACTCACGCGTGCGCTGCTCGCGCGGATGGTCGATAACCTGCTCGGCGGGCCCCTCCTCGACAATACGACCGCCGTCCATAAAGACCACGCGATCGGCAACATCGCGCGCAAACTGCATTGCGTGGGTCACGATCACCATCGTCATATTCTGCGCCGCAAGGTCTTTAATGACACGCAGCACCTCGGCCGTCAGCTCGGGATCGAGTGCCGAGGTCGGCTCGTCAAAGAACAGGATCTCCGGGTCGAGCGCTAGGGCACGGGCAATACTCACGCGCTGTTGCTGACCGCCCGAAAGCTCACAAGGAACCTTGTTCTCGTTGCCCGTAAGCCCCATCTGCGCGATCAACTCGCACGCACGTGCCTCTGCCTGCTCGCGCGGGCGCTTAAGAACGCGGATCGGCGCATCGGTGATGTTTTTCATCACGGTATAGTGCGGGAACAGATTGTAGTTCTGAAACACCAGGCCAAATCGCGAGCGCGCCTGCCTGGGCACATCGCCCTTCGCATAGACCGCGCCCGAACCCGCATCCGTCGCAACGGCAAGGTCGCCAAACGAGAGCGAGCCTCCGTCGAGCGTCTCGAGCAGCGTGGCACACCGCAGCAGCGTGGACTTGCCGCCACCCGAAGGCCCGATAATCGCCACGACCTCTCCACGCTTTACCTCGAGCGAGATATCCTTGAGCACCTCATTGCCGCCAAACGCCTTACGTGCGTTTTCGATTTTCATCACTGAGTTAGTCATGATAATAGTCCAGCTTCTTTTCGGCGGCGCCCAGCAGCATCTCGACCACAAAGTTAAAGACCCAGTAAATCAGCGCCGCGATCGCAAACGGTACCATGCTCACCTGCGAGGCAACCAGGGCCTTGGCGGTCGAGAACATCTCGCCCACGCCAATGGCAAACGCCAGCGACGTGTCCTTGACCAGCGTGATGATCTCGTTGCCCATCGCCGGCAGAATACGCTTGGCGACCTGAGGCATCACGATATACAGAAACGTCTGCACGCGCGAATAGCCCAGCACCTCGGCAGCCTCGTATTGACCGCGCGGAATGGACTGCAAGCCCGAGCGATAGATCTCGGCAAAGTAACCGGCGTAGTTGATGATGAACGCCACGACGCACGCCGTCCACTTGGAATCGGGCGTGAGCGAAATGCCAAACACGTAGTACGGGGCAAAGTAGATGGCAAACATCTGCAGCATGAGCGGCGTACCGCGCATGACCGAAATGTAGATGCGCGCAATCCAGCGAAGCGGCGCGATTTTGCTCATGCGCATAAACGCCACGGGAATTCCCAGCGGAATCGACCCGAGCAGCGTCAACACAAACAGCTGCAAACTGACCAAGAACCCCTGGCCAAGCATCTGCATCATGACCTGAATAGACATTACTTGAGCACCCAATTATCGAAAGACAAACCATAGCTTGAATATTTATCGCAGAGGTCCTTGACCGTGCCGTCCTCGTAGAGCGCCTTGAGCGACTCGGCTACAGCATCGGCCGACTTGGTGTCGCCCTTCTTAAAGCCAACGGCGTAGTGCTCGCTGGACAGCGGCTCATCAAGCTGCGTATAGGCATCGGGCTTGGCGGCAAGCTGATACTGGGCAATCGAAAGATCGCACGCCACGGCATCGACCGCGCCGCTCTCGAGCTGCATAAAGGCCGTGTTGTACTCGCCGATCGTGTCGAGCGTGGCAAACGTCGCTGCCAGATCCTTCTGGTCACCCTCAAGCACGTCCTGCGCAGCGGAATCAGTCTGGGTAATCACAGTCTTGCCGGCAAGATCGTCCCAGCCCTTGATGCCCGCATCCTTCTTGACCACCAGCACCTGCTCGTTGAGCATGTACGGCTCGGAGAACGTGTAGTCGTCCTCACGGCCCTCCATGGTAAAGCCGTTCCAGATGCAGTTGATGGCGCCCGAGTTAAGCAGCGTATCCTTGGCATCCCAGTCGATGGCCTCGTATTTGACCTCCCAGCCCTGCTTATCGGCAACAGCCTTGGCAAGATCGAGATCAAAGCCGGTGTACTCGCCATCGTCGCCCACAAAGCCGTACGGAGGATAGGACTTATCAAAGCCCACCACGAGCTTCTTGGACTCCGCAGCGCCCTTCACATCCTTGGCCGCGGCAGAGCCAGCAGCGGAGCCCTTGCCGGCACCACCGCCGCAACCGACAAGACCAAGGCCAAGCACCGTAGCGAGCGAGCCGGCTAGACCAACAAACTGACGACGAGACATATCGGTGTTCATGGTATCCCCCCTTGATGGCACTTTAGTTAAGTAAAGTGATTCGTGTAACGTTCAGAATCATACACTTTAGCGTGATAGAGCACAAGGCGAGTTTGCCCGCCGCGTGAGGGGTGTGGGGGTTAAGTTTCCTGCTCTACAGTCCTGCTCACGACGGAGGCCACATTAAGTGGCCTCCTGTTCGTGCGGAACTCGCGATAAACTTAACCCCCACACCCCTCACGCGGCGGGCAACCGTCGTTGGGCTTATCACTGACACGAATAAACCGCTTGCATATCGTCTGCTGGCTTGGCACGGTACAATACTTGCAGCTTTAATTCATGAATTAGTGGAGTTATTGATGGCAGAATCTCGTGCGGAGCGTAAGGCTCGTCGTGCTTTGATCGAGGCGGCTGAGGGGTCAGAGGAGAAAAAATCTTCTAAGAAATCCAAGTCGTCTCAGGACGCGAAGGGTAAGTCGGCCAAGGGCAAGGCTAAGGCCAAGCGTCCCGGCTCTCGTCGGAACGACGATAAGGCATCTCAGACTCGCTCCAAGCGCCCGTATAAGAATCCGGTTCCGTCTGCGCGCAAGGCCGTTGATCCCAAGTCTCCTTGTTCCATCATGAAAGCTTGCGGTGGGTGTACGGCGCTCAATCGTCCTTATAAGAAGCAGTTGGCAGCCAAGCAGGCCGCCATGGAGGAGCTTTTTGCTACCCTTTGCGAGCGCGAGGGCATTAGCGTCGACCCCATTCGCGGTATGGGCGTCACCCTGGGCGACCCGGGCAAATATCCTGCGCCGCGCGGTTTTCGCCATAAGGCCGCCACTCCCTTTGCCCCCGGCAAAGAAGGCACTGTCCGGTGCGGTTTCTTTGAGCGCGGCACGCACAAGATCGTTGCCGTACCCGAATGCCCCGTCGAGGCACCGGGCGCCCGTCAGATTCTCAACGGCATCGCACGCGAAGCTGAGCGGCTGCATATTCCCGCCTTTAATGAGGACAAGCATCTTGGTTTGCTTCGCTATGCCGTCGTCCGCTGCGGTTGGCGTACCGACCAGGTCATGGTCACGCTCGTGACCGCTCAGCGCGACTTGCCGCATGCGCAGGAGTTCTTTGAGGCTGTCGCCGCACTCAATCCGCACATCGTCACCGTCGCCCAAAACATCAACGGACGTCCCGGCAACGCCATCCTCGGCGAGGAAACCCGCATTGTATATGGCGCCGAGTGCATGCGCGACCAGCTGCTCGGCTGCGAGTTCGATATCTCCCCCACCGCGTTCTACCAGACCAACCCGCAGCAGACCGAGCTGCTCTATCAGCTCGCTATCGACGGCATGGATTTGCACCAGGGCGATGTGCTCATGGATGCCTATTGCGGTAGCGGAACCATCGGCCTGTGCGCAGCTAAAGATGCCCAGAACAAGGGTATCGGCATTATGCTGCTCGGCGTTGAGCGCAACCCGGCGGGCATTGCCGACGCACGTCGCAATGCCGAGCTCAACGGCCTCACCCGCAGCGCTTGGTTTATGGCCGACGACGCCACCGACTACATCCTGGATGCCGCCGACAGCAACGAACGCGTCGACGTTCTTTCCATCGACCCGCCGCGCGCCGGCTCCACGCCCGAGTTCCTCGAAGCTGCCTGCGCACTTAAGCCGCGCCGCATCACCTATATCAGCTGCAACCCCGTGACCCAAGAGCGCGACCTGCACCAGCTCCTCGACGGAGGCTATCGCCTGCTCAAGATCACGCCCGTCGACATGTTCCCCCATACCGACCACACCGAAACCGTA
Organism: Collinsella aerofaciens; assembly: GCF_019131995.1. GTDB lineage: Bacteria > Actinomycetota > Coriobacteriia > Coriobacteriales > Coriobacteriaceae > Collinsella > Collinsella aerofaciens_S. The sequence goes on along the minus strand of NZ_JAHONA010000030.1, from coordinate 9,111 downwards.
GCGGTCCTCGAACGCCGCTAACCAACCTCAGTAGATTTTTGGGACAAGAAAGGGGGCGACCCGTCTGGGCCGCCCCCCCTTCGCTTGGTTTATAAATTCCGCTACATCCCATTGCGCAGATCGCACACGCCGGCTGCCGCCATCTCGCGCAGCAGCGTCTCGCGATCGCGCGTCACGATCAGATCCAGCGGGAAGTGAATCTCGTCGAGCATCTTGCGAGCGTAATCGAGCTTACCAATTGCCATGCCAATGTGCGCATCGGTCGAAACGCCAATGCCCACGCCCAGCTCGGCGCAGCGCTCGGCAATCTTGCGGCATACGGCCCAATGCTCAGTGTCGACACCGTGTTCAAGACTATGGTTGTTGATCTCGATAATCTTGTGCTTGGCCTTAGCTGCCAACAGCACCTCGTCGATATCGAACGGCACGCCCGAACGCCCCGTGTGACCCAGCATGAACACCTTGGGGTGCTCCAGGGCATTGATATACATCTCGGTCGTCTGGGTCAGCGTCGCGCCCTCAGCAATCTGCGGATTATGCACGCTTGCAACCAAATAATCCAAATTACGCGTAACCAAATCGAACAGTGAATGCTGACGGCTGTACGAATCGCCGGCGATATCGAGCGTGACAGGAGTGTCCTCGCCAAACAGGCTTCCGTCCAGCGAAACGATATCGGCCTCGGCACCACGCAGCACCAGCACGCCGCTCCAAATGCGCGGCCAGATATCCTGGTTGATAAAGAACTGGTAACTGCGCAGGTCATTGGGGCAAGCCGTAACCATAGAGCTCAAATGGTCGGCAGATCCGAGCACCTGCAGACCACGCTCTGCCGCCCAGTACACATTCTCCTCAATGGTCGAATATGCATGCGCAGAGAACATCGTATGGGTATGAATGTCACAAGAAAGCAGGTAGGGCATCAGGTCTCCTTATCTGGCACGGCCGTCGCTTATATTCATTGTACGCATAGCCTTCGATAGTCGTAAAACCGCTCCATCCCAACGACACAACGTCCATGACAACGGGGTCCGGTTTAAAACCAAACCCCGTTTCACGTAAAACATTGTAAGCAGAGCGCTTTACTTTTGACGATACTCGTCAGCCAGCTGCTTCCAGGCGGGCAGTGAGTTGACGATAGTCTCGTAGCTCACACAGTAGCCAAGGCGGAACCAGCCCGGCATGCCAAAGCTATCCGAAGGCACCGCGAGCAGTTCGTACTTCTTCGCGCGCTCGCAGAAGGCGTTCGCATCGGGCTCCAGCGCTTTCACCCATAGGTAGAACGCGCCATCCGGCTCAACATACGTGTAGCCGTACTCCGCCAATGCACCGGTAAGCGCCGTGCGGTTGCGTGCATAGGCCTCAACGTCACTCGGCTCATCGATGCAATCGATAATCACGCGCTGGAAGAGCGCCGGTTCGCACACGAAGCCCAGCGTACGGGCAGCACCCGCAACAGCCGGCATCAGACGCGCTGCCTGAGGATTCGTATTGGGAACCAGGATCCACCCCACGCGCTCGCCCGGCAGCGAAAGCGACTTGGAATACGAGTAGCACACGATGGTGTGCTCGTAGATAGAAGGCACCCAAGGCACCTCGGCGCCATAGACAATCTCGCGATACGGCTCATCCGAGATAAGCATGATCGGGTTCTCGGGATCGCGCTTGGCGTTGACCTCGCGCAAGATATTGGCCAGTCGCGTCAGCGTATCGCGCGTATACACGGCACCGGTCGGGTTGTTGGGCGAGTCGATAATGACGGCCGCCGTCTTATCGCTGATCGCCTTGAGCACGTTGTCCACGCTCAGCTGGAATGTGTCCTCGTTGGCAAGCGCCTCGACACACGTACAACCAGCCTTCTCAATCCAAACGCGATACTCCGGAAAGTACGGGGCGATAACAATAACCTCGTCGCCCGGATTCGTAACGGCATTGAGCGTACAGGTGAGCGAAGCCGCGGCGCCCACCGTCATAAAGACGTCCTTGCCCTCATAGCTCGTACCGAAGCGACGGTTGAGCGACTCAGCAACGGCGGTACGGCACTGCGGTAGGCCCGGTGCGGGAGTGTAGCCGTGCAGCTGGTCACTGGGCAGTTCAAGCGCCTTTTTGATGGACTCCGCGACGGCAGCGGGTGCCGGAACGCTCGGGTTGCCCAGCGAGAAATCGAACACGTTTTCCGCGCCGATTTGCGCCTTACGCTCAAGGCCATAGCTAAAAATCTCGCGGATGATGGAGCTTTCCGCACCGCGAGCATACATGGTTTCGTTGATCATCTGTTCCCCTTTCGCATAGGCGGTATTGTACGCTTTAGTCGGGCAAAGTGCCGCAGCAATGTTGATTGGGGACAGACTTAAATGCGTGAAAACGCTCATTTAAGTCTGTCCCCAATCAACAGATGGCCCAATATCGCTCAAAAGAAAAAGCCTCCGTAGGTTTCCCCGCGGAGGCTTTCACCACAAAGACTATTTGTCGGCGTCGGTGTCGGCACCGGCATCATCGCCGGCATCATCGGATGCGGCTTCGGCATCCTCCTGCATAGCCGCCTGCGCAAAGGCTGCGGCATCGGCCGCCAGCTCCTCCTCGCTCATACGAGGCGCGCGCTTCTTGGTCGGCATGCCAGCCGCCTTGGCATTGCGCTCCTCCTTGGCCGCCAGGATATCGCCCTCGCGCTCAAGGTAGGCATCCCACTCGTTGTCGAGCAGGGCGTTCACGGCGTCGCCTTCGACGGTCTCGCGCTCAAGCAGCACCTTGGCCATCAGATCGAGCTGATCGCGACGGGCATCCAAAATCTCGACCGCACGGCGATGGGCCTCACGCATAATGCGCTGGACCTCGATGTCGATGCGACGCGCCGTCTCCTCGGAGTAATCCTGGTGATCGGCGTAATCGCGGCCCAGGAATACCTGATGCTGCGCCTCGCCAAACACTTGCGTGCCCAGTTCCTCGCTCATGCCCAGACGCGTGACCATCTCGCGCGCCATCTTGGTCGCGCGCTCCAGATCGTTGCTCGCGCCCGACGTGATGTCGTCGCACATGAGTTCCTCGGCAACGCGACCGCCCAAGAACACGGCGAGCTCGTCGAGCATCTCGTTCTTGGTCTTGAGGAAGTGATCCTCCTGCGGAAGCTGCAGTGTGTAGCCCAGAGCCTGGCCGCGGCTGACAATCGAAATCTTATGAACCGGATCGGAGTGCTCCAAGATATGACCCACCAGGGCATGGCCGCTCTCATGGTAGGCAATCGTGGTGCGCTCGGCTTCGGTCATCACGCGACCCTTGCGTTGCGGTCCGGCAATCACGCGCTCCATCGATTCCTCGACCTCATCCATCGAGATCACGGAACGATGGCGGCGGGCAGCCAGCAGCGCAGACTCGTTGAGCAGGTTTGCCAGATCGGCGCCGGTAAAGCCAACGGTCATCTGGGCGAGCTTCTCAAACTTCACGTCCTCGTCCATCGGCTTGTTCTCGGCATGCACGCGCAAGATCTGCTCGCGGCCCTTCACATCCGGACGGTCGACCGTGACCTGACGGTCAAAACGACCGGGACGCAGCAATGCCGGATCCAGGATGTCAGGACGGTTGGTCGCAGCGATCAGAATGACCGACTCGCTCTCCTCAAAACCTTCCATCTCGACCAGCAGCTGGTTGAGCGTCTGCTCGCGCTCGTCGTGGCCGCCGCCCAGGCCGGCTCCGCGCTGACGTCCCACGGCATCGATCTCATCGATGAAGATGATCGACGGAGCCTGGGACTTGGCCTCCTTAAAGAGGTCACGTACACGGCTGGCGCCGACACCCACGAACATCTCGACAAAGTCGGAACCCGAGATGCTAAAGAACGGCACGCCCGCCTCGCCGGCTACAGCCTTGGCCAGCAGCGTTTTACCGGTGCCCGGAGGGCCCACCAGCAACACGCCACGCGGGATCTTGGCGCCCAGCTTGCGATAACGGTCCGGATCGCTCAAAAAGTCACGGATCTCCTCGAGCTCCTCGACTGCCTCGTCCACGCCGGCAACGTCTTCAAACTTGACCTTGGGGCGCGTGGCCTCGTTGGTCTTGGCGTTGGTCTTGCCAAACTGCATGTTCCTGTTGTTGGCGCCCATCATCTGGCGCATAAAGTAGAACATGATAGCGATCAGGGCGATTGTCGGAAGCACGCTCATCGCCAAGTCGCCCCAAAAATCGGGATCGTTGGTGTTGACGATGTACTTGGTATCGGGGTGCTCCGCCATAAGCTCGGCAAGCGAATCGGAGCCGACATAGGTCGAGGAGAAGCTCTTGAGCTCGCTCGTATCGCCCTTGTCCTTCTTCGTCTTCCAGTAATGACCCGTCACGCTTCCGTCTTGAACCGTATAGGTCAGATCTTCGACGCGATCCTGCTTGATGGCACTCACCATCTCGCTCGTCGCGAGCTTAACGGTATTGCTGGAATTGGCAAAGCCGGAGCCCATGTTAAAGAAGGCGTAGCCCAGGAGCGCGCAAGCCAAAATAAAATACAGCCAGCCCGTACGCGTGGGCTTCTTGCCTCCGGGCACCCCCGGGATCTTAGGCTCCCGGGGAGTCTGGGAATTGTTATCGTTACGGTCGTCGGGCATCTTACGAATAAACCTCCGGTTTCAAAATGCCCAGATACGGAAGGTTACGATAGCGCTCGGCATAGTCGAGGCCGTAGCCCACCACAAAGGCATCGGGGCAATGGGTTCCAACATACTTGGGCGTGATGGCCGAGGTACGGTCCTCAACGTCCTTCCACAGGAAGGCGGCGACCTCCAGAGAAGCGGGCTTGCGGCTCTCGAGGTTCTTCATCAGATACTTGAGCGTCAGGCCCGAGTCCAGAATGTCCTCGACGATCAGCACGTCGCGACCGCGGATGTCGATATCCAGGTCCTTAATGATACGCACGATACCCGAGGACTTCACGCCGTCACCATAGCTCGAAACAGCCATGAAATCGATGTTGGTCGGCAGCTCGATCTTGCGCATCAGGTCGCCCATAAAGACCACGGCGCCGCGCAGGACCGCAATCAGCACCAGATCCTTACCCGCGTAGTCGCGAGTAATCTGCTCGCCTAGGCGAGAGACGATACCGTCGATATCCTCCTGCGTAAACAGAACCTTCTCGATATCCGGATGTTGAGAAGCCATGACAACCCTTTCTTGTGCTTATCGCCCACACACCGCCGTATGGACGCGAACTTCACATTCTAGCAGCGCACGGGGTATATTTTCCAGCCCGTACGCCATCAGCGCGGGAATACCGTCAACGTCGCACAGAATAGCTGGCGTGGGATGCTATTCCGCATCGACCACACGAAGCAGATACGCCACGCGCGTTGCGGCCGTGCATTTAAAACGCTCGTCCGTGCGAACGCCTGCGACCCATACCACGGCACCTCCCGGAGCCGTTCTCACCACAGGAACGCCTGCGCGCTCAGAGACGGGAATACGAGCCTCGTTGAGCAGGTCGGACACCTTCTTACTTCGCCCACTCATGCCCAACGGACACATCACATCCCCCGGCACGGGACCGTCTACCCACAGACGCGCCAAACGCGCCTCGGCGGGAATCTCCCCGCGCGAGCCGGCGAGCATCCGTTCGCTATCGCGATCGGCAAAGCCCAGCGTCGCGGCATCCACCATAGCGGCCACCCCTCCGGCACCCGCGAGTTCGCGGACACGGCGCACAATATCACACCCCGGCTCAACGGCCATTGGCTCTGCCACCAGGATGCGGCCCGCCCCCAGCGGCAATCGACCGGGAATGGCGACCCAATCGGCAACTAACCCCTCGCGCGCCGCCGGGGCCTTGAATGACAGCATGCCAAACTCCACGCGCGCATCGATTCCCGCCGGCAGCGTGACCGAACCCGAGCCTTCGGCGACACAGGCGAGCACGCGCTCCACATGCCGCATCTCCGGGCGAGCGTCGGGGTCGATACGCTTAATTGCCAGTCGTACCATGCGCCGAGCAATCACCACCTCGGCCGCGGCCAGTCGGCGAGCGTCAAGGACCAGTGCACCCGCCGCCTCCTTGCGCAGGCAGCTTCGAAACGCCTGTGCGGAAAGCTGGGAAAGAAAGGCGTCTTCGTCGCCCAGAATTTCACAAGCAGCGCCAATCGTCTTACAGACGCTCGCGTTGCGCTGCGCCACCACCGGCATCACCCGATGGCGCACGTAGTTGCGCAAGTACGACACGTCCTCGTTGCTCTCGTCCTCTCGCCACGGCTGACCATGCACCTGCAGATAGCCCACGAGCTCATCATGAGTCAGGTCGAGCAAGGGACGCACCACGATATTCCTCCGGCGAGGAATGCTCGATAGACCAGCGGGCCCCGACCCCTTAATCGCGTTCATCAAAAACGTTTCCGCACGATCAGAAGACGTGTGCGCGGTGCAGATACGAGCCGCCGTTCGCGGTGCCCCCGTCTGGGCGCAGAGCTCGCGAACATACCTCCGCGCCGCGGCATAGCGCACCTCGCGGGCAGCCGCCTCGATATTGCCCGATTCATTATCAAAATAGGCATGCTCAACACACAGCGGCAAGCCATATTGTGCGCAGAGCTCACGCACGAAGGCCTCGTCGCCATCGGATGCCTCGCCGCGCAGATGATGGTTCACATGCAGCACGTGCAGCCGCTCGCGCGCGATGGGGGCTACACCACGCCCATCCAGAATATCCAGCTTTGATGTGCACGCCATAAGGAGCAAAGCCGTCGAGTCCGCACCACCTGATACCATGAGCACCACGGGGGCAGCCGTCTGCCGCGTTGCCAGGGCTTTATCATCAGCCCGCGATGCAGCATGGTGTCCATAATGCTGAGATACCGTTGGCATTTGCTTCCTCCTCTATTCGTTCGCACCCATTGTATCCTTTGGAATCTTATGTCTCGTCTGCACCTTCATATCCTTGGCAGCGGCTCAAAAGGCAACTGCGCGCTCATCGAAGGCCCCCGGAGGCTCATCATGATTGACGACGGTCTTTCTCGCCGCGAGACATTAAAGCGCATGGCAGAACTGGGGCTCTCGGCAGACAACGTCTCGGCTCTTCTCATTACTCATGAGCATAGCGATCACATCAAGGGTCTCGATGTCTGGTGCAAGCACTGGCACGGCCCCCTCTTTGCCAGCAGGGGCACACTTTCGAACAAAGAAAATCTTTCACATCTGCCTGTCGAGGAATTCGATCCCGGTGACACCCTATCCATTGCCGGCATCCACGTGCAAACCTACTCAACATCACACGATGTCATCAATCCTGTCGGCTATCGATTCAATGCTCTCGATGATTCCATCGGCTTTGCCACCGACACCGGAGAGCTATCGAGCCAAGCCATGAACACCCTCAAAGATTGTCGAGTCCTCGCGCTCGAAAGCAACCACGATGTGACCATGCTGCGCGAGGGAGAATATCCCCGCTTTCTTCAGGAGCGCATCCTATCTACAAAAGGGCATCTCTCCAACGATCAGGCAGCCGAAGCCGCACGCGAGCTTGTTACCGATCGCACCGAACAGCTCATTGCCATGCATATCAGCCAAGATAACAATCGCCCGAGCCTTACCGTCAAAAGCTATGCCAAAGCTCTAGCCGCAACCCTGGACGACGAGCTCGGCAGCTCCGCCACCCTTCTCCAAGGATCGCGAAAACTCTCGATACGCCCCGCAAGCCAGTATCGGCCAGCAACCATTCAATAGACTGTCCTAGACAGCAAAAGGGGCCGGGAATCGCTTCCCAGCCCTTTTGCTGTCTTTTAATAGTGCGGAGCACCAACGAAGTTAGTCGATGGAGATCTTCGTAACGTTCTTCTTCTCGACGATCTTGGGAACCGTAACGGTCAGGATGCCGTCAGCGTACTTAGCCGAGAGACCCTCGCTCGAAGCGTCCTTAAGATACACGCCACGCGTCGCGCTGTACGAGCTGAACTCCTTCTGCAGGAAGTTCTTACCCTCGTTCTCCTCGTCTTCCTCGACATTCACGCTAATGGACAGGCGGCCCTCGTTAAGCTCGACATCGATATCGTCCTTGGCGACGCCGGTCAGATAAGCCTTGACCTCATAACCATCGCCCTTATCCTCAACGTCAACGGGGAACGCCTTAGAGGCAATCGAGCCGTTCGCTAGGTCACTCATATCATCAAACAGATCGAACAGCGAGCTTGCAGAGGGACGAACGCCAAAAACCGAACGATAAGGAACCATGCTTGCCATGTTTACCACTCCTTTATAGGACTGCCGAGTCATCTTCCAGGTGACTGGGACTTCTTTTGACGCTCTTATATATGCCCACCCGGTGCTCATATATACATCGACTATAAAGTTTTTTGAGTCCAGTACTATAAGCATATCTAAGTGCGTATGACTCAGGTTTTAGGAAGGTTAAGGTTCTTTGAACCAGAGCTTAAATAACGAGTATGTCCACAGCTACAAATAACAAGGGGCTTACAATGAGCGCATACACGTTGTTGGTAACGAGCTAAAGGGCATCATGGACGACCAAAACCAGAACAATATGTTTATGCCGACGCAGGGGGAAGATACTTCCGCGCAGCCGCCACGGTTCCATCGCCCCCACATCTCGCAAGAGCCCATTAATGATGCAGAGCCCGAGTATGTTACGAGAAATCGATATCAAACGCTCGAGGATGCCCAGACGGGACGTAAGCATATGGGCGTAGCATCGAGCGATCCCGTATATCTGAAAGATGCACCGTTATCAAAAAACAGCGCGATCAATGACGTCCCGACGAAAACGCCCAAAACTCAACAGCAAAGAGGTCCTCGACCTAAGCAAACCTTAACGCATTCGGCTCGTTATCTCGAGACGCCAAAACAAGGGAAAACGATCTTCGTATCGTCAAGTAAACGACGCAAGCAGCATCGACTCCAATTACTGCTATTGATCATTGTGGTTATAGCAGTTGCCCTTGTGATTCGATTTATTGTCTTTAAATAAAAGCCCATTACCCATAAGCCCAACCGGGTTAAGGGTGAAATGCAACTATATTGTGAAGTCTTAACGCAAAAAAGGGGAGACCGCGAGGCCTCCCCCTTCTCAATTCAAGCGTACGGCTCGGTGCCGTCCACCGGTCAGCGGCGCCCTGGCCTCCCACGGGCTGACCC